>CAZYZX010000001.1:0-675511 GCA_964652025.1 uncultured Melioribacteraceae bacterium
GTCTCAATCCTTTCAGAGCAAGGAGGAAAATATAAAGTCTATTTTCTATACTGAACCAAAACAAGTACCATCTACTATTGATGCATTGTCTCAATCCTTTCAGAGCAAGGAGGAAAATATAAAGATTGTAAAAAAGTTAGAATTTGGCGAATTTTTTATTTATAATGGTGTCTCAATCCTTTCAGAGCAAGGAGGAAAATATAAAGACTCAGAATGGTGGATAGTAATATCTACCGTTGAAATGTCTCAATCCTTTCAGAGCAAGGAGGAAAATATAAAGACATGAACTTGTTTTACAAGTGATAAAAGAACTTACTGAAACAAAATCAAAGTCTCAATCCTTTCAGAGCAAGGAGGAAAATATAAAGAATCATAAAATAACAAAAAAGGAGAAAAGAAATGGATTTAAAAATCTATGTCTCAATCCTTTCAGAGCAAGGAGGAAAATATAAAGGCTGCGGTATGGTCGCAGTGTATGAAAAAGATGGGAAAGTTATCGTGTCTCAATCCTTTCAGAGCAAGGAGGAAAATATAAAGAGCTTAAAAATAATAACTTAGCAAAAAATCGTATGTCAAAGAACGCTTTTTTTAAAAAATGGGTTATTGAAAAATAATAACTTAGCTAAAGTCATTTAAAAAGTTCGCAAACCTCTAAAAAAAAAGGTGATCGGGTACCCCATTTTTAATGCAAAATTAACCATAGTTTAGTAAAAAGTCAAGCAAAAAATATTATTTTTTAATAAATTATAAAATAATTTTCCTTTAAAATAAAAGTTCGCAAACCTCCTTTAAAAAAATCGAAAATTGAGGTTTGCGAAAAATGGGCATTTTTACCCCTTAAAATTTTGCAAATTTTGCAGGTTTTTTTTGGCAAAGTTCGCAAACCTACCTAACATTGGACACTTTTAAGAGGTTTGCGAAGTTTTAAACTATGGACACATTTTGTTAAGTAAATGCTGTAATTAACTATAATAAAATAACTTACAAGCCAAAATCTCAAAAATCAAAAGTTCGCAAACCTATAGTACAAAATCAGCACTTACCATTTAAAAATATAAGGGACAAATCTAAATTTATCATCCTTTAAAAGTTTTACTATTTGTTTACAAATATCAAAAAATAGTTCATTATATTTAATAGGTTTACCATTATGTTTAATTTCAGTTTCTAATTTAGTTAAAATTCTATTTAATAAAATTTTCTTTGTTTCATCACTTAAAAGTTTTTTGTTTAGTGAAGCTTTAATACCTAAATTAAGCATTCCTATAACAGTTTTATCAACAATGGGAGCTCTAAATGGTTCAATTAAATCAAAGGTTAAAATGGGTTTATCTTTTTGCTCTTTGTGTAAAAAGGCAATTTCTGGGCTTAAGCCTGTAGAAATAATAGCAACAAGTAAACGACTGTATAAAATTCCATAACCATAATTAAGCATAACATTAACAACGTTATCAGCGTTTTGGTGTTCTCTTTCATTAAAATCGTATTGTTTTGGAATTAATTCTTTAACCATTTGCCAATAATAAATAGCAGCATTTCCTTCATAACCTAAAATCTTTTCTCTATATTTATCCAAAGATATTGTGAGGTCAATTTTTTTTATCTGTTCCAAAAGAGTTTCCATTTTATTTAACTTTTCTTCAAAAATGTTTTTACGTTCATCTTTACTTTTGGCAAAAGATTTAATTACATTAATTTGATTTTTAATTTTTGAAGAGATTAAATGTTCTATAATAATTTTTGATTTATTAGTAGATAAAGCTTCAACTTGTTTGCTAACTATGCTTTGTTTGTTATAAGAATAAGGCATAATGATAGCAAATGGATTACCATATTCATCTAAAAAGTTTATTTTAACTTCATGTTTTGCACATAAACTAATTGCATCATAAGTAATTGATGTACCTTTAGCTGTTACAATAATATTTTCTGTTTTAGTAGGGTTAATTTCTTTTAATAACTTACCTTGGTTTTTAACTGAAAGATTGTCACCATTTTTACCGATAATGCTTTGCGGGGTAGATATTGAGATGCTATAATTTTTAAACCAAATATTTTGATAGCGTTTTCTTTTAACCGTTACAGCCTTTTTAGCTTCAGTTAAAGATGTTGAGTTACTTGTGTAAGAAAAATTTATAATATCTGCAATTATTTTATTTAATTCTTCTGGGGTATAATTGTTAACAAAATTAATATTTCTAATTAATTCTTTTGCTTCAGAAATCTTAATATTATTAGAGTTTTTAGCTAACTTATTTTTTAATTCATTAAAAATGGTGCTTTCAATTATTGAAATTTGGTCTTTTGTGTTGAAAGGAGCGTAGTAACGTTTTACACCACTTAAACTATCGTTTAATTTAGTAGCTAATAGATTAAAATCAGTTTTATCAATAATACTTTTAAAATTTGAAATTAGTTTAGTAAATTTATCAGTATCAATAGTAAAAAGTTTATTTTTAATATTGATACCACAAAAGGTGAAACCATCTTGTAAGGTAAAGGTATTAATTGGTTCGTTCAGTTTTAAGAATAATCTTTCTTGTAAAAATAACTTTACAAAATTTAGAGAAGTATAAACTTCATCAATATTTTTACCCATCAATAATATATTATCAGCATATCTTATGTTGATATAATTTTTATTCATTAATTCTACATCTAATTCATGTAGATATAAATTGCTTAGAAGAGGGGATATAACACCTCCTTGTGCAATACCTTTTTCTTGTTCAATAAATTTTTCCTTATAAACTACACCAGTTAAAACCCACATTTCTATTAGTTTTTCTACATACGGATTATCAAAATAGACTTTTATTTTTTTAAAAAGTAATTTTCGGTTAATAGTGTCAAAAAAATTATCTATATCTATAGGACAAAAATAAAGCATTTTATGATTATTGATGTAATCTTTTATTCTATTAATGGCTTTTAGATGACCTTTGTTTTGCCTATAAGCATAACTAGTGTTTACAAACATTTTTTCAAATTTATCTGAATAAAACAGAGAAACAGCGCTTTGAACAATTTTATCTTTAAGCGATAGTAAGGCAATTGGTCTAAAAGATTTATTTTCTTTTTTAATGAAAATTCGTTCATAAGGTTCTGGAATGTAAGTATTGTTAATTAAAGAGTTTTTAATTTCGGATAGATTATATTCTAAATTCTCTTCAAAACTTTTAATAGTTACTCCATCAATACCACCAGCAGCATTTTTTGCTTTAACTTTATTCCAAGCTGCTTTTATATTTTCATCATCAAATAGTGTAAATTTCATAAAACCTTAAATCTCAATTACAACCGATTGATTTTCTGCGTAATATTTGCCAATAATTTCTTTTTTGGATTCACATGTTTTACAAGCAGGATAGAATATAACAGAATCGGATTTTTTATTAATAAGCGCGCTTAATTTTTTAAATAGGGTTTTATAATCATCTGAAGATAAATTGCATTCAAATACACTATATTGTACACGCAAGCCATACTTAGTAAGTAGTTTAGCTACTTTATTTCTTATTTTATCTTCTTGTATATCATAAGAAACTATATAGTTCATTATTGAATTATGGACATAAAAAGTTATTTAGATTATAAATTAAAGTAACAGACAAAAATTGTAGAAATAATAAATTAAAAATTAATATAAAATAATTTTTTAAAAAATCAAAAAAAATCAATGTAAAATAACTTCATATTTTCCTAAGCCAAAAACTGTATTTTTGCCAATGTTAGTAAGTTCACCAAGTTTAATTAAGTTATAAAATTTAGAAATGTCACCTGTTAAAGTAATATCCCCTTTAAAGCCACCCATTTCCATTTTAGTTTTTTGGCGATTGCTATATCTACTCCAATCGTAATAATACAGATTATTATTTGTAATTGATATAGCATTATTAATAGGAGTTTTAATGTCATCTACTAAATTGTTGCAAAAGAGGTTGGAAATAATTAAAATTCTGCGCTCAATAGTTCTAATTAATAATTCCTTAGTTATTAAATTTTTGTCTCGTATAAGACCCTTTTCTTGAATTCTTAAAGGAGTGAGAAAATTTAAAGTAATATTATTATAATTTACATCTTCGCTTAATGTTGCTTTAATATCAACAGGGGAGTAAGTTGTAGATAATTGCCCCAAAGTATCGTTATAAATTCTAGTAAATTTATTGTTGCAAATATTATCAACAAACATAAGTTTATATTTGCTGCGTTTATAGGAAATACCAATTTTACCAGCAAGGATAAAAGAATAGACGAAAAAGGGTAAGTCGTTTATATACTTTCCAAAAACAGTTAAACCAAAAGTAATGTAATCACCAGCTTTGTAATTGGTTTTAGTTTCAATAGGAGGGTGAATAACATAAGGATGAGGAGTTTTTTTTATGCCAGCTAAAAACCAAGCATTGTTTTCTGGAATTTCAGTCTCAAAAACTTTAAAGTAAGGACAGTTGGTTTTAACGATGCAATTATCGCAAGTTGGTTGTTTAGTTATGCAAGTGGTTTGCCTAAAAGCAGTACCAAAAACACCACGAAAAAGGCTCCCCTTATACTCGGGGAGCGTCATATCCTCTAAACACTTAATAATAAAATTAAACTTATAGATGGAGAGGGATTCTATCATTTAGTAATACCATTACAGAATTAATAAAAAATCAGTTAATTAAAATAAATTATTCTTCCAAATCATAAACTTCATCACCTTTATTAATAACAAACCAACCTAATGGGTCAATTGGGTGAGTTAATGATTCACTAACAAAACGCCTTGAAGTAGGGAATTGGTTAGGATTTTCAAATTTAGCATTATTATCCTCTGTTTTGGATATAGGTATGCCAATATTTAACGATTCAAATAACTGTTTTATAAAATTATACCCACCATTCTTAATCATAGATAAATAAACAGTTACATTAATAAAACCGGAAGCCCAGCCTAATTTTAACATGTTTGGTATAGATCTAAAGGCTAAATAGAAATCTTTTACATCCTCAATATTTGTATTTTTAGAAATTTCAGCTTGTTTAAACCATTTTAGTTCATGATTAATTATTAATTTAGAAAATTTGGTTACTTTTTCTAAAATACTATCAATAACTGCCTCTTCAAGTTTACCCGCAGGTGTATTATCAATATCAACACCAAAAATTTTTTTAAAGCGTGTACTAAATTCAATCCAATCGTTATAATTTTCATCTTTAGTTTTTCTATTAATTAATCTTATTTCATCTTCATTTATAATAATATTAAATTTAAAGATTGAATTAGAATCGATGCTTTCAATAGCAGGTAATTGAGATTGTGGATTTTTATCTATTACATACAAATTTGGTGGCAAAATGCTAATATTAACATTTTCTCCAATCGCGTCGGTTATTTTAATGAATTTGAATAAGTCGAACTTAATGTCATCAAATTTAGTTTCAATTCTATTTGTATTTCTGTCAAATTTCTTTTTCCCACAAATGCACAACATTTGGGCTAATTTTTCATCCAAAAATTTAGATATTTTTGGTAATTCTTTTGTTAAATCTTTAGCTGAATTGAGTTTATTATTTAAAGTAGTTTTTAAAGTATTAATTATTTTAGTGATTTCTTTTTCAGAGCTTTCTAAAATTGCGATATTTAATAATGCAGTTCTAATAGCTCCTTTAATAGATGAACCTGGGATATAAGGGTTATAATTAGCATCTTTAATACACTCTGATATTTGATATTTCGATTGTAAACTATAAGGAACTTTACATTTGTAAGCCGAAGCTTTGTTAATTAATTCATTAGTTAATGGTTTATCACCTAGAATATTTTCACAAAAATATGCCAAATTAAATTTTTGCCTTATTTCAGATTGTTTTAAATTATCTTTACTTTGCGCTAAAAGTTTTGAATTATCAGAGATCCATTTATCTAACTTTGTTATTGAATCTGGATATTTTTGTAAAATAATTTTAAAGGCTTTATCTTGGTCTATTTTATAGAATATTCTATTAATAATTATAAATTCAAATGGTTCGAATGTATTTCCGGTACCGATATGAATTGGACTAAAAGTTTGAATATTACATTCCATAATTTTACTCCGCCTTAAAAGGTAAATTAAAAGAAAAACCAAACTGTAAAACATCAAATTCAGCTGTTTTTTTAACAGTTTTATTTAATCCATAATTATTTTTTTGCAAATTAGGTAAAACGGAACCTTCTTTAAACATAAGTACGGAGTCTTTCCAAAAATTAGTGTCCTTAATAAACTGTCCACCGTATTTACCTTTTCTTGTTTCAAGTTCATACCAACATTTATCAGGGTACTTTTTAAACTCTTTAACTTCATCTTCTTTTGGGAAATATAGCGATAGAGTAATAAAGCTATTAGCATCAGTTGGTAATGTAAGGGAATAATCATCAACAGATATATCAAAATGACCCTTACCAATTGCGGAATCACCTGCAAAACCTAAGTGGGATAAAAAGCGTATTGAAGCTAAAATTAAGTTAACATCTTCATCATCACCATCAATTAAAAAATAAAGACCACCATTATAAATAAAAATATCACTATCAATATAAAGGTTTCCTTCTAAAGTAGTGTTAGTTAACCTATTAATTGTATTATGCATCATTTCAACTGTAGTAAAGGATTTGCTTAAAAGCTTATCTGCATCCGAAACATCTTCACTTTTAAATAAATCGTATTCTGTAATTTTTCCATTTAACAATTCAAAAAATACATCTTCCGGCAAATATTTAATTTTTTTATAACTTTTAAGCTTGCTTATTACCTCACTACGGTCTTTTTTAGTTGATAATTTATTTTTATCGAAATATTCGTTTAAGTCAATTGGTTTTAATATTGGTCTGGGGAAAAATAATATTCTTTTACCATCTTTATATACAAAAGGGAAGG
Source organism: uncultured Melioribacteraceae bacterium (assembly GCA_964652025.1). GTDB lineage: Bacteria > Bacteroidota > Ignavibacteria > Ignavibacteriales > Melioribacteraceae > JAEXOD01. The sequence goes on from CAZYZX010000001.1 coordinate 6,900, forward strand.
CAGAAGATATCTTTAAAACGTTATTTTTAATTTTATAACTGCTTAAAAATTCGGTTAATTTATCTTCGCCAAAAATATTTTTTATTCCCCAGCATAACAATCCCCATAAAGTATCAGACCTTAGATTGTTACGGAAAGAGGATTTTGGCTTTAGATATACAATCTTCATTCTTACCTCTATTATTGCAATGTTATTTTAGTGTTAATTTCTGCCAAAGTTTTATTAATTGCTAAATCTTCATGTGGCTTACTAGAATTTTTATAATTTTCAGTTCCATCTTGATAATCTTTTTTTGTAACAATAATAGGATTTGCAAAAGTAAATTTAACTTGGCCATAACCACGGGAAATGTTACCACCTAACCCGTTATGCTCTAATAGGCGTAAAGCCTCTACTACAAATTTAAAGTTATCAATATCTTTTTGTCCATTATCGGAAGTATTATTATTACCTATTTGATTATAAATACTATAAATAAATTCAACATCAAAAAAAGAACCTTTAACAATTCTTTCTAAAAATCTTGGATTAGCTTCTGAAGTTAATCTATTAATTGTATTTTCTGGTTTGTATTCAGTAAATACTAATTCTGAATCAAGATTTTGCCACATGTCAGTTGTTTTCTTATCAGGGAATGAATCGCGTGTAATTAGTCTAGTAGGTCCACCCACAGTTCCTTTGGTAAAATTACCAAACAATCTGCAAACAACATTGTTTATGTCATTTGTTTCATATGGTTTTCCTTCAGAACTAATATTACCAGTTGAAAACTCTAAAAGCATTCTCATTTTACCTTTTAAAGATGATCCGGGAATGAAAGGATAGTTTGTAAATGGATCTCTAATAACAGGGCTATCAACTCCACCAATTTCTAATTTTTCTTTGCTACCACCTATATGTAGGCCAGTTAAAACTTCTAATTTACCTTTTAATATTACATTTGCTAAAAATTCATATTTCATTTTATTTATCTCCTTTATTATTTATCTTTTCCGCCAAAAAATTTATGATAAGCAACAATAGTTTCAACTAAACTAACAAAGTTTTTAATACCTTTAATTTGGTCATTAGAGGCATTTACACAATCAATAGCTTTGCTTAATAATTCATATAAAGGTTTAACATTTCTTTCTCTTCCAGTTGCATAAGCAAGTTTTGGCTTAAGTAAAACCAAATCCATTTTAAGTTGTTCATCTAACTTTTTAGTGTTAGGTTCAATGTTTTTAAGTTTAGTTCTAATAGCTATAATAGCAGAATAAATATTACGAACTTGATTTGTTTTAATTCCATTATATTTATCCGCAAGCATTTTACCATAATGGTTTCCAATGGAATCAATATCAACCGGCTCTAATAGGTCTAACTTTTCAACGTCATTTAAATTTTCTTTTGCCATAATTACTCCTTGTTTTTTGTACTTCTATGTTTTAAAATTATATACGAAGCTGGTATAATAAAGTTTTTTAAATAATCTTGGGATTCTTCTAAAATAAGCTTACCCAAAAGCTTAATTTTTAAGTTTGCTTTATCAGGGTCATTTTTAAGTAGTTCTATTTTTTTACTATCAATTTCTCTTGGTGCCCTAGCAAAAAGGTATTTTATAAGTGCAATTTTTTCGAAATACTTCATGTTAATTTCATCAGGTTTAGCAAAAATTTCGTTGGTAATAGTCAAAATTCTATGAATAAATGATTTATTAACGCTTAATTTACTATCTTTGGAAATAACAAGTTGTTCAAGTTCTTTACCGTAGCAAAGGTATTTATTAAATTCTTGCCACTTAAAAACTCTATCAAAAGCACTAATACAATCTTTATCCAATGCTGAATGTTTAGCTTTATCTTCAGCTTCACCAGCATATTTAGCAGCTTTGCCAATGGGGTAGTTATCCTTACTTAAAAATAAGCCACCACTAATAGTAACATTTTTATTAGTACATACAAATTTATCAAATTCATTTCTTAATTCCTCAGCAAAGCCAATAGAGTTTATCCAAGAGCCTACAACAAATAAATCATCACCGCCACTATAAGTTATATACATACTCCACTTAGCAGCAATTTTATTTAAGTAACCACAGAAAAATAAATTAAACATGCGGGATAAAGCTACAACCCTAGTCAAAGTCCTTAAATTTTCCTCGCCTCCTTTACGTTCTAATCCATTACTAAATATAGCACCTAAATTATCAACATCCATACGCAAAGTTCCAAGTAATGGATATGTTAATTTTTTGTTATCAACATTAGTTTCTTCATTATTTAATTCAGCAATCTTTTTGAATTCCATTACTTCGTAATTTTCTTTAGGTACCTCTGTACCAATAAACTTAAAGCCAATGGTCATGGGTTTATTATTGGTATCAAAATCAACTAAAATATTAGTATTGTTAATTTTAAGCAGTCTAACTTTAGATATATGCTCGAATTGTAAGGAATTCAAAAATTTAAGTTTTTCTTTTTCTTCTAAAAACACCCAGTAAACATTAAATTTTGAAAAAGGTATATAAAAATACTTTTTGTTATCAAATGGCTTTACATTAGATTTAGAATTAATTTGTACTATGTAGTTTGATTTTGGTAATTCTTTGCCAATGTTTTCAAATAAACTTGATAACCCGTAAAGGTTTTTTTCGTATTCGGTATTTAATGATTTATATTCTTCTGTATCTTGGTAGTTAATATGGTCACGATATTCGGAAATATCTAATTTATCTAAATCATATTTAAAGATTTCATCTAATGCATCTAAACTTCTTTGTTTTTTTGCTTTTTGCAATCTACTAGATATAGTGTTATACCATTCATTAAAATTTTTATAAACATCTTCGCTAGCGTTAATTGCTTCAACAATTAGGTTTAAATCTCCCTTATATTGTTTATAAAACCACTCTTGAATATTTTTAACTTCTTGTTTTAGCTTATTATTATTATCAGCTGTATTTGGCAAAAGTATAACAAAATGACCACCTCCGTTAATTAAAATATTGGCGCGGGATAACCCAAATATTTCTAAAAATCTTTCTGAAAAAGTATCTGTTAAAAGACTTAAGTAAAATGATTTACCTCTTAAGCGTTTACCAAGCCCTTTAGTAGTATTTTCAACAGGGGACTGTTCAGAGTATATAAAGTTTTGAATACCACTTACATCAGCAGCTACTATTAAAAATGGTTTAGTTTGGTTATTGCTATTTATTAAACAACTTACTAAAGTTGTAACTGTTTTAATATGATCGAATAGGGAAATGTCTGTCGGTTGGTCTCCGTTATTAATTGGAACGTAACACAGATATTTTTCAAAAAGGAATAAAAGATTATCAATTAAAGATAAAATATTTCCTGTATCTGGTAATTTTTTGCTTTCTTCGATAAAACTATCATATAATTTTTTGTAGCTCTCTTTAAGTTTTGCATCATCAAATGAATTATTCACTACTTTTTCAGCAAAAATTTCTTGATGGTTTAAGACAGCAGGTAAATAATAGAAAACATTTTTTGGTAAAGGTTCGTTTTCTTTTATTTGAATTTGAGAAAGCAGAGATATTAAGGGTTTTCGATAGGTGTTAAAAGAAAAAGTAGCTTTACTTTCCTGGTAATCTAATTTGTTAGCTTGTTCAATTTTATTAATAAAATCGGAATTTTTGTGTTGTAAAATATCAGATAAAGTATTTATATCTTTTTCACTTAAACAAGATTTATTTTTAATAAATTTGTTAAAGTAAGAAAAGCTATACTCACTGTAATCATTATTTGGGTTTTCAACTATTCTTTGCTCAAAAATTCCAATATCGTTTAACAGGGCTGCTAACACTATTAAATAATTATTGGTTAATTCTTTTTCCATTCCTTCTCCTTTATGCTAATTCTTATATATTCTTTTTTGGTAATTGGGGATAGATTTTTTTATTGGTATTAAAATAGGATGGGTAAATCCCAATATACTCTTTAAATATAAAACAGTGTGATAAATAAATTGGGGGATTGTTTCTTTTAAATGTTTTCTCAAACCTCTTTTGCTTAAATTTATCATATAATTAAACCATGTTAATTATTAATTATTTTTACATTGTTTACCTAAGCTAATAAAATTAGTTTATATTTGCAAGAAAAAAATATTAGTCTTACAAATTTTTAATCTTTGTTTTATAAGAGGTGCAATTTTTTAATTTTTCCAAAAAAAAGGGGGATAAAAAATTATCCCCTTATCAAAAAAATATAAAATTTTATTTTCTGCTTCGTTTTTTCTTGCTTCTGCCTGTATTGGAGTAAGTATCATCGGAAGGTTTGTTAAAGGTATTACCATTGCTTTTATATGAGCCGCGCTTTTTATTTTCTTTTTTATTTTCGCTGCGTCCATATTTCTTTTCGTTTTTATTGCGATTTTTATTCTCGCGCTCTTTTTCGTCTTTATGCTCTTTTCGTTCAAATTTACTGCTAGTTTTTCTACTGCTATTTTTCTTTTTGGATTCTGAAATTTCAACTATTATTTCACGTTTTTTTAATTTTTTGTTTTTAAATGAATTTAAAATTAAATCTGTATAATCAGATTCAATTTCAAAAAATGAATAGTTTTGTAAAATTTCTATATCACCAATTTCAATATCGCGTATGCCCGTAAAATCGTTTATCATTCCAATAAGTGTTGTAGGTCTAAACTCGTCTGTTCTACCCAAGTTAATAAAAAATCTGGTAAATTGATATGAACCTTTTTTACCTGTTTTAACCTTTTTAAGCTCTGTAGGACTGATTAAATCGGGCATGTTTTTATAGTATTCTAAAAATTTATTAAATTGAACAGAAACAAATTTTTTAATTAATTCCTCGTAATCTAACCATTCTAATTTTTTGAAGATTGCAGGTAAATAAGGGTCAATTTGCGTGTAATCTACTTCTGTTTTTTCTACAGTATCAATTAAACTAAATAATTGTTTTTCGCAAATTTCTCTGCCAGTTGGCACTTCTAAATACTTAAATTTTTTGTTAATTTGATTTTCAATCAGTTTAATTTTACTTTTTTCTTTAAGCCCAGCAATAATAATAGAAGTTCCTTTTTTGCCAGCACGTCCGGTTCTACCGCTGCGGTGTGTGTAAACTTCTATATCATCTGGTAAATTATAATTAATAATATGTGTTAGGGAATCTACATCAATGCCACGTGCAGCAACGTCTGTAGCAACTAAAAGTTTTAAGTTTCTAATTCTAAATTTATTCATTACTGTATCCCGCTGCGCTTGGGATAAATCCCCATGCAGGGCGTCTGCATTGTATCCATCGTTCATTAAAGCATCGGCTACTTCTTGGGTTTCCTTACGCGTACGGCAGAAAATAATTCCATAAATATCTGGGAAATAATCTACAATTCTTTTAAGAGCAAGGTATCTATCTTTTGCATGCACAAAGTAGCATAAATGTTCAACAGTATCTGCTCCAGTATTTTTTTTACCAATTGCTATTTCTATAGGAGAGTTCATATAATTTTTTGCAATTGCCATTACTTCGTTTGGCATAGTTGCAGAAAATAACAATGTGTTTTTAGTATCTGGTGTTTGAACTAAAATACCTTCTAATTCATCTCTAAAACCCATGTTAAGCATTTCGTCAGCTTCATCTAACACTAAAGTTTTAACATTAGATAAATCCACGACGTTACGATTTATTAAATCTAACAACCTACCAGGTGTGGCAGAAATTATTTGAACACCCTTTTGTATTTTTTGTATTTGTTTTTCTATACTAGCGCCACCAAAAATAGCGGCAATATTAATCTCTGGTTTATATTTAGCGTAAGATTGCAAATCATCTGCAATTTGCAAGCAAAGTTCTCTAGTAGGACTTAGAATTAAATATTGCACGCGTTTAATTTTATAGTTAACTTTTTGTATTATTGGCAAGCCAAATGCAGCAGTTTTACCAGTGCCAGTTTGGGCAAGTCCAACAACATCTGTGTTATCATCTTTTAATAAAAGAGGAATAATTTTTTCTTGAATTGGCATTGGTGTTTCGAAGCCAAGTTCTTTAATTGCCTTTAAAATTTCGGGTTCTAAACCCATTTCTTCAAATGTCATATACTTATACCTTTTACCTTAAATAAGGTAATTTAATTAAAAAAAATTATTTTATGAGTGAATTTTTGTTTTCGCTTTTCGGGAAAAATGAGGAAACTAACAAAGGAAATGATTATTACACTTTCATAAAATTTACAACTTTAAATATAACAATAAAAATTGAATTATCTAAATCTTTTTTTTATATTAACTTAATTAAATTTTTTGGTAAAGATGAATATTGATAATAAATTAGATTTTTGTAGAGTTAAAAAGATAAACGAAAATGGTTTTGGATTTTTACAAAGTTTAATATATAATGGAGATATTTTCTTTCACTTTTCCCAAATAAAAAAGGAAGAGTTTAAGGATAAATTAAATAAAATGAAAAGGGGAGAATTTTTTCTTTATTATTTAAGTAAACCGACTGAAGATAACAAAAGAAAAGTGGCTAAATTATGGTATACATTAAATGATGTTCCTAATGAATTAAGTATTAATTTTATTGATTCTATGATTGCAGGCTTTTATAACGATAAATTTAATTTATTTGATTTATTACATGCATTTAAGGAGTATAAAGAAAAACATACTATTTATAATGAACATTTAATAAAGATTTTTAATTCTCAAAAAATTCAGCATAACCCAACAACAATATTAAAGTACTTAAACCAAAACGAATACAATTTACTTAAAGAGTGTTTAAATTTAAGTAGTTTTACGGGTGAGAAGCCTTATTGGTATGATGAATTAATTAACTACAATCCTGAATGAAAAATAGATATTAAATATAATCCCCACAAAAGCTATATTTTATGGGGATAGTTTATAAATGTAATTAATTTAAGTAAATCATTTTTTTAGTAGCAGAAAAATCATTTGTTTTTAGTGTGTAAAAGTAAACACCGCCACCTAAATTACTTTCCGCATTAAATTCTATTTTATGCGTGCCTGCAGTAAATTCTTTATCAACTAAAGTTGTAATATACTCTCCTAATAAATTATAAATTGATATATTAACATTTTGTTTAGAGGGTAAAGTGAAAGATATTGTTGTAGATGGATTAAAAGGATTAGGATAATTTTGTTCTAAATTATAGCTGTATAAATTATTACCATCAAAATAAACTTTACCCAATAAAGTTTTTGTTCCATTTAAATCTATTTCTATTAAGTAATAATACCCATTATTAGCAGAGCTTAATGGAAGATAAAAATTATATTTGGAATTTTGGCTTGTAGTTCCATTGGCATTAATAGTACTAATTAACACAGCATTATCAATTCTTTCCTCATTGCTATAAAGTAATTCAAATTTATAAGAATTAAGTTCAGAAGCTGTGCTCCAATTAAAAACTAAATAGTTGTTATTAATGGTATAATTAAAAGATATTAGGTTAACTGCTAATGGGGTAGTTACATTAAACTTATAATACCCATTGGGTGCTGTTAAAGGTTTACTAATTGTTTTACCTAACTGATTAGTTGCAGATATATAATAATAAACAGTTGTTCCTTCCGGTTGTTGAGGAATGTAAGCATAAAAAGAATCAACGCCAACATTAGTCATTAATATGGATTGGTAATTTGGGTTAAGATTTGTTTTAAAGAATATAGATGCATTAATTATATTGCTTTTAGATTTTATTTTTGCCCCAACTAAATAGCCATTATTATTTAAGTAACTTTCATCAATTTTTGAATGCGAAATTAAAATTGGATTATTAGCACCAATATCTTTAGTAATACAATGTATTGCACCCAAAGAAGGAATAATTAAATTACAATTTATTCCAACAACATTGTATCCAGGCATTGCTTCTCTATAGATACGCAAAGCCGTGGTATCGTATAAAGTTTCGTAAGTAGGTACTATAATAGTTTTATTAATTATTAAGCTATTAGTATATGTTCTATAATCCCCACCATTATTAGGGTAAAGATTATTTTGTGGGGGCATGGGAATTCTAACAACTTTATAAGGTTTACCAAAGCATGTTAAAAAGTTATTTAGTATGTATTGTAAATTTGCTTCAATCTGCGGACCGTCTGCCACACCATATGGGTACTGTCCAACTAAAATTGTTTCTTCATCAAGCAATTTCATATGCATATCTATATGATGAATTTGGTCATAGGGCAAAGTTTCCATTTTGATAAATCTATTAATCCCCATGAATTTGTTCATAATGTTATTAATTTCAGCTTCGGTTTTGGTGCTATTTTCTGTTAAAACTAATTTACTCGCAAAGCCGGTGCCATGCCCATCTGTCATAAAGTTACCACCGGTATTTATTAAGTTATATGGTGATGTAGTGGTTTGATATAATGGATAGCCATATTTAGCTGCAAAAACAGATGGTATTAAGTCATCAGCAGGTCGTGGGCGGTTGTAAATCCAATCTACTATGTAAATACTATCAATATCATTAGAGTAAACAGTCCAAGGACCATAATCTCTGCACCAAATAGAATTATAACTTGCTATAATAAATTTTAAGTTATAAAGAGGAACACTACCAGAAGTTAAATAGCTTTTAACAGAGTTAGAATCGCTACAAACAATATAAACAATTCCTTCTTCTTGTGCGTAATCCACAATTTGGCGAAGTATAGAAGTAAAGGAAGTCCATGTAATTAAAATTCCTTGTAATTCTTCCCATTCTGCACTAGTTCTAACAGCCTTTAATGGTGGAGTGATAAAGCCTTCATTAAAAATAGGATTATTATAGTTTTTTAATAATTCTTTTTCATGATCGGTCAAATAATTTGGCAAATCTTGAGATAACGCGATTGATAATGGTAAAATAAAAAGTAAGAGTAATAATTTTTTCATAATAACCTTTTTTAATATTATATTTAAAATTACGGTATTTTAAACTAAAACAAAAAAAAATTTGTCCAAATTAAAATATTTGACGGATTTAAGTATGAAAAAGATGAGATTAAGTTTTATACTAATGTTTATTTTAAGCTATAATATATTTGCCCAACAATCAAGATTTATAACAGGGCAAATAATAGATAAGGAAAGCAAAGAAGTAATAAGCGATGCAAATTGTGTGTTAATTGAATTGCCAGATTCTTTAATTTGGGGTACAACAAGTGATAACAAAGGAGTTTTTAAATTTCATAACGTAAAGGATGGAAGTTATGTTTTAAAGATATCCTACATAGGTTATGAAACTTTAATTCAAAAAATAATTTTTAAAGGAAAATCTATTGATTTGCAAAAGTTGTTTTTAACAAAAACTTTAGTTAAGACAAAAGATGTAGAGGTTGTTGCAAGTGTATTACCGGTAGTTCAAAATGCTGATACTACAGAATTTAATGCAGATGCTTTTAAGAAAAATAAAGATAGCGATGCAGAAAATTTAATACAAAAAATGCCGGGTGTAACCGTTCAAGACGGAACGGTAAAAGTTATGGGGGAAGAGGTTAAAAAAGTATTAGTAGATGGAAAAACATTTTTTGGAGATGACCCTTCAGCAGTTTTAAAAAATATACCTTCTGAAATTGTAGAAAAAATACAAATATTTGACCAATTAAGCGAGCAAAGTAAATTTACAGGATTTGACGATGGTAATACAATAAAAACGATGAATATAGTTACCAAAATTGGAATAAGAGAAGGAACTTTTGGTAAATTATTAGCTGGAGGAAATGAGGACGAAAAATATAAACTAAGTGGAAATTATAACATATTTTCTGGAGATACACGATTTTCTATTTTGGGACAAGGTAATAACGTAAACGAACAAAACTTTACACCAGAAGATTTAATGGGCGTAATGGCAGCCAATGATAGAGGAGGTAGTAGAAGAGGTGGTTTTAGAGGTGGGCCACCAATGGGGGGTATGTTTGGCGGTGGTAGACCTGGTGGTGACGAAGGGCGTTCTTTTAGTGGTTCAGATCCAACTGATTTTTTAGTTAGTCAAAAAAATGGTTTAACTAAAACTTATGCTGCTGGAATTAACTACTCCGATAAATTTTTAGATATTATTACTTTATCCGGCAGTTATTTTTATAATAATACAAAAAATAGTGCTATTTCTAATCTAAATAGATATTATACATTTTCCGATATAAATCAAACTTATTTTGAGAATTCTGAAAGTAACTATTCAAATTTAAATCATAGATTTAAACTTAAGATGGAAATAAATTTAGATTCTTTAAATTCCTTCTTAATAAATCCATCTCTTTCATTGCAAAAAAATAATGGTTATAGCTTTTCTAATGGGGACATGTACCAAAATTTAATGCTTTCTTCATTTAATGTAAACCAATATAATTCAGATTTAAAAGCTCTTAACTCTGGTGTGGAATTATTATGGCGTCATAAATTTTTAACTTTAGGAAGAACTATTTCCTTAGGGCTAAATATTTACTATAATCAAAATGATGGTTATACTACTCAATTTTCTAAATCAGAGTATCTTAAATCTGCAATTTATAACGATACACTAAATCAATTGATTAGTCCTTTTACTAAAGGAAATACTTATAACGTTAGTTTACAATATACAGAACCTATTGGGGAAAATAGCAATTTATTAGTTACTTATCAATCTAATAGTGTATTAAACGATTCTCGTCAGCTTACTAAATCTTATTATTATTTAACTTCATCCTATGATAATCTAGATAGTTTATTATCAAATGTATTTAGAAAAAGTTATTATAGTAATAATTTTGGCATAGGTTATAGATATCAATTTGAAGGATTAAGATTGACGACAAGTTTAAACTATAACACAGCAAAATTGCTAAATACTCAAGTTTTTCCATATAATTATTATTTTGAAAAAAAATTTAATTCAATTTTGCCATCTGTAACATTAAGGTATAATTTTTCCAGAGATGTTAATTTAAATGTTAATTATAGAACAAGTAACAATGAACCTTCAATTTCTCAATTGCAAAATGTTTTAAACACAAGCAACAGTTTGCAACTAAGTATTGGTAATCCAAATTTAAAGCAGAATTATAGACACAATTTAAGTTTAAGATATTCTATTGCAGATATTAAATCGATGCAATCCTTATTTATAATGATGAATGGAAGTATTATAAAGGATTATATTGGTAATAATGTTTATGTAGCTAAAAAAGATACAGTAATAAATAATATATTTTTAAATAAGGGTGTTCAGTTAACTAAACCTGAAAATATGGATGGATATATCAATCTAAGGTCTTTTATTGCTTATAGTTATATGTGGGAATTAATAAAATCTAATATAAATATTAATTTATCTTTTTCTTATACTAAAACACCAAGTATATTAAACTTAGAAAAGATATTTGCAAAGTCATTTAATTATGGTGTTGGTTTTATTTTAAGCAGCAATGTTAGCGAAAATTTGGACTTTATTATTTCATCTTTTAGTAATTTTACTAATACAAAATATTCCTCTCTAACAAAATCAGATAACAATTATTTTAACGAAAATATAAGAGGTAGATTATTTTGGCAGTTTTATGAAGGGTTTAATATAGAAACAGATGTAAATTACCAATATTATAATGGTTTATCTTCATCATATAATAAAAATTATTGCACATGGAATATTGGAATTGGTAAAAAGTTTTTAGCAAATAATGCTGCAGAAATTAAGTTTACAATATACGATGTGCTTAACCAAAATAATAATGTACAACGCAATATTAGTGATGCTTATTACGAAGATACTTCATCTAATGTGTTAAATAAATATTATTTACTTACTTTTGTTTACAATTTAAGAACTTTTAATTAGAGGTGTTTTTTTATGAAAAAAATAGCTTTTATAGTTTTAGGGATAATTTTAGTATCATGCTCATCTTCAATAAATTTTATTGCGAATAAAAGCGATGCGGTTATTAGAATTGATGGTAATTATAATGATTGGCAGGGCATACTAAAGCCTGTAGAAAAAGAGGGTTTTTTAGCGGGCTTTACTTATAGTAATGATAAAATAAAACTATGTTATGTTTTTTCTGACCAAAATAAAATAAGAAAAATATTAAGAAATGGTTGCACTATATACTTTAAAGGAGATGGTGTGGAAAGTTTTGGAATTAAATATCCAATAGTTGATAATTTGCGTAATTCTATGCCAAAACAAGAATTTGATAAGGATGGAATGAATTTTAATCCTGAAAATAACAGAGAAGAGTTTTTTAGTAAAATTATTCAAAAATTTAACGAATTTTCTATTGTTAACAAAAATGATTATCCAATCAACACCTATTTAATAGATTCTAAAAGTAATTTTAACTTAAAAATGGCTTATAATGATTATAAATTAGTTTATGAAATAGAAATAGATACTAAGGGATTAAACTTTTTTGATAATTTTAGTAAAGTAAATAATTTAATGATTGGTATTGTAACAAATCCAATAGAACTACCTTTTGAAAGAAGAGAGAGAAGAGATTTTGATACAGGAGATGATGATAACCCCAACTTTGGGGGACCGGGGATGCATAGACGACCGGGTGGATTTAGAGGTGAAAATATAGATGAAATGCAAAAACCTATGGAATTTTGGTTTAATGTTACGTTTAATTAAATAAAAAAACCGTCTAATTGCTTAGACGGTTTTTTTTACACATCAAATCATTTTATTTTAATAAAATCATTTTGTTAGTTTTTTCAAAAGTTCCATTATTGTATTTAGCTAATATTTTATAAAAATATACCCCGGAACTTAAGTTTTGTGCATTAAAATTAAATGTGTAATTACCAGCTTTAAGTTGTTCGTTAATTAAAGTAGATATTTTTTCACCTAATGAATTGTAAATTTCTAAATTAACAAATGACTCGGTTGGTAATGCAAATTTAATTGTAGTAGATGGATTAAATGGATTTGGATAATTATTAAACAATGCAAAGTTAGATGGAATGTTTGTGTTATCTTGGTCTATAATTTTGGATAGATTATTAAATGTTATAGAACCAAAACCAACCACAGAATATTCACCAGCAAGTAAATTTTCTAACCAACTGCTTTCTACATTTGTTTCTATGTTAAATACACTTAAATAAGCTCCAATAATTGAGCTATTAGTTACATTAAGCATAGAAGTATTAAAATCTAAAGACATTTCGAACATAGGGTAGTTATTAAAACCTATAGCTGCATCAAATCCATCAGGATTAAGGATACCTTGATTAAAACCAAAAATAGTGTATGGGAAAAATGCTTTTTCAATTCCAGTAGCAGTTTTTCTTAATCTGTAGTAACCTTCTGTACCTTCTTCGTAACTAAAACTGCGGTTTTTATCGAATGCAAATAAAACAAAATCGTCTTCAGAAAGTAATGTGTCTGCAAAAGCTTTTACTGCAATAAATAATTTGTTATTAGCTACTTTTAGGTAAGCATCTGCAAAATAACCTCTTCGTGTTAAAATAACTTTAATTGCGTCTGTATATTCGTCTTCTTTAATTTGCCCATCAATTGTAGGTGTTACAAAAGTATTTGTATAATCAATAACTAAAGAATCGTTTTGAGCGTAAGCTATTCCAAAGCTCGGGTCTGTAATAGAAGTTTCAGTGTTATCGCTATAAACAGCACTTACGCCATAATAATAATTTGTAAGCGGAGTAATGTTATTATCAATATAATTTGTTGAAATACCTTGATATACTAAATTATTATTATTTTGCAAATTTAATGCATTAGAACCTCTATATAATTTATAGCCCGTTACATTTTGTCCGATAACAGTTAAACCGGCTTGACCATACATTTGCATATCGTCTAAGTAAATAATTATATCTTCGGCTTTGCATACAAATGCAATAAATACATCCTGGTTAGCATAATTTGATAGATTAATTTCTACAGGTCGCCAAATTAAGTTGGAATCTGCCAAATAAACTGGGGAAAGTTCTTTTAGAGTAGTTGTAAATGTAGATGGATCTTGACTAACTGTAGAAAGTTTTATAAAACTACTGTGGGTATTACCAAAAGCATAAGCAGTTTTTAAGAAAAATTTAAACTTTGGTTTTTCGGGGGATATATGAATCTTCTCTGTAATTAACCAATCTGTTACAGGAGTACCAGGGGAATAAACATCAAACTTAACAGACTTTGTACCGCTGTAGGGTTGAAATGAAGAAATAAACCAAGATGTTGAGTTATTAGGTTCAGGGTTAGTTTTCCAATTTGTAGGAATACCATCTTCAAAACCTTGCATAAATTCACCGGGTGTTACCCATTTAATTTCTATTTTATCCGGATAAGCACCTTTGGAAACATCAAATCCGGTTGGTCTTAGTTTTGGATAGGTTTGGTTGCTTAAAACAGTAACATCAACAGTCGTAGTATCATTACCAGTTATACTAGAAACATAAATTTTTCCTGTACCAACAGTTAATGCTTTAAAGCTTAAAATGTTATTATTTAAGGTTAATGTTCCTAAATTTGTAGGATTTACCCACACATTATAAGGACCTACGCCATTGGAGATTGTTATGTTTGCTGTTTCATTTACATACATTTGAATAGTAGTTGGAGAAACAGAAACAGGAATAATAACGGGTGCATCTAAAAGACTATTTAAGCCGGCACTGTAATGTCCAAAGAATTTTTTGTTATCAGGTGTAACACAAGCAGCAGTCATATCCGTGCTTAATAATGGAGAGTTTCCAGTGTTGTAGGTAGTAACATTATTCCCATCAATTTTTTTAATTCCAAAACTATTACCAGCGCTTGCAACCCATAAAACACCATTTATATCTTTAACCATTGCTTTAGAGTAGCCTGAAAAGCCCATTGGAGTAAATGTGTTGTCATTAGTAAACTTATAAACATCGGTGCCATCACTAACATATCCAACATCGTTTTTATCGAAAGCTACACTATAAAATAAACCTTTTTTAATTCCTTTTTTAGTAATACCATTATAAGTATAAAGACTATCGTAAGTGGTAAAGTAGATTGTACCATTAGATTTTTCTGCTATACTTTGAACCCACCCTGAAGCAATTTTTTGCCAATTGTTGTCGGCAATTCTTTTATAAAATCCATTTCCAGTACCACCATAAATTGTTCCATTTTGTGCTTTATAAAATACTTTAATATCCATTGCCCCAATAATTTCAAAATTACCAATATAATTAATTGCTTGTGTAGCAAAATTGTAAATCCATAAACCACCTAATGTAGCCGTTGATTTAACTCCAATATACATTTTACCATCAATAACATTTAGTGCAGTAATTTCATAAAATAAACCGGAACTAGTCGGTAGAGATGAATTTGCTGGGAAACTGATAAAATTGGTTCCGTTATACCCTTGAATACCTTTAGTTTTGGTTCCAATCCAAACTGTTCCATTTTCATCAGTTGCCAAGCAACGTATTTGATTATCAGATAACCCTTGTTGAGTTGTAAAGCTTTGCCATGTTTGTGCAAAAGTAACTACGTTTAATAGAATAAAAACAATAAAAAAGTTAATAATATTTTTCATATTTCCCCAAATTAAATAATTAAAATATTAAAAATACGTAAGTTTTAAATTAAAAAAAACATGAAATAACAGATAAAAATATCTGTTAATCTTAATAATGTATAAATATACAATATTAAAATATATATAGAATATTTGTTAAAATATAAATAATATTTATGCCTAAAAAAAATAAACAATACCCACTAAAGGTATTGTTTATTCACTAAAAATTTAAGCTATTTTATTAATAACATTTTGTTGGTTTTTACAAAAATATTATCACTAATTAAAGGCTTTGCTGTAAGATTACAAAAGTAAACACCAGAAGGTAAATTTGTAGCGTTAAAGGTGGTGGAGTATAATCCCGCTGTTTTTTCTCCTTCATCAAATGTTGCTACAAGCTCTCCTAATGAATTAAAAATTTTGATAATAACAATTGATTTTTCTTTTAAGGAATAACTTATTGTAGTATTAGGATTAAAAGGATTGGGAAAGTTTTGTTTTAAGTCGAAATCGTATAACATCATCTCATCCGAATTTACACCAACAGTACTATTTACTTTGATTGTTGCTATTGCGCTATCTAAACCTGTACTACTTGTTAAAAAAATTCTTCCTTCACCGGGGGTAGCAGCAGTAAAAGTTGCATTTGCACCAGATACAGAAATGGTGCCCAATTCTTTTGGTTCCACTTTAAAGTTATAGGGTGTAAAACCTCTTGATGCAGTAAAGGTTACACTTTCACCAACAAATAGCTCGGATGAAGTAGGGGATATTTGAACAGAAATACCAGGATAAGATGGTGCATATCTTAATGCACGAACAATCTCGCCACCTTTTGTATAAGACCAGACTACTGTACCAGCTGGGGTAACTTCAAACATTTTACCTATAGTAGATTGTACAATTAAAGTGTTTCCATTAGGCAATCTTTGGCACCCACCTAAATGATTTGAATAGAAACCAGATGCTGAATAAGTCCATTCTGGTGAAGTTGGTAAAAAAGCACCTGATGAATAATTATAACTGCCATCATCGTTACGCGGTGGTTTAATTTCAACTATCATAGAGGCATTGGTTCCTTCTCTGTTGTTGAATGATAAAATATTACCGCTACCTGGGTAGCCTTCTGGTATCCAATTAGAGTTATGAACCACATTAAAAACTTGTGTGCCAGCTGCTCGGTAATTTGATGGACAACCCCAACGATAGAGGATATCTCCACCTTTACCATATCTACCACCATTATGACTTGCTGCTTCTTGTGTGGTTGTGCTATGATCTATTACATAAAATTCATCCAAGTTATGGGATGAAAACACAATTTGGTCTAGAATAGGATTATAACTTATTCCGTTTAAGTGCATCCAGTCGCCTTGTGTGGTGCTGCCAACGTTAATATCGAGTAGCTCGGGGTGATTTGCAACAACGCCATAATTTGCTTTGGATGGGTCAAAATCTTGTATTAAGTGGTCCCATGCATGCCATTCCCAAACAATAGTTCCTGTTGTAGCACCGGTTGGTTTCACTTCTATTATATGGTCGGGCCAAATAGAAATACTTTGCTTTAATCCAGCTGCAACTGCTTGAGCTGCAGTTTTAACTTCCCATGCAATAATTAAAACGTTGCCATTCGGCATTGGTTCTATGTCATGGTGCGCTCTATAAGTAGAAGAACTATAGGTATATTGCCATATTAAATTGCCATTCCAATCATATTTTTGTACTATACCAGTTGCACCACCCCCATTTAATTGGGAATTAGATGAGGTTGCTGATCTTAGAACTGAACCATCTTCTAATAAATATGCAGAGTAACCCCCAGATAGGGAATGGGTCCATGTTTTAACGGTTTGATTATTCATATCTATTAGATAAGTGTAACGAGAATTATTTGGGCTATATAAAGTATAACCTTTAAAAGCTTGAGCAAATATATTAATTTGTAAAAGGGTAATTATTATAATTATTTTTATTGTTTTCATATTTATTCCTAATCATTTTAATAAAATCATTTTTTTTATAATATTTTTGTTATTATTTGATAGTTTATAAAAATATACACCACTACTTAAATTATAATTTACTGAATTAAAATTAATTGTATAAGAACCTTCTGTTAAATAATCAGATAAAAGAGTGGTTACTTTTTTACCTAACACATCATAAACTATAAGTTCTGTAAATCCAGCATTAGATATACTAAAATTTATTGTTGTAGAAGGATTAAAAGGATTAGGATAGTTTTGTTCTAAACTAAAACCTTGTATGGAAGAATAATGGTCATAATTTACATTGGTGATACCGCCACTTGTTGTTTTTAATATTATACCATCTGCACCTACAACAAAACCAAAGTTATCATTAAAAAAATACGAGCTATTTATTCGCTTATCTGTAAAGTGTTCTATCAATTGCCAAGTATTTCCGCCATCAGTTGTTTTAATTGCTAAACCATTAAACCCAAATGCATATCCAGTTAAATCTGATGGAAAATATACAGAATATAAATTATCTGAGTAAGATAAATTTATGCTAACCCAACTTTCGCCTGAATCAGTTGTTTTTAAGATTTTACAACCAGCTCCATTATTGTAACCACCAACAGCAATGCAAGTGTTATTATTAATAAAAAACATGTCGTTAATCATTAATTCGGGTTCTGTATATTTATTTACCCAGTTGTTACCAGCATCATATGTCTTTAAAATTATCCCGTTCCCACCGTAACTATCCCCACCGCATGTAAAACCAATGTTATTACTAATAAATTTAATTTTATTTAGTTGACTATTAGTATTACTATTAATAGTATTCCAACTAATTCCATTATCAGTAGATTTTAGTAATACACCATAATAACCGCAGGTATATAAAGAATTATTATTAAATGTTATATCCATCAACCAATCAAAAAAACCGGTATTAAGCAAAGACCAAGTATTTCCGCAATCAGTAGTTTTTAATATTGTGCCCGCATCACCAACAATATAACCTGTGTTACTATCAGTAAATATTATTGATTCTAAAAGGGATGTAGAAATTGTAGATTGTGACCAATTTACACCTGCGTCAGTGGTTTTTAATAATATTCCATAATCGCCAATTATAAATCCTATTTGGTTGTTAATAAAGTTTATATTAGATAACCAATAATTAGTTCCAGATGAAAGTATGTTTAATAATCCAGATAAGTTATATTTAATAATTTGTCCAGACTCACCTACAACAATAAAATTTCCATTTATGTAATCTGCACTAAATAATTCTTTTTCAGAATTAGATAAAACAGAATTCCAATTAATACCCATATTAGTAGTTTTAAGAATAGTTCCGCTGTTACCAATTGCTATACCATCCATACTATTGGAAAATAGAATTTTGTTTAATGAATTAAAAGTATTTGTAGAAACAACGTTCCAAGTATCACCGGCATTATTTGTTGTAAGAAGTGTTCCAGAAGTACCACAAATAAATCCCGTAACTGAATTAATAAAAAATATAGAGTTTAATGTATTAAAGTTGTTAATATTAATTTTTTTCCAAGTAGCTCCTTGGTCTGTACTTTTTAATATAGTACCTAAAAAACCAGCGGCAAAAATATTATCCCCAGAAAAATATATATCATTTAATGATAAATAGTTATCGAGATTATTAATTTTGGTCCAAGTATTTCCTCCGTCAGTTGTTTTATAAATAATTGCAACAGATGTGTTAATATCCTCACCGGCTAAAAATCCATAAGCTGATGAACTAAATGCTATTGATTTTATATTTATAAAAGGGTCATTAAAAATAATAGTTTCAAAACTTAAATCATTACCAGTATCTTTAAAAACTTCCCCTTTTGTTGTACAAAGATATCCTACTCCATTTACGAAAGCAATCTTATTAATGTTTCCATAGGTATTAATCTTTTTTAATAACCAAGTTGTGCCTTCATCTTCGGAAATTAACAAAGTGCCGGCATTTCCAACAGCAACAATTTTATTATTATAAACTTTTATATCATTTAAATTATTACCCACAGGGGAAGGATTAATCCATTTAAAACCTTGAGCAAAATAATTTGTATAAAATATAAAAACAAATGTAAATATTAGTTTAACAATTCTCATATTTTTTCTCATCCTATTTTAATAATAACATGCATTTCGAAATACTTGCCCCATTATAGGTTAACCTATAAATATAAGTACCAGAAGCAAGGTTAGTTGCATTAAATTGTAAAGAGTGATATCCAGCAGTTAAATAATCATCATATAAATTAAACACCTCTTTACCTAATATATCATATATTATTAATTTTACTAAACCATCGTGGGGAATGGAAAAATTAATATTGGTTGTTGGGTTAAAAGGATTGGGATAATTTTGTTCTAAAACAAAAGAAAAATTTAAATTATTAGAAGTTTGAACATTTACAAGTCCATCGTTATTAGCATTAAAAGTGGGTTCTCCAATAGAAAAAGCACCTACGCCATTAGGATGCCTTGCCATAGATTTATTTTTTATTTGAGTGGAAAAGCTAACACTATCAATAATGGTATTATCTAAGTTAGATAATATTATCCTTTCGCCAGATGCAGAAAGTTTAAAATTTGCATGAATTCCAGGTTGTGTTAAATTTTCATCTGCCCAAACAATTAAGTAAGATTTAGCAGAAATTTTTGTTCCTTCGGGGAATGACCATTTTGTAGGGGAAGTATAGCTATCGGAAAGATAAATACCACTTAAATCGATTTCGTTATCGGAGTTATTAAAAAGTTCTATCCAGTCATCTTTTTCTCCGGATGGGTCTGGTATTGAATCATTATCTGCCATAAATTCGTTTATTACTACATCGTGGTAATTAATTGATGTTGAACATGTAATACCTAAATTGATAAGTTGTTGATTTATGCTATTTTTTCTACTTGTTATAAAGGATTTTAAGCCAGGGATTTTATTTGTACCTCCAACACCAGAAATTGCTAAATCGGAATTAATGTTTTGTTCAAATTGCTGATTTGTATATTGTTTTCTTAAATCTAAGTAAACGTAAGGTCTTATGATACTTGCTAATGAATCAATTTTATTAGATAATGTACTTACATTAAAAAAGTTCTTATTTAAGCTACAAATCGATTTTAAATATTCTTGTTTTAGGGTTGAATTGCTTAAAATTTTACCCATCAAAGGACGATTGTTCGTGTTAATTATATATTGAAGGTTTAAAGTTTCTTGATTTGCAACACCACTATTAAATAATCCAAAACCTAATCCCACATCCCATTTAATCCATTCCATTTTTCCTGTTGTTGGATTAAAATAAAAATAAAAATTTCTTCCGCTTCCATTATAGGAGTCTAAATTTGAAAAAATAATATCAGCTGCAATGGAATTATATAAGTTATTTAAATTTATTTTATTTTTATAAACAGAAACAGTGTTAGAAGAATTGTTAATAGAATCTAATAAAGTAATTAATTCTCCCCACGCAGTAGTAGAACCGTCAGTTTTTAATTCATATCTTGTATAATATGAATCTGCAACGGCTGTGTACCATTTAAAATCTGAAACTAGTGCGGTATTATCAAATCCATCAATTGCTTTAAATAAGTTACCCGTGCTGTTACCAAATCGGGATGATAGAAATTTTTTATCAACGTTTTCAATTAAAGAATAAAATGCGAATAAAGTATCATTAATATAAAGCGAAGCGTAATTAGCACGTGGTGCAACAATTCCTGCATCTTTGCAAAAATCTAATATTAACTTTTCCCTCATAAAAGAAGGGTCACCATAAAAATTATTTAAATGAACGCTTTTCATTCCATCCCATCTTTGAGATGAATTAAATTCATCAAAGGAAATCTTAAAAGACTTTTTATTATTTGGGTGATTAAACGAGCTATTCCCTTTAAATCTAACACCACAATTTGGATAAAGTACTCCGTTTATTGTTACATTAGCAGGAATGTACTGCTCTGTGCCTAAGTTGTAATAATAAGTTAATGAATCCCAGTAATTTGGTTGGATAAAATTAATATTGATATTGTAGATTTTTATGCCATCAAATACATTATCACCAGGATTTTGGGCATAAAAATTTGGCGATAGTAAAACAAATAATAATAATAGTTTTTTCATTGTATTATCCTTGGTATTGTACAAATTATTTGACAATTACCATGGATAATAAGTTTAAAGTAAAAATAAAATTTTGGAATTAAATGACAAAATTTATTTAATGCTACTTAATAATTCCTCAACTTCTTTTACAAAAACAATTTCAACTTGACCATAACTTTTATAGGCAGCTTTAATATCTTTTAAGTATTCTTCGCGCTTGTTATTTTGTAAAGTGGAATTATTTAATTTTATATCAATTAAATTATTTGTTATTAAACATAAATTATATAGGTTATTAGATAGTGGAACTACTTCCTTTAATATAGGGGAATTTTTTGCTAATGTTAAAAAATGGCTATTATTATTTATATATTTTGCAGTATAGTTTTTTATTTGGTTAGCAAGATCTATGGTAGGTTTATTAGTAAATTCTTTTATTAAATTTCTTAAAATTCTGCCTTGTTTAACATCTGGTGTAGCAGCATCAACTACTCTGGAGTATGGTGAATAGGTTGTATATTTTACACCTTGTTGATGGCGTGTATAAAGTTTTAATGGTTCAACAACTTCAAGTAAAGCTCTTAAAGGGGATGAGTCATAATTATTGGATAGTCGTCTAATCATCATATCAATATTTTTAATATGAGCAGAACCAACAGTTTCTGCTAAAAAGCTAATAAAATCTAAACGAGCATACATGTCATTAACATCTTTAACAGAGGATTTAGACCAAAATCTTTCAGCAATGGCAGCAGTACGAGGCCAAATTCTACTATCAACATTTTCTAAAGTAACAACCTCAGACCACATAGTGGCTTCTCCACCAAGAATTCTATTTTTAGCTTCATCGCTAATATTTGATGTGTCTGGGAGAGGATCGTTAAGGTAATGAAAATCTGTTGGCTGAATTAAATCAATATAATATCCGTTAGAAAGAATTACGTTATAACCATTTGTAGCAGCTTCAACTAAAGATTTATAACCGCGCCAAGATTGAATTAAAATATCTTTAGGCATTTCGGGCTGTAAAATTTCATCCCAGCCAATCATTTTTTTGTTGTATTTTTTTAATATGGCAAGTATTCTTAAATTAAAGTAATTGTGCAAACTTTGTACATCTTTCATGTTATGTTTTTTCATAAAATCTGTAATTTGTTTATTGCTTAACCAATGTTTATCGGTTCCTTCATCGCCACCAATATGGAAATATTCATCATTAAAAATGGAAGCCATTTCTCCAAAAAATTTATCAAAAAAGATGTAAGTTTCCTCAATGGCTGGATTAAAAACAGGGTCAAATACGCCCCAATCTGTCTCTGGGGTGTAATTTTCTTCTTTAGAAGCTAATTCTGGAAATGCTGCAAACCAAGCAGTAGTGTGCCAAGGTATGTCGAATTCTGGGATAACACGAATTCCTTTACTATTTGCATAATTTATTATTTCTTTTAATTGTTCTTGAGTAAAATATTCCCCATTAGAGCACTTCTCTTGTATTTGTGGGTATATTTTGCTTTCAACTCTAACGCTTTGGTTATCGCTTAAATGTAAATGGAGTACGTTCATTTTTACTAAAGCCATTACGTTAATGTTTCTTTTAATAACATCAACAGGCATAAAATGTCTGGAAACATCAATCATTAATCCGCGCCAAGCAAATCTTGGGTTATCTATAATTTCAAGGGTGGGGAAAAAATAATTAATGGAATCGTTTTGTACTAACTGATATAAAGTCTCTAAAGCACGCATCGCACCAATATCGGATTGTGCTTGTATATGAATATTATTTTTATTTATATTTATTTTATAACTTTCGTCATTATCAAGTTGGGGCATAACAACATTTTTATAATCAATAATTACTTTATCATTGTAATCTTTAGAATTAAAAAATATTACTTCTTTACCTAAAAATATTCCGGTTCTTGTGCTAATTCTTCTTATTACTTCGTTAGCATAATTTATAAGTTTATCAGATTTTTTATTTTGTATAAGTGCACTTAAATTAGTGTTAATAATAAACTTATCTCCGGTTAGTTTTAATTCTTGGGGCTTTGGTAATAAGTTTATATTTTGAGAAAAAGCATTACTTGATATAAGTAAAAAAATAATTATAAATAACTTTTTAAACATAGTTTTGCTCCAAATATTTATTCTAAAAAATTACAAAAATTTGCATATAAAAGAATTAATTTAATAAATTATTTTGAAATACAATATCTTTTTATAATAAAGATGTTAGAAAATTAGGATAAAAAATATTATTTTAATATGTTAAATAATAAAACTTATTAATGAATAATTTAGAACAAGAATACAATAATGCTTTAACTTTTGCAAAATCGCATTACGAAAATTTCCCCGTTGTTTCTGTTTTTATTCCTAAAAATTTACAAAAGCATGTTGCAATAATTTATAAATTTGCAAGAACAGCAGATGACTTTGCAGATGAGCCTAAATATAATGACAACGATAGGTTAAAATTGCTAAACGATTTTGAGGAAGATTTAACTAAAGCATTAGATGGAAACTTTAAAGATACTTTTTGGGAAGCACTAATTAATACTATTAATAATTGTGATTTGGATAAAAATTTATTTTTCGATTTATTAAAAGCATTTAAGTTAGATGTAATTAAAAACGAGTTTAATGATTTAGATGAATTATTACAGTACTGTAAATTTTCTGCTAATCCAATAGGAAGATTAATTTTACAGTTACACGGTATTAAAAATGAAGAAGCATATAAATATTCTGATAATATTTGTACCGCTTTGCAATTAACAAACTTTTGGCAAGATGTTTCAGTAGATTTATTAAAGAATAGAGTTTATATACCATTAAAGGATTTAAAGAGATTTGATTATACTATCCAAGATTTAAAGAGTAAAAATTTTAGTAATAATCTAATTAATTTATTAAAATATGAAGTTGAAATTACGGAGGCAATGTTTTTTGAAGGGAAAAAATTATTAAAGTTTTTACCTGGTAAATTAAAAATACAAATTAAGCTAACTATATTAGGTGGGTTAAAAATACTTGACAAAATTAAAAAAAATAACTATAATGTAATTTATAAAAGATATACAATTGATAAAAAAGATGTAATAACATTATTATTAAAGAGTTTTTTATGGAAGAATTAAAAGATAATATCATAAACATAGAAGAAAATAAAAAAAGCAGTTTTTTTTATGCATTTAATTTATTGCCAAAGCAAAAACGTGAAGCAATGAATACAGTGTATACATTTTGTAGAAAAACAGATGATATTATCGATGAAGGTGGCGAGCCTGATGAAGTAAAATATGAAAAACTACGCAGGTGGAGAATTGAATTTGAAAAAGCGTTAAAGGGGAATTCTGAATATTCGCTATTAAACAAAGTTGGGGAAATAATTAAACAGTTTAATATACCAATTGACCCATTTTTTGATTTAATTGTAGGGATGGAAATGGATCTACAGAAAAAACGATACTTTACATTTAATGATTTAGTTGAGTATTGTTATAGAGTGGCTTCTACTGTTGGCTTAATGTGTATTGAGATTTTTGGCTATAAGAATAAAAATACAGTAGACTATGCAATAAATTTAGGATTAGCTTTACAAATGACAAATATATTAAGAGATGTAAAAGTTGATTTAGAAAAAAATAGAATTTATTTACCTCAAGAAGATTTTCTAGAATTTGGTTATACAGAAGAGGAACTAAAAAAAGGAGTATATAACCAGAACTTTATAAATTTAATGAAAAAAAATGCTAAAAGGGCTAATAATTATTTTGATAAAGCAAACAGTATGTTAGATCCTAAAGATAAAGGAGGGCTTTTTCCTGCAAGGGCAATGCAACATATTTATTTTTCTTTATTAAAGAAAATTGAAAAGAAAAAATACGATGTTTTATCACAAAGAATTGAAGTATCTAAAGCTGAAAAAGTATATTTAGCTTTAGGTACATGGGCAAAATATAACTTAATTTATTAAGATGAAAATTTTAATAATTGGTGGTGGATTAAGTGGCTTAAGTAGTGCAATAAATTTAGTAGAAAAAGGGCATAATATTACTTTATTAGAGGGTACACCAAAGTTAGGGGGAAAAGCTTATTCGTTTTACAATGATAAATTAAATCTCGAAATTGATAATGGGCAGCACCTTTTACTTGGTTGTTACCAATCCACTCTTAAGTATTTAACTAAAATAAATTCATTACAAAATTTAGATTTTATAAATGGAATAAATATTCCTTTTTTAACAAAAAAAAATGGAATCTTTTACTTAAAAAATTCATCTAACCTGTATCCGTTTAATTTAATTTTTGGTTTTTTGTTTTTTAGTTACTTAAACGTTAAAGAAAAAATTAAAATAGCGGGTCTGTTTTTTGACATTATGTCTGTTAAGCAAAAATATGATAAAAATGCTTACGATTACTTAGTTGAGAAGGATCAAAAAGAGCTTTTAGGGAAGTTTTGGGAACCAATATTAATAAGTATTTTTAATTGTGATTTAACCGAAATTAGCGCTAAAAGTTTAGTTATTGTTTTAAGACAAGTATTTCTAAAAGATAGCATGTCTTTTAAGTTTTTAGTTCCTAATGTTACTCTCAAAAAATTGTTTATTGATAATGCAAAAGAATTTTTATTAGAACATGGCGCACAAATAAATTTATCTGAAAGAGTGATAGAAGTTGTAGTTAAGGATAATAAAGTTGCAGAAATAGTTTCAAATAAAAATAGATATAATAATTTTGACTATGTTATTTTCGCAATACCAACTTATGCATTAA
Organism: uncultured Melioribacteraceae bacterium; assembly: GCA_964652025.1. Taxonomy (GTDB): domain Bacteria; phylum Bacteroidota; class Ignavibacteria; order Ignavibacteriales; family Melioribacteraceae; genus JAEXOD01. Next base: position 33,287 of record CAZYZX010000001.1, read on the forward strand.
ATAGGTTATTTAATTTAGAAATACTACAAAATATTAAATATAATCCCATTATTTCTGTATTTATAAAGTTAAATAAAAAAAGCTTTAAAGATAAATATTATACATTGCCCGGTTCATTTATTCAGTGGATTTTTATAAGGGATCAATTAGTTTGTATAACAACAAGTAATCCTAAAAATTTAATTAACTTAAGCGAAAAAGAATTAAAAAAATTATATAAAAAGGAATTTTTAGAGTATTTTAAGCAGATTAAAGAAGAAGAAATAGAAAATATAGTGATTATAAAAGAGAAAAAAGCAACCTTTGTATTAGATAAACAAGTTGAAGATTTAAGGATAAAAAAAGTTTTAGAATATGAAAATTCAATAATTGCAGGTGATTGGTATAATACAAATTTACCAAGCACAATAGAAAGTGCAATATTAAGTGGAGAAAAAGCAGCAAAAATGGTTAAATAAACAAAAACGTAACTAACTAAGTGGGGATTTAAAAATGTCTAAATTAAAAGAAAAACTTAATGAAAAGATTCTTGGATGGCGCCCAAGAACAAAGAGATTAATGAAAGAGTATGGCGAAGTATTAGTAGATCAAGTAAAAATTGAGCAAATATTAGGTGGCGCTAGGTCTATTAAATGTTTAGTAACAGATATTTCATATCTAGATCCTTTAGAGGGAATAAGGTTTAGAGGTTATACTATTAAAGAAACATTGGAACTATTACCCAAGCCAACCGGAAAAGAAATGCCATATGTAGAAGGGCTTTTTTATTTATTATTAACAGGTGATATACCTACTGAAGAGGAAGTAGAAGAATTAATACAAGAGTTTAAGAGCCGTAAAACTATACCAAATTATGTTATTGATGTACTAAAAGCAATGCCAGCAGATTCTCATCCAATGACTATGTTAAGTGCTGCAGTATTAGCAATGCAAAAAGAATCTGTTTTTGCTAAAAAATATCATGAAGGTGCTAATAAAAACGACTATTGGGAATATTACTATGAAGATGCGTTAGATTTATTAGCAAAAATAGGTCCAATTGCGGCATATATTTATAGATTAAAATACAAAAATGGTGAAATAATAGAAGCAGATGACAGCTTAGATTTTGGTGGAAACTTTGCCCACATGATGGGTATTAAAGAACCTTATGATGATGTTGCAAGAATGTTCTTTATTTTACATAGCGACCACGAAAATGGAAATGTTAGTGCTCACACAGGTCATTTAGTAGCAAGTGCATTAAGTGATGCATATTTAAGCACTTCTGCAATGTTAAATGGTTTGGCAGGTCCTTTACATGGCTTAGCTAATCAAGAAGTATTAATTTGGATACAAGAAGTTATTGAGAAGATGGGTGGTAAAATTCCAAATGAAGAAGAAGCCAAAAAATTTGTTAATGATACATTAGCAGCTGGTAAAGTAATACCTGGTTATGGACATGCAGTATTAAGAAAAACAGACCCACGTTATGAAGCACAAAGAGAATTTGCTTTAAAACATATGCCAGATGATGATTTGTTTAAGTTTGTAAGCACATTATACAACGTTGTTCCGGAAATTTTGCTCGCTCATGGAAAAGCAAAAAATCCTTGGCCAAATGTTGATGCCCATAGTGGTGTTATTCAGTGGCATTATGGTTTAAGAGAGTATGATTTTTATACTGTTTTATTTGGCGTTGGACGTGCATTTGGTGTACTTGCCAATATTATTTGGGATAGAGCTTTACTATATCCTATTGAACGTCCAAAATCTTTAACTACAGAAATGTTAGAAAAAATTGCTGGAATAAAGTAAGAAAAGAATTAATATTAGTTATAAGTCGTTTAACTTACTTTTTTTGTAAATTTCATACCAGCTATATAAGCTATTAGTAAAGGGAGCGGCGGCAATTCTGCCGCCAAATCCCATAAATCTATGAGTAAACATATTTACATTGCTTACTTTTAAATTTTTAAGACTATTCATATCGATTTCTACACCATACTTATTTGCCAATTCTGCAGTTTTTTGATTTAGCAGTTTATAGGACTTGCTAGAAAATACACCTTGTTTTAAATAATCTTTTACACTTTCAAACTCTGTACTTGTTGAATCTTGTCGTCTATCCAATATTTTTATAATAGAATAACCCTCTGTTAACTTAATTGGACCGTAGACATCGTTTGGTTTTAATGTGGCAGCAACTTTGCCAATTTCTCCAAACATATCTTTTGTTATATAACCTAAAACACCTTGCTTTCGTTTTAGGTTTTGTCGTTTTGTGTATTTTTCTGCAAGAACACCAAAACTAGTTCCATTTTCTAATTCACTAAAAATTTTTTCAACAGTTTCTAAATTATCTGTAAGTATTTCTTGCACCTTCACTTCGTCTTTAATTTTAGCATTTTGATATGCTTTATTATAAGCATCTAAAATGTCATTATAAGTAACTGTTAATGTATCTACAAATCTATTTTCTATTAGTTGAGCTAATAAATTATCTTTCCACATTTTTAATTCTTCTTGTAATTTGGGGGAATTAAGTAAGTTTTGTTTTATCCCTTCTTCTGCTATTAATTCTTGCTCTGCATAAAATTTTATATATTCTGATATTTTTTTAGAAATACCTTCATAGGTTGGGTTTTTAAGTTTAAAATCTTCATACATTAAATAAGTTAAAAAGTTATTTAATGAAAAATTAAAATTATTAGCGGTTATAAAGGAATTATTTAAATATGCTGATAATTTACTTTTTATTGAATTAATATCAGATTCCTCTAATAAAACAGGCTTATTTTTTAACAAAGTATCAACAGAAATTTTATTTAAATATTGTTCCTCTATAGTTTTAGTAAGTTGATTAAATAAAGGTTCATCAATAGTAATATTAACATCTTTAAATAGTTTTTCTAAATATTGTGTGCCATATTTTTTTGCACGTCTTTCAATCACTTTTTGCTTTGGCACAGAAAGGTTTTGTTTATCTGTCTGGTCAATTATTTCATCGTATCTTTTGCGAATAACAAACCAGCCTGCTTTGGTTCTAAATGGTTTAAATATTGTATTATTTTTTGCTAATAATATTTCTTTTTCTAATTCCTCACTTTCCATAAAGCCAAGAGTAATTTCTCGCAAAGTATCTGCTATTACTTTTAACTTTTTATTAATAGGTTTATTTTTGGATAAATCTGCATAAAATTGGTACGCTTTAACTGAATCACTAAAAAGGTAAAAATCTGTTATAGCCCTTTTATTAGCAACTTTAGCAATGTAGCTAATATCATCAGCAGAAAGTTCAGTTTTTGGTTCAACAGTCAATTTATACAAGGCATCTCTAATAAATATTCTTTCAATTGGTCTAAATAGCGCTTTGAATTGTTCAGTTGTATCGATGCCGTTTTCTTTAGCATATTGTGCCCAAAGTTTTTCTGCAATTATAGTATTTAATATTTTTATTTTAACAGAGTCTAAATTAAAATTATCATCTGTGAAATGGGGCATTATTTCGAAACGAATTTTAAACTCTTTTTGTGAAATTACATCATTACCAACTTTTGCTAAAGTAGAATTTTGTGCAAAAGTTAAGGAATTAAATAAAAGAATAACAATAGCTAATATTAATTTTTTTCTCATTTTAACAGTACAGATTTTATTGTTTTAGTAAATTGTGAGGTCTCTAATCTTATTAGATAAATTCCCGTTGATAAAATATTATTATTATCATTGGTGCCATTCCAATTAATTGTATAATAACCTTTATCAACTTCTTTATCAATTAAAGTTTTAACTTTATTTCCTAAGATATCAAAAATAATTAATTTTACAAAACTTTTTTGGGGAATTGAAAAACTAATATTTGTGGAAAGATTAAAAGGATTTGGGTAATTATTAAAAAGATTATAAGAAACTAAGGATATGTCTTGTTCCACCTGAGTTAAATTTTTAGGGAAAACTTTAATGCCATACCAAGGAGTTTTATAAAAAGTCTGGTCAATATTTATATTAAAATATCCATTAACATTTGGGTATTGTTTTATATTAATTTGTTGATTGTACTGCCCAATATTATTTAATGGATATATGATTATTGAATCTGCATTAAGCTTTAAATCAAAATTAAATTGAAGTGGTAATAAAGAAGTTGGGCTATTACCCCAGTTATTATTAATAGAGGTATTGTTGCTATTCCAAATCATACCATTGTTTTGTACTTTAGAAACAGCAGTTAAAAGTAGTTTATTAGAATTTATTAAAGAGTCGTTAGATAAAGAAAGTAAACTAATTGTACCAAATTCGTTACAACTATTTAGTTTAAATAAATCGTTGGATAAATTAGAAAATTGATTAAGAAATCCAGTAATACCAATAAACTTTGGGGCAAAAATTGAAAGTAATCCGTTCTTATTTAATGAAATTTGATTATTATCGCTTGTTAATATATTTTGATTAAAGATAGGGAAATTTAAAAAGTTAGTGGTGGTTTGTGCATCAAAACTTTCCACAACTGTTTTACTAACAAAAGCTAATTTTTTATCAAAAAAAGTATAACCACTCCAATTACCGTTATCTATTAAAGGTATTTTAAGTATATCATCTTTATTTAATTCTATATTGTATGAATTATTAGCAGGGGAAATTAAGCTATTTCTAAATAAATATGCAACAGAAGGATTTAAAGCTAAAAATAAAGGATTTGCACGAATGCTAAAAAAGCCTTCGATTTTATCTATGGTATAATCATATGTGCTATTATATTCAAAATACATAGTACCATCAATATCATGTAAGGATGAATAAGCAGCTAAAAACAAGGGTGCTTCTGCTTGGTATCTGTTGGGGAATGGGTGATTATATTCACTAACAGTATAAGGTTTTCCTTTAATTTTAGTGGCAGCAAATAAACCGGGTATTGTGGAATTATCAAACTCTTTTGTCATAGAAGTATTATTTATTAACCAATCTGTACTAGACCAAGCAACATTTGGGAATTGAGGATGATCCCAATAAGCGTGGTTATCAATATAATCCCCTTTAGATTGGCTAATTAAATCTTGAAAACCAATATTCCAATTAGTTGCAACAATTGGTACCTTAATATGTAAGGAGTTTTTAAGGTAGTTAATCATTTCATCAAAAAATGAATTTGTAAGATTTATATAAAATTCCGAGTTATCTTTTACGCGATTTATTGAAAAAGCTTTAAGGTCGTAATAATTATTTCTCGATATATTTTTTAATTCTAAACTTTCCCCAGGTAATAATCCATTAATAGGAGCAGTTGTAAAGGATACGTTATCGAACCAATAAGTACCGGTTTGTGAAAATTGAAATGCAAGTTTTGTTTTATTAACAGCATCCATGCTACCAACATAGGTAAAAGTAAACTCCTGCCAATTATTAGTAAGTTGAAATTCTTTACCACCTAAATATGTATATGGGTCTTCTTGCAAAGAAATACTTACAAAAATTGAGCGGTTAACGTCTGCGCGAGCAGCAAATTTAATTTGGTAAACAGAATCCTTTTTTGTAGAAATAGAAGTTTGCCTAAATTGTAAATGCCAATACGTACCGGTTGCATTATTAATAATAACTTTAGCAGAAAGGAAGCCTGCAAAAGGATTAATAACATCTTTAGTTATAGTGCCACTAGCGCCATTATGTTGTTCAAGTGTCCAATAAGTATTAATAGGTACGTTTTCAAAGCCACCATCTTTAATCATGTTGTAACCAGCAGGAATTATTCCAGTATTCCAACTATTAGCAAGATTTTGAGAAGTTTGATATTTTTGAAATAAAAAATCATTCCATAAACTATCTAACATTTTAGTGTGGTAATAAGAAAGAACGCCACCTTTATTTTTTGTTGTTAACATTCCATCACGCCAAGCGCGAAAAACTGAATTTTCGTTAAGAATTTCAACCATTGCCATTGCAGGGTCGTTGCTTAAAGGTAATCCAGTATAAGGATTTATTGTGGTTAATAATTTATATGCATATTCTTTTTGTAGTTCTATTAATTTGCGGTCAAATAGAGTAACAAATTTACCCATTTCGGGTAATGAATCTGCATAAGCTATACCATCACTAACTTTAAAAACGCGGCTTACATTAAGATTGATGTTGCTATAAATGCCATTTTCTTTTAGTTTATAAATAGTATAAAAAAGTTGGTCTAATTTTAAAGGATTAAAAGTACGAGTATTTGGCATACCATAAAATAAAGAACCACTACTCCAATTATTATCTAAGTGGTGAAATCGAACTAAATTGAATCCAAGTTTATTTAGTCTAGCAGCAACACCGGGTGTAATTTCTTTATTAATAAAAGCGCCATCTGCAACAAAATTTACACCCCAAAATTTTATTCTTTCCCCATTAACGGAAAAATTACCATCTTGGTTAATAGTTACAAAATTATTAATATTAGCTTTAGGAAATGTGGGCAAAAATTCTTGTGTTGTAGAATCAAAAGAGGGGATATAAAAATTATATCCCCCTGTAAAATTTTGAGCTATTGAAATAGTCCAAAATAAAAATGAAAAAACTAAAATTTTAAAAAATTTCATTTAATAGTAACTTTTTGTTCAAAAATAATATTTTGTGATGAAGTACCAAGTTGAATTAAATAATCCCCACTATCAAGAACAAAACTATTTTTTGGTACACTGAAATAAGCAAAATCTTTTTTGTTTACTGTAATTTCTGCATTTTTCTTTTCTTTTATTTTTAATGGTACTTTAACAAAGCCTTTTAATTCTTTAACTGGTCTATCAATTTTAGGGTTAATGGGGGAAATGTAAAGTTGAACAATTTCTTTACCAGCAAAAGCACCAGTATTTTCTACATCAAAATTAACAATGTAAGAGTCTTGTGTTTCAGTTACCTTAAAATTAGAATGTTTATAAGAAGTATAAGATAATCCATATCCAAATGGGAATAATGGTTTTATACCATATTTTTCAAAATGCCTGTAACCAACATAAATGCTATCTTTATATTCAGTAACATCAGGTATTTTTTTATAGTAATTATAGGCAGAGCAATCTTCCCATTTATTTGGGTAAGTAATAGTAAGTTTACCAGATGGATTAGCTAAGCCGAATAAAATATCAACAACCGCATTCCCAATCTCTTGACCGGCGAACCAAGTTTGCAAAACCGCAGGTACTTTATCTATCCAGTTATACATAAGAATTGGGGAACCGGTTGTAATTACAACAACAACATTTTTATTAGCTTTTAATACTTCATTAATTAATTTATCTTGGTCATTTGGTAAGTATAAATCATCTCTATCTTTGCCTTCGGTTTCGTAATGGGCAGAATTACCAACAAATAAAATTGCCAAGTCACTATTTGCAGCAGCTTCAACAGCTTGTTTTATAAAGTCTTTTTCTGGCATAATGCAACCTAAAACAACGCCTGCATCACCCATATTTTCGTAATATTCAATCTTAAATTTGTAAAGCTTGTCTTTTTCTACATTAACCTTAAAGTACCTTGCTTCCATAGCATGGTCATTCCAATCATCTATAACAAGCTTGTTGTCAAAGTAAAATCTACTTCCATCGTCACTTGTTAAAGTTATAATAGCTTCACCAGATTTTGGAAATTTTAGGTATCCTTCGTAAGATATTGAAAAATGCTCGGAATTAATACCCTCTATTGGAGAGTTGTTAAACCAATAGTTCTCAATTTTTGGTTCGGTTTTTTCAACAACTGGGGTACCCTTAGGCTCTTGAGAATTATAATATTTAACCTTAACACCGGGTAAAGTTCCTTTTTCATCTAAGAAAAAATATTTTTCTTCAACAGCTGGGGCATCACCATCTAAAAGAACACCAGGTGCATATGTAATATCTAATAAATTACCAAACTTATTTTTAAGTGCTTCAAGAGGGGATACTTTATAATATGGAGCAACTAAAGAAGAACCACCTCCGCCAGTGCGTGCATAATTTGCGTTAGGTCCAATAACTGCAATAGATTTAACAACGGCAGGATCGATTGGTAAAATTGAGTAATTATTTTTTAGTAAAACCATTCCATCCACAGCTATCTGATAAGCTAGTTTTTTATGTTCATCACTATTTAATTTATCGGTAGGATATTCATAGCCATCAAATAAGCCAATTTTAAACATAACTGTAAGAATTCTTCTAACTTTATCATCAAGTTTAGTTAAGTCAAACTCTCCATTTAATAATCTTTTAACAAAGGATGGTTCGTTAAGGTAATCGCCTTTTGGCATTTCTAAGTCTAAACCGCTATTGTAAACACCTTCTGAACTATGCACCGCACCCCAATCACTCATTACTAAGCCCTTAAAGTCCCATTCTTTTTTTAATTTATCAATTAGCAAATAATCGTTTTCTGTAGCATAATATCCGTTTACCTTATTATATGCAGCCATAACTGCTAAAACATTGGCATCTTTAACAGCTGCTTTGAAAGCGGGTAAATAAATTTCATTTAGTGTTCGTTCGTCTACAATAGTATTAACTGTCATACGTTCATGTTCTTGGTTATTGCAAGCATAGTGTTTAACAGTTGCAACAACATTTTTACTCTGAACTCCTTTAATGTATGATACACCCATTTTTGCAGCTAAAAATGGATCTTCCCCAAACGATTCAAAATTTCTACCACCCATTGGAATGCGTGCAATGTTAACACAAGGACCTAAAATTACATTTCTACCGTGGGCTTTGGTTTCTTCTGCTAACGCAACACCAAGTTTATTAATTAATGTAGTATCCCAAGTGCAAGACATCGCAATACCAGATGGGAATGCTGTTGAGTTATCCCATCTAACGCCCAAAGGTCCATCTGCCATGTTTAATGTTGGAATACCTAATCTTTCAATTGGTTGAGTTGCAAAGCCCGTTCCACCCATCATTAATATTTTTTCTTCAAGGGTCATTAATCCAAGTAAATTTTCAACTCTTTTTTCAATTGGTTGATTTTTATCTTTGTATAGATAATTTTGATTTTGGGCAAAATAATTGGTATAGATTAAAACCATTAATAAAAGTACTAATTTTTTCATAATTTATTCCTATTTAATTAAAGTCCTAATGCCTTAACAAATTCATTGTTAATTTTACAATTTTCAATTTTCATATTATGCAAATAATCTTTAAAAGCTTTATTTATTACCTCAAAACTCGGTCTTTTGTTTCTTATATCTTCAAAAGAAATAATTTTGGAATTAGCAAATTCTATTATTTTATCAAATTCTGCAGTTTTTGGTATTGAAACTACACATCTATCAGAATCCATTTTTTTATAAGGCCAAAAACACCAACCAATATCATTTTTTTCTAAGGTAATTCTAAATTCATTAACCCATTCGTTAGTATTTTCTCCACTTTCTCCTAAATAAATAGGTACATTATATTTATTAGAAAAATTAATATAATCTTGAATTACATCTTGGGTAGGTGCAGTCCAATATTTATGGAAAGTATAAACAAGTTTACTATCAAATGGTTTACCAAAAACAGAAAAATCAGAGTTCCATTGTGCACCGGGAATAAAAATTAAATGATTTTTATCAACTGTTCTAATTGCTGCAGTAAGTTCAATTAAAAAAGGTTCTAATAATGGATTAAGTTTTTGTTTATCAAAAAAATGAGCAATTGGTTCATTAAGTAAATCGTAACCTAAAATAATTGGATTATTAGCATATCTTTTAGCTATATTAACCCAAATATTAATTGTTAACTTTTGATCTTCTTTACTCTCAAATAAAAATGGGTACCCATAGCTATCATCAATATTATCCCCAGTTTGACCGCCGGGTGCGCAATGCATATCTAATAAAACAGCAAGATTATATTCTGTACACCATTCTATAACATTATCTAATAGTTTGTACCCGATACCTTCTAAATTATCATTGCAATCTACAAAAAGATTATAATGAAAAGGAACACGAACAGAATTGAATCCTAACTTTTTAATTAATGCAATATCCTCTTTGGTTATATAAGTATTATAGTATTTATCCCAAAATTTTTTTGCTTCAGAAGGTCCTACAAGAATATTAAAAAAATTATAAATTCTAGTAGGAGAGTTTATTTCATTAAATTTAATAAAATAACCTTCAGGCACCATCCAGTTGCCTAAATTAATTCCTTTAAGTAAAATAGGTTTGCCATTTGGATCTAAAATTTTAGTACCATTAGATGTGTAAAAACCTTGAGAATGTGTTAAGGTGCTTGTTAAAAAAAATAGATTAAATAGAAATAAAAAAATTTTCATAAAATCCCCAATTATTACTTAAATAAATTTTTAACTGTGTAAAAAGCCTTTCGTGGTATCCATTCATCAAGTCCATCATTATCAGTATCAGGGGAAAGTGCAATAAGACCCCAAAATTCTTCATTAGCAAACCCATCTGGATGAGTGTTAGAAGGGTATCCGCCATAATTCTCATGGCTCCAGGGGTCTGTATCTTTCCACCATTCATCTGTAAATTCAAATAAAGTACCCCCGACACAAACATCGCCAGAAGTAACTATTTGTAGCCAATTATTTGTAATAAACTCTGCATGTGTATCTTGATATTCAGTTTTTGTTCTATTATCAAGTGCGTCTATTCCCCACTCTGTAAGTACTACAGGTTTATTAGATTTAGATTTATACGCAACTAAGTTGGGTCCAAGATCCCATTGATATATATTACTTGCCCATAAGTCGATATAAGTTAAAAAGCTATCATCGGCAGACATTGAATGCGAACCAACATTAAAAAACGCACCATTATTAATAGCAACAGGGTGATAATATTCGCCTTCAATTTTGTAAGCTGCAATAGCTAATTCTTGGCACAATGTATACCAATAAGGATTATTACCATTTTGGTAATTTTGTTCGTTTCCAAGATTCCACATTAAAACCGCTTTGTAGTCTTTATATTCAATCACAAAATTTTGAAAATCTTCAATAATTTGTTTTCGAACTAAAGTGTCACTTAAATTAAGTTTATAATCTACCCAAAAACCTAAAATTACAGATATATTATTTTCTTGAGCTTTAACTAAAAAGTATTTATCAGCACCGGAATAAGTTCTAACAGTATTTACATTTAATTCTTTTAAGTAAGAGATGCATCTATCAAGTAACTTATTTGTAATAGGCTTATTACCAATTGGAGTAGGGGAAAAAGCTACACCTTTTACGTAAAACTTAGTATAAGCTCCATCACCATCAAAATCAGTTTCAAGTTGTTTACCATTTAAGCGAACATGCAGTTTAGAAAGAGGTTTTTTTGCTGGGACGTCGTAAACAATTTTGTTTAAGGAAGCATTAACGTTAGAAATACCACTAACAGCGCTAGGAACTTCTACTTCTTTAGTTTTATAACCAACTCTGCTAATTCTTAAACGATGTCTATCAGCTGGTACGTTTTCAATTCTAAAGTAACCATTATCATTAGTCCAAACGGGGTTCAATTCGGGCTTATTAGCTAAAAAAACGGCAGCACGTCCTAAGGGTAAATTATTTTCATCTGTTATTCTACCAGAAATTACATTAGGGTAATTATAAACAGTAGTATCATCTGATTTGCAACTAACTAAAACAAATATAATAAAAGCTAATAGTAATAAATTTTTCATATAATGTTCCTAAAATAAAAACGGATAGGTTGTCCTATCCGTTTTTGTTATTTTTTATATTTTAAGCCATATCCAAATTTAAATAAAGGATCGTAATTTTGGTCACCAATATTAATTGGCAGCTGCTCCATATTTTTGGGCCAGCTAATAGGTAATTTGCCTTTAAAGTCATAGTCACCAAAAAGAACATCGGTTACACCTCTGCCTTCTGTACCTGGTAACCAAGCGGCAACAAAGGCATTTGCATCATTAAGTACATCGTTAATAATTAAAGGTCTGCCGGAGTATAAAACAACAACGTAGGGTATTTTTGCTTTTTTAACATTCTCAATAGTTTGTAAATCTTGTGGGCTAAGTACTAAATTAGTTGTATCACCAAACATTTCTGCATAAGGTTTTTCTGATACAACAACAATTGCAAAATTAGCACCATCGGCATTAGAGCCATCTAAAGAGTAGTTTACAACAGTATTTTTAGAAACGGTTTGTTTAACAGCATTTAGAAAAGTAGTACCGCCAGAAATTACGTTCCCTTCTCCACCTTGCCAAGCAATAGTCCAACCACCACATTGGCGACCTAAATTATCTGCACCACTACCACAAACAAGAATTTTATTAGCATTTTTATTTAATGGTAATATGCCATCATTTTTTAATAAAACTAAAGATTCTCGCACGCATTGACGAGCAACTTCGCGATGCTTAACTGAGCCAATTTGTTTAGTTAACTTTTTATCAGTATAAGGACGGTCAAAAAGTTTCATACTAAATTTTACTCTTAAAATTCTAGTAACTGCATCGTCAATTCTTTCAATAGGAACTTTTCCTTTCTCAACTAATTCTTTTAAAAAAGTAACAAATTCAACATAGTTATTTGGTTGGCCAGGACCATTAGGAATCATAACCATATCTAACCCAGCATTAATCGATTTTTCGATATCAGATTTGTAATCACCGGGTAACTGGTCAATAGCAGCCCAGTCCGAAACTAAAAAGCCATTAAATCCTAATTCTTTTTTAAGAACATCGGTTAATAGATATTTGTGACCATGAAGTTTTTCACCATTCCAACTGCTGTAAGAAACCATAATAGAGCCAACATTAGCTTTAATAGCTTCTATATAGCCTTTTAAATGAATTTTACGTAAAGTAGCAAAATCCACCTCAGTATTGCCTTGGTCTTTACCATTAGTTGTACCACCATCACCCGCATAATGTTTAGCACAGGCTAAAACAGATGTAGGGGAAGAAAGATTACCCTGAAAACCTTCTACAGCAGCTGCACCAAGTTTGGCAACTAAATCTGGGTCTTCTCCAAAGCTTTCATAAGTACGTCCCCATCTTTCATCTCTTGCAACTGCAACACAGGGTGCAAAAGTCCAATCAATACCTGTTCCAGCAATTTCTTTAGCAATTATTTGAGAAGCTTGCTTAATTAGCTTGGGGTTATCAGTTGCACCAAGCCCAATGTTATGAGGAAATACAACGGCACCATCAACATTATTATGACCATGTACGGCATCAACACCATAAATTAAAGGAATTTTTAATCTAGTTTTAAGCGCATAAGATTGGAAATTATCATACATAGCAGCCCAACCATTTGGAGAAATATCTGCAGGATCTGAATTACCACCACTTAAAACGGAACCAAGGAAGTATTTAGTAATATCGTTTGGATCTTTAAGTGCATTCATATCTGCTTGGGTCATTTGTCCAATCTTTTCTTCCAAAGTCATCTTGGAAAGTAAATCTTTAACTTTTTTTTCGATTTTGGGATCTTTGCCTAAATTTTGTGCATTTAAACAAGTAAATGCAAATATAATAATTGCTAAGTAAAGTAATTTATTCATTTTTTGTATCCTTTTGTTTATTAATTTCATTCCAAATTAAAGCTGCTGCACCTAAAACAGCTATGTTCTTATCGCACAAACCACTGGGTAAAATTTTAATTTTGTTTCTAAATATATTAAGTAAGTTTTCTTCAAAGTATTTTTTTAGTGGGGTAAATAATAAATCACCCGATTTTGCAACACCACCAAAAATAATAATAGCTTCTGGGGATGTATAAGCAACAGCATCGGCTAAGGTTCTACCCAAAATTTTAGCAGAGTAATCGAAAGTTTCCTTTGCTAATAAATCTCCTTTCAGTGCTTCTTCAAAAATAATCAAGGGGGTAAGGTCATCGTAATTATATTTAGAGAGAGAGCTTTTTAAGTTATTATTAAGCATAAGCTCGAAAGCAGTTTTTTTAAAGCCACTAGCAGAAAGATAAGTTTCTAAGCAACCTTTTTTGCCACAGTTGCAAAGTCTGCCATCTGGAATAGCGGTAGTATGCCCAACTTCGCCAGCAAATCCATCGTGACCATAAATTAAATTGCCATTAACAACTATACCACTGCCTACACCTGTGCCTAAAGTAATTACAATAAAATCTTTCATTCCTTTAGCAGCACCAAAAAGCATTTCACCAATTGCGGCTGCATTTGCATCGTTTGTAATAGCAACAGGAATGTTAAAATGTGCTTTAATAATTTCTACAACATTAACAAACCCCCAATTTAAGTTTGGGGGCTGTTCAACAGTACCTTTGTAGTAATTTGCGTTAGGAGCACCTATGCCTATACCGGCTAATGAGTAATAATTTGCTAAGGGAGTAAACTTAGTTTTTATCTCGTTAATTAATCTTTCAAAAAATTTTGTGTATTCTTGTTCAGCAAAAGTGGGAATTGAATACTCGCTAATTAAGTTTCCATCAATATCAACAAACCCAAAAACCGTATTTGTACCACCAATATCAATTCCAGCAGTAAGTTTTGTTTTATCCATCAATATCTCCTTAAGCTATAACGGGTTTGTGACCTTTAAATCCATAATAAGCTATAAATAAATAACAAAGAACAGGGATAATAAATGCATGGTGCAATCCTGTAACATAATCTGCTAAACCACCTTGTAAAATAGGTATTATAGCGCCACCAACAATACCAGTAATAATAATGCCAGAAGCTTGGGAAGTATGTTTACCTAATCCAGCAACACCTAAACTAAATATAGTTGGGAACATTATAGAGTTGAAAAGACCAATTGCTAATATAGACCACATAGCAACTGAGCCATTTGTAGACATGGTAACTATTAATAAAACAACAGCAGCGATGGCATTAAAACCAAGCATTTTCCCAGGTTTTATAACACGCTGAATAGCACTACCAAAAAATCTACCTACCATTGCACCGCCCCAATAAAAAGAAACTAATTTGCCAGCAGTTTCTTCCTTTAATCCACCAATTTCAGGCAATCCAAAGTAATTTACTAAAAAGCTACCAATTGCAACTTCTGCGCCAACATATAAAAATATTGCAATAGCACCTAATATTACATGTCTATATTTCCAAGCAGAGTTGTGTAAATGATCTAAATTATTTTCATCTAAAATGTCACTATTTGTTTCACCATTTCTAAAATCAGGTAATTTTATAAAAGCAAAAATACCAGCAATAACAAATAGTGCAGCAGCTAATCCAACATAAGGAATTTGAACTGCAGCCGCTTCTGCAAGTTTATATGCTTCTAATTCTGCTGGAGATAGTGCTTTCATTTCTTCTGCACTTTTAACAGCAACAGATAAAATAAGCAAAGAACCAAAATAAGGAGCTATTGTAGTACCTAATGAATTAAAGGCTTGAGTTAAATTTAATCTACTAGAAGCTGTTTCTGGTTTGCCAAGTATAGTTACATATGGGTTAGCGGCAACTTGTAATAAAGTAATTCCAGAAGCTAAAACAAAAAAAGAAAAAAGGAAAAAAGGGTAAGAGCGAAAAGCAGCCGAAGGGTAAAATAACAATGCGCCTATTCCAGCTACCATTAAACCTATTATAATTCCATTTTTATAACCAAACTTTTTTACTATCCAACCAGATGGTAAAGAGCATACAAAATATGCCGTAAAAAATACAAATTGAATTAACATAGATTCAGTATAATTCAATTCGAAAACATTTTTAAGGTGTGGTATTAAAATATCATTTAAGCAAGTTAAAAATCCCCACATAAAAAAAAGAGAAGTTAAAGCTGTTAGCGGAAAAGTGTAATCTACATTTTGTCCATTATTAACAACTTTATTACTTGAAGTAGTTGTAAAAGCCATAAAAGTCTCCTGAATTACAATTTAATTTTTTTATATTAAACAAAAATTATGCCTTATAAAAAAATGGTTTAATAATTTATTTTTTAATTTTGATTTTAATACAAGTTATTAATTTGATAAACATTATTTTATTAATTTGATAAGAAGTATATTATTCTTTAATAAAACTTTTTTTTCGCATTTAATAAAAAAATATTTATTTTAATTAAAAGAGATTTTAAATTCTTTAATATGAAAAACGATAAATTATCTTATTTAATAGCCGGTTTTATTGTAATTACGCTAATAATATTATTAAGCTATTTATTAACAACCTCGTTTTCTGCAAGTAAAAATGTAGAAACGATAAAAAAAATATATTATGTTGATAATATTTCTCCATCTATGGTAGAAATAATTAAAAGATTTAACGAAATAAATAGAGGAAAAATAGAAGTAGTAGGAATAAATTTACCTTTTGAAAAGTTTAGTACTAATGAAAGGAAAGAATTATTAGCAAGATACTTAAGAAGTAAAAGTGAAGCAATTGATTTAATAGCAATAGACCAAATTTGGACAGCCCGCTTTTCTAAATGGGCATACCCTTTAGACCATGTTTATAAAAAAATATCCCCAAATACAATATTAAATTTTGCATTAAATTCTTGTTATTACGATTCTGTTTTGGTTGCGTTACCAATTTATGTTGATATTTCTGTAATGTTTTATAGAGACGATTTATTAAAAAAAATGCCTAATTATAAAGTAATTACAGAAAAATTAAATGCAGGAATAAGCTGGGAAGACTTTATACTTTATTTTAAAGATTACAAAAATTCACCAGTTTTTACTTTTCAAGCAGAGGATTACGAGGGTTTAATCTGTTTTTATTCAGAATTACTTGCCTCTGAAGGTGAATCTTTTATTCATAATGATAGCCTTTACTTAGGGGATAAACAAGTAAAAGCATTAAATTTTATTAGAGATTTGATTTATAAATATAAACTATCTCCAGTTGATGTAACAAAATTAAAAGAAAATAGCAGCTATGAGTATTTTATAAATAATAATGGACTTTTTTTAAGAGCATGGCCCGGTTTTGAAAAATATGCATTAAATTATAAAGAAAAAGATTCCTCTATAATTATCAAAAAATGTAAAAATCCTCATTTTAAAGATGGTTTAAGTAAATCGGTTTTTGGTGGATGGAATATAATGATTAATAAAAATAGTAAGAATATTGCTGAAGCAGAAAAATTTATTGAATTTATTTTAAGTAAGGAAGCACAAGAAATATTATTAAAAGTTGATAATTTATTGCCAGCTAGTTATTTACTTTATAACGATGAAAAAAATACAAATAGTTATCCGAATTTAAAATTTTATCAAGAATTATTTAATACTGGATTTTATCGCCCTCAACATAAAAATTATACCCATGTTTCAGATTTATTATCTTATTATTTAAATGCAGCTTTAAAAAATAAGATAGAGGTAAATAATGCGTTAGAAACAGCGAAAGCTAAAATAATTACTAAAAGTATACTATTAAAATAAATATGTTAGTTAAAAATATTTTTAATAAAGTTAAAGAATATCATTTTGAATTTAAGCATTTAACAATATTGTTTGTTGTGCTTTTTTCATTTCAAATTATTATATCAATAATAAATAAATCTGCAATAAAATCCTTTTTAGATAATACTCAAGAATGGTATCAAAAAAGTAATGCGGAAAGATTAGCAAATTTAACTACTACATCATTAGAGCTTTTATTAGAAACAATAAATCCAAAAGAAAGCTTAACAGATGAAGAAATTACAAAAATTGTACAATCATTTAATATTATTTTTAGTCAGCAAAGTATGGAGCAAAATGTAGAAGAGCTTTGCATTATTGTAAATAGAAATGATAGTGTATATGTAATAGATGATGGGAGAGTTTTATTTAATTATTTATTTAAGGAAAACTTTACCCCAGAGCAAGATAGCATAATTCATAAAAATGCAAAGAAAATATATTTTAAGAAATTAGAAGAATTAAGAAAAAGTGAACAAATAGTTAGCGTAATAACAGAAAATAAAGATTTACATTTATTAGTTCCCTTTGTAATAAGAGGGGAATTTGTTGGGGCATTATATGTTAAAATTAAACCTGGTTATGAATTTATAACAGATGAAGTAATAGCAAATTTAGATGAAACATCTGTTATTTATATGGTTATTATTATTTTTGGAATTTTAGCAATGTATTTTATTTCTTCTTATACTGTAAAAGAAAGAGATGAAGCTCAAAAGAGATTATTAGAAGAACACGAAACAAATTTAAAAAAAGAAATTAATTACGAAAAAGAATTGATGTTTACAAATAGAATTTATCATACTCATCATAAAGCAGAAAAAGTGATGGGCTTTATAAAAGAAGATTTAAGGATACTTTCCCCAGAAAATATAAACGAAATTAAATACAGAGTTACAAAATACTCTAATTTTATTAGTAGAGTTATTTACGATATGAAATGGTTTGATCCTCCAATTCAAACAATAAGGGGAAGTATTTTTAATACAAATTTAAATGATATTATAAGTTTTATAGTAAAAAATATATTTTATAGAATATCTAAAAAATCTAGTACATTTGAAATTAAATTAAATTTAGATAAGAATTTACCATTAGTACATGTAAATGAATTTGTTATATGGGAAATAATAGAACCACTTGTACAAAATAGTATAGAGCATGGCGGGGATGAACATTTAATTATAGAAATAATAACAAGCTATGATAGTAATACAAATTTAACAAATATAGTTATTAAAGATAATGGTAAAGGAATAAAGCCCGAATTATTAGAATTTGGTAAAAAGGGAGTTAAAAAAATATTTGAAGAAAATATATCTACAAAAATTCCAGATAATAGAAATGTTGGGTATGGTTGTTATATTGCATATACAATTTGCAAACGTTGTGGTTGGCTAATAGATGCGGAAAATTTAACGACAGGTGGTTGTAAATTTACAATAACTATTGAAAATTAAAATACATAGAGGATTTTTTAATGTTAAACGATAAAATTAATGTTTTATTAATTGAAGATGAAGAATTTGATGTTAGAAGAGTATATAATACTGTTGTACCATTTAGTGAAAATATTATAATTAAAGATGTAGTATCTGATGGTAAAGAAGCACTAAATTTAATTAGAAAAAATAGTAATTACGATTTAGTAATAATGGATTTTCAAATTTCTGGCGGATTAATGGGGGATACATTAATACAAAAAATTAAAGAAATAGATAACACGTTACAGATTATTGTTATTACTAAAATGACAATAAATATAACAGACTTTAATTTTGCAAATAAGCTAAAACAAGCCGGTGCGTTTTGGTATTGTACAAAATATCCCGGAGATATTGAGGAATATATTTATCAGCCAACAGATTTTATAATGAGCATATTTAATGCATATGAAAAATGTAAGCTTGAAAGAGAGAGGAATAAATCTAATCAAAAATTGCTAAGAAATATAGAAGAAATATTATTTAAAAAACGAATTATAGGGGAATCTGAACCTATAATTAAATTAAAAGAAGATATTATTAAGTATGCAAAATCTAATGTTAATGTTTTAATTAAGGGTGCTAGTGGAACTGGAAAAGAGCTTGTTGCAATAAATATTCATTATAATAGTAATAGAAAATTTGAAAACTTTATTCCAATAAATTGTGGTAGCTTACCAAGTGATTTAATAGAAAGTGAATTATTTGGCTACGAAAAAGGTGCTTTTACAGGTGCAGATAAAAGAAAACCTGGTCTTTTTGAAATTGCAAATAATGGGACTATTTTTTTAGATGAAATTACAGAATTACCTTTACCTGCACAGGTTAAGTTGTTAAGAGTTATACAAGATGGTGAAATTGAAAAAATTGGAAGAACGGAAAAAATAAAAGTAAATGTTAGAATAATAGCCGCAACAAATAGAAATATTGAAGAAGAGGTAAGAGAAAAAAGATTTAGGGAGGACTTATATTATAGATTAAATGTAGTACCTCTTAATGTTCCAAAACTAAAAAATAGAAGAACAGATATACCATTGTTAATAGAACATTTTATGAATGAAATTAGTGCAGATATGGGCAAAGAAAAACCTGTTATAGAAAAAGAGGCGATGAATATTTTAATAAATCATGATTGGCAAGGAAATGTTAGAGAATTAATTAATGTAGTTCAAAGATTCTTTTTTATTGATGATGTTAGTATTAACTCTAAAAATATAAAGTTTATTTTAGGTTTGGATTTAGAAACATTAAATACGGGTTTGGATGATAATGGTTTTCATTTTGGTAAAGAAATTTTACCACTTGCACAAATGGAAAAAATTTTTAGAGAAAAATATTTTAAGTATGTAAGAGAAAATTCATCATCAGATAGCGAAGCAGCTCAAAAACTTGGTTTAGCTCCACCTAACTACTATAGAATGGCTAAAGAACTTGGACTAAAGTAAATTATTTCTTAAATAAAAAAACCAATTCAATTTATAAGCTATTATATTATTTATTAAAATAATAAAAGAACTTTATCGTTTTAATAAGTAAAGGCTCCATTTTCTAAATTTAATCATCTAATCTATTGTAATTTAATATGTTTAATTCTTGGCATTATTTATGATTAACTTAAACGGTTAAATTAATTGTAAATTGATGAACGAAAATTTTACTTTTAACGATAGTTTAATAGTTTTGGTATATTTAATAGCCGTATTAAGTATGGCTTTTTATTATTCCAAAGGAAAAAGTGGCTCTACCAAAGATTACTTTTTAGGTGGTAAGAATATTGGTTGGGTTGCGATTGGTTTATCAATATTTGCAACAAACATATCTAGCGAGCATTTTATAGGCTTAGCTGGTTCAGGTTCTGTTAGAGGTTTAGCTGTTGGTCAATTTGAATTAATGGCTATATTTATTTTAATATTTTTAGCATGGTTTTTAACTCCTGTATTTGTAAAGTCTAATGTTTATACTGTGCCAGAATTAATAGAAAAGCGCTTTGACAAAACTATAGCACAATGGTTTAGTGGTTTTAGTATTTTTATTTATATTTCAACAAAAATCTTAGTTACCCTATACGCCGGGGGTATGTTGTTTTTTGAAATGTTTCATTTAAACTTATACACCTCGGCTGTTATTATTGTCTTTATTACGGGGTTATATTCTATTATTGGTGGCAGCGGTGCAATAATAAGAACCCAAGTTTTGCAAGCTGTTTTACTATTATTAGGAGCAGTTTTGCTTACAGTATTCGGTTTAGAAAGAGTAGGGGGGATATCGGGCTTATATAAATCACTACCAAGTGATTACTTTACTTTATTTAAGCCCGTAAACGACCCAGATTATCCATGGACAGGTATTTTATTTGGTGCTCCAATTCTTGCATTTTGGTATTGGTGTGCCGATCAATATATTGTTCAAAAAATATTTAGTGCTAAATCTGTTGAACATGCAAGGAAGGGGACACTTTTAGCAGCAGTACTAAAAATTACTCCAATTTTTATTTTAGTTTTACCCGGTTTAATTGCTGCTGTTTTATATCCAGAAGTAAAAGGAGACAAAGCTTACCCAACATTAATTGCAAGTGATTTATTGCCTGTTGGTTTTAAAGGTATAGTTGTGGTAGGTCTATTATCTGCAATTATGTCTTCTTTAGCAAGCACTTTTAATACTGCAGCAACATTATTTACATTTGATTTTTATAAAAAGAAACATCCAAACGTAAATGAAGAAAAACTTGTTTTAATAGGTCGTTTAGCAACCACAGCTTTTGTAATAATTGCAATTATTATTATACCTATTATCAAATTGTTCAATACCCAAATTTATTTATTTATTCAAAGTTTTCAAGCATTTGTTAGTCCACCTATAACGGCTGTATTATTATGGGGATTAATATTTAAATTTGTAAACACAAGAGCAGCAATGATTAGTTTAATATTTGGTGAATTTATAGGTCTATTTAGGCTATCGTTAGATGGATTAGTTGCGGGAGGATATTTGAGTGGAAACTTTTGGCAAGTAATATTAAATGTAAACTTTTTACATTTTTCAATTTTCTTGTTTGTATTAACTTCTATATTAGTATTAAGTATTAGCTTGGCAACAACTAAAGAGTCGGTTCCCGATAATTGGTACTTAATGTCAGCTGATACTGGAGTTGAAATTGCTACAACATTAGGTATGAAAGAAAAATTTATAAATAGTATTTTTGTTACAATTTTTTTATTTGCCGTAATTATTGTTGTGTGGGGATTATGGACTTAAAAAAACAAATAAATAACTAACAATCAATAATATAAGGAGCAAACCAAAATGAAAAAAGGATTGGTTACCCTGTTTATTTTATTAGCAGCGACCGTAATGAATGCACAATGGATTCAATACGGATTTGAGACCGCAAATGCTGATGGATTTTTTCAACATCCACCTGCAAACCCTGGCTTAGGTACAGGAAGCGGATCATTAATTTTAACAGATATTACATCAAACCCAGACCCATACCATGGAACTGGAGCATGCAAAGTTGAGTGGACAGTTCACTCTTCAGAAAGTTGGGGCGGATTCCAGCAAATGATGCATTTAACCCCTATTGATGGACCACATACCTATATTGACATGAGTATGGCTACCGAGCTAAGGTTGTGGTATTATAACGTTCTTCCATCAACACAACCTGGTTTAGTTCATATGCGCTTTAAATTGCATGAAGCCGGTGGTCAATCGGATTATTGGAATAACCAAAATGACCATGAAGACTGGTATTTCCAAGTTGATGGTTTTTATGATGCTGCACCAGGCTGGCAAATGTTAGTAATACCTTTAGTAGATAATGGAGCTGGTTCACCATCTGCAACAGGATTTAGCTTACCAGGATGGAGCGGACAACAAAATAATGGCGTTTTAGATTTAGACAGAATAATAGGATTTAGCTTGGAATTTACAACACCTGGTATAGCAAATAATGGAACAGCAAGTGGCGTTGTAGTTTGGGATAAGTTAACTTTATGGGGAAATAGATATACTCCACTTTCCACATTTGATAGTAACACAGGATTTTTTGAAATTGATAACATGGGATGGGCTGGAGCAAACGGAATGGGTAATTTAGTTTTAAGTGATATGACGGATAATCCATTTGAAGGTACTGCATCATTAAAAATGGAAGCTACTGTTAATATGAGCCAAGGATGGGGTGGATATGTTAATGCACGCCACACGGTTGGTGGATATTTAGAAGACTTATCCGCTAGAACTAATCTTTATGTTTATGTAAAAGTTTTGCAACCTTTTACAGGTACAGACCAAAGAGTAACCATGCGCTTTATGCTTTTTGATAATAGCGAAGGTCAAGAAGAGCAATGGTATCATAAAATTAATGTCAATCTTTACCAAGCTAGTGATTGGCAAAAAATAGCAATGCCACTTGTAAACTTAGAAGGTACTGGTGATGATAACGTACTATCCTCAGATGGTTTTAGAATTCCAGGTTGGGAGAGCTATAGTGGTAATAACAATTTAGATTTAGGAAAAATTACAGCATGGAAGTTCGAATTTTCTGGTACCGGGGATTTTGGTCCACAAGGTGAAATTTCCTCTGGTGTGGTATTAGTAGATATTATTCAACCAGCAGGATATCGTGAAACCGATGTTACTCCTCCAGACCCACCAGCAGGCTTATTAGGTGTACCAAGTAACTTTACAAATATTATTACTTGGAACGATGTTCCTAATGAAAATGGTGAAAAATATGATATTTACTACAGCACCACACCTAACTTTGATGTAAATACTGCGGAAGTTGTAAAATTAAATGTACCAGAAAATACCCAATTAGTAGAACACTTATTACGTGCACCTGCAACAGATCAACCTGTAACTTATTATTACGCTGTTGTTTGTACAGATAAAGCAGGAAACATAGGACAGCCAGCTTATTTAGGAAGCCCAATTACCAACACTGCTAAAGGTGTAGTTACAATATCCATGAATCCACCAGCAACAACCTTTGTAGCAGATGGTAACTTAAACGAATGGAGCGGAATTACTCCAATAAGTATGAAACTATCTGATGGTAGCGCCTTTTTAGTAGCAAATCAACAAATATCTAATGATGATGATTTATCTGTATTATCATATGTTGCAATAGATAATCAAAATCTTTATGTAGCTTTTGATGTAACAGATGATATAGTATCTTTCAATCCATCTATAGCATCTTATTTAAATGACTGCCCAGATATGTTTATTGGTTTATATAACTGGCATGGTAAACCACATGGAAGTAAACTAAGAGGAGCAGAGCCAGATTATCAAATTAGATTTGCCAAAGATAGAGTTTTACTTGACGGTACAAATTGCGATAGCTTAGCATTGCCTGGTGCAAATTATTACTGGGGAGAAAAATTCCCATCAGGTTACACAATTGAAGCTAAAATACCTTTATATGATTTAGCAAGAAAACGTAATTATGGTCAAACAAACTTTGACTCGTTATTTGTTCCAAAATTAGGTACAAGAGTACCATTTGACTTCTCAATTAATGATGCCGATGCAACAGGTACAAGAGAAGGTATTATGTGTTACTCACCATATAACGAAGATCAATCATGGTCTACACCATCACGTTGGTTATATACATGGATTGGAAATGCGTGGACAGGTGTTGAAGATGAAGGTTTAGCTCCTGTAACATATACATTATCACAAAACTATCCAAACCCATTTAACCCAAATACTACAATTAAATACACATTAAAAGATGCTGGAAAAGTATCCTTAAAAGTATATGATGTTTTAGGTAGATTAGTTGCTACATTAGTAAATGAAGTACAAAATCAAGGAAGCTATACAGTTAATTTTGATGCTTCAAACTTATCAAGTGGAATGTATATTTATAAATTAGAAGCTGGTTCATTCCAAGCTGTTAAAAAGATGATGTTGTTAAAGTAAAAGATAATTATAGGCGGAGCCTTATGGCTCCGCTTTTTTTAAATGTAAAATATGGAAACGATTTTATAATTTTGGAGGTCTTTTATGTTGAAAAAATATTTTCCAACATTAAAAGCAATTTTATTAATATTGATTATAACTAATTTAAATTTACTTGCAGGAACCACTGGTAAAATATCTGGAAAAATAACAGATGAAAATGGTGACCCTGTAATAGGAGCAAATGTTATTGTAGAGGGTACTTATTTAGGGGCAGCAGCCGATGAAAATGGTTACTACTACATAAATAGTGTACCACCAGGAACGCATCGGTTAATAGTAAGTGCGGTAGGATATCATAAGTTAACAGTTGAAAAAGTAGTTGTAAAAATAGATTTAACTACAAAAGTTGATATTAAGTTAACTTCTACGGCATTTCAATTGGGTTCAGAAGTAGTAGTACAAGCTTCACGTCCATTAGTACAAAAAGATTTAACTAGTACTTCTGCTACAGTTAGCAGTGGTGAAATAAAATTAATGCCAGTAGAAAGTGTTAATCAATTAATTAATTTGCAAGCTGGTGTTGTTGGCGGGCACTTTAGGGGAGGTCGTTCGAACGAAGTTGCTTATTTAATAGATGGTGTTTCGGTTTCCGACGCCTATAATAGTGGTTTTTCTTTGGAAGTAGAAAACTCTTCCATTAGACAAATGGAAGTTATAACAGGTACTTTTAATGCAGAGTACGGACAGGCAATGAGTGGTGTTGTTAATATTGTAACTCAAGATGGTTCTAATAAGTTAGAAGGCTCTGTTTCTGGATATGTTGGAAATTATTTTACCAAGCATACCGATATCTTTCAAAATCTAGATAAAGTAGATAGAGTTCCAATTAGAGATATTACTTTTAATTTAAGTGGTCCTATCCCTATTACTAATAATTTAACTTTCTTTTTTACCGGAAGATACTTTGAAAATGAAGGATATTTGTATGGTAAAAGGGTTTACAACACAACAGATGATGTTCCGGTATTCCCAAATCCATTAGATAAAACTGTATGGATACCACAAAATACCGGTGATAATAAGTATGTATCAATGAATCCATTTAAAAAGTATTCATTTAATACAAAAGTTACTTATTCGTTACCTTTTGGTAAAATCAGTTACTCTTTATTTTGGGATAGAACAAAAGCAAAATATTATGACCATTCTTACAAATGGACACCAGATGGTATAATGAACCATTATAAGTCTAATTTGGTAAATAGTTTACAGTTAACTCATTTTATATCTCAAAGCACTTATCATAGTTTAAAAGTTTCATCTAACTTTTTCAATTATTGGGGTCATTTATACTCCAATCCTTTTGACCCAAGATATGTTGACCCAGCAAGAGGAACAGCATTATCTAATTATACATTCCGTTCTGGCGGTAACCAAGGAAATAGATATGATAGAAAGACTTTAACATATATTATACAGTATTCGTTAACATCACAAGTTAGCAAAGAACACAAAATTGGAATTGGTGCAGAACTTCAAATGCACGATTTGTACAACCATGGGATGGACTTAATTAACTTTACAGATGGTGTATTAGATACAAATGGAGTAGAAATATTCACCCCTGGATATCCAAATCTTGGTACAATAACTGATGCTGGTAGTAATCAAGCTTATAGAAGAAAACCTTATGAATTTTCTGCATATATTCAAGATAAGATGGAATATGATATAATGATTATTAATGCAGGCGTAAGATTAGATTATTTCAATCCAAATGCATCTTTACCATATGATTTAAGAAATCCAAGCAATAATCCAAACTTTCCTGGTGCAGGAATGTTTAGAAAAGCTACAGATAAAGTGCAAATTAGTCCACGTTTAGGTGCTTCATTTCCAATTACAGAAAATGGTATTATAAGATTTTCGTATGGTCACTTTTTCCAAAGACCAGATTTGGCTAATTTATATGTAAATCCAGATTTTATAGTAAGACCTGGAATATCTCTTAACTCTATAACTGGTAACCCAGATATAAAGCCGATGAAAACAGTACAGTATGAAATCGGTTTACAGCAAGTATTATTTACAGATTATGCACTAAACTTAGTTGTATATTATAGAGATATAAGAAACTTACTTGGTATGGAAATTATAAATACCTACGATGGTATTGCATATGCAAGATACATAAACCGAGACTATGGTAACGTAAAAGGCTTTATAGTAACATTTGAAAAGAGATTTACAGATTACTTTAGTGCTAAGGTAGATTATACATACCAAATAGCAGAAGGTAATGCATCAGATCCAATGACTGTATTTAATAATAATCAAACAGATCCACCTATTGAAACGACTAAAAAAGTATTACCATTAGATTGGGACCAACGAAATACATTAAACATCTCAGCTAATGTTGGAGTGCCTGGAGATTGGAGTGTTGGATTAATCTTTAAATATGGTTCAGGATTTCCATATACAGAAGACCCAAAGGTATCGCAAGGTGTAAGATTTGAAAATGGCGGTATTAAGCCTTATACAATAGACTTGGATTTGCGTGCTGAAAAGAACTTTAAGATAGGTAATTACTTTGTAAATACTTATCTATTAATTTATAATGTTTTAGATATTAAAAACGAAGTTGGAGTATATGCAACAACAGGACGAGCAACAAACGATTTGAATACTAAGACAGCAGGTGAAATTATAGGGTTAAATACATTAGAGGAATATATAAATAACCCGGCTATGTATAATGCCCCACGCGAAATCCGATTAGGTTTTGGTATTGGGTTCTAAATAGCTAAATGGAGAAAATTATGATTAAGAAAAATTTATTAATAATAACCTTATTTTTAATAAGTATATCGCTTTTTGCACAACCTACCCCACAAACCTTAAAGTACAGAGGAGATGCAAGAGGTGATTACAATTTTAGAAAAAAAGGAGTAATGGACGGAAATCAAATACGAACATTATTTTATAATAATGGAGAAGTAGGACAGTGGCCCTTGCAACCATCGGGAGAATGGCCTAAAGGAACTGGGCAATCTTATTTAGATGGTGTTTGTATGTTAGCAACATCTGAAGTAACTGCCCCTGGTACAGGTCAATATATACATCCTTTACAAACATCTTATCGTGAATGGATGGATAAAGACCCTGTTTCTGGTAAAATATGGGGTGTAGAACCAGTACCGGGCTATGTCAATCCTTCTTCTGAACAACCAGCAATAAACACAAAGCCAAACACTTGGCCAGCTGCATGGCCAAAAGTTATGCCACTTATTGATAACTCTTGGGATGGTTATTGGTTTGGTTACTTTGGACGAGGAGTTCAAAATAGTGATTTTGAGACCTTTTTTGTTATGGATGACTCGCAAGACGGAGAATTTACAAGGTTACCTTATAATTATTTCCCAATTGCTTCTATGCCAGAGTTTGGAGGATTGGGACTAAGAGTTGAAGTTAGAGGTTTCCAATGGTCTCACGTATTAGCAGAAGATATTATCTTTTGGCATTATGATATTTTTAACTTATCAGATTTCAATTATCCAAAAACCTTTTTCGGATTTTATACGGACTGCGGTGTTGGTGGAACTAATGACTCTGAGGATGATTGCGCATCTTTTGATAAGAAATTAGACTTAGCTTATTGCTTTGATGGTGATGGCTTTGGTGCCCCAATAAGGTGGAAAACTGGTTACTATGGATATGCTTATTTGGAAAGCCCTGGTAACCCATGGAATGGAGCGGATGACGATGAAGATGGAATAATAGACGAAAGAAGAGATGATGGTATAGATAATGACGGAGATTGGAAGGGATATATAGATTTAAATGCAAATGGAAAATGGGATGCTGAATTAAATGAACCACTAAATGATGATTTAGGTCGCGATGGTGTTGGTCCATGGGATCCACAATATAAAGGACCTGATGAAGGGGAAGGAGATGGCAGCCCAACCGCTGGTGAACCTAATTTTGATGCAACAGATAAAGATGAATCTGACCAAATTGGTTTAACAGCAGTTTCGTTATATAGATTAGGTCAAGGTGGAACCGGTGGTGGATGGCCAAAAGATGATGAAAGCATGTGGTTAAAGATGTCTAGTGCAACTTTTGATACATCTATTCAAAGGACCAATATTAGTATGGTGTTTTCATCTGGTGCATTTCCATTAAATGCTAATTTCCGTGAAAGATTTTCAATGGCATTAGTATTCGGTTCTGATTTAGAAGACTTAATTTTTAATAAAGAAACAGTTCAACAAATTTATAATGCAAATTATAATTTTAGTAAACCACCAATAAAACCAACTTTAACAGCTGTACCTGGAGATAAAAAAGTATTTTTGTATTGGGATGATGCTTCAGAACAATCAAGAGATCCATTCTTAGGTTATGAAAATAATGACCCTACACAAGGATACAAAAAAGATTTTGAAGGGTACATGATTTTAAGAAGTCAAGAAGCTGAATTTAACGATGTTAAAATAATAACAGACTCTAAAGGTGAACCAAAATATTGGAAACCAATAGCTCAATTTGACTTAAAAGATGGAATAAAAGGTCCAGACCCAGTAGGAATAAATGGTGCTCATTTTTGGCGTGGAGATGATACCGGATTACAGCATTCATATATTGATACAGACGTTAAAAATGGAATGCGCTATTATTATGCTCTTGTAGCATACGACCAAGGTGACCCAAATTTTGGTACAAAAGGTTTGCAACCTACAGAAACTACTAAAATTATAAGTGAAGATTACGCTGGTAATATTAATTTTATTGATATAAACTGTGCTGTTGTTACTCCAAATGCACCAGCAGCTGGTTTAGTTCCTCCACAAATAAAGGGGGACTTAAATAAAGTAACCAATGGTGTAGGAAGCGGAAATTTAACAGTTGAGGTATTAAATCCAAGTGCAATTAATAACAATATCAGTTATAAAGTTAAATTTAGTTCAGTTGGAGATTTCCCAACTTATAAAACAACAGGTTACTCTATAATTAGAAGTGAAGTTGGTAAACCGGATACAACAATTATAGATAATGTAGATTCATCTAATATTGGTAAAGGTAAATTTAGTCCTCCTTTTGATGGATTAACAGTATCTGTAGTTAATGATACAGTAATTGCAGTAGTGGATTCAGCAACTGGCTGGATTAAGGGGAACAGTAATTTATTTATGTTCGTACGCCCAGATAAAAGTTCACCAGCAAGAAATGTTGCATGGCCAGCTGATTATATTTTAGAATTTTTAGCTGATAAAACAGTTGAAACACCTTTTACTAAAATAAAGGTTAACTTTGTTGTTAAGAACCTAACACGTGGTGATACAGTAAAAGCAGAGATTTTAGACAATAATAAAAATAAAATCTTTGACTATGGAGATAATATAGTAATAATTGAATATGTAGGTACAAACTACAAGTTAACATGGAATATAAGTTACTTACCACCATTTGGAGGAGCAACACCAATAGATCCACAAGCTGGTGATCAATTTAAGATAACAACAAGAAAGCCATTTTATGAAGGGGATTATTTCTCATTCACAACAACAGCAGCAACAAACGATAAGAGTTTGGCAAATGAAGAACTAAGTAAAATAAAAGTTGTCCCAAATCCTTATGTTAGCACTGCAAAATGGGAAAGAAGAACATTATACCAAGGTGGTAGAGGTGAAAGAAGAATAGATTTCATCCATTTACCAAATCAATGTACTATAAGAATATACACTATGTCTGGGTCTTTAGTTAAAACATTAGTAAAAGATTCAGGACCTTACGATGGTTCGTTATCATGGAATTTAGTAACCGATGACGGAATGGACTGTGCATACGGAGTGTATATATATCATGTAGATGCACCTGGAGTAGGTGAGTATGTTGGAAAATTCTCAATTATTAAATAGAGGATGAGAATAATATGAAAAAGTTAATAATTATTGTAATACTTTTAATAAACGTTTGCACCTCTGCACAAAATTTTGTTTCAGATGTTTCCAAAAGAGGAACAACTGCTGCAACATTCTTATCTATAGGACAAGGTGCTAGAGCAGCTGGTATGGGTAGTGCATATGTAGGTGTTACTAACGACCCCACCGCTTTATATTGGAACCCGGCAGGAATTGCAAAGCAAGAAGGTGGCGCTGTTGTAATTGACCATACACAATGGATCGCAGATATTAAATATAATTTTTTAGCTGCAACTTACAGCTTAGGTTCTTTAGGAACTTTAGGGTTAAGTTTAACAAGTTCTGATATTGGAGAAATGAAAGTTACTACTATTGATGAACCAGAAGGGACAGGTGAAACTTATACTGCACAAGATTTTGCTGTAAGTTTAGCATATGCAATTAATTTAACAGATAATTTTGCAATTGGTTTTAATCCAAAGTTTGTTCATCAAAAGATATGGAGAATGAGCGCTACAAGTTTTGCTGTAGATTTGGGTGTTCAGTATATAACGCCCTTTGATGGTATTGTTTTAGCTGCTTCAATGTCTAACTTTGGTAGTAAAATGAAGATGGATGGAAACTCTGCTTTAGTATTATACGATCCAGATCCATCTAATACTGGAAATAATGGTAACATACCAGCATATTTAGAAACAGAAGAATGGGAATTACCATTAATTTTTAGGGTTGGTTTGGCTTATCAACCACTAAAAAATGAAACACATTGTTTAACATTGGCAGTTGATGCATTACATCCTAGTGATGATTATGAAAGTTTAAATTTGGGATTTGAATATACTTATGACGAATTTGTTTCTATACGTGCAGGATATAAGTCCCTATTCTTAAAAGACGCTGAAGAATCTTTCACTTTTGGATTTGGTGTTGCTCAAAATCTTATTGGCAATATTGGATTAAAAGTCGATTACTCTTACGGTGATTTTGGCAGATTAAAAGAAGTTCAGAAGTTTTCTATAGGAATAACATTTTAATATACTGTACTCCCCAAATTGAGGTGAGACCGATTAATGTCGGTCTTGCCTTTATATTTAAATAGGAGATCTTATGAAAAAAATAATAATAATTTTAGTTAGCTTAGGTGTTATAATGCCTTTAACATTAAAAGGTAAAACTTATAAAGGTGCAGAACTTAGGACTAAAGCAGCATATACATACGGTAGATTTGAAGTAAGATATAAAGCTACACAAAAAGATGGTGTTTTGGCGTCCTTTTTTACATATCATGAAATAACTTCTACCTCTGAGTGGAATGAGTTAGATATAGAAATAATGGGTAGATATGATAATGACGTGCAATTTAATGCAATAACACCGGGGCAAACAAATCATGTTAGGCACCAAAATGTTAACTTTAATCCATCTACGGATTTTCATGACTATGCAATAGAATGGACGCCGCAATATGTAGCATGGTTTATTGATGGTGTGATGGTTTATAAACAAACAGGTAGTCATGTTCAAACACTTAATCGTGCTCAAAAAATAATGATGAATATTTGGCCGCCAGCTTCTGTTGGTTGGGCAGGAGAATTTAACCCTAATAGTTTGCCAGCATTTGCTTACTATGATTATGTAAAGTATTATGCGTATACTCCAGGCACTGGAAATTATGGAACCGGTAATAACTTTACAAAATTATGGGAAGATAATTTTAATGCTTTTGATGCTGCAAGATGGGAAAAAGCAACACATACTTTTGATGGTAATAATTGCGATTTTATACCCGAAAATATTGTTTATAAAGATGGTTATATGATTTTATGTTTAACTGATGGTAATAATATTGGTTATGTAGATAAAGTTGCTCCAAGCCCAATGTGGGCAAGATATGAAAATAACAATGTTTTTGTTAGATTTACTGAAGACTTAGATAAAGTTTCAGCAGAAACAAAATCTAATTATATTATAGCAGGCACAACAATAAACACAGCAGAATTATTAAATGATAACAAAACAGTTAAATTAAGTGTTAGTGGTTTTAATTCCACTATTACAAATAACTTAATTATAATGAGTATAAAAGATGCTTTTGTACCTGCAAACACAATGTCTCCAAAAGCAATTACAATAGCAAATTCAAATCCTCTTAGTTTTCCGATTAAGATTAATGTTGGTGGAGGAAGTGCATTAGGTTATTTACCAGATTTAGAATTTAAATACAATACTGAATATGGTTATTCTGAAGGCACTAGCGCAACAGCATCTTCAACTATTAATATATCAAATACAGATGAAGATGAAATATATTGGTCTGAAAGATATTATATTACAAAGTATGATGTTAGAGTGCCAAATGGTGTATATAAAGTAACATTAAAATTTTGTGAAAACTATTTCAACGCAATTGGAAATAGAGTGTTTGATGTTTTTGTTCAAAATAGCCTAAAGACTGATAATTTAGATATTTATGCTAAAGTTGGTAAAAACAGTGCTTATGATGAAGTAATAAATAATGTAGAAGTGAATGACGGAAGAATAAAAATCCATTTTTGCGCAGAAGTAGGCGAACCATTAATTAATGGTATTGTAGTAGAACAGATATCTACTGGTGTAGAGGAAACTAATGGATTAAAAACCGGAATGAATTTTAATCTTTTCCAAAATTATCCAAATCCTTTTAATGGAAGTACAAAAATTCCGATTGAGATATATAAACCAACAGATTTGAGTTTAAAGATTTACAACATTTTAGGTGAAGAAAAATTTAGTAAAAAAATAGCTAATTTATCTGAAGGATTGCACGAAATTACTTGGAATGGAGAAGATAATTTTGGTGGTTTGGTTAATAGTGGCGTTTACATAGTAAAAGTTTATGATAATAATTTTTTTTTAAGTAAAAAAGTTATTTATTTAAAATAAAAGTTTGCTTTTAAACAAAATTAAATGTATTATGTAAAAGGGAGAAATAATAATGAAATAGAAAACCCAAAAAATAAATAGAGAGGGAAAAATGAGTAAAAATTACTGCTCTGGTTTATTGATTGTTATTGTTATGTTTTTAGTTTATTCAACTGTTCCGGGACAAAAACTTGTTAAAGATAAGACCAATTCAATAGGTTTAGCCCCGAGTATTTTACAAGAAGTAAAAGCAAAAGAACCTTCTTTAACTGGTAGTTTTTGTAATAGTAAGTTAGGTTATTTACAAGAGGGATTTGAGAACGCTGTTTTCCCTCCTGCTGGCTGGAAATCTGTTAATGTAAAAGGTTCAGCAATATGGGAAAGAGTTACCGATGCATCAAATAGTGGTGTTGCTAGTGCATTTATTGATTATGATTACCCTGAAGGAGAGGATTGGTTAATAACACCTGCGGTTAATATTAGTAATGGTTCAACAATTTCCTTTTTTGTTAAGAGACAATTTTCCTCAAATTACCCACCAGATTATTTATATGTAATTGTTTCTACAGATACTGCTTTAAGTAGTTTTACAGTAAACAACCAAATATTTGCAATTGATATTAACAGTTTAACTGCTGGTCAATTTATTCAATTTAATTATGACTTAACAGCATATTCTGGTCAAAATATTTATATTGCCTTTAAGCATGCTGATGCAGATGGAAACGGGTGTTATTTAGATGATATTAAAATAGGTACACAACCAAATTATGACGTAGGAGTTTTTTCAATAGATATCCCTAATAATGTCGTACCCGGTGCATTTATTCCTAAAGTTACAGTAAAAAATTTTGGTTTAAACACTGCAAATTTAAATGTTACCTTAAATATTGGAAATAATTACACTTCTACAAAATCAGTTACAAATTTAGAATCTAACGCCACAATGCAAGTTAGTTTTGACCCCATTAACTTTGCAACAGGAACTTATAATGTTCTAGCAAATACTACATTAATTGGCAATACTGATGAAAATCCAGCTAATAATAGCGCCTCTAAGACAGTAATTTGTAGTGTAGCTGATGTTATTTATGGTTATAATGCATATGGAACTGGAGTTGCAACTGGAACAGTATTTTTTAATTCTACAAGCCCAGATGTTTTAAATCTAATGCAACCTTATTCTACTAATTTTTTAGCTGGCAGTGCTCATACACCTAATGGCGATTATGGCATTTACTATAGCTCAAATCAGTTCGTTTCATGGAATATTAATAACGGTACATTGACAAACCTTGGTGTTATAACTCCACCTGATGGGGAATGGACTGGAATGACTTATGACCCAAATACTGGCAAGTTATTAGCTTCTTGTTATGGAAATAGTAATGTAATATGTACAATTGATCCTTTAACTTTACAAACAAATGTAATTGCAACAAATTCTAGTGCATTAATAATTGGAATTGCTGCTAATGGTGATGGAAATATTTATTATGTAGATATTGTTAATAATGCTTTTGGTAAATATAATTATGCTACTAATACATTTTCGCAAATTTCTATATTTAGTTTCGATGTAAACTATGCTCAGTCACTAGAGTTTAATTATGACAATGGCAAATTATATTACGCATCTTATGATAATGTTGGAAGACTTAGAGTTATAAATCATCTTACAGGTGAAGTTACTTTAATTGGTGATTTTCAAGGAGGTAGTGAAATTGATGGTATTTTTACAAATTCATCCGGTTTTATACCAGTAGAACTAGTTTTATTTAATGCCGTTAAGGGGGATAATAACACCGTAAATATTAATTGGACTACTGCTACAGAAATAAATAATGATAGATTTGAAATATATAGACGTTATAATAATAGTAATTGGGAATTAATTGGTACCGTTAAAGGTAGTGGAAATTCTACAGAACCAATAGATTACACATTTACAGATAGGATAAATCAAGTTGGTGATTATTATTATCAATTAAAACAAGTAGATTTTGATGGAACGTACAGTTATTCAAAAGTAGTATTTTTAGATAATAATTTAGCTCCAGCAAATTATGAACTAAAACAAAATTATCCAAATCCATTTAACCCAAGTACTAATATTGAGTTTAGCTTGCCAAAAGGTACAAAAGTTACGCTTAGTATTTATGATGTACTTGGAAACTTAGTTTCTGTTTTAGAAAATGGATATTTAGAGGCTGGTAATTACAAGTACGAATTTAATGGTAAAAATCTATCATCAGGTGTATATTACTATAAACTTAGTACAGATAATTTTGTACAGACAAAGAAGATGATTTTAATTAAATAGGTATTAAATGACAAAAAAACCCGTAACAAAATGTTGCGGGTTTTTATTATAACTATACTATTTTATAATATTTTACATAAAAATATTGGGTAATAATTTATTTTTTATTATATTTAAAATAAAAAAAATATGAAACTTAAATTATTATTAGCAATTTATTTTATTAGTCTACTTAACATATTACCGCAAGTTTTAAATCCAATATACGTAGATGAAACTAAATTAATCCCTTTTACGTCATCAAATTTACCCATATTTGTAATTAACACCAATGGACAGACAATAATAGATGAGCAGAAGATAACTGCTGATTTAGGAGTAATTTATAATGGTGAAGGGGTAAGAAATTATATAACAGACCCATTTAATCACTACAATGGAAAGATTGGTATTGAAATAAGAGGAAGCAGCACACAGATGTTTCCTAAAAAACAATATAGTGTAGAAACCAGAGATGCAAGTGGAAATGATTTAGATGTATCCCTTTTAGGTTTTCCTTCAGAAAGTGATTGGATATTTTATGCCCCATATACAGATAAAAGTTTGATGAGGAATTTTTTAGCATATACACTTGCTAGAACGATGGGGAAATATGCCACACGTTGTAAGTATTTTGAACTTGTAATTAATAACGATTACAAGGGTGTTTATATATTAATGGAAAAGATTAAGCGCGATAAGAACAGGGTAAACATTAAAAAGCTTGAGCCAACGGATGTTTCTGGTGATGCTGTAACCGGTGGGTATATTATTAAAATTGATAAATATAGCGGTGAAAATAACGATGGTTGGTTTAGCAACTTTTTACCATATACTAATGCTTGGCAAAGGATATCGTATCAATATCATATACCTAAACCTGAAGATATAGTACCGCAACAAAAATCTTATATTCAAAATTTTATTTTTAATTTTGAAGCTAAAATGTATGCAGCTAATTTCAATAACCCAGATAGTGGTTATACCAAGTTTTTAGATGTTTCGTCTTTTGTGGATTTTTATTTAATAAATGAAATTTCTAAAAATGTGGATGGATACAGACTAAGTGCGTTTATGTATAAAGATAGGAATAGCATTTCGAGTAAATTAGTAATGGGTCCAATTTGGGATTATAATTTAGCTTTTGGAAATGCGGATTATTATGAAGGAGCAGTTTTATCGGGATGGATGATAGATTATTTAACAAGTAATCCATCATTTTTAAGTAGTGATATGTTCGTTCCTCCATTTTGGTGGAAAAAGCTTAAAAACGATGCATACTTTAAAAATTTAGTTAAAACAAGATGGGAAAATATAAAGTCTAAAGGGATTAATTTTAATTGGTTTAATAATAAAATTGATTCTTTAATAGTTTATCTTAATGAAGCTAGAACAAGAAATTTTGAACGCTGGCCCATTTTAGGTACTTATGTTTGGCCCAATGCATATGTAGGTCAAACTTATACAGATGAAATTTTATATTTAAAGGGATGGATAAGAGATAGATTAAATTGGATTGATACTAATTTGCCTGGTGTTGTTGTAAGTGTAGAAAATGAAGATATACCTAAAGAATTTAGTTTAAATCAAAATTATCCTAATCCTTTTAATCCTTATACTAATATTAGTTTTAGTTTATCTACAGAGTGTTACGTTACGTTAGATATCTATAATCAATTGGGCGAAAAAGTTAAAACTTTATTTGAGGGTGAAAAGCCTGCTGGCTATTATAATCTTATTGCAGATTTAAGCGGATATTCTTCTGGTATATATTTTTATACATTAAAGGTAAATTATAAGGGTAATAATTTAATTCAAACTAAAAAGATGATAATGTTAAAGTGAGTTTTCGCTAAAAATTATCCAAGTATTAAGAATAGCGGTATAGTAATCATCATCTTTGGGGTGTTTTGTATCTTTAAAGTTAGGCAGGTTTATTATTTTTTCTAAAAGGTCTTTATTTGTAATATTAACTAAATCTTCATTGGGGTATAAAGAATTTAGGGCACGCGCAATTATTGCATAATTATCCCAATAGATATCTACAATTAAACTTAATTTATTAAATAAAGTATTAATTGCATCTTTGGAATTTGGAATATTGTAATAAGCCAAAAGATGATTTATAGCATTTAATTTATGAGTTGAAAAATCTGCGGATTTTTCATTATAAATTTGATTGTAAAAATTATTAATTTTATTCATAAGTTTAAAATAATAAAAAAAAGTATTATATTAAACAAATAAAACTAAAGCAAATATCAGGGCAATATGATACTAAGTAAAGAAAATATAAAATCTATTAACTTAGATGAACTTATTGAGGAAAGTTTTGGCAATAAAGAATATAATAGTTTATTGTTAATAGTACCAACTAACAGAAAAACATTAAGTTTACGAAAACAAATAGTAAGTGCTAATAAAGTTACTTCTCAATTAATTATTGAAACCTTAAATACTATTACACAAAAACTATTAAAGCTATCTGTAAATTATAAAATTATAAGTGATGCAGCAGCTTCTGTATTAATAAAACAAAGTTTTAATTCTGCCAAATTAAATTACTTTAATGTATATGCGGAAAAAATACCATATGGCACATTAGATAGAATAAAAAACTTAATTTCTAAATTAAAAGAACATGGAATATCTTCGGATAAAATTTTAAGTGAAGCTAAAGAAAGTTTAACGGGTGGAGATGCAAAAAAGGCAATAGATATTGCAGTTATATATGAGCTTTATAAGAAGAAATGTAGAGAAAGAAAGTTTTTTGAAATAGGAGATGTTTATGAAGAGCTATTAATTTTAGGTGAAGAACAATTACGCGAAAATTTTTATAAATTATTTCCTAATGTAAAAACAGTTGTTTTTTATGGATTTGATGAGTTTACTAAGCTTGAGATTGAAATAGTTAGTGTTATAGCTAATATTTGTAAAACATTTGTAGATTTTGATTATTATGGGTATAATTATGCAATCTTTAACCATCTTAAAGAGACAATAAATATATTAGAAGCAAATGGGTTTAACATATTAGAAGATAAATCAATTGACTATATACCAAAATTTAAGAGCTTAATAAGGGATAATTTATTTAAAACAAAAAAATTAGAAAAAATTAAAGACTTTAAACAAAAAATAAAATATTTTACAGCAGAAAATAGGTATAAAGAAATTGAATATATAGCTAAAGAGATTAAAGAAATATTAAATAATAACAAAATTGAACCTAACAAAATTTGCGTTGCTTTTAATTTAATACAAGGTTATTCTTCAATTGTAAGAAGTATTTTTGCGA
The DNA here is from genome assembly GCA_964652025.1 of uncultured Melioribacteraceae bacterium. Lineage (GTDB taxonomy): Bacteria > Bacteroidota > Ignavibacteria > Ignavibacteriales > Melioribacteraceae > JAEXOD01. Next base: position 72,434 of record CAZYZX010000001.1, read on the forward strand.
AGTATCAAATTCCCCTAAATTTAACAGATAGATTAAAATTAGATAATTCTGATCTAGTTATTTTATTGGTAAATTTATTAAGTATAGTATTAAACAATTATTATTATCAGGATATTTTTAAGGTATTAAATCATACAATTATAAAAAAGTATTTAGGCAATTCATTTAGTTTAATATTAGCAGCAGGTGAATTAAAAATTACCATTGATAAAAACGAATGGCAAACTATATTAGAAACGCAAATAAATAAATATAAAATAGATGATAGTAATAGTTACTATGATGAAAATAAAAAAGAAACATATAAAGAAGCTTTAACAATATTTAATAAATTAGTAGAACTATTATCTCCATTTGAGAAAGCTTTAACAATTGATGAATTTTTGACTGAATTAAAAGAATTAATTAATAAATTAAATTTTAATGATTATCTATTTTCAGCAAATCATGAAACAAACAAAAAAAACATTGCTGCTGTAACAGAGTTTTTAGAAATTACTACAGAGATATTTTTATTGTTAAAATCAGAAGCAGAAGATAAGAAATTTGGATTGGCATATTTTATTGATAATATAAAAACAGCGTGTAAATGGGCTAGGTATAATCCTGTAGGAGTATCTGATTATGGGGTTTTAGTTACAACTGTTAACGAAATTAGGGGCTTACAATTTGATTATTTATTTATTGGTGGATTAGTAGATGGAATATTCCCCACAAAATATCAACCTGAAATAATTGATAAAAACAAGTTTATTAGAAAAAATAGCAGTCATATAATTGAAGAACAATATCATTTTTATCAAACGCTTCTATGCTTTAATTCAACTACAGGAAAATCATTATATTTAACTAATTTTAGTTATGATGGTGAAAGCGAAAAAGAGGAATCTACATTTGTTACGGAGTTTAAAAATTTATTTGAAATTACAGAGATAACTGAACCAGCAAATTATTTTGATAAAAAAATATATAGTACTGACGAGTTACATACATTATATGGGTCTCTATTATTAAATGGTGAATTTGAAAAAGCAAAAGAATTAGAACAGGGTTATAAAAACTTAATTTCTGGCTTTGATATTAAACGAATTATTGGTTTGCATAATATAAGAATAGCTAATTATTTAGAAGAAAGCGAATACAACGGTTATATTTTAGGCAGTTTAGAAAGCGAAAATACAAATAATATTATTAAACAGCAATTAACAAAAATTTTAGAAAAGCAATTCTCAGAATCACAAATTGATGAATATGCAAAATGCCACTTTAAATATTTTGCAAAAAGATTATTAAAGTGTGCAGAAATACAAGAACCAAAAAATGAAATTGAGTTTTATGTTAAAGGGAATGTTGTGCATGAAATTTTATTTGATTTTTATAATGTTTTGCAAAAGGAAAATTTAATAATAAAAGGATGTAGTGATACGACATTTGCGAAGATAAAAAATATTCTTTTTGAAATTGCTAATAAAAAAATTGAAGATTCTGAAATAAGTTTACCAATTTATTTTTTTGAAAAAGAGCAATTAATAGGAACAGAAAATGATATTGTAAAATCTATACTATACAGATATTTAGTAAGTGAAAGAGAAAGGCAAGACGATTATTTACCAAAATATTTTGAAGTTAAATTTGGATATTTAAAGACCGAACAAAAAGACGCATACTTATCAACAGAAAAACCTATAGAAATAGCAAATATAAAATTTGTTGGGAGAATAGACAGAATAGATGTTGACGAGAATACTAATTCAATAATAATTATAGATTATAAAACAGGTAAAACCGATGTTAAAGAAAATGATATAAAAGAAGGCTACGAAAACCAATTACCTGTTTATTTAATTGCGGCAGAAAAATTATTAGAAGAAAAAAAGCACAAGGAATATAAAGCATACAAAATCGAATATCATAAATTAGTTTATGATAAAGATAAATTTGGTAAAAAGGAATTTCCCAAAAAAGATATAGCTTTAACTGATGCAATAGCATATAATGAAAACACCAAAAAAATAGCTATAAGTAATATAGAGAATTTAGTGGAAGAACTTAAACTGGGGAGATTTAATTTAATTAAAAATATAAAAAAATATGATGATTTTTGCAAAAAGTGTGATTATACTGCAATTTGTAGAATTAACGAAGTTAAGAATTGATATTTAAATGAAAATTTATTAATTTAAAGTAGTAAATTTATTAAAATAAACAATTTTGCCACCGCGCATAGCAGTGGCAATTTTTTTTATAACAAAAAATAGGAGAGAGTAAAAGTGTCACAAGAATTTATTAATCTAAGCAGAGAAAAAATTAGAGAGTTTGAAGAAGAGCTTAAAGAACTAAAAACAAACGGCAGAAAAAGAATGGCTGAACGAATAGCAGAAGCTCGTTCTTATGGGGATTTATCAGAAAATGCTGAGTATGATGCTGCTAAAGAAGAGCAAGGACTATTAGAGTTAAAAATAAGTAAATTAGAACAGCTTTTATCTAAAGCAAGAGTAATAGATACATCTAATTTACCAAATGACGTTGTACATATACTAACAACAGTAACAATAAAAAATCTAAATAACGGTAAAACATTAAAATATACAATGGTATCATTAGAAGAAGCAGATTTACAAAATGGCAAGTTAGCAATAACATCTCCAGTTGGTCAGGCGTTAATGAACAAAAAGAAGGGGGAAATAGTAGAGGTGAAAGTTCCAGCTGGTTTAATTAAATATGAGATTTTAGACCTTGAACAACCTGCTTAATGATGAAGCATACTTAAAGCTAACAATAGAGTTAGCTAAAAAAGGGGAAGGATTTGTAAGTCCAAATCCTTTAGTTGGTGCTGTAATTGTAAAAGATAATAAGATACTTAGCGTTGGGTATCATGCTAAATATGGTGAAAACCATGCAGAAATTAATGCTTTAAAATCTTGCAAAGAAAGTACCGACGGAGCAACTATGTATGTAAATTTAGAGCCTTGCTCCCATTATGGTAAAACGCCACCTTGCGTTAATGCTATTATTAACAGTGGAATAAAGAGGGTAGTTGTAGGTACCTTAGACCCAAATCCATTGGTAGCAGGCAAAGGTGTAAATATTTTGCAAGAAGCTGGAATAGAGGTGAAAACGGGCGTGCTACAAAAAGAATGCACAGAGTTAAACAAAGTATTCTTTAAACATATTACAACCAAGTTACCTTATGTTAATTTGAAGATTGCCCAAACAATTGACGCCAAAATTGCTGATAAATACTTTAAGAGTAAATGGATAACTTCTGTTGAAAGCAGAACTTATGTGCATGAACTTAGAAGTTTTTATGATGCTATTCTTGTAGGTAAAAATACCGTGATCCAAGATAATCCAGAGTTAACCGTTAGATTATCTGATGGTAAAAATCCTTACAGAGTTGTTATGGATACTAATTGTAGCCTTGCTACAAAATTTAAGATTTTTAATATACCTGATAACAAAACTATTATGGTATGTAGCAAAAGTAATAAACTAGACGAAAAAAAAATAAAAGAGTTTGAAAATTTAGGTGTAAGATTACTTTTTATAAAGCAAACAAAAAATGGTAATCTTAAACTTAAAGATTTATTGGGAGCACTGTATAACATAGGTATTTATTCTGTAATGGTTGAAGGCGGAGCACGCGTGTTCTCTTCTTTTATTAAAAAAAATCTTTTTGATGAAATAAATGTTTTTGTAGGGTCTAGGATATTAGGGAATGGTTTATCAGCCTATGAATTTTTACCTGTTAAGAAACTTTCTAATGCAATTAACCTAAAATTGAATGAAGTAATAACATTAGGTGACGATGTTTTACTAAAATATTATAGGGTTAAATAATGTTTACCGGTATAATTGAAGAGATTGGCAAGATTTTAAAGAAGAATAGAAAAGGTGAAGGAATAGAGTTTTATATTTCTTCATCAGTTCTATTAAGGGAAATGTCTAATGGAGATAGTATATCTGTAAACGGTGTTTGCCAAACTGTAGAAAAGAAAGACGATAAAGGCTTTTATATTTCTGCTGTTGAAGAAACCTTAAAGAAAACAAATTTAGGTTTATTAAATGTTAATTCGTTTGTTAATTTAGAATCGTCTTTAACATTAAATAAAAAAATTAGTGGTCATTTAGTTTATGGTCATGTAGATTGTACTGGCAAAATTACAAAAATTATAAATAAAAATTTAGGTATTCAAGTTTTAATTAGTTATCCTAAAGAATATAATCAATATCTTATTCATGTCGGATCAATATCAATAAATGGAATAAGCTTAACTGTTTCTAATTTTAAAGATAACCAATTGGAAGTTTCTATTATACCCCATACTTGGGAAAATACGGTGCTAAAATATGCTAAGATTGGTGATTTAGTAAACTTAGAGTTCGATATTATTGGTAAGTATGTTGAAAAATTTGTTAAAAAAAGTAATGGTAACATTACGGAAAGTATGCTAAAAAATTTAGGCTACTAATGAACGAATCCTTACTAAAAGTTTTAAATTTCATTCATCAACATAATTTATTGCAAAAAGGTGATAAAGTACTTTTAGCTTTAAGTGGCGGTAGTGATAGTATATTTTTGTTTTATTTTTTACTAAAGTTAAAAGAAACATTAAATATTACATTTGAATGTTTGCATGTTAATCATAATTTACGTGGTAATGATAGCAAAGAAGATGCAGATTTTTGTTTAGCATTGGGTAAAGAAAATAATGTAAAAGTTCACTTAAAAGATATTGATGTAGTTTCTTTTGCCAAAGAGGAAAAGCGTTCCATTGAAGATGCCGCAAGAATACTAAGGTATAATGAACTTTTAGAATTTAAGGAAAGACATAATTTTACAAAAATTGCAACTGCACATAATTTAGATGACAACGTAGAAACAGTTTTATTAAGGTTAATAGAAGGAACAGGATTAAAAGGTTTAACAGGTATTCCTATTATTAGAGAAGGAAATATAATTAGACCTTTATTATGTTTAAGTAAACTTGAAATAAATAATTATTTAATTTCTAATAACATTACTTGGAGAGAGGATTTATCCAATAATGATATAAAGTATAAAAGAAATTTTATAAGGCATAACTTAATGCCAATAATTAAAGTTATAAACCCAAATTATAGGGAAAGTATAAATAAAACTATAACAACATTAAGTGGATTTTCGGAATTTTTTACTGAATATATAAGAAAGATAAAAGAACAATATGTAAGTTTGATTAAAGATAATATATTTATAGATTTAAGTTTGTTACAAAATCAATCCCCAATTATATATGTGGAATGTATTAAGGTTATTTTAGAAGAACAATACAACTACCGATTTGATTGGAACGATTATGAAAAGTTAATGATAATAAAAAATTTACAAACTGGAAAATATTTAGAACTTAAAGATAAAATAGTTTTGTTAAAAGATAGAGATAAGATTGTTATTTATAAAAAACAGAATTTGCAATTAGAATTAGTTAAATTTGAAATTGGAAAACCAATCAATATTGGTGATAAAAAACTTTATTCTAAAGTTGTTAAAATTGAAGATGTTAGCTTAAAACAGAAAAAAGATAATGTTGAATATTTAGATTTTGAAAAATTGGACGAAAATAAATTATATATAAGAAATATAAAAAATGGCGATAAAATTATTCCTCTTGGAATAAATGGGAGCAAGAAAGTTAATGATTTATTAACAGATATGAAAGTAGAATCATTTAAAAAAAAAGAGATAAAAGTTTTATTAAATTTGAACGAAATTATTTATGTAATTGGTTATAAGATAAGTAACAAATATAAACTAAATGAAAAAACAAATAGGGTTTTAAAGTTATGGATAGATTAGATTTAGAAGCGGAAGAAATATTAGTAGGTAACGAAAGATTTATAAAATACTTAAGTGAGGAACAGATACAAGCAAGAGTAAAAGAGCTTGGAGAGCAAATTACTTTAGATTATGCGGGCAAATTACCAATATTTATTGGTATATTGAATGGCTCGTTTATGTTTATGGCAGACCTGTTAAAAAATGTTAGCTTAAGTTGTGAAATGGATTTTTTTAAGTTATCAAGTTATGGTGATTCAAAAATATCTAGCGGTAAAGTAAAATTATTAAAAGAATTAAACGCTGATATACGCGATAGAAATATAATTATAGTAGAAGATATAGTAGATACAGGTTTATCAATTAAATATATAGAAGAAATAATGGAACATTACAAACCTGCAAGTGTAAAAGTGGCGACATTACTTTTAAAGCGAAATTCACTAAAATATAATGTAAAAATTGATTATATTGGGTTTGAAATTCCAGATAAATTTGTAATTGGCTATGGGTTAGATTATGGTCAAAAATATAGAAATTTACGTTCAATTTTCTCATTAAATGATTAAAAAGGGAAGTAATAAATGATTACAAAATTATATTTTGCAGATAATAAAAACGATACATCTGAAGATAAAAATAATGGAAACGGCAGCTCGCCAAAGAAAAACGATGATTTTGATTGGAGCAAAATTATAAAAACCGTTTTTAGTTGGGGGGCAGTAATAATAGCTGCTGTAATAGTTATGCAGCTATGGCGCGGTGGTTCATCGGGAAGTGTAGAAATACCTTTTGACCAATATCAGACTTTACTAAATAATGGTGAAATAATAGAAGGGAAAATTATTAAAACAGACCTTAATGATTACACTTTTGAAGGAACCTTGAAAGAAGAGAAATCTTTAATGGTCAATAATTCTTTTGTTAAAACAAGAAAGTTTACAGTTACATTTGTAGAACCAATTTTACAAGAACAGGTTAAAGTTTGGCAAGAGAAAAATATTAAATACACATTTGTTAAAAACTCTAATGAATGGTTAAATATAATAGTTAGCTTTATTCCTTGGATTTTAATTATAGGTATTTGGATATTACTAATGCGTAGAATGCAGGGCGGGGGAAGCGGAAGTAGCTCGAGAGGATTATTTAACTTTGGTAAAAGTAAAGCTAAACTAATTACAGAAAGCCAAATTAAAGTTACATTTAAAGATGTAGCTGGTGCTGACGAAGCTAAGTTAGAGCTTCAAGAAATTATTGAGTTTTTACGCGAGCCTTCAAAATTTAGAAAATTAGGTGGTAAAATACCGCGCGGTGTATTACTTTTAGGACCTCCGGGAACCGGTAAAACTTTACTTGCAAGAGCAGTTGCTGGAGAAGCTGGAGTGCCATTCTTTTCTATAAGTGGTGCAGATTTTGTTGAAATGTTTGTTGGTGTTGGTGCTAGCAGAGTAAGAGATTTATTTGAACAAGGGAAAAGAAATGCTCCTTGCATTATTTTTATAGATGAAATTGATGCAGTTGGTAGACACCGCGGAGCAGGACTTGGTGGTGGACACGATGAGCGTGAGCAAACATTGAATCAGTTATTAGTTGAAATGGATGGTTTTGAACAAAATAGCGGCGTTATTATAATTGCTGCAACAAATAGACCTGATGTTTTAGACCCAGCACTATTAAGACCAGGTAGATTTGATAGACAAGTTGTGGTAGATAGACCTGACGTTAATGGAAGAGAAGGAATTCTTAAAGTTCATACCCGAAAAATACCTTTAGATGCAGATGTTGATTTAAAAGTATTAGCAAAAGGTACACCTGGCTTAGCAGGAGCAGACTTAGCAAATTTGGCTAACGAAGCTGCTTTATTAGCTGCAAGAAAGAATAAAACAAAAGTTAGCATGGAAGATTTTGAAGAAGCTAAGGATAAGGTTATGATGGGTATGGAACGAAAGAGCCTTATCATAAGTGAAGAAGAGAAAAAAGTAACGTCTTATCATGAAATAGGTCATGTTCTTGTAGCAAGAATGATTCCTGAAGCTGACCCAGTGCATAAAGTAACAATTATTCCTCGCGGAAGAGCACTTGGTGTTACTACATATTTACCTGTAGATGAAAAACATACATACTCCAAAGAGTATTTAGAAGCAATGATTACCTATGCATTAGGTGGTCGTGCTGCAGAAAAACTTGTATTTAACAAATATACCACTGGTGCAGGTAATGATATTGAAAAAGCTACAGGTATTGCACGTAAAATGGTGTGTGAATGGGGTATGAGTGAAAAGATGGGACCATTATCTTATGGTAGTAAAGAAGAAGAGATATTTTTAGGGAGAGAAATTACTAAACATAAAGATTATAGTGATAGAACTGCAGAAATGATTGATGAAGAAGTTAAAGATATAATAATGCGTTGTATGACAAGAGCTGAAAAAATTCTAAAAGAAAATGAAGAAATTTTGCATAGACTTAGTAATGAACTTTTAGAAAGAGAAATATTAGATAGTGAAGAAATAGATAAAATTATTAGGGGTGAAGAACTACCACCTGTTAAAAAGAATAACGAAAGGAATGTAAATAATACAAGTAATTCAGATATTCCCGAGCATGTAAAAGAACTGTTGGAAAAAAGAAAAAATAAAGAATTCGGGAATAATAATGAGATAGTTAATGATAAACCAGACACAAATTGAAGATATTGCATATAAAAATGAAGTATTGAGAAAGAGCATACATTTATGCTCTCTTTCAATACCAATTATTTATTATTTTATACCTAAATTTACAGCACTTTCTATATTGGTGCCTTTAGCAATTTTATCTTTAGCTTTAGACTTGGGTAGATATTATTCTCCATCTTTAGCAAAGGTAATATATAGTTTATTTGGTTTTATGTTAAGGAAACATGAAATTGATAGCAACAAAAAAAATTTAAATGGTGCAACTTATGTTTTCTTATCTGCGGTAGTTGTAGTATTTATATTTCCAAAGGTTATAGTTATCACAGCATTTTCTGTATTAATAATAAGTGATATATCTGCTGCATTAATTGGTAGAAAATTTGGTAAACATAAGTTTTTATCTAAAAGTTTAGAAGGAACCTTAGCTTTCTTTATTTCTGCATGTTTAGTGGTTTTGTTATCTCCTAAAATAGTAGGTAGTGCAACAGAGTTTTTAATTGGTTTTATATCTGTTGCTGTTGGAGCCATAGCCGAAAACATATCTTATGGTTGGGCAGATGATAATTTTGCCATTCCTATTTCAATTGGTTTTACTATGTGGGGTTTATATTATTTATTATTGCCAAATGTCTCTTTAATTCTTACAAATGTTCCACAATAATTGAAACTTATATTTATTTGTTTTGTAGAAATTAGAAAATAAATTAGTGTTGATATGAAAAACAATTTTTATTTATTAGGTAAAATTCTTGTTCTAATATTTATAATATCATCATTTACGGCGTGTGAGCAAAAAAAGAAAGCCTTTGGAAATGAAGATGATATTTACGTTATAGCAGATACTGCAGATTATTATAATTTAGAACCTGCTTTGCTAACAGTTTTTAACAAAATAGTTTACACACCACAACCAGAAAATCTTTTTAATTTAAAGAGATTTAATTACGATAATTTTGAAAAGCAAAAAAATAAAAAGAACATATTAATAATTTGTCCATTAAATACAGGTAGCGAGCTTTCTAAATATGTGGAAAGTATTTTAGATGATAAAGTAATAGATTTGGTGATGAAAGATAGTGCTTTCTTTTTTACTAAAAAAGATTTATGGGCAACAGATCAATTTGTAATGATAGTTACAGGTAAAAATGATTCAGTAATAGCTAAAAATTTGTTAAAATATTCTGAAAATTTATTATATGCTTTTCAAAAAGCAAGCGATGAAAGACTGCTAAATGCTATGTATAGTGAAAAGTATGAAAAAAAGGATATTGAAGCTAACTTTTTAAAGAATTATGGCTGGTATATTTTTGTACAAGCTGATTATTTGGTTGCAATGGATAAACCTGAAGAAAAGTTTGTTTGGTTAAGGCGCTCGCCAGATAGTGACATGGAAAGGTGGGTATTTATACATTGGATAGATAATGCAGACCCCAATTTGCTTAATAATGATTCCATAGTTGCTTTGAGAAATAGTTTAACACAAAAGTTTTACAGAACAAGTGATGATACAACTTGGGTAGTAATTTCGGAAGATAATAAGAGCAGTAAAGAAGTTAATTTTAATGGATATTATGCAATAATGACCAAAGGCTTGTGGAAATTTACAGATAATAGTGGTGGCGGTCCATTTATAAATTATACTTTTTATGATGATAAGACAAAGCGATTATACATGATTGACGGTTCTTTATATGCTCCTAAATATTATAAAAAGCGTTTAATTCATCAAATTGATGTTTTATTGCAAACATTTAAACCAAAATATAAGTTAGATAAAGAAAAAGTTGATGATATTTTAAGTTATTACAAAAAATAATAAAAAGCCGAGTTAAACGGCTTTTTTTATTTGATTAAAACTTCTGGTAAAGCTTTATCTGGGTAAAGTTTATTAATTTTATTTAATAATAATTCTAATTTGGCAGTTTTATTATTTTGTTTCTCATAAATTGCACGGTTTACTAACATGCCAAAAACAATGTCTTTAATATTGGTTAAATATTTATCCGTATATTTTGGGTATCTTATGTTTATATCGTAATTTTTTTGAGGCAGATATGCACTATCTTTAACAACACGATAAAGCAATCCTTCCGGTATTATTTGTATATTATCAGGCAAATCTATTTGATTGTTTCGAATTTCATTATCAATTATTTCTGGACCAAAATATACCGCTCTATTTGCTTTTAAGCTATTTTCTATTAGTCCTTTAATTATTCTTCTGTAATAATATTCTAATTTATTGGGGTCATAATTTTCTTTTCGTTCAAACGGAACAAGTGCTTTATTAAATTCATTTACATCTAATTCCATATTTTGGAAAATATTTTGATAATTTATTTCTAATTGATTATAATACCATGAACGTCTTAATAGTTCTTTATCTATTACAATTAAATCTGGTCTTTTATTTTCAACATATCTATAGTAGTAAAATGGAGAAATCAAAAAATCCCATTGGTAGCTTATAATCATCGCATTTTTTTTAGCATTTTTTAGAATATAGTTAGTATAATCGTTATAAGCATAATTACCACTTTGGTTAACATTGCTAAAATTATAAAATAGTTGAAATAGTGGTAAAATTAAAAATAATACAAATAAATTATTATTTAAATAATATTTTTGTGTTAAAACAATTATTGCAAAAAGGGTTAAAAAAGTAAATGAAATAAATGCCCCAATGAAATAAGAATCAATATCGTTTATGTCATAGTTAATTGAATATAATATAGTAGATATTAAGAATATTAAAATAAAAACATAATTATGTTTAAAAACTTTATAAGTAATAAAAAGTCCTATTACCCCAATTAGAAAGCTTAAGTAAGCAAATTCTGTTGGCAAATTAGTAATAAAATAAATAAATTGTTTTTTAGCAGCTTCAGAAGAAGAGAACATCCAAACTTGGTATTGAAATCCGCTAATATGTCTAATCAAGTTTTCTAAATTAATTGGATTGCCCCAATTAATTAAAGGCTTAGATAAAGCTCGAAAAACAAGAATTGCATAAAGTAGTGAAAAAGTAAAAATAAAAGTAAGGGAAGAAATTGAGAAAGTAATTAATGAATTTTTATTGAAGCCCTCTTTTTTAATAAACAAGTAAGCTAAAGCGGGTAAAATTAAAAATGTAGTTAGGTGATTACCGAAACCGAGGGCAATAAAAAATGCAAGCAAAATCCAATCTTTTCTGGTTGTTTTTTCCTTATTAGCAATTAAAAATGACTTATAAAGTATTATTGAAAGCAACAAAAGGTGTAATGAATAAACTTCTACAGAGGTGCTTTGGAACCAGAAGGTTTTAGAAAAAGCAGCAATTAATCCACCACTAATAGATAACAAGGAAATTTGTAAATCATTTAATTTGCTTAAAATAATTGGGCTAACATTTTTTTTCTTTTTATTATTTTTTTCTTGATTTGTAAAGGTTAGTTTAGATAAGATAGCTCTAAAAGTTTTAATTATAAAAAATACTGCAAAACTTGTGTATAAAGAAGCTAATATATTATATTGATAAATTTTTGACAATGGTAATGGTATTAAACCAAAAAGATATCCTAAAACAGTAAATAGTGGATAGCCAGAAGGGTGAGCAATTCCAAAAGTATACTGAACAGCTGCAAGCTCTCCACAATCTATTTGAATAATAGAGGGTGCTAAGGTTAGTTGATAGACTATAAATACAAATAAAGTAACTAAGTAATCTAATTTTTCATTTTCTAAAAATTTAATCATATTAATCACCCAAGTATTTATTAAAAATGTTATTATTAAAAAGTAATGAATTATTTATTTTAGATAGGAAAGAGTTTATATCTTGATATTGCAAAAATAATATTAATCTTTTTAATTTATTATTTTCTGTACTAATATTGGAATTATTTACGCCAAAAATATTTTGATTAGAAATTTCAATTTGTTTTAAGAAATAATAATTATTTTTTAGCTCTTCAAATTCTTTGGTAGAAAGGATGTCATTAAGTAAAATAAATCTTTCAATAAAGGAAGGATTATTTAATAAAAATTCTAAATTTGGTTTATTAAAAAATGCGAATTGTATTAAAAAGTCTATATCTTGCAAAGCACCAGAGGAGTATTTAATATTTGTATAAATGGATAAATTACTTTTAATTATCTTTCGTCGCATTTCTGCAATTGCATATTTTGCTTTAGATAGGTCTATTTTTTTTACAACATTAATATAATCTTCTGTTATTTTAATAAAAAGATTATAATTACCAGTAATAAATTTAATTTTTTGTATTGCTTGTAGTTCCCATATAACAGCGCGATTATTTAAATAATTTTTAAAGCTATTATACTCCCAAACTATTTGAGAGCTTTTGCCTTCTGGTCTAAGTCTAAAATCAAATTTTAGTGGGTATAATTCTTTTTTTAGTAATTCAATAAAATTTGTAGCAACGGTATAAATTTTATCGTAATCAGATTTATTTTCTGTAACAAACATTAAATCTATATCAGAAGCAAAGTTCATGGATTTAGTACCAAAGCTACCAAAACCAAAAACTGTAAAACATGTTATTTTAAGTTTTTGATATACACTAATTATTTTATTTTGAACAATTTTAGTAAAAAAATCACCTAGTTCAGCTTCGTCTATAATTTTTAATGCATATTGTATAGCTAAACTAAATATTAGATGATTAACTGGTCTATGCCAAGCAGAATCTATAAAATCTTTTATATATACTCTACCAGTTAGTAGTATATCACTAATTTTTTTGTCTTCAACCCAAAGATTAAATGCTCTATCAGAAAAAAGGCAGATATCGTAAAAAACTTTTAATTGCTGAGGATTATTAAAATTATTATACCAAATAGATGGAAAATAAACAGATCGAATACCCTTTGCAAAGTTATCTAAAACAATATCTGGGAATGAGGAATGTTTTAATAATTCTAAAAGATTTGGTTCAAATTTATTAAATAGTTCAACTGTATTTTTATCAAAACCACTAATATTTAATAAATCTGTACCATTTTTAATAAAATTATAATTCTTTTTTGCTCTTTGGGGATCTGCAAATGTAATAGATTGTAATAAATCGATTGGAGATAATTCTTGGTTATCAACTTCATTAAAAACTGAATTAAAAAATGTTCTAACTAAGGTTTTGTATTCATTTAGCTTTCTTAAAAATTCTTCTTTATTTTTAAATCTCAAATAGTAAATAAGCGAGTTAAAAATATCGGAGTTAAAAGGGATTATATGGGTTTGTCTATCATTCATTAATTGTAAAAAATGCTCAATTTTTCTATAAAATAAATAAGCATTAGTTAAGTTTTTATATTCTACTATAGAAATTAAATTATATTTATTAAGTTTTTTAAGCACATTTAGAGTGTTACCATCAAATAGATTTTTAAATTTGGAACCATATATAAGCTGCAAAGCTTGAGCAGAAAATTCAATATCTCTAATTCCACCTTTGCAAAGTTTAATATTATCATCTTTATCATATTCAATTTTTTGCTTAAGTATTTTTATTCTATCTAATGGAGATGAAGTAATATTTGGCGAGAAAACATAAGGGATTACAAATTTTTTGAATTTATTAAACAACGATTTATTACCACTAACAAAGTTTAATTTTAATAGCATCTGCTTTTCCCATTCTTCACCTCTTAGTTCGTAATAAATCATATAAGCTTTTAATGTATTAGCAAGAACAGAATTTTTACCATCTGGTCGTAACCTAAAATCTATTCTGTAAATGTATCCCTTATCAGTTAAATCAGTCATTATTTTTATAAAGTTTGATAAAACATTATTAAAAAAAATGTCTGCCGAAATGGTGGAATTTTTATTAATCTTAATATTTTTATCATAAATAAACATTAAATCGATATCACTGCTATAATTAAGTTCGTTCCCTCCAAGTTTACCTAAAGAAATTAGTGTAAATTTTCTAGAAAGTTTATTAAGGGAGTGTTTTTCTAAGTTATTTCCAATAATTAAGTTTAGTACATAATCTGAAATAACTTTAGCTAAATTAGATAAATATTCTGTTGTTTTTAATAAAGAATAACTGCCAATAATATCATTAAAAGCAATTAGTAAAGTGTATTTTCTTTTGAATAATTTTATATAATTAATTTTTGAATTAAAAGATTTATATTTAGATGAGTTTTGTATCAAATCCGCTTTTAAAAATTTTTGAGATAAATGAATATTAATAAATTTATCATCCAAAATTATATGAATTAGTTCTGGATTTCGGACTAAAATATCTGTTAAGTAATTACTATAAGAGGTTACTAAGAAAAGGGAATTTATATAAAAATCATATTTAATGGAATTGCGAATAAAATTATATTTATCGTAAAGAGAATTAATTACTCTAAAAAAATTATTTAATGCATTTTTAGTAGGAAAGTCCTTAAACTTATTATATATATTATTATATAATATATTAAAATCATCAGCAGAAAGAATGCCAGCTGTTGTATCAATAAGTCTATTTTTAATTTCTTCGGATAAATTATTAATCATTTGTAAAAATAATTGACTTGTAAAGTTATAAAAAAAGGAATTAAATTTAAAATGTTAAATTAAAATTACTTAAACAGATAATAAATTTTAGCTAATAAAATAAAATAATTGCTTTTAGATTATAGGTTTGGTAATTTTGTTATTTGTAATTATTTGGAGATATTAATGTTAACAAATTTATTAAGAAAAATATTTGGTGACAAGCATACTAAGTTATTAAAAGAATTAACGCCGATTGTTGAAGAAATAAATAAAATATATGCAGGGTTAAGCAGTTTAAGTGATGATGAATTAAGGAATAAAACTGTAGAATTTAAGCAAAAAATAAATGACGAGACAAAAGAGCTGAGAGAAGAGATTGAGGAATTAAAAGAGAAGTTACGTAGTAATGAATTAGAAGAAAAAAGACAAGATATATATGATAGGCTTGATAAGTTAAATGAAGAATTAGATGAAAAATATGAAGAGATATTGGATGAAATATTGCCGGATGCGTTTGCAGTAGTAAAAGAAACATGTAGAAGGTTAGTTGGCAAAAGTTGGGAAGCAGCGGGTAATAAAATTACATGGGATATGGTACCTTATGATGTGCAATTAATAGGTGGTATTGTATTACATCAAGGTAAAATAGCAGAAATGGCAACGGGTGAAGGTAAAACATTAGTTGCAGTATTACCTGTTTATTTGAATGCTTTAACTGGTCGTGGCGTTCATGTAGTTACTGTAAACGACTACTTAGCAAAACGTGATAGTGAATGGATGGGGAAAGTATACGAGTTCCATAATTTAACAGTTGGCTGCATATTAACAAGTATGGAACCAGAAGCTCGAAAAAAAGTTTATAATTATGATATTACCTATGGTACTAATAATGAATTCGGTTTTGATTATTTACGTGATAATATGGCAGTTAGGAAAGAGGATTGTGTTCAAAGAGTTCATAATTATGCTATTGTGGATGAAGTGGATAGCGTTTTAATTGACGAAGCAAGAACACCATTAATTATATCTGGACCTGTGGGAAACCCTGACCATAAATTTTATGAAATGAAGCCCAAAGTTGAACTTTTATTTAGAAAGCAAGCCAATTTAGTTAGTTCTATAGTTAGTGAAGCAGAAAAGCAATTAAATGATCCTAATGGCTATGATGAAGAAAAAGTTGGTATTGCATTATTACGGGCAGTAAGGGGATTTCCGAAAAATAAAAAGTTAATGAAATTACTTAGCGAACCTGCATACAAAAGATTAATGCAAAAAACAGAGTTGGAATTTTTAAGAGAAAATGCAAAACGAATGCCTGAAATAGATGAGGAATTATATTTTTCCATTGATGAAAGAAATAACCAAATTGATTTAACAGAAAAAGGAAGAGAAGAATTAGCACGCGGTTCTGTAGAAGGTAGAGATTATTTTGTGTTGCCAGATTTATCTAGCGAGATTGGTAAGATTGATAAAGACCCAACTTTAAGTGATGAAGAAAAAGCACAAAAAAGAGATGAAGTTTATAAATTATATGGTGAAAGAAGTGAAAGGATACATACGCTAAATCAATTATTAAAAGCATATACTCTATTTGAAAAAGATGATGAATATGTTGTTACAGAAGATGGTAAAATTGCTATAGTAGATGAATTTACAGGTCGTATTTTGCCTGGTAGAAGATATTCTGATGGGTTACATCAAGCTATAGAAGCAAAAGAAAATGTAAAAGTAGAACGTGATACACAAACATTAGCTACTATTACCTTACAAAATTATTTTAGATTGTATAAAAAAATTGCGGGTATGACAGGTACAGCGGAAACAGAAGAAGCAGAGTTTTATGAAATATATAAATTAGATGTGGCTGTTATACCAACCAATAAACCGGTAATTAGGCAAGATTTGGAAGATGCTATTTATAAAACGAAACGAGAAAAATATAATGCAATATTAGAAAAAATAAAGGAATTAAAAGAAAAAGGACAACCAGTATTAGTAGGTACAACAAGTGTAGAAGTATCTGAAACAATTAGTAGAATTCTTACACGTCAAGGGATAAGGCATAACGTATTAAATGCTAAGCAGCACCAAAGGGAAGCTGAAATAGTTGCATTTGCGGGTCAACCTGGTGCGGTAACAATTGCTACTAATATGGCTGGACGTGGTACAGATATTAAACTTGGACCAGGTGTGGTAGAAAAGGGTGGTTTATATATACTTGGTACTGAAAGACACGAAAGTAGGCGTATTGATAGACAGTTGCGAGGTCGTGCAGGACGCCAAGGAGACCCTGGTGTTTCTAAATTTTTTATTTCCTTAGAAGATGATTTGATGAGGCTTTTTGGCAGCGATAGAATTGCAAATATTATGAATAAAATGGGTATAGAAGAGGGTGAAGTTATAGAGCATCCTTTAATTACCAAATCTGTTGAACGTGCTCAAAAGAAAGTTGAAGAAAATAATTTTGCTATTAGAAAGCGTTTGCTTGAATTTGATAATGTTATGAATCAACAACGTGAAGTAATCTATACTAGAAGACGTCAGGCATTAGAAGGTGAAAGATTAAAATCTGAAATTTTTGAATATTTGGCAGATTATGTTAAATCTGTTATAGATAAATATTATGATGATGCGGATATTCAAGGAATGCGTCAAGAATTCTTGCAACATTTACTTATAGATATTCAAATAGATTCCAATACGTTCGAAGAATTAGGCAAAAATGGACTTGAAGAAAGAGTGATTGAAGCTGCAAAAGAATTTTACAGAAGAAAAGAAAATCAACTTGGCAGCGATTTAATGGCAAGAATAGAAAGATTTGCAGTTCTTAGTGTAATAGATGAAAAGTGGAAAGACCATTTGCGAGAGATGGATGATTTAAAAGAAGGAATAAATTTACGAGCATATGGTCAAAAAGATCCTTTGTTAGAATATAAAGGAGAAGCATTTAATCTATTTGTTAATTTATTAGAAACGATAAGGAATGAAGTTGTATCGGTATGCTTTAAATTATTCCCTACTGTAATTGATGAAACGGAAACAAGGCGAACAGTTAGCACAGCAAGAATAAGAACAATAAAGGAAGATGCGGATAATTTATCTCTTAGTGGAAGTGAAGGTGGACAGGAAGCCGCAAACCGAGGCAAAAGACAGCCAATAAGAGTAGAAGAAAAAATCGGACGAAATGACCCATGCCCGTGCGGTAGCGGTAAGAAGTATAAAAATTGTCATGGAAAAATATCTTAGGGGCAAAACATGAAAAAGATAGAAGCAATTATTCGTCCTTTTAAGGTTGATGAAGTAAAAGAAGCCTTATTAGAGGAAGGAGTGAGAGGTTTAACCCTTTGTGAAGTAAGAGGTTATGGTAGACAAAAAGGGCACAAAGAAATTTACAGAGGTAGTGAATATCAAATTGAATTTGTGCCTAAAATTAAAATCGAAGTAGTTGTTGATGACTCGATGGCAGAAAAAGTTATAGATGCAATTTTACGTACTGCTAAAACTGGTGAAATTGGTGATGGCAAAATATTTGTTTATGATGTTGCAGACGTTATAAGAATTAGAACAGAAGAATCAGGATTATCTGCACTTTAATGAGATTTTATGAAAATTAGTAAAAAATATCTTTTTATACTTTTGCTTTTTTTGCTTTCCGGCTGCGGAATTTGGCGAAATTTTACTACCTATTTTAATAGGTATTATAATACTTCTTTAAATTTTGATAATGCAATGGATGAACTTAATAAGCAAAAAAAGGATATTTTTAGTTTTAAGGAAGATCCGGTACCACAATCTGCAAAACAAAGCTTTGATAAAGTTGTAGAAAAAGCTTCTAAAATTTTGCAATTTGATTCTCAATCTGCTTTTTTTGATGATGCATTATTATTAATTGGTAAATCTTTTTATTATTTACAAGAGTATTCTAAAGCGTATAGAAAATTTCAGGAGCTTGCCACATTAAAAGATAGTGATTTACTGTTAGAAAATAAATTATGGATTGGTAAAACGCAATTGCAACTTAGGCTTTTTGATGAAGGAATTGCAACTTTAGAAGAAGTAAAAAATGAAGCAAGGGAAGCTAAAGAGATTGATATTTTTACAGAAGCTTCTATTAAGCAGATTGCTTATTATAAATACAGAGAAGATTATGATAAAGCAATAGGAAATGCTAAAATATTATTAGAAGCATCAGACTCTGACCAATTAAAAGCCGAGCTAACTAATGAAATAGGAAAGCTATACGTAAAATTAGAGGATTTTGCTAATGCTGCAACATATTTTGCTAAAGTTTCTGATTATGAGCCTTCGTTTGAGATTGAATTTAGTAGTAAGCTTGAGCTTGCAAAGCTTTATAAAATTTTAAATGAAAGAGATAAAAGTTTAACGGTTTTATTAGACTTAAAAGATCAAAACCGATATAAACCCTTTTTAGACAAAATTAATTTGGAAATAGGGTTAATTAAATATGAGCAAGGAGATTACGACGAAGCGCTAAACATTTTTACAGAAGTTGATACAACATTTAAACAAAGTGAAAGCGGTTTTATTGCTGCATTTATGAAAGCAGAGATGTTTAATAGTTATTATAAAAATTACGATAGCGCTAAAAGCTTTTACGATAAAGTAGCTGCCGGCACTTCTCCAACAGAATACAAAGATAAAGCTAAAAAGAAATCAGAAATTCTTAAAAAGTTTTTAACATTAAGAGAAAGTGTTAATAAGTATAAAAAGCAATTATATTATATAGAAAATCCAGAAGCATATAGTCAAGATTCTTTAGACTATGTAATTTGGAAAAATCGAGATTCATCCGTTATAAAAGCAGAGCAGGAAGAAGCTAAAAGGAATAAGACTACAGTTAAAACGCTCATCCAGCCAATAAAATCCACAATATCTGGGGATAGTTTAAAGAAAATAATGGCAAAGTTTGAATATGATTTTGGCAATGTATTTTTTGGAGAGCTAAGTGAGCCTGACTCTGCATATAAATATTACATTAATATTATAGATAATTACCCACAAAATAGTTATACAGCAAAAACATATTTTGCGTTAGCTACTTATTATGATTCTAAAGGGGATAGAGAGAAAGCGGATAGTTTATATAAATTTGTATACGATAACTTTCCTAAAGACCCTATGGTAAATGTTATTGCCAAAAAATTAGGTTTAGGAGAAATAGATTTTTCAACTGATCCATTAGAGAAGAGTTTTTTGGAAGCAGAAAAATATTATAAAAATAAAGATTTTAAAACAGCAATCAATAAACTAAGAACTATATATAAAGAAAATGATAAATCTATGATGGCAGCAAAATCTATTTATACGATTGGCTTTATATATGAAAACGAACTTAGGCTATTAGATAGCGCAGTAACTTATTATGATACTTTGAATATAAAATATAAAAATACAGAATATGCAAGAAATGTTGCTGCAAAGTTAAATTTCTTTAAACAAGAAGAAAAGCGTAAGCAAGCCGTAAAAGACTCGATAGCGAAAGCTAAAGCAGATAGTATAAGAAATGAACAGATAAAAGTTGAAAAAGAAAAGTTAAAGAAAAAGTTAATTGATAGCTTAAAAAATGCTGGGGAAAATTTTACTCCTGAAGAAATTGATGAATATATTGAGAGTAATTACAATTTTAATCAGAACCCACCCTTAAGTAAAAGCAATTATTTAAAGGAGTTTGATAGGCTTAAGTCTATTAAGATATGTGGTAAAAATAGAATTATTTACGTTTATGGTTACGCGTAAAAATGTTTTAAGCTTTATTGAAAATGGGGAAAATATAAATGTAGAGTTTAAGCAAAGGTTTTCTTCATTTGAAAAAATAGCTAAAGAAATAATTGCATTTGCAAACACCAAGGGGGGAGTAATTTTATTTGGAATAGAGGATGATAAAAAAATATACGGAATTGAAAGCGAGAAAGGAGAGACAGAATTAATTTTAAAGACAGCAAAAGAATATTGTAATCCATCAATTGAAGTTAATTTTTATTATTACAATATAGAAAATAAAGAAATTGTGGTTGCAGAAATTCCGGAATCTAAAACCAAACCTCATAGAATAGAAGATTATAAAGAATATTTAGACCCAAACACTGCCGAAGTTTATATTAGGGTGGGTAGTAAAAGCATTCCAGCTAGTAAAGAGATGATAAAACTTTTGCAAGCTGAGTCCCAAGATTTAGCACTTAAAAATTATAGTATTGGTGAAAGCGAAAAGGCAGTGTTTAGATTTTTAGAAAAGAATGAATTTATAACAGTAAAAGATTTATGCGAATTTGCTAATATATCCAAAAGGAGAGCCTCGAGAACATTAATTAAGATGGTGCGCGCAGGATTATTATTTATTCATTCAAAAGATAATGGGGAAAATTATTTTACAAATTCTGGTTACTATTAATTGCATTAAAAACTTTTCTTAGCTCGAAAACGGCAATGCCATAAGCAACCGCAGCATTTAGAGAGTGTTTAATACCAAATTGAGGAATTTCTAAAGAGTAGTCACATAAATCTAATAATTCTTGTTTAACGCCAGTAATTTCATTACCTACAATAAGGCACAATGGGAAAAAATCGGGCTCAATGGTGTAATAAGGGATGCTGTTTTCGCTAATTTCTAAAGCTGCAATAACAAAGCCATTATTTTTAAGCTCATTAATTTTATCAATTGGATTATTTACATATTCCCATTCTACACTTTCAGTAGCGCCCAATGATGTTTTAAGAACTTCTTTATTAGGAGGAGTTGGAGTGTAACCACAAAGCAATAATTTTTCAATCATGGCAGCATCAGAAGTTCTAAAAATAGAGCCAACATTATAACCGCTTCTAATGCTATCTAACATAACATAAACGGGCATTTTTTTAGCTGCATTAAGTGTATCTAAAGTTAATCTTTTGTTTGTAATTTCAAGGTGAGTTAGTTTTCGCATATTTATTTAGAGTAAATTTTTAATCCTACAATACCAATAATAATAAAAAAGATAAAGAAAACTCTAATAAGTTCTCTTGATTCATTAAAAAATATCATTCCGTAAATGGCAGTACCAGCGGCACCAATACCAGTCCATACTGCATAAGCAGTACCAATAGGTAAGTTTTTAGAGCCAATAGCAAGAAAAACATAGCTTAAAATCATACAAATTGCTGTAAAAATAGATGGATAAAGTTTGGTAAATCCATTGCTATACTTTAAGCCAACAGCCCAAGATATTTCGAAAACAGAGGCTATTAAAATATAAATCCAATTAATCATTTTAATCTTTTTTGTTGTTTAATTGCCAGTTGCCCACATGCTGCAGCAATATCATTACCTCTTGTATCGCGTAACATTACGGTAATATTTTTTTCTCTTAGTTTATTAGCAAATATTTCTATTTCTTCAAAAGGTGTGGGTTCTAATGATGCAGATATTCCATTAGGTTCAATATGTTTTATACTATTAAATGGAATAAGATTAATTTTAGAGGGTAATTGGCTACAAAGTCTTACCAGTCCTTTCACATCTTCTTCTCTATCGTTAATCCCTTTTAACATAGTATATTCAAAGGTAATCCTGCTTTTTAATTTATTAGTATAGTATTTTAAGGCTTCTAATAGCACTTCTAATGGATATTTTTTATTAATAGGCATTATTAAAGTTCTAATATCGTTAAAAGTAGAGTGAAGTGATAAAGCAAGTTTTACTTTAATACCAGTATCAGCTAAAGCTTTTATTTTATCTGGTATGCCGGCTGTGGATAGCGTTATTCTATTTCTACTAATACCAACACTTTTTTCATTAGTTAATATATCTAAAGATCTAAGCGTATTTTCGTAATTTAATAATGGTTCACCCATTCCCATATAAACTATATTAGTTATAGTATCTTTGCCAAATGTTCTGCAAGCAACAATGTATTGGTCTATAATTTCACCAGCAGATAAATTTCTTTTATAGCCCATTACACCAGTTGCACAAAATTTACAGTCTAACGGACAGCCTACTTGTGTGCTAATACATAAAGTATTCCTTTCTTCACCAGGTATTAAAACAGATTCTATAAGTCTATTATCATACGTTTTAAGAAGTAGCTTTTTAGTAAAGTTATCTCCACTGTTTTGGATATCAACAATTTCTAAAGAATTTATTTCAGCTATTTCGGATAATTTGGTTCTTAAAGCTTTTGGAAAATTATCCATTAAATCAAAGCTACTGATTTGATGATTATAAAGCCAGTTAAATAACTGTTTTGCGCGAAATTTGGGTTCGTTAATATTTATAAAAAAATCTTCAAGTTCGTTTTCGGTTAAGCCTTTAAGTTGAGTTTTTGTATTTAATAACATAGTAAACTAAAATAAATTTAAACTTTAAAAATAATAAACATAAAAGAATTAATAAAGGTAAAAAGAGATTTTTTATCTTAGATAATATCATTAATTTGCAAATTAATTATAGTATTGTTAATTTAGGACAAATTATCAATAATTATAGGAATAATTATGGAATTTAATTTTACTGAACAACAATTAATGATAAGAGACTTGGCAAAGGATTTTGCCGAAGAAGAAATTAAAAAAAGTGCGGCAGAAAGAGATAAAAAAGCAGAATTTCCAACCGAAATAATTAAAAAACTTGGTGAATTAGGTTTTATGGGGATGAAAGTTTCACCAGATTATGGCGGAGCAGGATTAGATACAATTTGCTATGTATTAGCTTTAATAGAAATATCTAAAGTGGATGCAAGTGTTGGGGTAATATTATCTGTAATTAATTCTTTAGTAACTTATATTTTAGAAACTTATGGAAGTGAATTACAAAAAGATAAATATTTGCGTGAAATTGTTAACGGAAATAAAATAGGTGCTTTTGCACTTAGCGAACCTGAAGCTGGAAGTGATGCTACAAAACAACATACACTTGCTAAAAAAGTAGGGAATAATTGGGTATTAAATGGAACAAAAAATTGGATTACAAACGGAACAACAGCAGATTATTATATTGTTTTTGCACAAACAAATCCTGAACTAAAACATAAGGGAATATCTGCATTTTTGGTTGAAAAAGGGACAAAAGGATTTTCAACAGGAGTAAAAGAAGATAAGATGGGAATTAGAAGCAGTGATACTTGTTCTTTATTATTTGAAGATTGTGAAATACCTGCAGAAAATTTAATTGGAAAAGAAGGGGAAGGATTTAAGTATGCAATGAGTGCACTAAATGGGGGAAGAATAGGAATAGCAGCACAAGCAATAGGAATAGCGGAAGCATCTTTTGAAGCAGCATTAAAATATTCCAAAACAAGAAAAGCTTTTGGTACAGAAATAGCTAATCACCAAGCAATTCAGTTTAAGCTTGCAGAAATGGCTTTAGAAATTGAAGCAGCAAAACTTTTAACTTTTAAGGCAGCATATTTAAAAGATAATAATTTAAATTACAATATGGCATCTGCCATGGCAAAATTAAAAGCATCTAAAACGGCTGTTAATTGTGCCTTAGAAGCCGTTCAAATTCACGGTGGTTATGGTTATGTTAGAGAGTATTTAGTGGAAAGATTTTTACGCGATGCTAAAGTTACAGAAATTTACGAGGGGACATCGGAAATTCAAAAAATAATTATATTTAGAGAGTTAATGAAATTATGATTTACCCGGTAGAAATTAAAGCGCTTAATGATAAAGAAATTTTTATTAAGTACAGTGATGGTTTGCAAGGGACTATTAATCTAAGTTTTTTATTCAAAAATTTTAGTTATGAAGATCTAAAAAACGAAGAGTTATTTAAGACTATTTATATTGATGAAGTATCTAAAGATATTTATTGGGAAGGACATATTTCCTTATGTAAGGATACTTTATATAATCATTTAAAATTAATTAAACTTGCAGAAAATTTAAAGTTGGATGTAAATAAACTATGAAAGTACTTTTTTTTATTTTTATTTCTGTAACAATTTTTGCACAAACAGATTTAACAAGATGGGAAAAGAAAGAGCCAATTTATACAAAATCTGTTTTTAGCATTAAAGAAGAAACTGTTACTAAAAATGACGTATTTACTTTTTTAGTAAAAAACTCTCAAAAAGTGTATAAGGTGGTAATATCAGATTTAGATGGCGAAAATTGTCCTTTTTATCCAAGTTGTTCTAAATTTTATGTAGAATCAGTAAGCAAGGGGGGAATTATAAAAGGTACTCTTATGTTTTTTGATAGATTTACCCGTGATTTAAATATTTTTAGGGATAGAAAACATTATGATGAGCTACCAAATGGTAAATTATTTGACCCAGTAGATAATTATCTGTTGAAACCTGATAAATTTAAACTTAAATTTACAGATTAATATTTTTTATATTGTGTATATGGATTTTAGAAAATTTTGTTTTTTATTGTTTGCAATATTTAGTAATATTTTTGCACAACAAGATTATTACACCCCTATTAACCGTAAACTTTTTGCAGATTATTTATATGAGCAAAGGGATTATTTGCGAGCATTTGATGAATATAAAATATACTTGCAGAATTTTAATAACGATACCGTTAAGTTAAAATTAGGGGAAATGTTTGTAGAAATTGGCAGATACTCTGAAGCTGAAGACTATTTAAAGATGCTCTTTTGGGGTTCTAACTTAGATAATGAAGCAAAATTAAATTTTTATTTATTAAAGTTTAAAACTCTTAAACCTATTGAGTTTAGAAGCTTTGTTAGAAGTGGAATATATTTCCCAGAAAAATACAAGGAAAATGTAAATAAATTAGAGCAAATAAGTTATTTTTATGATAATTATATAATACCGGATAGTACAAAATTATTTGAAACATTTTATTCAGATACAACATCTTTTAATCAGATAAAAACATTTTACTACAATAAATTTTATCCGCAAAAGAAAGACCCGGTATTAGCTGGTACGTTATCTGCCATAGTCCCCGGTTTGGGGAAAATATATACGCAAAATTACAGCGATGGTATTACTGCATTTGTTGTTAATGGGTTGCTTGCCTTTTTAGCTATTGACAATTTTAGGGCGAATCATAATATAAGAGGAACTATTTTTACTGGATTGGGACTAATGTTTTATGCGGGGAATATATATGGTTCAATTGCTTCTGCACATAGTTTTAATATTAGGTTAAGTATAAATACCAATGAACAAATATATACATTTTTTACTAATAATAATTATTTTATACCAAAATTTTAATGATTAAAATATTTACAATATTACTTTTTTTAAGTTCATTAATTACAGCAAATCCTATTAAATTTAAAGCTGATAGTCTGTTTTTAGCTGAAAATTATTTTGATGCTATTACTGAATATAAAAGGTTACTATTTTTTTATAATAATAATGAATTAAAGTTTTATAGTAATTTTAAAATAGGTGAATGCTACAAATATGGTGGTAAATATGATAATGCATCGGAATATTTTGGTAAAGCTTTAATTTACGCTAATAGCGATGCAGATATTTTTAACACTAAGGTAATGCTTATAAGAACTAATTTATTAAGAAGAACAGTAGAAAATGCCGAGCAAATAATTAATGATTTGGAGAATGATTATAAGTTTACAGATAGTTTAACTACAATTTACTACTGGAAAGGTTGGGTAAATATTTTTAAGGATAATTACAAAACAGCAATTTATTATTTTAATAAAAGTAAAGATTTTGATGAGATAAAAATAATTTGTGAAAATACAGAAAAAAAATTATATTCATTAACTAAAGCAAAATTATTTTCTTATTTATTACCAGGGCTTGGACAGTTTTATACAGGCGAATATTTATCGGGTATATTATCTTTTGGATGGGTTGCTTTAACGGGGTATTTAACGGTGGACGCGTTTGTTGCAAATAGAGCTTTTGATGGATTTGTTATTGGAGACTTGTTATTTTTACGTTTTTACAGAGGGAACATACAAAATGTTGAAAAATTTGTAACAGAAAAAAACTTGATTACAATAAATAAAACATTAGAAAATTTACAAGAAAATTATAAAGGAATGAAGCCTTGAAACTAACAGAAGATGAATTAAGAAAATTAGCTTTAATTGCTATTGAAGAGCTGGGAGAAAATGCTAACCCAGATAGTGTAAAAAGAGTTGTTACTAATATTATTAACAAAATTGATAGCAAAGAACCGGAATTAAAAATTGCAGACGACAAAAGCACTGGTAGAATAATAATAACTGCATTTGGTTTAAATAAGCCTGGAATTGTTGCATCAATTACTAAAGCGTTAGGAGATGCAATGTGTGACATACAGGATATTAGCCAAAAATTGATGAACGAGTTTTTTACTATGATTATGGTTGTTGATATAAGTAACTCTCCTAAAGATTTTAAGGATATACAAGATTTACTTACAGATGTTGCAAATAGCTTAAAAATTAAGATTTATTGCCAACATGAAGATATTTTTAGAAACATGCATCGAATTTAATAATTAAAAAGGTTTTAAATGAATTACGAATTTGAAGAAATTCTAGAAACTATCAAAATGACTGAAATAGAGCATTTTGATATAAGGACAGTAACATTAGGAATAAGTTTGCGGGATTGTGCAGATAGAAATTTAGAAGTTACCAAGCAAAAGATATACGAAAAAATATTAAAATATGGTAAAAATCATGTTAATTATGCTAAACAGGTAGAAGCAAAATATGGTATATCTATAGCTAATAAAAGAGTTGCAGTAACACCAATTTCAATTCCTTTTGATAGATTTAGTGCGGATGAATTAGTAGAAATAGCTATTACATTAGATAAAGCAGCTGCAGAAATAGGTATTGATTATATAGCTGGATATAGCGCTTTGGTTCAAAAAGGGATGACCAATGGCGAGCAAGAATTAATAAAATCAATTCCATATGCTTTAGCTAATACAAAAAGAGTTTGCTCAAGTGTAAATGTCGGCTCTACCAAAGCCGGTATAAATATGGATGCAATTAATCAAATGTCTGAAGTGATAAAGAAAACGGCAGAATTAACAAAGGAAAATGATTCTATTGGATGTGCAAAATTAGTAGTTTTTTGTAATGCAGTAGAAGATAATCCATTTGTTGCGGGAGCATTTCATGGTGTAACCGAGCCAGAAGTTGTTCTTAATGTAGGTATTAGTGGACCGGGTGTAGTATTAGATGCTATAAAAAATGCGGGTAGAATAGATTTACAAAATTTAGCAGAAGTTATAAAAAAGACAATATATAAGATAACTCGAGCTGGGGAATTAATAGGACGTAGTGTTGCACAAAAACATGGAATACCTTTTGGTATTGTGGATATATCGTTAGCACCTACACCAGCAGAAGGAGACAGCATTGGAGATATATTAAAAGCAATGGGCGTGGAAGATGTTGGAGCCCCAGGCACAACAGCAGCTTTAGCAATGCTTAATGATAGTGTTAAAAAAGCCGGTTTAATGGCAAGTACCTCTGTTGGTGGTATGAGCGGAGCTTTTATTCCTGTAAGTGAAGATCAAGGAATGATTAATGCTGTTATGAAAGGGAATTTATCATTAGAAAAATTAGAAGCAATGACTTCGGTATGTTCTGTTGGTTTAGATATGATAGCAGTGCCAGGTGATACCCCAGCAAGTGTAATTGCGGGTATTATAGCAGATGAAAGCGCAATTGGAATGATTAATGATAAAACGACTGCAGTAAGAATTATTCCAGCTTATGGTAAAAAAGTTGGTGAATTTGTGGATTATGGTGGATTACTTGGTAAAGCACCAATAATGTATGTTAGGGAACTTAATCCTATAAATTTTGTAGGAAGAGGAGGGAGAATACCAGCTCCTTTAAGAAGTTTAACGAATTAAAGAGAGGAATACAATGAAAATTAAAGGACTTACACTTGGTTGCGGTATTTTAGGTGCTATTGTTTTATTATTATTAATTGTTTTGATTTGGGGTATTGGTGTATATAATAATTTGGTTACATTAAACGAGGGTGTA
Source organism: uncultured Melioribacteraceae bacterium (assembly GCA_964652025.1). Classification (GTDB taxonomy): domain Bacteria; phylum Bacteroidota; class Ignavibacteria; order Ignavibacteriales; family Melioribacteraceae; genus JAEXOD01. The sequence continues at coordinate 101,380 of CAZYZX010000001.1, forward strand.
ACCCAAAGTTGGTCTCAAGTAGAAAATCTTTATCAAAGAAGGTTAGACTTAATACCAAACTTAGTTGCTACAGTAAAAGGAGCAGCAGAATTTGAAAAAGAAACTTTTACAGCGGTTACACAGGCACGAGCAGAAGCTTCTTCAATTAAGCTTACACCAGAGTTGTTAAACGATCCTCAGGCGGTGGCAAAGTTTCAAGCTTCTCAAGAGAAATTATCAGGTGCGCTATCTAGATTATTAGTTACTGTTGAAAATTATCCTCAATTAAAAGCTAACGAGAACTTTTTACAGCTACAAAGTCAATTAGAAGGAACTGAAAATCGTATTTCGGTAGAAAGGATGAAATTTAACCAAACTGTGCAAACATACAACACAACCATTAAACGATTTCCTACAAATATTATTGCCGGAATGATGGGATTTGCTGAAAAGTATTATTTTAAGGCTGCACCAGGAAGCGAAAAAGCGCCCGAAGTTAAATTTGACTTTAAATGAAAAAAATAACTTTATTTATATTATTTATCTATATAGGGATATTTGGACAGACAAATATCCCAACTCTTACAAAATATTGTAACGATTATGCAAATGTATTAACTGAAAACGAAAAACTACGATTAGAATCCATTTTGCAAGCGTTAGATGATAGTACATCTAATCAATTAGTAATTGTTATAATAAAGTCATTAAATGGTTATCCAATCGAAAATTTATCCTACGAAATAGCCGATAAAAATAAAATAGGTACCAAAAAAAATAATGGTATTTTAATGTTAGTTGCCATAGAAGATAGAAAAATGAGAATAGAAGTTGGATATGGCTTAGAGGGAGCGTTAACTGATGCGTTAGCTTCATCAATAATAAGGAACGAGATTGGACCATATTTTAAAAATAGGAATTATTTTTTGGGATTATTGGCTGGTATAAATGCAATTAAAAAAGCAATACAGGGTGAATATACAAGAGAAGATAAAAAAGAAAAGAATTTACATATAAATTTTAATTTTATTGGTTATATAATTTTAATAATAATATATATAATAATTTCTATGGCAAGGCGAGGCAGGGGACGAACATTTATAGGTGGTTATGGTGGAGGAGGAGGTTTTATCGGTGGCGGATTTGGTGGTTTTTCTGGCGGTGGATTTAGTGGGGGTGGTAGTTTTGGTGGTTTTAGCGGAGGAGGAGGAAGTTTTGGAGGAGGTGGCTCTAGTGGAAGCTGGTAATAATAAATATTTTGAATTAGGGGTTTTTCTTTTTAACAATGAGGAATATTTTTTAGCACACGAGTGCTTTGAAAAGGTTTGGATAAAAATGAATGAAAAGGATCCAAATAAACTTTTTTATCAAGGGTTAATTCAATGCGCTGTTGGCTGTTATCACTTAAAAAATAATAATTTAAAGAGTGCAATTGCTCAATTTTATAAAGCAAAAGAAAAGCTTAAAAAGTATTTGCCTTTTTATTTTAATTTAGATATTTTAGCTTTATATAAGAACCTAAATAATATTTTAGATTGTTTAACTGTAAACAGTTATAATTGCAATAAACTTAAAATTAAAAACTTAAAAAAATATAAGGAGAACTAATATGGCAATAATGATAACTGACGAATGTATTAATTGCGGCGCATGTGAACCAGAATGCCCAAATACCGCAATTTATGAAGGTGGTGCAATGTGGAAGTTGGGAGATAAAGAATATGGTGAAAATGACCCCGCTCCATCTGGTGCAACTGGATTTTTTAGTGCAGACTATTTTTATATAGTTCCAGATAAATGTACTGAGTGCGTTGGTTTTCATGATGAGCCTCAGTGTGCTGCTGTTTGTCCAGTTGATTGCTGCGTTCCAGACCCTAACCGAGTTGAAGATAAAGAAACTCTTTTAGCTAGAAAAGATATGTTAGACCAAATAGGTAGATAATTTAAATTTATAATGAAAATCCTCTTATATTTTTATAAGGGGATTTTTTATTTTAAAGATGATACTTTTATTATTGAAAATAAAAGAATTATTACTCCAAACCATTGAATTATACTTAATATATTTCCTCTTACAAAATACTCTAGTAAAATAGCAGTTAGTGGAAAAGATAGTTCACAGATTGTAGCAGTAGAAGCAGATATATTTCTTAAACCAAAATAGTATAAATATATTGCTGTTCCACCAGTAGTAAGGGCAATTAAAATAAAGATAAAGATGTTTAAAGTGGTTATCTGATTAAAATGAATAAAAGAATTTGAAAAAACTAAAATTATTAACATTATAACAGAACTAAACAAAAATCGCAAATAAGTTGCAAATCCAAATTTAATATTTTTTAAGGCGCGTTTACTTAAAACAGTAGAAAGACCAAAACTAATAGCAGCGGCTAGTGAAAATAATACAGCATAAACAGTTTTATCTTCAGTGTTAATTGTTGGTAACTTAAAGCCAAAAGTCATAATATAAGCACCAATAATTGCGGTAGTTGCCCAATAATAAAACTCTTTTTGCTGCTTTTCTTTTAAAATTATCATTGCAAATATTAACGCAAAAACAGGTTGCAACTTTTGTATTAATATAACTACAGATAAATTTACGTAATTAACATAAAAAAGAGCTTTGGTAATTGCTAAGGTGCCTAATGCGCCACCAAATAGTGCAACTAATATAATAGATAAAATATCTTTTTTATTTAATATTCTTAATGATTTAAAATTCTTTAGATTGAAAGGTGTTAAAATTGTAGCAACTAATAAACTTTCTACAAAAACTACAATTGGAACGGGTAAATTGTATAGAGAGGGAGTTAATAAAACACCGTCTATACCCCATAATGATGCAGATAGTATAACGGCAAGAATAGAATATTTTTTCATAATTCTTTAAAATTTAAGCTTAAAATATACTAAAAAAAGATAAATTAAAGAATAATTATTAATTTATATTTGCAATTATATTATACTTCAGTTATATTTTTAATTAAAAATAATTATATGTGGCAAGAAGATGAAAAATATTATTATTATTTGTTTTTGTACACTTATATTAGGATTAATAAATCCGTTTTATGCGCAAGATGAAGAGTATCAAAAATGGCTTAAAGAGGAACAAAATAAATTTAATACATATTTATCTGAAGAAGATAAAAAGTTTAAAGAATTTTTAGAAAAAGAATGGAAAGAATTTAATTTATATAATGGTATTAAGTTTGATGAAAAACCAAAATTAATCACCCCACCGGTTTTAAAGGAACAGGATTTAAACATTCCAAATGAAATGGATAAAAAAACTGAGAAAAAAGAAAAAAGTAAAGAAAACAAAAAACCTGTTATAAAAGAAAGTAAAAATCCATTTACTGAAAAAGAACAATTTAGTGAAGGGAAAACTAAAGAAGAACTAACAGATAAAACAGTTAAAGACCCGATTAATGATATTGAAAAATCTAAAGTTAATAATATAAAGGAAAAGGAAATTACAACAGAAAAAATAAAACCAGAAAAAATAAATCAACAGCCAATAAAAGAAAAAGAAATACCTACTAAAGAAGACCCAAGCAATATTACAATTATTCCACAAACAAATAAAGATAAAAACGATCAACAGTTTGTATTTAACTATTTTGGTACAGATACAAAAATAAATTTTGCAAAAGAAATAAAAGTAGTAACAGCACAAAATACAAATAATAAATCAATAAGTAAGTTTTGGGAAGAAATGAGTAAAAAAGATTATCAAAACTTACTAAAGCAGTTTTTAGATTATAAAAAAGCGCTTAATTTAAATGATTGGGGATATGCTATTTTTATAAATAATTTTGCAAAAGAGATTTATGGTAATGATAGAAATTCTAGATTTTGTTTTGATTGGTTTATTTTAAACAAAAGTGGATATAAAAGTAGAATAGGGCTTGTGGGTAATAGAGTAGCGCTATTTATGCCTTCTGCTACAAAAATATTTGATGTACCTTATTTTACATCATCGGATACTAAAGAAAGGCTATATTTAATAGATTTTGATGACTTAAAAGCAAACTATGATGGGGCAATTTCAACATATGATGGGGATTACCCAGAAGCAAAAAATGTTATTAGTATGAATGTTGATAAAGCACCTAAATTAAATTCTCTTGAAAAAGAAAGAATTATTAAATTTAGATATAGAGGAAACGAATACAACGTTAGTGTAAAATATAACAGTAATATAGTTAAGTTTTATGAAAATTACCCTTATACGGATTTAAGTGTATATTTTAATTACAAAATTACAGATGATACAAAAGAAGCTTTACTAAATTCATTGCGTCCATTAATAGAGGGAAAAAGTGCCCCTGATGCCGCAAATTTATTACTTAGGTTTGTGCAAGTTGGGTTTGAATACAAAACAGATGACCAACAATTTGGTAGAGAAAAACCTTTATTTATTGAAGAAACATTAAATTATCCTGCATGTGACTGTGAAGATAGGTCTATATTATTTTCCTTTTTGATTAAGGAATTATTAGGTTTACAAGTGATTGGAATTGATTATCCTGGTCATGTAGCTACTGCTGTTAAATTTGATGTGGATGTGCCAGGTGACTATATCATGTATAAAAATCAAAAGTTTTTAATTTGTGACCCAACATATATTAATGCATATATTGGAATGGCTATGCCAACTTATAAAGATGTAAAATATGAAAATTTAATTGAAATAAAGAATTAAAATAAATTAATTTGTATTAAATTTTACTAAAAATTTAAATTTGAAAAAAAGCTTTTTTAAATATTTTTAATAAAAAAATAATATATTATTGAATATATTTTTTGTATATTCATTAAAAAATTTTCATAAATATTTTTATCATCATAAAAATCAAAATTATCAATCTTCTGTTTATTACTTGATTTAAAGTTTAATCAACCTAATAATAAATAAATTGATGGAGAGTTAGAATGAAGTAATTCTATGACTTAAGCATAGGGCGTAAGTTGTATTATGGATTTGGGGGAATACTGATATTAACATTGATTGTTGCATATTTTGGTTATTCTAATATTCAAGAACTTAACTTAGTGATTGAAAACTTTGAATCTGTGGAATTACCAAAGGTTGATGCAATTTCAAAAATAAGAGCACATCAAAATGCAGTATTAGTTGGTGAAAGAGGATTAATAAACAGAAGAATGATGGACCGTGAATTAAGAGAGGCGCAATATAAATATTATAGCAAAAATCTTGCTGATGCTGAAACAGCACTTAATAATTATACAAAACTAGAAAAAAACAGTGCTGAAGAGGCAGAATTTCAAAATTTCTTAAAAAAATGGAGTGAATGGAAAGGTGAATCTGGGCTAGTAGTACAATATAGTAAAGAAAAAGATCAGTTAATTGCTTCTGGCTTATCTTTAGATGATCCCCAAGTTGTAGAAATAGATGCAAAAGCATTTGCTGCTAGTTTAAATGCAAGAACATCTTTTTTAAGTTGCAATGAAAGCTTGAACAGATTAAATGAGATGATTAATGAAGAAGTTAAATTAGTTTCTAATCAAGCATATGATAAAAGCAGCTTTGCTACTAATGGCATTATTTTAATTGGTTTATTTGCAATTATATTAGGTATAGTAATAAGTATTTTTATTTCAAAATATTTAACTAGTGCGTTGCTTAATGTAAAGAATATGGTTGGTTTAATGTCATTAGGACAGTTAAATATGAGATTAAATTCCCAGATAAAAGATGAACTTGGTGATATGGGGCGCGCATTGGATGATTTTGTTGATAAGTTACAAAAATATGTTTTAGGTGCTCTAAACCAATTAAGTAGAGGAGATTTTAGTGCACATATACCACCACAAAGTGATAAGGATGAAATAGCTCCAGTAGTTAATCAAACGGTAGAAGAAATAAAAGGTGTGGTAGAAGAGATAAAAGAGTTAGTAGCGAAAGCAACCGAAGGAAAGTTAGATACAAGAGGGGATATAAGTAAATTACAAGGAGGCTTTGCCGACATAGTAAAAGGCATAAACAGCTTACTTGATGCAGTAGTAATACCAGTTCAAGAAGGGAGCAAAGTTTTAGAAGTAATGGCAACCGGTGATTTAACAGTAAGAATGGCAGGAGAATACAAAGGGGACTTTAGAATAATAAAGGATAGCATAAACCAGTTAGGAGAAGCGCTAAACGGAGTATTAACAGAGATAACGGAGGCAATACAAGCAACAGCAAGTGCATCAAATCAAATAAGTGCAAGTGCGGAAGAGATGGCAGCTGGAGCACAAGAGCAGAGCGCACAAGCAAGTGAAGTGGCATCGGCAGTAGAGCAGATGGCAAGCACAATAGTAGAGACAACAAAGAATGCAAATGTAGCGGCAGAATCGGCAAAATCTGCAGGAGATATAGCACAAGAAGGAGGCAAGGTAGTTGCGCAAACAGTAGAGGGAATGAACAGAATAGCGGAAGTAGTGGAAAGCGCAGCAGAGACGGTACAGCAATTAGGTAAGAATAGCGACCAGATAGGTGAAATAGTACAAGTAATAAATGATATAGCAGACCAAACAAATTTACTTGCATTAAATGCAGCAATAGAAGCAGCCAGAGCGGGCGAACAAGGTCGCGGCTTTGCGGTAGTGGCAGATGAAGTAAGGAAATTAGCAGAAAGGACAACAAAAGCTACAAAAGAAATAGCCAACATGATAAAGACAATACAAAAAGACACATACGAAGCAGTAGAAGGGATGCAGAAAGGTAAGCAAGAAGTTGATACAGGTAAGCAATTAGCAAGCAAGTCTGGCAAATCTATGCAAGAGATAGTAAATGCAACAAACAGGGTGTTAGATGTAATAAACTCTGTAGCAAGTGCAAGTGAAGAGCAAAGCAGTGCAGCCGAGCAAATAAGCAAGAGTATAGAATCAATAAACAACGTAACGCATGAATCTGCAACCGGAATACAGCAAATAGCACGCGCAAGTGAAGACTTAAACAGACTTACCGAAAACTTGCAAGCATTAATTCAGAGATTTAAAATTGAAAATTTTAGTAAAAATAATTATAGTCTTAAAGGGACAAGAAAAAAATTACTTGGTAATTAATTATTAAAATATTATATTTATGAAAAAATTATTAAAAAAAACGAGATGACTATGAGAGAACAAGACGAAAAAAAAGGCGATTTAAATGAGCTTTTACAGCTTGTTAGCTTTAAAATTGGTGAAGAAGAATTTGGAATTGATATTTTAAAGGTTCAAGAAATTAACAGGATGATGCAGATTACAAAAGTTCCAAATTCACCAGATTTTATTGATGGTGTAGTTAACCTACGTGGCAGAATAATACCTGTTATTGACTTACGAACAAGACTTAATATGCCTCGTATTGACCATGATAATAGAACAAGAATTATTGTTGTAGATTTAAATGGTGTTACAGTTGGTTTTATTGTTGATGAAGTTAGCGAAGTATTGAGAATACCAAAAAGCATTACAGAGCCACCACCAGCAATGGTTGCAGGTATAGACTCTGATTATATAACTGCTGTGGGCAAACTTGAAGATAGGTTACTTATATTGTTAGATTTAGAAAAGATATTTTCAGTTGATGAATCTAATAGATTACGTTCAATGTAATTATAGTATAGTTAAAAATAAAAACCCCCTTTTAATAGGGGGTTTTTTTTATGATAAATATTATCTATCAAATTAGTTTATAACTGCTTTTCTACCAATAGAGTAATAAGTAAATTTTAGTTCATTCATTTTATCAGGTTCATATATATTTCTACCATCAAAAATTAATTTATTTTTCAAAAGTTCAGTAATTTTATTAAAATCTGGATTTCTAAATTCGTTCCATTCTGTAAGAATTAGCAAAGCGTCTGCATTTTCTAATGTTTCATACTGATCTTCTTTGTATTCAATTCTATCTTGTAAATAAAATTTTGCATTTTCTAAAGCAGCGGGGTCATAAGCAGCAACCTTTGCGCCAAGCGAAAGCAATTCGTTTATAATAACTACTGACGGAGCTTCTCGCATATCATCTGTATTTGGTTTAAATGCTAATCCCCAAACCGCAAATTTTTTATTTTCTATTTGATTATCAAAATGTGCAAGTATTTTAGTAACTAAAACTTTTTTCTGTTCTTTATTAATCTGGTCAACAAGTTTTAATATGCGTAAAGGTGAATTATTTTCTTCACCCGTTTTAATTAATGCATTAACATCTTTAGGAAAACAAGAGCCACCATAACCAATACCGGGGAATAAAAACCTTTTACCAATTCTGTTATCCGTTCCCATTCCTTTTCTAACTAAATCCACATTTGCACCAACTTTTTCGCAAAAGTTAGCAAGCTCGTTCATAAATGTAATACGCATAGCCAAGTAAGAATTTGCAGCGTATTTAGTTACTTCAGAACTTTCTGGATTCATTTCAATAATTGGGTTTCCTTGTCTAACAAAAGGTTCATATAAAGATTTCATAATAGATAAAGCTTTAGGACTTGTTGCACCTATTACTATTCTATCTGGTTTCATAAAATCTTCAACAGCAAATCCTTCGCGCAAAAATTCTGGGTTAGAAACTACTTCAAAGTTTTTAACTCCATACTTTGATATAATATTAGTAACAGCTTTAGCAGTGCCAACAGGAACAGTACTTTTGTTAACAATAATCTTAAAATTACTATCATTACTTTTTTTAAGAATTTCTCCAATTTTTTCAGCTATTCCAAACACATATTTTAAGTCGGCAGAGCCATCTTCATCTTGTGGAGTGGGTAAACATAAAAATACAATATCAGTATTATTAACAGCGTGTTCTAAATCATCGGTAAAGACTAATCTTTTTTTTGCAATGTTGCGGTAAAATAAAATATCCAATCCAGGTTCATAAATTGGAATTTCTGCATCTTTTAATTTCTTTAACTTATCGGGGTTATTATCAACACAAATAACTTCGTTGCCCATTTCAGCAAAACAAGTACCAGAAACTAACCCAACATAACCAGTACCAATAATTGATAACTTCATTTACACTCCTGTTTAGTATATAAAATCTTTATTTATTGCATTAAAATTTGGTGCATTTTTATCTTTATCTGAAACAATAGGATTATTTGAAATCCAATTAATACTTAAATCCTTGTCACAATATAATATACTTCTTTCGTGTGTTTTACTATAAAAATTAGAACATTTATAATGAAAAATAGCAAAATTGCTTAAAACTTCAAAACCATGAGCAAAACCTTTAGGGATAAGTAGTTGATGATGATTTTCTTCGGAAAGCTCTACCGCAACGTATTGACCAAAGGTTGGCGAGCCAAATCTAATATCAACAGCAACATCCATCACTTTACCGTAAATTACTTGGCAAAGTTTATCTTGTGCATATTCTCCAACTTGGTAATGCAATCCTCTTATAGTTCCTTTTTGAGATTTGGATATATTATCTTGTACAAAATCGATATTTATACCATTTATTGAGAAACGATTTTTATTATATGATTCAAAAAAATATCCTCGTTCATCATTAAAAACATTAGGTTTTAGAATAAGCAAACCTTTAATTTGTGTTTCAATTATTTCCATATATCTTAATATTTTTGGTTAATATGCCAATTAAAGGCGGAGCTAATTATATCATAAAGTGAATACTTTGGGCTCCAATTTAAAATTTCTTTAGCTTTTTTGTTATCAGCAACTAAAATATCTGGGTCACCAGGTCGTCTATCAACTACTTTATAGGGAATATCTAACCCAGTAACTTTTTTTGCAGATTCTATAATTTCTTTAACACTATTTCCGCTACCAGTGCCTAAATTAAAAATATTAGAAGGGTTACCATTTTTAAGATAATTCAAAGCTTTAATATGAGCATCTGCTAAGTCGTATACGTGAATATAATCTCTAATGCAAGTACCATCAGGTGTGTTATAATCATCGCCAAAAACATTAACTGCTTGACGTTTTTTTAAAGCTGTAGCCAATACAATAGGGATTAAATGCGGTTCTGGGTCATGGCTTTCTCCAATTTCTGCGGAGAAGTCTGCACCTGCAGCATTAAAGTAACGTAAAGCAACATATTTTAGTCCATAAGCTGTATCAAAATCTGCTAAAATTTTTTCTATAAAAAGTTTTGTATAAGCATAGGGGTTAATAGGTTTAGTGCTTTCATTTTCACTAATAGGGACTTTGGAAGGGTTACCGTAAAGGCTGCAAGTAGAAGAGAAAACAAAATTTTTAACACCTGCTAAATTTGCAGCTTTAATTAAATTAAAGCTACCTAAAACATTATTTTCATAATATAAAGCTGGATTTTCAACAGACTCTCCAACATAGGCATAAGCTGCAAAATGAACTATAGAGTTAATTTGATATTTTTTAAATATATTTTCAGTATCTTGATAATTTTTAAGGTCTACTTTAATAAAAGTAACTTCTTGTGGTATAGATTCAATATGCCCTCTTGAAAGATTATCAGCAACAATAATTTGATTATAGTTTTCTTTCAGTAGTTTTCTAACAAAATGGCTACCAATATATCCCGCCCCTCCTGTTACTAAAATACTCATTAATAATTTCCTTTTAATTGTGTATTTTTAATATTACTTTAAATAAATAAAATTAAATTTTTATGAAAACCCCAATATGTAAAAACTGCAAACACTTTTATATTACATGGGATCCTAAATTTCCTTATGGATGCAAAGCTTTACAATTCAAATCCAAAGTTTTACCAAGTATTGAAGTACGCAAACATAGTGGCTTTGAATGTTTAAAGTACGATCCTAAAGAAAATAATAAATTTAAATAGTAAGATATAAATATACTTTTATTTTTCAAAATATAAAATAAATGTGTTTAAAATAAAAAAACGCAACTAAAAAGTTGCGTTTTTAAGTACACCCGCAGGGATTCGAACCCCGAACCTTCTGATCCGTAGTCAGATGCTCTATCCAATTAAGCTACGGGTGCAAAAATTAAGATTTTAAAAATAACAAAAAAAATTGTTATTTTCAAGTTTATAATTATTTTTTATTCTTAATTTTAATATAATATTTTGTTTTTATTTGGGTTATTATTAGTTTTTAACTTTTTAATTTTTAATATATAATTTCTTGTAAATTTTATTATAATTTTATATGTCTAAAGCTACAGTAAATATTGTAAAAATCTCATTCTTTTTAACCTTGTTGAATATACTTGGTAAGGGCTTGGGCTTTTTAAGGGAAATGGTTTTAGCGTACTTTTATGGTTTAAATTGGGAGTATGATATATTTTTAGTATCTACAACATTATTAGTTATTATAAATTCTACAGTTTATTATCTATCACAAAATTACTTTATTCCATTTTATAATAAATTTTTAGAAGATAAAAATAATTCAAATGCTGGGAAATATTTTTTAAGCTACTCGCTATTAATGTTTGTTTTAGGCGGCTTATTAGTTTTATTATTTTTATTTGCATTTAGAGATGTGATTTTACAAATATTTATAAGTAGCAATAATTATAATAAATTTATTTTAGCAGAAAAAATATATAGTATTTATTTATTTATTATTCCTTTTAATGCAGGTTTTTCAATATTAGCGGCATATTACCAAGCGGAGTTTAAATTTATAAAAATAGTTTTATCTCAAATTTTTGTTAATGTTGTTGTAGTATTGGGTATCATTTTATTTGCTAAAACTTATGGTATTTTAGTTATTGCATATTCAACTTTAATTGCTACTTTTTTACAATTTTTGTTTGTTTTGCTACCTGTAAAAAAAGATATTATTATAAATAGAAATATTTTAAAGATATTTAATGAAAAATCTAATGTTTTAACTAATGCATTAATTATAACTTTATTAATCGAGTTGGTATCTTTGTCTTACTCTTTTATAGATAGATTTTTTTACAGTCAATTAACATCTGGTTCAATTTCTGCATTAAATTATGCATTTAACTTGGTGTCGCTTCCATTAAATATTTTTTCGTTTGCAGTTTTATCTGTTATGTTTAGCAAATTTTCTTATAACATGGGGCAAAATTTATTAAAAGAAAACGAGTATTATTTTTATAAAAACTTAAAGTATATTTTTTTAACAACTATACCTATTGCTATATTGTTTTATATGCATGGTAGTATTGCAATTAGATTTTTATTCGAAAGGGGGAATTTTTCTTCTGATAATACTTATTTAACTGCTAATATTTTAAAGTATTTTGCTATTGGATTTCCTTTTATAACTGCATTTTCAGTTATTAATAAATTGATGTATAGCTACAAATTAATTGGTATTTTACTGGGTATTACAATTATTGCAGCTGTTGTAAAATTATTTACTAGTTTTTTGTTTATTAGTAATTTATTGGTAAATGCATTAGCTTTATCAACTTCTGTATCGTTTTTAATAATTTTTATTTTAGGATACATATATATTACTAAAAAATTGAATTTTAAAAATTACATTTATGTATTTAAGTATTTTATTATTTACCTTATTTTTTCATTGATTAATATTACAATTTGTTCATCATTAGCTTATTATTTTTTCCCAACTAATCAATTAATGTATCACTTGGTTTCTTCAGTTTTATTTATTGTTCTATTTTCTACCGTTACTATTTATAGTGATAGCGAAATTAAAAATTACGTATTAAGATTTTTGAATAAATTTAATAAATAATGGTTATTACAGAATTAATAGAGAAATTTAAGCCAATTAAAGTTTTAGTAAAATCAATTGTTAATTTTACTTTATTTTTAATTAAAAAGAAAAATGAATTTTTTTATAAAGATTCACAAAATGTTTTAATCATTTCTCTTCATAAAATTGGTGATACAATTTTTACAATTCCTTCCCTAAAATATTTGCATAAGAAATTTAATAAAGACATAACAATAATTTGTTATAATTACAGTGCGTTTTTGTATAAAAAATTTGTTGATGAAAAGATTAATTTTATAATTATCGAAAAACGAGATATAAGGTTTAATAGATTTGTAAAAAAAAGCGCTTTAAAAAGTGTTAAAAACAAAGCATTTAAGTATGTGTTCGATTTAACCGGTTCTATTACTTCTGTATCGGTTTTAAATAAAATTTATTCTAAACAAAAACATGGTTTTACAGATAATTATTTGTTTACTGCTTATAATTTTTATACGTTAAAAAAAGAAAGATCACCACTTTGGAGTATGTATTTTGATGTTATAAATTTATTTGATACGAGTGCTAATATAGACCAATATTTTACATTGTATAAGAAGAATACAAGCGAAATTAAGATTGCAATTCATCCATTTGCTGGATGGAAAGCCAAAGAGTGGGAATTAGATAAGTTTATAAAACTATATAAAGATTTAATTAAGAATTTTGAAATTACCTTTATTGTGGATAAAGAAAGATTGACGTCTGAACTTGAGAAAAAATTGAAATTTGAAAGCATTAATTATCTTGTTTCTAATAGTTTAGAAGATTTATTAATTAAAATAAACAATTATACACTATTTATTGGTAATGATAGTGGACCAATGCACTTAGCAGTTTACTCTGGTATTCCAACTTTTACAATTTATGGTCCAACAAATCCACTGTTCCATAAACCTGATGTGCCTTATCATGAAAGTGTAAAAATTACAGTAAGTTGTTCACCAAAAGAAGATGAAAAGATGTGTGTTAAATATGGAGGACAAGTAGGTTGCAATTATTTTGAGTGTATTGATAAGCTTTCATACGATTTAGTTTTTAGTAAAATTACTAATTTTATTAGTTACTTATCGAGTAATAAGGAATGATTAAGAAATTATTTAATTTAATAAAAAATTATTGGTCTAATTATTATTTAATACCCATAGTGTTGGGGATATTTTTATTTGACTATCTTTATCTTTTTATTGGGTTATTAATATTTATTTTGTTTTACAAAAAATATGGCGAAAAAGTAATAGTTTTATATACAATTATTTCGTTTTTATCTTTAACGTCTTCTTTAAATTTAAGTTTAAGGTTTATTGTACAAGTATCTAACTTTATAATTTTAACTTTTTTAGTTTTTAAGTCTTATGGGCTAGAATTTAAAAAATACCCCATACCACCTAAGTTTTTTATTATAATAGTTGCAAGTTATATTTCTATTTTAATATTTTCCACTATATTTTCATCATATAAGCAACTTGCATTTGAACAAATTTTTAGGACAATATTATTTTTTGTATTAGTTTATTATTATTATGCTTTATTAGCATATTATAAAGATATTAATTTTTATTTAGGTTCATTTTTTATAATAGGGATATTTTTTGCTGGCTTATTAATTTATCAGTTTATATTTAAGGGTTTTAGTTTATTAAATTTAGAAAGTGATTATTTAATTCAGTTAAAGGATTTTTATGTACATAAAAACACAATAGGTGTTTTTTTTACTATTGTAATAATTTTTTCTACAGTGTTGCATTTTAATACAAATAATAGTTTATATAAAACATTATTAAAATTAACTATAATTCTATTCTTATTAGGATTACTTATTTCAAATTCGCGCTCATCTATAATGGTGTTAATAATAGGATTAATGGTATTAATGTATATATTAAAAAAGAAATATTTTTATGGAATTTTAGTAATTTTAGTTACAATAACAAGTTTAGTATTTATAGAACCAATAAATAAAATAGTGAACCTATATTTTAGAGTAGAAACAATAGCATCGGGAAGAGATATAGTTTACCCTGCAGTTTTTGCTGCATTACCACATATTTGGTTAACAGGTGCGGGACCAGCTGCATCAAAATATTATATGTTTATGTACTATCCTTTTCAAATGGGAACGCCCGAATTTATGTATTGGGATTATTATGTAGCCAAAACAGAATTTGGGCACGCTCATAATTTTTATTTATTTTATTTTGCAGATTTAGGTATTTTAGGACTATTGTTTTCCATATTATTCCCAATACTTTATATTAAATTGGGTTATAAAAGTATTTTATATTTAAAAAATACTAATCAAAAACTTTATTTTACAATGCTTTCCATTACAATAATTGCTTTAACATATTTTATTAGAGGATTATTAGAATGGGGTGGAATATTAAGTTACGGTTTTATATCAATTGATTTACCGTTTTGGATATTGTTTATAGTATTTGCTTTTATTTATTTAGAATATGTTAAGAGTAATACACAAAATGAATAGAAAAAAAATATTGTTGCTTGCAGACCCTTCTTCTGCACATACTATAAAATGGGCAAACGCTTTAATTAAATATCATGATATAATTGTGTATGGATTTGCTGAAAGTGTTAATTTAAAGTTATATGATGAAAAAATAGAAGTAATTAATAAAAATATAAGTAACAAGATTAAGATGCAAGGTGATGGCAGCTTAGCTAAAATAAGTTACTTACAATTTTTACCGAATCTTTTGAAGATAGTAAAACAAAAACGTATAGATATATTACATGCTCATTATGCTTCTAGTTATGGATTATTAGGGTATTTAACTTTTTTTAAGCCTTTTTTTATTTCAGTTTGGGGAAGTGATATTGTAGAATTTCCATATAAAAATTTTTTGTTTAAAGATATTATTAAATTTATACTAATGCGGGCAAATGAAATTTGTGCCACGAGTAATGATTTAGCTAATCAAACTAAACATTTTACTAACAAAAATATTAATGTAATTCCTTTTGGAATAGATACGAAAAAGTTTTCTTTTGTTGATTTAACCGAAAGAGAAAATGTTATAGGTATAGTCAAATCACTAGAACCAAATTATGGGATAGAATATCTTATTAAAGCATTTGCACAATTAAAAGAAGAATTAAATGATTTTAATTTTAAGCTTTTAATTGTTGGAGGTGGTTCTAATTATAATTACTTTCAAAAATTAATAAAAGACTTAAAGATTGATAAATATACTGAAATTACTGGGCATGTGGATTATAATTCAGTACATTTATATCACCAAAAAATTAAAATAGGAGTTTATCCAAGTTTTAAAGAAAGTTTTGGAGTATCTATAGCAGAGTTTATGTCTACTGGTGGCGCAGTTATTGCGACCAATACTGGTGGTATAAAAGAAATAATTGAAGATGGTAAAAATGGAATATTAATTGAAAAACCAGATGTTAATGAAATAAAAAAGGCTATTCTATACTTAATAAATAACTCCGAAAAAATAGAAGCAATAAGTACAAATGCGCGTAAAAGAATTTTAGAAAATTATTCTCTTTCGCATTCAGTAAATAAAATGTTAGATTTGTATAAAAAATATTAAAATTTATGGAAAGCTTACCTTTTTTGTCTGTTGTAATTCCATGTAGGAATGAAGAAAAGTATATTGAAAGATGTATATTATCATTAAAGTCACAAAATTATCCTAAAGATAGATATGAAGTTTTATTAGTTGATGGACAAAGTGATGATAAAACATTAGAAATTTTAGAAAAAATTAAAATTGATTTTGATAATTTAAAGATAATAACAAATCCAAATAAAGTAACCCCATATGCGCTAAATATAGGAGTAAAAAGTGCAAAAGGGGATATAGTAGTAATATTAGGAGCACATTCAATAATTCCAGATAATTTTTTATTAAATGGAGTAAAATTATTCGAAAAATATCCTCAGGCATCAAGTGTTGGTGGACCAATAACAAGCGAAGGGGAAAACTTATTTGGTTTAGCAACATCCTATGCAATGTCTTCTAAAATTGGAATTGGCAATGCAAATCATAGGTTCCCGGATTATGAAGGTGAAGCTGAGATGGCTTGTTTTCCATTTTATAAAAAGGAAGTATTTGATAAAGTAGGCTTTTTTGATGAAAGATTTGTTAAAAATCAAGATGATGAGTTTGCATATAGGGTAACCAAAGCGGGGATGAAAATTTACATATCTCCAAGTGTTAAAAGCTCTTATTTTGTAAGAAATAATCCGAAAAAATTGTTTAAGCAATATTTTAATTATGGATATTACAAATGGTTAGGATTTTTAAAGCATAAATCTTTTATATCAATAAGGCACTTAGTGCCATCTGGTTTTGTTTTAGGTTTAATAACATTATTAATAATTTCTCTAATTTTTAAGGAATTTTTTATATTTTTTATCCCACTTTTTTCTTATTTTTTTATTATTTTAGTATTTTCATTAAAATTTTATAAAGTTAACAAAAAAATACCATTGTTATTTGTGTTAGCAGTGGTAATATTGCATGTGTCTTATGGATTAGGTTTTCTTTATTCAATTGTGACACAGCGCAAAATATAATAAAAAAATTATTTTACTTTAATTTATAACTTTTGTATTTTAAAAATTAGTAAAAATTAAAAAATTTTAGATAAATGTTGAACTGCTTATGAGTGAAAATTTTATACAATTTCATAGACCCTTTATAACGGATGATGAAATAAATGAGGTTGTTGATACAGTAAAATCTGGTTGGCTTAGTATGGGTCCAAAGGTGCTTAAGTTTGAAGAAGAATTTAAGTCGTTAATAGGTTGTAAACAAGCAGTATCTGTAAACAGTTGGACTGCTGCTGGGCATTTAGCACTTGAAGCAATAAATTTAAAAGCAGGTGATGAAGTAATTGTTCCGACTATGACTTTCCCAGCAACTGCTGAAATAGCTTGTTATTTTGGTGCTATACCAAAATTTGTAGATGTTGATGATGACACTTTAAATATATCTGTTAAAGAGATAGAAAAAGCTATTACACCAAAAACAAAAGCAATTATACCAGTGCACTATGCAGGGCAACCCTGCGATTTAGATGAAATAAATGAATTAGCCAAAGCCCATAATTTGGTTGTAATTGAAGACGCAGCACATGCTTTGCCTGCTGAATATAAGGGTAGAAAAATTGGTACTATTAGCGATATTACTTGTTTTAGCTTTTATGCTACTAAAACGTTAGCAACCGGTGAAGGTGGTATGCTATGCACAGAAAACGATGAAATAGCAGAGCGTACTAAACTTATGCGTATGCATGGAATGAATAAAGATGCATGGAAAAGATACACTGATGCTTGTTCTTGGTATTATGAAGTTGTTGCACCCGGCTATAAATATAATTTTACAGATATTCAAGCCTCTTTAGGTTTAGCACAGCTTAAAAAAGTTTTATGGATGCGTGAAGAAAGAGCAAAATTAGCGAAAATTTATGATAAATTATTTGCTGGTAGTGAATTTGTTAGAACGCTTACATTAAAAACTGATAGAGTATCCGCATTACATTTATATCCAATAAGAATTAAACATGAATTACTTACCATAAGTAGAAATCAGTTTATTGAAGAGTTAAAAATACGTGGTGTTGGAACAGGAGTACATTTTATGCCGGTTCATCAACACATATATTATAAAGAGACATTTAATCTTAATCCTGCCGATTTCCCGGTTGCAGAAGATGCTTTCCCTAGATTAATATCTCTTCCATTGTATCCTGGTATGACAGAAGAAGATATAAACAAAGTAGTTTCTGCAATTTATGATATTACTGCACAATATAAAAAGTAACTTTTTATGGGTAAGCAAGGAAGCTTTATTAAAAGACTTACTGATATAATAATAAGTCTAATAGTTTTAATTATCTCTTCCCCAATAATGTTATTAAGCATGATAGCTATTAAGTTAGAATCTGAAGGTCCGGCAATTTTTATTCAAGAAAGGATGGGACAAGGCTGTAAACCATTTAAAATGTATAAATTGCGAGGAATGGTAAAAAATGCATCTGAGATAGGACCCGTTTTAACTCAAGAAAATGACCCAAGATTAACAAAAACTGGAAAGCTTTTTAGAAGGCTTAGTATTGATGAAATACCACAATTTGTTAATGTGCTAAAAGGAGATATGAGTATTGTTGGTCCTAGACCGGAAGTTATGCCAATTGCATTACAATATGATGATTATCAAAAAAAAGTTTTAGACTTTAAACCGGGTATTACGGGTTTTTCTCAGGTTAATGGAAGACAAAAACTTACACCTGAAGAAAGAGTTAAAATGGAAATTGAATATTATCAAAAAGCGAATTTTTGGACAGATTTATTGATTGTTTTAAAAACCCCTTTAGTTATTATTACCAACGAAGGGAATATTTAAGTGGCATTAAAAAAAATCATCTTTTTTTTATTATTAAGTTCCTCTATTTTTTCTCAAAGCTTTTTAATTAATTCCAACCATGTTATCTATGACTATTTATCTTATTTAAGAACGATTGGTGAAGCAGATAACTATGATAATTTAATTTTACCTATATCTAATAAAAAAATATCTAAATTAATAGACTCTTTAAGATTAACAGAATTTTCAACTAACTACAGCTTTAATAAAGTACAAGATTCAACTATTAGCTTTTTAGATAATTTTTCTGCAATTAGTAATTCATTTTATACCAATTATGAATATAATATAATAAATTACACAGATTCGGTTATTCATTTCTCTGCAAACCCTATTTTTTCTACTAAAGTATTAAATAAAAATAGTAATAATTCCTTAGTAATTTTTTATGGTGGACAATTAAAACTTAATTATGGTAGTAATATAACAGCATTTTTAGAAGCAAATAACGGTTATATTGGTGGTAGTGTTGAAGCTGCAAGACTTGAAAAGAAAGTAAATCAAAGTTTTTCTGTTATTAGCACAAAAATAAAATATGCTGATTATACAAGGGGATATATTAACTATGAAAGTGAAGTATTTAGTGGTTTTTTAGGTAGAAATGAAATAGTGTGGGGTGTTAGTAAATTAAATCCATTAGTAATAGGAACATCATCACAAGATTTTGATTTTATAAAATTTGAAATAAATTACAAAAAATTTAACTATATATTTTTACATGGCTGGTTAGTTACAAAGCGAACAAGTGCATATGTTGATTCGCTAACTGGAGATATACGCAGAAAAACCCCTAAATATATTGCTATAAGCAGATTGGGGTATAATCCAACAAAGCGATTAAAATTTGGTGTTACACAAACGATAATTTATGCCAATAGGCCGGTTGAACTTGCTTATTTAAATCCATTTTTACTTTTCGAAAGTGCTCAAAGGTCATTAAACGATTTAGATAATTCATTTTTAGGATTTGATTTTAGGTACATGCCTTTTAATGGTTTAGAAGTAATTGGTAATTTAATTTTTGATGATATAAATTTTAATTTATGGGGTAGTGGTGCATGGAATACTCCAAATAATCGATTAGCTTGGCAAATTGATTTTAATTTAGCATATCCATTATTACCCAAAAATTTTATGTTACTTTTTGATTATACTCAAGTTAGACCTTTTACTTTTACGCATCCAGAAATTAATGAATCTTTATCATATACCAATAATGGTTTTCCGTTAGGTACTTACCTTAATCAAAATTCAGTAGCATTTAGTGTTCAGCTAAATTATTTTATTAATAAAAACTTTTTAACTTCTGTTAGATACGATAATATTAAACATGGTGAAAATGAATATGATAATAATGGAAATTTAGTTTTTAATTATGGTGGGGCATATAATTTAAGTACAACTTCAATTTTAAGCAGTAAAAATCCAAAGCTATTAGATGGCATATTAAGTAAAAAAAATAGAGTAACATTTTTACTAAAATATTATTACTCTTATTTTGTTAACATAAATTTTAGTTTTAGTTCCGAAAAGGAAAAAATAAGAAGTAATAATATTACAAATAATAATTTTATTTTTACGTTAAATTACAATATATTTTAATATTAATTTATTTTTGACTTGAAAAAATAAAGAACTATTAATATTATTACTTTATTTATTAATATTTAGGCTATATTTATGATAAAATACATATATTTATTTGTAATTTTCTGCACGGGCATAGTATTTTCTCAAAATTATAAAGTTTTGGAAAGTAATGATAGGTTTATAACTGTACAAGTAAATTTTGAAGATAATTTTACCCTAAAAGATACAATTGTTAATGGATTAAAATACACAAAAATTAACAGTAACACATTAATTAACACTAAAATAGGTGAACCAGATATACCAAAAATGTTTTTATCATTTGGTATTCCTTTTAATTCAAATCCAAAAATTGAAATTCTAAATATTAATTATAGTACTATAGATAATAAATTTGTTTTACCAGTTCCTGAATATGGTGAAGATGGGGAAATATTAAACTATGATAATTTTAATAAAGAAATATATTCATCAAATAAATATTACCCAATAAATGATGTTTTTATAGCAGATAATTATATAGCAAGATTTACTAAAATTCTAAATGTTCAAATTTCTCCAATATTGTTTAATCCTGTAAAAAAGCAAATAAAATTAAACAAAAAAATAGTTTTTAAGTTAACTTATAATGAATTAGATAATAAGAATTTTATATATAATTATGATGCTAAAGCTGATGAATATTTAAGATTAAGTGTAGTAAATTATGATATAGCTAAACAGTGGATGGGAATTGATGGCGAGCAAAAAGAGCAATCTTTATTAAATAGCAGATGGTATAATCCAAATAAAGAGTATTTTAAAATTTATTTAAATAAGAAAGGTGTTTATAGAATTAAATATGATGATTTATTAGCAGCAGGTTTGGATGAAACAATAACAATAGATAGTAAAAAATTAGAACTTTTTTGCAATGGTGTAAAAATACCAATTGATGTATTCACTAAAAAAGATTCTTTGTTTAGCAAAGGCTCGTACTTACAATTTTGTGGATATCCACCAACACCTACACCATATGCTAAATTAAACATATATAATAATACTAATGTATATTGGTTATCATATCAAGCAGATTCAGTTGGGTACCAATTTAAAAATATTACAGGCAAGCCATTAGTATGGGGAAAGTCTTTTGTAACAAATAAAAGGCTTTTACACTATGAAAGAGATACAATTTACGAAAGGTTAGGATACGCAGATAATTCGAATAGAGATTATTGGTTTTGGGGAAAAGCATCGGGCGAAAATGGAACTGCACAAGAAGCATTCTTTTATACATTTCCAACGCCACCTAAAATGAATACAGACTCGGTTTATATTAAGCTTAGAGTAAGTATGCACGGGTTAACAACTGGGGTTCATAAAGCAGATATAATGTTAACAAGTCAACCTGTTGGTAGTAAAAGCTGGACTGGACAACAAGAGGCAATATTTGAAACGACATTTAAATTAGGTGAAATTGGAATATTTCCACAAAATACTTTTCAGGTTTTTGCAAAAGGGGAATTTGAACGCGATGAGATTAGAATAAATTGGTTTGAATTAGAATATTGGCAATATAACGAGGTAAATGGCGAGAGTTATATTTTTACAGCACCCAACAATACTTTTGGAAAAACCTTATTTATTGTTTATAGATGGACTGCGGATACTATGTTGGTTTACATACCAGATAGAGGTGAGGTAATACGAGATAGTAGAGTAACACACAACCAATGGGATAACGTAGAATTTGTAGATCAAGTATACTTGCAGCATGAATATTTTTGTGTATCCTTAAATGCATTTTTAACACCAGATAGTATAAGGAAAAATGTAAATTCTGATTTATACAATACTAATCAAGGTGCAGATTATATAATTATTACTCATCCAAAGTTTACGGAAGTTGCTAATAAATTGGCACTATACAGAAGCAATAATTTAACAGGATTTACAAATCCACGTGTAAAGGTTGTTAATGTTATGGATATATATAATGAGTTTAGCAGTGGATTAATGGATCCTTTTGCAATAAGAGAATTTATTAAGCATGCTTATTTTAATTGGCAAAGACCGGCACCCTCTTATGTAGTTTTGTTGGGAGATATGAGTTATGATTATAGGAAAATATTCCCCACAAGCCGTGAAAATTTTATCCCTTCTATTCCATATCAGTCGTTTAAATATGGTCAGGCAGTAGCAGATAATATGTTTGTGGCAGTAGATGGAGTAGATGTTATTCCAGATATATCAATAGGTAGAATTTCTATTGAAACTGTAGCAGAAGGTGAAGCAATAATAAACAAAATGATTAATTATCCTTTAGATAAAACTAAAGAGTGGCGACAAAGAGTAAATCTTTATAGTGCTGGTCAAAGTGCAAGTGATGAAAATTATTTTAGATTTAATGATGAAAACCAAATGTTGGATAATAATTTTATTAATCTAAAAGGTTACTCTACTTATAAAGTATATGCTTTTCCAAATAAACCGGAGTATAGCCAGTTTATTGGTGGAACGCCAGAAATGAAAAATGGCTTTAACGAAGGTGCAATTATCACCAATTTCTTTGGTCATGGTGGTGGATATCAATGGGACTTATTTTTCTTAAACGATCACATTTATCAATTAACAAATTTTGGTAAACCTACATTTATAACAAGTATTACTTGCTATACTGCACATTTTGATAATCAAGATGTTTTTGGAGAACAATTTATAAAAGTTCCAGAAAAAGGAGCGATTGGATTTTGGGGTCATACAGGTATAACCTTTTGGCCACAAGGCAAGTCTTTAAATGCAAAACTGTTTTCACAAATATTTAATAACAAAGTTTTTGTTGTTGGAGATGCAATAAGGTATGCTAAGGCAGATTTTCCAAATGGAATGACTGGATTGGATGCAGACCACATTGCTTTATTAACCTTATTAGGAGATCCTGCTGTTGATTTAGCATTTGTTAGAAAACCAGATTTTAAAATGTTAAGTGAAAATAT
This sequence comes from uncultured Melioribacteraceae bacterium, assembly GCA_964652025.1. Lineage (GTDB taxonomy): Bacteria > Bacteroidota > Ignavibacteria > Ignavibacteriales > Melioribacteraceae > JAEXOD01. The sequence continues at coordinate 125,020 of CAZYZX010000001.1, forward strand.
AGATTTTGAACCAGATTATCCGTTAGTAAATGATGAAGTTAAAATAAAACTAAAAGTAATTAATTTAGGTACTGTTTTTCCAAACGATAGTGTTTCTGTTAAAATCACTTTAAGTTCTGCTGATACAACTTATACTTTACCAGTAAAATATATGCAAAGTTTTGGTGAATTGGATTCAATTAGTTTTTATTGGAAGCCTAACAAAGCTGGGTTATATACTGTTAAAGCTAATATTAATAATGTAAATAGTATTGATGAGGAAGATTTAAGCGATAATGAAGCTGCTAAAAATATAGCAGTTTACAACGTAAAAGAAACTAATATTATTAGTCCAGAAAATGGTGCTATACTTAACACTAAAAGGCCAAAATTTATAATTGCAGACCCAAGTATTTATCTTAATAAAAATTACACTTACTTTATTGAAATAGATACATCTATTAATTTCACAAATCCAATGTATAAATCCCCAGAATTAACAGGTAATTTGGGTATAACGGAATGGAGCCCGTCAACAGATTTAAAGAATGGGGTATATTTCTGGCGTTCTAGAATTAAAGATGTTGAGCAAGCTCCTTATTGGTCTAATCTTAGTACATTTTTAATTACAGATAACAAAGATTCAGCATCATATTATATAAGTTCCAAGCAGTTAAAGCTGTTTAATACCAATAATATTTATTATCATGATGATTTACAGTCTTTAGTATTAAATTTATCGAAACTTCCACCAAAGCCTTCAAATTCTAAGTTTATAGAGGATATATATCCGGATAGCGTTGATGGTTTACAAAGCTACACTGCAATTACAACTGATGGAAAATATTTTTATATTGGACATATAGCTTATTATGGCGGTCCGACATTAATACATAAATTTGGTACTGGAAATGATGGTACGGAAAAAGGTAAATATTATGGTGTTGTATCTAATCAAACATTAAAACTCTGGCATTCTTTATTTTACTTAGATAATAACTTATATAGCTGCGAAACTGATCCCAATAAATTAATTCGATTAAATTTATCCACTAGTTCAATTGATACAATAATAGTTGAGGATGGATTTTTAGATTTGTATTCATGTAAAGTAAAAGTAGGAGCATTTGTTTTAAAAACAGATGGTAATTTGATTTATAATATTTCAGTAAAAGATTCTGTTGGGCAAAGCAGATATACAATTAGGCGTTTTGACCCTAATAATAATTTTAAAAAATATAAAGATGATTTAGTCTTCACAGGTACATCGTTTGATGGATTTACAGACTTTTTTGTTTATGAAAAATACGCATTTGTTTACGAAAATTTTATGAGTGGATTTATGCGTAGATTAAATATGGAAACTGGAGAATTTGAAGATGCGGACTGGTTAACATACTATCCATTCCAAGGTTATTATGGATGGACTTATGACAAGGTAAATGATAATGTTTATGCAACTGTATACAAAACGGGTAAAACACCAAAAATTTCTAAATTTGCTGGTAGCTATTTCCAAACATTTGGAAATGCAGTTTCTCCGGAAGTATCTAATGTAAAGAAATGGAAAAAGGCAGAGTATTTTGTTAATTCTAATGGTTCAAATGGTAATTATTTTGTTAGTTTAGAAGGATTTAATACTTTTACCAATACTTGGGTTACAATTTCAGATTCTGTAGCAAGCACGGTTTTTTTAGATACACTAAATGCTGAAAAATATAAATCACTAAGATTTAGGTTCTTTTTTAGTGATACTTCTAGAGCTGTTACAAATCCTTTAGAAATTAAATGGGTAAAATTTTATTACGAAGGTTTGCCAGAAATTCAAATATCAAATGCCTCGCTATCTTTTAGCCCAGACTCGTTAATGCAAGGCTTTCCAATAACAATGAATTTTATGACCAAAAACTATGGTAGTTCAGTAGCTGATAGTGTAAGATTTGATTTTATCTTGAATAATAGTGGTGTTCCTTTATATTCAACCAAACTTAAAATTCCTGCAGATTCAGTTGGCAAAATTTCCTATAATATAAACACTTCACCTTTACTTTTTAATAACAAAGTTAAGGTTGAAGGACATGTTTTAGGAAGAGAAAAATATACTTTTAATAATATTGGGTCAAATTCATTTTATGTAAGTAGAGACTCGATAAATCCAACATTTACGATAAGATTTGATGGTGAAGAAATTATTAATGGTGATATTATAAGCGCAAAACCAGTTATATTGATGACATTAAAGGATAACAGTCCTTTACCATTAGACTCGACATATTTTTATGTTTATCATAATAATGTACAAGTAAGTAAAGATAGCTTAAGATTTTCTTATACACCTTATCCAAATTCTACAGCTTATTTAACATGGAACCCAACACTAAGAGATGGCACACATTATTTAGAGGTTTTAGCAAGGGATGCATCTTTAAATTATTTTGATACTACAACATATAAGATTTGGTTTGTTGTGAAAAACAAAAATGAGATTAGGGAGATATTTAATTATCCTAATCCATTTAATGATGGAACATACTTTACATTTAACATGACTGGAACCAAAAAACCAGAAGAAATTAAAATAAAAATTTATACAATGGCAGGAAGATTAATAAAAAATTTGGAAATTCCAACAGAACCTCTTAAATTTGGATTTAATAAGTTTTATTGGAATGGTAAAGACGAAGATGGCGATGAAATTGGAAACGGTGTTTATTTTTATAAGATAATTATTACAGAAGATGGTGTTACAAAATCTGAAACGAAAAAAATAGTTAAGATGAAATGAAAAAATTAGTAAAAGAAAATAAATTTTATTATCAAAAGTCAAATCTTTTGCTTTTAAGACATTGTCCTGACCATTAGCTTTACCTTGTGCTAACGAATTAAAGTTTTTTTTAACAACTAACAAGGTAAAACTATGTGTGGTATTGTAGGTTATATAGGAAACAAAAACAGTGTACCTATTTTAATTGAAGGGTTAAAACGTTTAGAGTATAGGGGGTATGACTCTGCAGGAATTGGAGTAATTTATAACAATGAAGGCAGAATATACAAAAGTAAAGGTAAAGTATCTTTATTAGAAAAAATTGTTGAAGAAGAACAAGCATATTCTAATATAGGTATTGGACATACTAGGTGGGCAACACATGGCATACCAAGTGTAGAAAATGCACATCCACATTCAAACAAAGAAAAGACTTTATTTTTAATTCATAATGGAATTGTTGAAAACTATTCCACTTTAAAGACTGAATTAAAATTAAAAGGATATGAATTTGTTTCTGAGACTGATACCGAAGTTTTAGCGCATTTAATAGATGATTATCTTAAAAAAGGTAATTCCATATTTCAAGCAGTTAGATATGCACTAAATGAGGTGGAAGGTACATATGGTATAGCTGTTCTTTATACAAAAGAGCCAGACAAAATTATTGCTGCCAAAAAAGGTTCTCCATTAGTAATAGGTATTGGGAATGGTGAGAATTTTTTAGCTAGTGATATAAACGCTTTAATTGCCCATACAAGTCAAGTTGTTTACTTAGAAGATAACGAAATTGTAGAAGTATATAGCGATAAATTTATTGCTAGGTCAATAACTGATAAGGATATCCAAAAGGATATTATTGAAGTTAAAATGAAGCTTGATGAAATTAGCAAGGGCGGTTATCCTCATTTTATGCTAAAAGAAATAATGGAGCAACCGGAGTCCATCTCAAACTCTATGCGTGGAAGATTAGTACCCGAAGAAGGAATAGCCAAGTTAGGTGGTTTGGAAGGATTTGAAGATAGAATAGCCAATAGCCGAAGAATAATTATATGTGCATGTGGAACATCTTGGCATGCTGGTTTAGTTGGTGAATATATGTTAGAGCAGTTTACCGGAATACCAGTGGAAGTGGAGTATGGTTCGGAATTTAGGTATAGAAATCCAATAGTAACTAAAGATGATACTCTGTTTTTTATATCACAAAGTGGAGAAACGGCAGATACTTTAGCAGCGATGTTAGAAGCGAAAAGAAGGGGAGGTTTAGTATTAGGTATATGTAATGTTGTAGGAAGTTCTATTGCACGCGCTAGCGATGCGGGAGTTTATATACACGCTGGTCCAGAGATTGGTGTTGCTTCTACAAAAGCTTTTACTTCGCAATTAGTTGTTTTATCTTTAATAACATTATTAATTGCTCGTAAAAAAAGCATGAGCTTAGTAGATGGGAAAAATTTAATAGCAGAAATTCAGTCATTACCGGAAAAAGTAAAAAAAATATTAGAGTTGAATGATTATATATCAAAAATTGCAGATGAATTTGTAAATGCCAAAAACTTTTTGTATTTGGGTAGAGGTTATAATTTCCCAGTTGCTTTGGAAGGTGCTTTAAAGTTAAAGGAGATATCTTACATACATGCAGAAGGGTACCCCGCAGCAGAGATGAAACATGGACCAATTGCATTGGTTGATGAAAATATGCCTGCTGTTTTTATTGCACCAAAGGATTCTGTTTATGATAAAGTAGTTAGCAATATTCAAGAGATTAAAGCAAGAAGTGGTAGAATAATTGCTATTGCTAACGAGGGTGATGATGAAATTGATAAATTAGTAGATTATTCAATTAAAATACCAAATACAGTTAGAATGTTAATGCCAATTTTAAGTGCAATACCTTTGCAATTATTAGCATATCATATTGCAGTTAAAAAAGGTTTAAATGTAGATCAACCAAGAAATTTAGCAAAAAGTGTTACAGTAGAATAAACATATAGGACAAAAAATAAGAGGATAACATTATGACAAGAAAGAACGTATTAATTATGGGCGCTGCAGGGAGAGATTTTCATAACTTTAACGTATATTATCGTGATAATGAAGATTATAATGTTGTGGCATTTACTGCAACCCAAATACCAAACATTGATGGAAGAGTATATCCAGCGGAATTAGCAGGTAAATTATATCCAAATGGTATTAAAATTTATGAAGAAAGTAAGCTTGAAGAATTAATTAAAGAATTGAAAGTAGATGAAGTAGTATTTTCATATTCAGATGTTCCATTTAATTATGTTATGACAAAAGCATCCATTGTTAATGCTGCAGGAATATCGTTTAGATTGCTTGGTGGTGAAGAAACTATGGTAAAAAGCTCTAAACCAGTTATTGCTGTATTAGCTGTTAGAACAGGCTGTGGTAAATCTCAAACATCAAGAAAATTAGTTAGGTTATTAACAGCAGCAGGTAAAAAAGTTGTAGCCATTCGTCATCCTATGCCATATGGTGATTTAGTAAAGCAAAAAGTACAAAGATTTGGTTCCTTAGAAGATTTAAAATTACACAATTGCACAATAGAAGAAATTGAAGAATATGAACCACATATAGCATTAGGTGGGGTAATTTATGCAGGTGTGGACTATGAAGCAATTTTGCGTGAAGCTGAAAAAGAGGCTGATATTATATTGTGGGATGGTGGAAATAACGACATGCCTTTCTATAAGAGTGATTTAATTTTTACAGTTGTAGACCCACACAGACCAGGTCATGAATTAACATATTATCCTGGTAACACATCTTTAAGACTAGCTGATGTTGCAGTAATTAATAAAATAGATAGTGCAAGTCCAGAGAATATTTTAACTGTAAGAAAAAACGTACAATCTGTTAATCCAAATGCAATAATTATAGAGGCTGCTTCTCCAATTATGGTAGATAAACCTGAACTAATTAGAGGTAAAAAAGTATTAGTTGTAGAAGACGGACCAACTTTAACACATGGAGAAATGAAGTTTGGTGCTGGTATAGTTGCCGCACAAAAATTAGGAGCAAAAGAAATAGTAGATCCACGTCCGTTTACTGTTAAATCAATTACAGAAACATATCAAAAATATCCAAATATTGGCACTTTATTACCAGCAATGGGATATGGTGAACAGCAAATGAAAGATTTAGAAGAAACAATAAACAGAACTGATTGTGAAAGTGTGGTTATTGGAACGCCAATAGACTTAGGAAGAATATTAAATATAAATAAACCATCTACAAGAGTAATGTATGAATTACAAGAAATTGGAAATGATACATTAGAAAGTGTGTTAAAAGCAAAAGGAATTCTATGAAAAAAATAGCAGTTGTTGCTTTTGGTGGAAATGCTCTTTTACGTGGTGATGAAATTGGTACAATTCAACAACAAGAAAAAAATACATACGATACATGTTTAAATTTGTTAGGATTAATTGAAGATGGTTATGATATAATTATAACACATGGCAACGGTCCACAAGTGGGTAATATTATGCTAAGGAATGAAGCCGGTTATAATAATTATAAAATACCAAAAATGCCTTTAGATATTTGTGTAGCCGATTCCCAAGGGGGGATCGGTTATATGATAGAAAGACAAATGCAAAACGTATTAACCGAATATAAAATTAAAAGAAATGTTGTTACTTTGGTTACTCAGGTTTTGGTGGATATAAATGATAAAGCATTTAAAGATCCTACCAAACCAGTAGGTGCATTTTATTTAAAAGAAGAAGCAGATTTATTAGCAAAAGCAAATGGATTTGTATTTAAGGAAGATCCTCGTAAAAGAGGTTGGAGAAGGGTTGTGCCATCTCCTAAGCCGTTAGATGTATTAAATAAAAAAGTTATAAAAAATTTAGCACAAAAAGGAAATATTGTTATTGCTGTTGGAGGTGGTGGAGTACCAGTTTATAAGGATAAAGATAATAAACTGCACGGAGTTGAAGCAGTAATAGATAAGGATTTAGCGAGTGCATTATTAGCTGCAGAAATTAAAGCCGATGCTTTTTACATTTTAACTGATGTACCCTATGCCTATATTAATTTTAATACAAAAGATCAAAAAAGATTAGAGCGTATTACATTAAATGAGGCAAAAGAATATTATAAGCAAGGGCACTTTGCGGGTGGCTCTATGGGTCCAAAAATATTGGCAGCTATAGATTTTGTTGAAAATGGCGGTAAAGAAACAATTATTACAGAAGCAAAACAGTTAAGAAACAAAGATGTGGGTACAAGAATTGTACAAAATAGTAATTAAAATAAATAGGAGTATATATGGCAGTTAATATGAAAGGTAAAGATTTAATATCTATAAATGATTTAACTTTAGAAGAAATATATGAAATTTTTGATGTTGCTAAAACATTAAAAGAAGACAATTATATCGGCAGACCTCATAAGGTTTTAGAAGGTAAAACGTTAGGAATGATTTTTACAAAACCCTCTACAAGAACAAGAGTATCATTTGAGACGGGTATTTATCAACTTGGCGGAATAGGAATGTATTTTGGACCAAACGATTTACAATTAGGAAAAAGTGAATCTATTGAAGATACTGCTCGTGTGCTTTCAAGATATTTAAACGGAATTATGATACGTACTTTTGCTCATTCTGATGTAGAGCAATTAGCTAAATATGCGTCAATTCCTGTAATTAATGGATTAACAGATTTGTTACATCCTTGCCAAGTACTTACAGATTTATTTACTGTTTTAGAAAAGAAAAGACAACTAAGAGGACTAAAGTTTGCATATATAGGTGATGGTAACAATATGGCTCATAGCATTTTGCATGGATGCTCTAAAGTTGGAATGGATGTGTTTATTTCATCACCAAGTGGTTATAAACCAAACGAGCAAATAGTTAAAAATGCATTAAATAATGCTAAATATATGGGTAGTAGGGTAGTAATTACAGAAGACCCCATTGAGGCTGTTAAAGATGCAGATATAGTTTACACTGATGTTTGGGCAAGTATGGGGCAAGAAAAAGAAGCTGAGGAACGTAAAAAGAAATTCATAAAATATCAGGTTAATCCAGAATTAGTAAAACATGCAAAATCTGATTATTTATTTATGCACTGTTTACCAGCACACAGAGGAGATGAAGTAGTTAATGAAGTAGCAGACTCTGCAAACTCTGTAATTTTTGATGAAGCAGAAAATAGATTGCACGTACAAAAAGCTATAATGGCTTTAGTTATGTAAAAAAAATAATAAAAATAAAAAAAACGTTTGCATAAAAGAGAAAAATTTATTAATTTTGGAGACGTTTTTTAGGGCAGATAGCTCAGTCGGTAGAGCAAAGGACTGAAAATCCTTGTGTCGGCGGTTCGATTCCGTCTCTGCCCACAGCAAACTTAAGCAACTGATACCGACAGTTGCTTTTTTTTTATCCTTCCACAAATTTTTTAAAAAAATTTATTTTTTTGTTTTAAAATTAATTATTTTTAGTTAAATTTATAAAAATTAAGAAATTATTATGACAAATTTCTCAAATATGGTTATAAAACAAGAGTGGAAAAATGTTGTTTATTATTTTCTTTTTCCATTTATAAAACTATTTATTTTAAGTATTGCTATATTTCTCACAAATAGATTTATTGATGTCTATCTTATCTCAGAAAAATCCACTTTTTTACATAACATTTTGAGTACAGATGTTAATGTACTTGCCAATATGTTAAGTGGGTTGGGGGAAGTTATTACAGCTATTTTGGGTATAGAAATTACAGCTGTGGCAATTATAGTTCAATTAGCTGCTAATAAATATTCCTCTAATATAATGGATTTATTTGTAAACAATAAAGTTAATATTACTTTAATTGCATTATTTATTATTGCTGGCAGTAATGCTGTTTTAGTTATATATTCTGTTACAGAAAAATTTGTACCTATTTTTAGTATAGCAATTACTGTTGCTTTAATTTCAATAAGCTTATTAATGGTCATACCTCATTTTAGTTATGTTTTTAATTTTTTAAGACCAAATAACTTTTTAAATTATGTTAAAAATAATACAATTAATTTAATAAAGGGTATAGCACAACAAAAAAGAGATTATAATATCTTACTAAAGGAAAAAATTAATTCTAATATAAATTTTATTGGGGATATTGCATTAAATTCAGTTTATCAGGGTGATAGAGCAGTATCACTAATGTGCATTAGTGCACTTAAAGAAATTTTAGCTGAATATAGTTCAGTTAAGGACAAAATGCCAATAGAATGGTTTGATTTAACAGGACACGAATATTTAGATCCAGATTTTTCAAACTATTCTGATTTTGTTATGCAGTTAATAAAGGAAAAGAAAACATATTTAGAAAGGAAAGTTTTAAGGTTATATGAGTTAATTTATAATAACTCTAAATTAACATTAAGAGATGTAGCTAGTGGAGTGTTAGTTTATTCAAAATTAATAGCTGAAGAATTTATAAAAAATAAGGATTTGAATGCATTACATACATCATTTCAATATTTTAATTCATATCTAAGATTTGCAATAACAGCACGTGACCCTAGAAGCGCATTTAACACATTTGAACAATATAGAATGATAGCCGAAGATTTATTGGATGAATATCCAGAAGAAGTAGAAAAAATTTCATTTTACTTTAAATTTTACGGACAAGAAGCAAATAAATATTCTGTACTATTTATTTTAGAAACAGCAGCACATGATTTATGCAAAATAAATCAACTTGCATATGAAAAAGATGTAAAAAATAAATTAGCATTATTAAAAATCTTTTTAACATTAGACCAACCATTAGATAAGGCTCAAGATGAAAACACACAAAAAGAACAATCGTTAATAGGTGTAAGAATTGCGCAAGCCAAATTAGCCGGTTTTTATATTATGAAAGGCGAAAACGAATTTGCTAAAATTATTTATGAAGATATGCAAGTTGAACCAATTGAGCGAATAAAAAAAATAAAACAAACTATTTATGAAACTGAAGATAAAGAATTTTGGGAAATAACGCCAAGAGGGGTTAATTTTAATTATGTAGAACCAAAAATAAAAGAGTCGTTACAAATTTTCTTTTCTTGGTTTGAAAAAATGTGATTTAAATAACAATAATTAATAATTAAAATAAATTTAATTAAAATTATTTTGGAAATTCACTAATTATTAATATTTTATAATAGGATAAAAATATATAATTAACTTTTTAATGTAATTTGGAGGTTAACGTGTCAGAAAGAAAAGCAAATCAACCGAAAACTGCTTTTGGAAAGTATATGGTATATGAGTTTATACCAAATTATTCCAACAATGTAATGGGCATTGTGTATTTGGGTGCAGCAATTTTAATTATAGTTGTTGGTCTAAGAGGGTTAGGAAAAGTAGCTGGTCAAATAGCTGTGGTTCCACAATTTTTAATAGGAGCAGATGGAAAAATAGACCCAAGTTATGTTATGGGTGCGCTATTCTTAGAGTTTTTCTTATTATTTATTCTTGCCGTTGTTACGTTTTTTACCCCAGAAGATATGCATGGGCATAATCCAGAATCTCACAAAGAAACAAGGTTAGAGCATGATGTAGTATCAAAAGTTCCTCAATTTAGGGAAGAGATGCAACAATTAAAAATGATGGCTGATGAAGAAATTAGAACAATTGATAATTATTTAACGAAATTTGAAGAACTATCTAAAAAGATTCAAAAGATACAACTTGCTAATTTGCAAGCAATTCAAATGATGAAAGACTCTATTAAAAGTTAATTTGCAAATTAAAAGTGAGGAACTACGTCCATGAAAAAAAACATGGTTTATTTTATTCTATATGTTGTACTTATTACCGAATTATTAATCGTAATAACAGAAAGAGATGAGTTAGATGAAGCTCAAGAATCTGTTAGAAAGGAGATGTTACGAACAATATATAAAGAAGATGTTGCATTAAAAGTTGCTAATTCAATTGATTACGAAATAAAGAAGGATAATAAGTTCAATGTTATAATAACGGCTACCGGATTAGTTTCCGAAATGGAAAAAGCTAATATAGTTTATAAAATTAAAGTTTCACCAAATTCCAAAGTTCGACCGACAGGCTTTCCGGATGAACTTAACACTAATTCTGTATCTGGCCTATATGTAATAGAAAGGGATTCATCTGGAAATGCATCATTTCAAGGAGCATTTGATAGGGAAGGGGATTATATTTTTACGGTAGTAGCAGAAGTAAAACGAGTTGCCCCAACATATATGATGGCAATTCCTGGTTTAGTGCAAGAATTTGAAAAGATGATGAAAGAAGACAATAAACTTGAAGTAACAACCAAGCCAGAAACTTTTGTAATACATGCTAAAAGTTTAGGAGGAGTTCAAAAAGCTGCTGCAGAATTTAGATTTTAATAGCGAGGTGTAGAATGAAAAAAACTTTACTATTTTTTTTGTTGGTCACTTTTTCTTGTTTTGCACAGAGTAAAGTAGTTGACACTTTGAATTTAGTTACTATGCAAAAATTCAAAGTTCCTGCTAGCAGAGAAATAGTTTTAACAAACATTAAATCTGTAAAAATAGAAGCAGAATTATTAAACTCTTCAATGCAAGTTATTCGTGAGATAAAAGAGCTTAACCAAGATCCTGCACCGAGCAAAATGGCAGCTGCATTAAGTGGTAAACGTAGTGTATTAGTTACATTTTCTTGTTATGAAACTATCGATGAACCTGGGACATATTTTGTTAGAATTAAGATAAATGCTATAAGCGAAACTGGTCAGCAAACTGGGGAAAGAATATCAAGACTTGAAGTTAAAAACCCCATTTTAGCTGCTCCATTAAATTTACGCTCAGAGTATTTATTTAACGAAAAAGAAACTTTTAGCTTTGCAACATTAGAATATACCAATTTTAATTTATACTCTTATACAATTTATAATGAAAATTCGGATGCAGTTTTAGAAGAAGGTAAAGGACCAATAGTAACGCTAGATAAATGGCTTAGCGATATTAATATGGTTGGCGCTAGAATAAAAATAGTTGGTAGATATAATGGCAAAGAATTTAAGTATCAAAAGAAAGATGGAACAGTTGAAAGTTCGACGTGGGTTACTACAGTTAAAAAGCTTGCACTTTTTAAAAACTTAGTTCTTTTAACTACCGAAAATGATGTTAAGTCTGGTAAAGTTCAGCCGTTAGTTGTTAGTGCCTATAATCCCGCGATTTTTAGGCTACCTTATGGATATTTTAGTAAATCTGAAACGGGAACATTTGTTACTGCTCTTCCAATATTAAAGAGTGTTGTAGTAACATCTGAACCTGCAGAGCTTGTGAAGGATTTTATTGCAGATGTTCCAACTAAAGGTGCCTTTTCATTTATTCAGGTAAATTTAAATCAAGATTATATAAACAGCTTGCCTGAATGTGGGCAGCAAGAAGTAAAATTGAGGGTTAGTTTTAAAACGCAGTTTAATGATACAATGAATGAGACTTATCAATTTATTATTCTAAAATAATTTGTTGTAGAGAGGAAAATGAATAAATTTTTATCTATTTTAATATTAACATTGTGTCTATTAGATTTAGGATATTCTCAAACGATAGATGAATTCCAAAAGAAAATAGATGCAAAATTAAGAAGGGATAAAAAATATCTAAATCTAAATTATGTAGATTTTACCCCAGATTTTCAAGCTGTACCTGCATTTAAAAATGTATTTCCTAGAACTGAGGGACGCGAACCATTCGTTTTTTCAGATAGGGGAAATATTAGGTACAGATTAGTATATTTAAAGAAAGGCTTAGATATAGATTCTGTCTATTTATTATACTTAACTAAAATAGAAACAACAACTGCAGAAGGAGATGAACTTATAAGTGGTTTATCTGGCACACAAACAGAAGATGTAAGCAGAGTTCTAAATTTTTTAGATATGTATAATTTAAGATTAAATCATTATCCTCTCTACTCATTACTTTTATCAATAGTAAATAAAGATTTAATTGAGCGTGAAGAGACTGATACACCTCCGCCAACGCTATTAGGTATTAATCCCGATACAGAAGTAAAAACTAGTATCGGGATGACTTCTAGAGATAATATGGACTATTATAATTATGTAACTGTTAATACTGCAGCTCAATGGTATCCTAAGATGTTAGATGAGAAACAGACATTTGGTAGACAAACTAAAAAAGAGGAAAGTTCTTCATTTAGTATTGATGCTAGTTTTTCTCATGTTAGTTTTTCTCACAGTATAATGTCATTTGGGTCTACTGGTGGGGCAAGTGTAATGCTAACTACTAGAGAAAGAGTAATGAACATGATCCCTTGGGAAAATATGACAATGGGAGTTGGTGCAAAATTATTATTTAGAATGGATGAAAATCCAAATCCATATAAATCTAATTATATTGATGCTTTATTAATGGCAAAAATTAAAATGCCAAAAAAATCGTTTATTGATGGTAGATATATAGCAGAGCACAACCCTTTTGCTAGTGGCAATACCCCATTATTAAATTTTGGTACTGGAATTTGTTTAGATTTAACAATTACAAGACCATTTAGTTTACCAACAACAAAGTTATATATAGCTAAAGGAAGTGATGATTATGGTTCGCCAAACGCCTATAAGTATACTAATACGGGTGCGGTAGCTTATCATACAAATACCCAGGCAGAGCTTACGTTTTCATTCTTTTGGAATTCTAGTGAAAAATTAGTACACAGATTTGGAATGGATGTTGGGGCTGCATACTATAATATTTATGAAGCGACTTATGATAGTAAGTTAAAATTTATAAAAGCAAAATTATTGCAAGATAAATTTATGCCTGTTATTGTTTTTAATTATAATTTTGTTCCTAAAGATCCATTACTTGGTACTAGCATTAGGTTATTTGATAATCATGTAAATATTTGGTCTTGGATAAAACTTATAGACATAAGTTCAGTACATCGATTTAGATTTGAAGTAAATTATGTTACTCCTCCATTTGCTAGAAAACAGCGAGCTTGGGAGACTGATGGAGGAGCAATGTTTCAAATACGTTATCGTTTAGGTCTTAATTAGTGGAGCTACTATGAAAAAGTTATTTTACATTTTATTAATAGTTTTAATAAATTCTTACGTTGTTAAAGCCCAACAAACAGACTCCACTTTAATTAACGAGCTTAAAAAAATATATATTAATTTGGAATATAATACCATTGCATATGATGACCTTAAAAAGAAATGGTTTATAAATGACCCAGATTTTGTAAGGGATGTATATAGTAGATTTATAATCAATAACGAGCTTAGGCTAAATGGAAAACCAGCTTCTTCGGATATTATTAAAGAAAAATCAAAAGGAATTTTTGATGGAGAGATCGTTATTGATGTAAGAAAGCGCTTTTATGATGATGAGTTAGAGTATTTTGCATTTATTCCATCTTATGAACTTTTGAATGATAAGCCTACGCCACTTTTTGATGCAGTAGAAGATCCATTTGCATTAAAAGAGATTATTGGGGAAAATTTATACCAAAGAATACAGAAACAACAATACTTTTTTGCAGATGTAACTAAAGAAGTATTTGATGTTAAACCGGGTTATTATTTTAACTTAAATTTAAATTTATTAAATCCCGAAATAATGTTTTGGTCTACAACTAGTAATCAGAGAAACAAATATTTAGTTTCGTTAATTGGTAAGTGGGGAAATAATAGAATATTTTTACCGGGTTGGTTTGCTCCAGATTATACATTGGGTGTGCAGTTAACTTATTATAAAGTTTTAAGTGCAGATCCAGCAGATTATACTTATAAAGTAGCTGTTGGAACCACACAAGAAGCTGGGAAACCTTTTGTTGGTGATTTACCGAAGGGAAATATTTATAAAAGTGGACAAACTATATATTTTAAGATTAATGGTAATTTATCAGAGTATTTATTCCCATCTTTTCCTAAATTGTATATGAATTTTGAAGGACAGCTTACTTATGGAGATTACAAAAATAAACAATTTGGCTTTAGTAATACAACGCGTTTTTATTCAATAAGAGATTATTTTATTTTGAATTTTACGAAAAGAGATTTAGCTAATATTTTTGACTTAGGCATGCTGGAAACTGGGTTAGGAATAGCTACACATTCATTATATTACTATGAGGTGGATCCGAAAGCATACAAGCTTAAAGATTTAGATAATAAAGATTTCTTTAATAAATTTACCCACTTTATTCAAGCTGATATTGGTTTAACAAAGCGTGGTGGTTTACTGCAACATGAATCTAAGTTAGTTTTTAGTTATGGATCAGAAGGATTTGGATACTTTGGATTTGATATTACTTTTATGCTTGATGATACTTTTGGATTAACAGCTTCTTATTATAGTGCTTTAAGTTTAAACAAAAATAAATATCCATACCGAGCCGATAAATATCTTGTCTTTTCACCTATTATTAAAATAAACTATTAATTAAATTTTGATATAGTTTAATATTTTATGAAAAAACAGATATTTGTTTTATTAATTTTTCTTATCGGTTATAATGTTTTTGCTCAAAACTTGATAGATGTTTACAAAAAGGTTGAGAAGAAGCTCGATAAGGATTCCAAATACTTAGATTTATATATGGTCTCTTTTACCCCAACAGCAGAAGAGTTGCCATATTTAAAAAACATTCCAACTAATTATGGTAAATCAATTTATAGTTTTGATGAAAAGCATGTTTATAATATTGTTTTTATAAAAGAAACAATGGAAATTGATTCTATTGTATTATTATATGTATATACAGTTAATTCTTCTGGTGGTGAAGCAGAGGATGATTTATTTAATATGAAAACTGGCGTTACTTACGATACAGTAAAAGTGTTAAAGTATAGTGATGTTCAGGAGTTATATTTTGATAAGACAAATAAAAAATATTATGACGAACTATATCGTATAGTATTATCGTCAATTCAAGAAGAAGAGCCAAAATCTTTATTAGGAATAAAAACTGATGATGTTTTGCAGAAAAGCAAAGGATACTCTGCCCAGAATAATAAAGATTTTGTTAATTATATGTATATGAACTCAATTCATAAATATCCAACTAAAAAAGCCCCATCGGTTGTTAGACGTGGGCGAGAAAAGCAGGTTAATATTGATACAGAAGTATCTGTAAATGCATCTTTTAGTTATTTAACATTTACCCATAAAATAGTTCAATTTCCTTACTATATGTTAGGAGCTGAAGTAAATTTTGGAGATGACTTTTTAAATGTTGTTCCTTATGAAAATATGAGTAGTAGTTTAGGTATAAGAGGTTTATTAACTTTTAGTGAAAATGAACAAGATTTAAACAAAGATATAATATTTGATGTAAAACTATTAGGAAGGATAAAAACAAATTTTAGCGGTGGAGTTAAAAGATTACCAATTATTTTTACAGATGCACCAAAGTTAAACGTAGCAAGTGGTTTTATAGTGGATATAAAAACAAGCTCGTTTTATAGCTTACCTTTTATGAATTTATATTTTTCGCTTGGGTCTAATGATTATACAAACCCAAATATAATTTTTGGTAGACGCGACAGCACTTGGAGTTACTTTACCAATACACAATGGCGGTTTTTATTTTCCTTTTTTTGGAATGCTACTGAAAAATCGGAATTTAGGTTGAAGATGGATTTAGGTTTTGGTGCTCATAATATTGTAAAAGCTTTAGTTAATAAGAAAAAGTTGACAGAAAGTTTAGTACGTAATAAAATAAATCCAATTATCGGTTTTAATTTGTCCTTTGTTCCACAAAATAGTGAATTAGTTAACTTAAACTTTAGAATTTATGACAGTATTTTGAAGGGTGATATTTGGTTTAAAGTTTTAGAATTTGATTCGCATCTATTTAGAATTGGTGGAATATTTTTATCATCACCAATATTTAGAAAAATTAATGAATGGGAAAACGAAGGAAGTGGAATGTTCCAAATTTATTATCGTTATGGCTTTTAATTAATTGGTGAATATGAAAAAACATTTACTTTTATTTTTCTTATTTTTTACATCAGTATTTGCTCAAGTTACTACAGAAGAAAAAATACAGTATATTGAAAAGATTTACAGAAATCTTGAGTATAATACAATGGCTTTTAACGACTTGAAGCAAACTTGGACCTTAACTGATCCAATGTATGTGCGAGAAATTTTTAATAGATTTGTTGTTAATAACGCTTTACGAATCAATGGAAAAAAGCCTTCATCAGACTCATTAAAATCATTAGTAAACGATATTTTTGAAGGGTATGTTTTTATTGAATTAAAAAAGAGATACTACGATAACGAAATAGAGCTATTGCGGTTTTTTACGGAATCATCTGTAGGTAAAGATACGGTAAGAACATATTTTTTTGATGAATTTACTGACCCAGTTTTCATAAAAGATGTGTTGGGGGAAAAAGTATATGATGATTTAAAATCTAGAATGTACTCCCATACAGATTTAACAAAATCTTATTATGATTCTAAAGAAGGGTATAAATTTGATATTTACATGAATGTACATAACCCGCGTTTGCGTTTTTTTAATTTAACAACTAACGATAAGAATAAAATAATTCTTTCTTTTTTTGGCAAATGGGGAAATGATTATGCTTTGTTGCCCGGATGGTATGAACCACATTACATTGTTGGACTAAATATTAGCTATATTGATTTTATTATTAACAATAGACCTAATAGTACTTATAACTTTGAATTTGGATTAAGTGTAGATGCAAGATGGCCCGGCTTAAATTTTTCTGATACTGAATTTGGGAGAAGAGTATTTAGTAGCGGAAACAGTTTCTTTATTCACTTTGACGGAAATCCACTAAAATTTGCTTCAAAAAAATTAGAAAAATTTGACTTATTAGTTGAAGGGAAATTTGCCATTAGTACTTATCAATCAAAAGATTATAACGTAAAATATATATCCAGATTTTTTTCAAATAGAAATTATTTTAATTTTATTGTAAAATATAAAGATATTGCAAATATAATGGATTTAGGCACATTTAATGCTGGATTGGGAATATCTGCTGTAGATTTTATAAACTATTATTTAGATCCTCAAAAAATAAATCTTATAAATTTAGATAAAGATGCAAGTGCGTTTAGAACAATGCTTGTAGCGGAAGCAGGTTTAGATAATTTTGCGGGCTTAGTTCAACACAAAGTTTATTTGCAATTTAATTATGATTTTAAAGAATCTTGTTTTTATTTAGGTTTAAAAACAAATATAATGGTTAGCAATACTTTAGGATTTGATTTTAAGTATTATAGAGCATTAGTTAAGCCAAGTGGAGGTTTGCCATTTTTTAGATTTGAAAACTATTTGGTTTTTTCCCCAATAATAAGGATAAACTATTAGCAGCTAGTGAGGAGTAATTTGAAATGAAAAAAAATGTATTAAAATATATTTTATTATTAATTTTTCTTTTTCAATTTATTAATAATAATGCTGCTAATATAGTTTTTGCCGCTAACAAAAATATTAGCAAGGTTAATCCAAAAGTAAAAAGTTTAATTTTAACTTCACCAAATGGTGGAGAAATTTGGCAAGCTGGAAAAGATAATGTAATTACTTGGGAAAGTAGTGAGATTGATTATGTAGATTTAAGTTACTCTACAAATAATGGTATTACTTGGAATAATATTATTACATCTTATGCTGCAACTTGGCAACAGTATTTGTGGAGCATTCCAGAAACTATAACACCAAGTCAAGAATTTTTAATAAAAGTTTCTGAAACTGGTAACCCTGCACTTTTTGATGTTAGTAATAATAAATTAACTTTAACAAAAATTATTATTACTTCACCTGGTCCTGCTCTTTCTTTTTTAGTTAATAGGCAAGATACAATTAAATGGCAAGCAAGTAGTGATATTGATTCTGTTGATATTTCAATAAGTTTTAATAATGGTGATTTTACTTTTATAAAACGTGTTAAAGCATCATTAGGTAAATATGTTTATTTAGTGCCAGATAATGCTTCTACGTTTAATAAAATTAAGATTAGTAATTATAATAAACCACAATTTTATTACACTACAGATTATTTTAGAATTGCTAAGTTAGTGATTACATCGCCTATAGGTGGGGAAAGTTGGTTTAATGGAACAAGGCATCCTATAACTTGGCAAAGTAATAGTATCTCTCATGTAAAAATAGAGTATACCACAGATGGTGGGGCTACATGGAATAATATTACTAATAATTATTCTGCTGCATTAAATTTTTATAATTGGAATATTCCTTATGTTGGAACAAGTCAAGGAAAGATTAAAATTACAGATATAAATGAACCTTCTATTTATACAATTAGTAATGGATTTTTTAATTTATTAAAATTATTTATTACAACACCAAATGACTCTACAGGTTGGAAAATAGGTAGTAACGTTAATATAGATTGGTCAACTAATCTTACTGATAATGTAAAATTAGAGATATCTTACGATGATGGTAATAATTGGCAAGTAATAGCTAATAATATTTCAGCATCTTTACAAACTTATCCATTTACTGTTCCAAATAATCCTACAAATAAAGGCATAATAAGAATAACAAGTGTATCACAACCTACATATAGAAGTGTATCTGAAGGAAAATTTACTATTGGCAATATAACAATAACTAATCCTAATGGTGGTATTTGGCAAGCGGGTACACAACAAGATATTACTTGGAGCTCAAGCGGAATTAATTTAGTAAAAATTGAATATACGACAAATAATGGTACTAATTGGAATTTAATACATCCCGGTTATAGTGCTGCTTCAGGTGCTTATGCATGGTCCATTCCTTCTAATTTAGCAGCAAATAATGTAAAAATTAAAATTAGTGATGCAGAAACTAATAATAATGTTTTACAAGATATTAGCAGTAATTTTGCAATATCTAATATTAAAATACTTACCCCAAGTAATGCGGATGTTTACCAAAGTGGTACTAATATTAATATTACTTGGGTAGCTTCATCGGTTATCTCTAATGTTTATTTAGCATATAAAACAGAAAATGATGCAACTTGGCAACCAATAAATAATAATAATCCTGTGCAAGCATCGTTAGGCAGTTATAATTGGGTGGTTCCAAATAATTTATTTGGTAAAAATTGTCAAATTAAAATTAGTGCTTCAGATAACCCAGATAATTATGTTATTAATGACGGATATTTTAGAATTGGATATATAAATTTAATATCACCTAATGGTGGTGAAAAACTTATAGGTAATGGTACTTATAATATAAAATGGAATAGTTCTAATAGTATTGATTTTATTAAGTTAGAGTATTCATTAGATGGTGGGGTAAGTTACATTACTATACCAGGTTCTTATGGATATTCTGCGGCAAGCGGTTTATTTACTTGGCAGGTACCTAATGTAATTAGTGCGAACGTTAAAATTAGAATTTCTGATATTTATGCACCAAATACAATACAAGATGTTAGTAATAATACGTTTTCTATTGCTCAATTAAGTTTAACATATCCAAATGGTGGTGAAGGTTTTTATCCTGGTCAACCAATAACTATTACTTGGGATGTTACGAACATAACCAATGTTAACCTTTCTTATAGAATTGGTAATGGTAATTGGAATAATATTGTACAAGGCTTACCTGCGGTACCAAAGCAATATAATTGGGTAATTCCAAATTCCATTAGTGGAGATTTTGATATAAAAATATCTGCTACAGAGGATACAAGTTTATTTGATATTGGTAATGGCAAAAGTAAAATTGCTAATTTACAAGTAAAATATCCTAGTTTAGCTGGTGAAATTTTTCAAGTTGGTAAAAACTTAAATATTACTTGGAGCTTTACTAGTAATATAAGTAATGTTAATATAGAAATTAGCACAGATAATGGTGTAAATTGGAATTTTATAGCTACAAGGCCTGCCT
Organism: uncultured Melioribacteraceae bacterium; assembly: GCA_964652025.1. Taxonomy (GTDB): domain Bacteria; phylum Bacteroidota; class Ignavibacteria; order Ignavibacteriales; family Melioribacteraceae; genus JAEXOD01. The sequence continues at coordinate 145,665 of CAZYZX010000001.1, forward strand.
CGGATAGTATTTATTCTTGGATAATTACTAACATACCAACTACTCAAGGATTGATTAGAATTAGTGATGCTGCAAATTCTAATATATTTGATATTAGCGATAATACATTTACTATAAAATATTTGGATTTAAATTATCCTAATGGTGGGGAAAGATTTTTAGCAGATAGCACGATTAATATTTTATGGAATTCGACTAATGTACTAAATGTAAAAATATCTTATAGTTTAAATAATAACAATTGGGTTAATATTGCTACGGTTCCAGCACTTCCAGCTAGTTATAATTGGAAGTTGCCTAATATTCCATCTAGCAATGTTAAAATAAAAATTGAAGATGCTGATAATTTATCCTTAAATATATCTGATGTAAGTAATCAACCCTTTTTAATAAGTACTGTAAAATTAATTGCTCCAAATGGTGGAGAAAGTTTTACAGTAGGTTCTAATCAGCTTATTTCTTGGCAAACAAATTCTAATATACAAAAAGTAAGATTAGAGTTAACTACAAATGGTGGTAGCTCGTGGGTAATTATTAAAGACTCGCTAAACGCTAATCTGTCTTCTTATAATTGGGTGGTTCCAAATTATATTTCCAATAATTGCAGAATTAGAATTGTGGATTTAAATAATCCAATAAGTAATGCAACTATGGATGAAAGTGATGCTTCGTTTGCAATAGGAAGTATTTTGTTAACATCTCCAAATGGGGGCGAAAGATATCAAGTTGGTTCTAAAAAGAATATAACTTGGGTAAATATAAATTCGGTTTCTAAAATAAATTTATATTATTCAACAAATAATGGCTTTAATTGGAATAGCATAGTTACTAATTATGATGCAACATTAGAAAGTTATGAGTGGACTATTCCAAATGTGAATGTACCAGGTAATGGAATTTTGGTTAAAATTACTAGTTATGCAGATTCTACAATAAAAGATGTTAGTGATAATTATTTCTCTATTGTTAATATTACTGTTAACTATCCAAATGGTAACGAGGTTTATAAAGTTGGTGAAAAGTTACCAATTGGTTGGAGTTCTTGGAACATACAAACTGTAAATTTGCAAATATCTTATGATAATGGGACAACTTGGAATAATATAGCTACAGGTATTAATGCATCTGCAGGATTTAATAATACTTACACTATACCAGATGTTATAAGCACACAAGCTTTAGTTAGAATAATAGATAATAATGATGCTACAATTTTAGATAGAAGTGATAATACTTTTAAAGTATTAAAACTTGATTTAATATCACCCGATGGTGGAGAAAGTTATAAAATTGGAACGACTAAAACAATAACATGGAATAGTGGTTTTGTAAATCTTATTAATATATATCAATCTATTGATAATGGAGTAAATTGGGTCCCAATTGTTACTAATTATAATGCAGCACTGGGTTCTTATAACTGGGTAGTTTCAAATAATTCTACTAATAATTTTAAGGTTAAAATAGTTGATACAGCTAATCCAACAGTATCAGATTCATCATCTAATGCTTTTACAGTGGGTAATATTAGTGTTATAGAACCTATACTTGGAGAAGTTTTAAAGGCAAATTCAATAAAAACTATAAAATGGAATTCTACTACTGGATTAAATGCAGTTAAGTTAGAATTTTCATCGGATAATGGTGCTACTTGGGAATTAATAGAAAATAATGTACCTGCTAGTTTGGGTTCATATAATTGGGTGGTTAAAGATGTTGCTACAACATCTGGATTAATTAGGATTTCCCATGCTGTTGGAGTAACTGATATTATCGGATCTTCTGGTAATTTTACTATTAATAAGCTTATGTTGACTTATCCTAATGGTGGGGAATATTTACAATCAGGTATGAGTTATAATATTACTTGGACAAGTTCAATTGTTGGCAACGTTAAGATAGAGTACTCTTTAGATAATGGCATTACTTGGAATAATATAATTTCTTCAATTGCGGCTAATCTTGGTTCATATAATTGGGTTGTTCCAACAAATTTATCATCAACACAAGCAATTATTAAAGTTACAGATTTAAATAATCCGTTAGTAAAAGACTCCAGCGATGCACCTTTCAAAATTGGTGATGTTAATATAACTAATATTGTTGGTGGTGAATATTTACAAACAGGTACCATTAAAACTATTAATTTTATCACTACAAACAGTATAAACAGAGTTAACATTGAGTATACTTTAGATGGTATAACTTGGCTACCAATAGCTAACGATATTTTAGCAAGTTTAGGTTCTGTTAATTGGAATATTGGTGATATTGCTGCTTCTTCTACTGCAAAAATAAGAATTAGTGATGCTCAATCTTCCTTAGCTATTAAAAAAGTTACCAATAATTTTAATGTTGTAAGATTAAATTTAATTTATCCTAATGGTGGCGAACTTTTACAGGCTGGAAAAAATATAAATATTAATTGGGAAGGAAGTACGCAAATTCCTTTTGTTAATATTTATTATAGTACAGATAATGGTATAAGTTGGAGTGTTATAGCAAATAATGTGGCAAGTGCGGGTAATACTAGTAATATGTATAATTGGAGCATCCCAAGTAATGTTGCAAGCGAAAATAGTTTAATAAGAATAGAAGCAACCGTAAATAATAATATAAAAACAATTAGTTTAAATAAGTTTACAATTTCTAGATTAGAAATTACTACACCCACAATTACTACAAAATGGCAAACTGATAGAACTAATAAGATTGAATGGAATAGCCAATTTTTAGGTTCAGTTAAAATAGATTTTAGTACAAATAATGGTACAACTTGGAGTAATTTAATAAGTAATTATAATTCTGCTATTTCTTATTATAATTGGACTGTACCACTTAATAGTTATTCAAATCAAGTTAGAGTAAGAATTACATCAGAAACTAATTCTGCAATAAGTGAAATCTCAGCTCCATTTACATTAAAGAGATTAGATTTGAAAGTGCCGAATGGAGGGGAATTATGGAAATCTGGTACTACTAAAACTATTACATGGGATGCTAATTATGTAAATACGGTTTCGCTTTATTTATCATCGAACAATGGGCAAACATGGGATAGTAATCCAATAGTTAGCGCTATTGCTGGAAATTTAGGTCAATATAATTGGGCAATTCCATCAAATTATACTGGTACAAATTATAAAATTAAAATTAAAGATGATGAGGTTAGTACTATTTCGGATAGTAGTAATGCAAGATTTACTATTAATTCTTTTGCATTAACATCGCCATTAGGTGGGGAATTATGGCAACAAGGTAAAAGTTACTTAATTACTTGGAATTATAGTAATGTTAATTTAGTTAAGTTAGAGTATTCGATAGATAATGGTACTACATGGAATACAATTATAACAAACTTAAATGCAGCTTTGCAACAATATAGTTGGCAAGTTCCTAATGTTGTATCAACACAGGCAAGGATAAAAATAACGGACGTTCAAGACAATAATAATTATTATGTATCAAATCCATTTACAATTTGCCAATTAACTTTGGTTTCACCAAATGGTGGTGAAGTATGGCTATCTGGAACAATTAAACCAATTACATGGAGTAGTGTTAATAATAATAACGTTAATTTATATTATTCAACAGATAATGGTAATAATTGGGTTACTATAGCAGAAAATATTAATGCAAGTTTAGGAAGTTACAATTGGCAATTACCTAATAATTTATTTGGAAGTGTTAGATTAAAAATTTCTAATTATGATAACTCATCTGTTTTTGACCTAAGTGATAATACTATAACTATAAAATATTTAAATGTAGTTTATCCAAATGGTGGGGAAGTATTTCAAGCTGGAAAGACTGTTAAAATAAGCTATAATTATTCACCAAACATTACTTTAGTTAATATCTTTTATAGCAGTAATAATGGAGTAAATTGGACGAACATAAATAATGGTTCGACTGTTGCAAATGGTGAATATATTTATACTTTCCCTATAACAAGTACGAACACTAATTTAGGATTATTTAGAGTTGAAGATGCAAACGCAGCAACAGTAATTTATGACCAAAGCGATGCTAATTTTACGGTAAGTTCATTGTTGCTTACTTATCCAAATGGTAACGAACATTTACAAATTGGTAAAAGTTATAATATTACATGGAGTGCTGGAACTGCAGTTAATAAAGTTAGTTTAGATTATTATACTGAAACAAAAGGTTGGAAATTAATTGTAGATAATATTAACGCAAATTTAGGAACTTATTCTTGGGTAATTCCAAATGACCCATCTAATAATGTTAAAGTAAGAGTTAGAGATTATGAAAATTCTTCAATAGCTGATGTAAGCGATACTACTTTAAGAGTGGCTAATGTTAATTTATTAACACCAAACTCTAACTTAAGATGGCAAGTCGGTTCAATAAAAGAAATACAATATAATAAAACAAATAATGTTAAATATGTTAATTTAGAATACTCTATAAATGGGGGAACAACTTATAAACCTCCTATAGCAATGTTAGATAGCTCTGTTAATAATATTGTTAAATGGAGAATACCAGATGATACAACATTAACAGCAAAAGTTAAAGTAACGGATGCATCATCTGGTGGTGCTATTTTTGATGAAAGTGATGTGAATTTTGTTATTACCAAATTAGAAATTAATAATCCAAATGGTAATACATCTTTATTAGCTGGGTCTACTCAACAAATAAAGTGGATTAGCACAAGAGATATTGATAGTGTAAATATTAAATTAAGTTTGGATAATGGCAATTCATGGAGTATTTTATCAAAAGAAAAGGCAAATAAATATTTATATAATTGGGTTATTCCAAACAATGCAAATACCGAAAATGCGTATATTTTAATTGAAGACACAAAAGATATATCTATTAAAGATACTAGTAATAAGTTAAAAATTATCCCTGCCAATCTTACTTTAACTTATCCTGTTGGTGGAGAAGTACTTCAACAAGAGAGAAATTATAACATAACATGGACAAGAAGTAACTCAGTACAATTAGTAAATATAGAAATATCAACAAATAATGGAACTAATTGGAGCACAATAGTAAGTAACTATCCTGCAGATTCATTAAAGTATAGTTATAATGTTCCAAATGGATTTTTTACTGACAATGCAAAAATAAGAATTACTGATGCATTAAATAGTTTTGTTAAATCTGAAAGTAACATATTTAAAATTGTTGGCTTAAAATTAACTTCATTTAATCAACCAAATTTGCACTTTATGGTTGGGGAAACTAAGCAAATTACTTGGAGTGCAACTAATAATTTAAGCCAAATAAATATAGAATATAATACCAATAATGGGTCATGGAAACCTATTGCGCTTAATGTAAATGCAAGTGCAGGCAGCTATACTTGGATTATACCAAATGACCCAAGTAACGAATTAAGGATTAGGTTAACATTCATTCAATCATCTGCTGTTAATGATATTAGTCAAATTCCTTTTAGAGTTGCTAACATTAGTGTTGTAAGTCCCAATACTTTTACAAAAGTTCAAACTAATAGGTATCAGACTATAAAATGGAATTTTAGTAATAATATAACTAGTGTAAATTTGTATTATTCAACAAATAATGGTGCTATTTGGTTACCAATAGGCAGCAAAGGTATTACAGCAGCTGGAGAATTTAATTGGTTAGTACCGGATAATGTTTCCACAAATGCTTTAATAAAAGTTGAAGATAATTCTGCACCTACATTTATTTATGATACTAGTGACACAATTTTTGTTATATCCAAATTAGAAGTTACAAAACCAGATAACGGAAGCTTATGGGCTAGTGGAGACACAAAAGAAATAAAATGGGAAAGTAGTAATGATATAGATAGTGTTAATATTTATGTATCTTTAGATGATGGTGTTTTGTTTAATAAGATTGCTGAAGTAAAAGCAAATCTTAAAACATATAATTGGTCAATACCTAATAATATCAATTCTGATAAAGTTAGAATTTTAATAAATGATAGTAAATATACTAATATTAAAGATACAAGTGATAAGTTTACAATTTACTCTCCACAACTTTCAATAGTTGCCCCAAATGGTGGTGAATATGTTAATGGTGGGAAATATTATGAAATTAAATGGCAAAAATCTAATGAAGTTAGAAATATAAAAATTGAATATCGTAATAGTCCTACATCCAGCTGGCAAACAATAGTTGCAAGTTATCCTGCAGATTCATTAAAATATAATTGGTTAGTAACACAAAATGCTACAGATTCAGCTCAAATTAAAATTTCTGATGTTTTAAGTCCATTTGTTTATGATGTTAGTGATAATGTATTTAAAATTGCTTACATAACAGTTTTAGCACCTAATGGTGGAGAACATGTACAATCTGGCAAAACAATGTTAATTAAATGGAATGGCAGCAGTAATATTAATAATGTTAAAATAGAATATAGTTTAAATGGAATTAATTATGTTACAATTGCAAGTGGAATTGCAAATTCATTAGGCAGTTATTTATGGAATATTCCGAATATTTACTCCGCAAATGCTTATATAAGAGTAAGTGATGAAGCTTCTGTAAATTTAATAAGTGATATAAATGATAATCCATTCATAATTAGTTTACTGCAATTAACTACACCCAGTAGCAATACGCAAATACAAGCAGGTAAAAATTATTCAATCAAATGGATATCAAGTCCAGAAATTGAAAATGTAAATATTGATTACTCTATTGATGGAATAACTTGGAATAGAATTACCACAATATCTGCAAATTTAGGGGAATATAATTGGTTAGTGCCAAATAATTTATGTTCTTCAACAGGTAAATTAAGAATATGGGATAATACGTCCATTAATATAATAGATACAAGTAAATATCAGATTACTTTTAAGCAATTGGATGTAGTAATTCCGATGGGTAACGAAAACTGGCAGGTTGGAACTACACAGGAATTAAGATGGTCATCTTGCTTAATAGATACTGTACATATAGAATACTCAATTAACAATGGCTTAAATTGGATAAGAATTGCTGATAATGTGAGTGCAAGCAGTGGGAAATATAATTGGATAATTCCAAATACACCTACGCAAAATGCTTTAATAAGATTAATTGATAAAAGTAATCCTGCAATAGTTGCACTGAGCAATAAATTTGTAATTTTTAATCCAAGTTTAAAACTATTAGTTCCAAATGGTGGAGAAATTTGGCAAGCAGGAAGTTCAAAAACAATAAGATGGCAAAGCACTAATGTAAATTATGTTAAAATAGAGTTTAGTGCAGATAGCGGCAAGACCTGGACATTATTACGAAATTCAATTTCGGCAGATTCATTTTTTGTTTGGAATCCAATCCCACCAAATTTAGAAACAAAAGGTGCAATGATAAAAATTACGGATGTACTAAATAGTCATATAAAAGACTCTAGCTTGGTATTTACAATAACGCAACTAAAGCTTTTAGCACCATTAGGTGGTGAATATTGGCAATCTGGTACAATACAAAAGATTAAGTGGCATGCTGGGCTTGGAATTAATACTATTAATTTAGAGTATACATTAAATAATGGTCAAACTTGGGAAACAATACAGGGGGCACAAAATTATTTAGCTTCTGCGGATTCTTTTGCGTGGAGTATACCAACAACTGGAAGTAATGCAGTAAAAGTAAGAATTAGGGAAACATATGATGCTACAATAAATTCTGCTTCGCCCGATACATTTACTATAGGTTGGGTAAATGTAATTTACCCAAATGGAAATGAAGTTGTGCAAGCGGGTATGCCGGTAAATATTAAGTGGCAAAATAGTGATAACATTAAAAATGTAAAAGTTGAAATTTATAATTATACAAATAATCAAGTTATTGCATTTACAGAGGTAGCAGCTAATCTTAAAGAAATAAATTTATTAACGCCATCTAATTTTTCATCAGATAGCTTAAAGATTAGGTTAAGTGCATCTAATTCCAATTATTCTATAGTAGACTATAGTGATAATTATTTCCGTTGTATGATGTTAAATCTTTTAACTCCTGTTGTTGGTAGTAGTTGGCGTGCATTAACTGAAAGAAATATTACATGGGAGGCAAGCAGTAATAATAATACAGTTAGATTAGAATTTTCATCAGATTCGGGTGTTTCTTGGTCTAATATTGTAACAAATATCCTCGCATCTCAAAAAAGTTACAGTTGGTTAGTTCCAAATAATGTATCTGCAACATGTTTAGTAAGAATTGTGAACGAAGAATACACAAATGTAAAAGACTCTAGTGGTATATTTACTATTTTTATACCAGAATTAACATTGAACTCTCCTAATGGAAATGAGTATTATCAAGTAAACAAGACGTATAAAATTAAATGGAATTATTCATTTATAACTACAGTAAAAATAGAGTTTAGTAGTGATAATGGTAATAGTTGGGAAGTAATTAAACAACAAGTTCCAGCTAATTTAAAGGAATGGAATTGGACAATTACAAATAAGAATTGGGCTACAATAAAAGGTTTAATTAGAATAAGTGATTATAGCGATGCAAATATTTATGATATTAGTAATGCTAATTTTACTATTGGTTGGATTGATGTAATTAGCCCAGATGGTGGTGAAAACTGGTTATCTAATACTAAAAAATTAATTAAATGGAATAATAGTAATTCAGTTTATTTTGTTAATATATATTACAATAATGGAATAGATACGAACTGGGTACAATTAGCAGTAAATTTCCCAGCTGATTCTGGAAAGTTTACATGGCAACAAATACCTAATGTTGAAACAAACAGAGGTAAAATAAAAATAACTGATGCGTTATCTAATGGTGAGATAAGTGATTTAAGTAATAATTATTTTTTAATTACAAAATTATATGTAATTGAGCCAAATGGTGGAGAAGTATATTACAGAGGCAATACATATCAAATTAAGTGGACACCAAGCATTAATATAAATGCTCTTAAGATATTGCTCTCTACAGATGGTGGTAAGAATTATAATGTAGTAATAAATAACTCTTATCCTTCTCAATCGGGATATTACAATTGGGTAGTTCCAGAAAATTATTATTCAGACTCTGCAAAAATTAAATTGGTAAATGCAGAAGATACTACAATTAGCGCTACAAGTGTTGGATATTTTACATTAGGTAATTTACAACTACTTGTTTTTAACAGTCCAGAAAAGGTATTAGAGAACTCTGTTAAAAAAATAGTATGGGAAAGCAGTCCAAACATTAAAAAAGTTGATTTATATTATTGGACAAAAAATAAAATAAAAATTCCAATTGCTATAGACCAAGATGCAACTAAAAAGTTTTATAATTGGGTTATTCCGGAAAGTGTTTCAGACTCGTGCTATATAGCAATTTATGACCATCATAATTATAGATTTTATGATACTTGTAACGCACCTTTTACAATAAGTAGATTAAAACTATTGTATCCAAGAGGCGATGAAGTATGGAAAATAGGCGAAGCAAAAGAATTTGTTTGGGAATCTGCATATATAAATAAAGTTAATATTGAGTTTATTACAGATGACTCTACAGGTACTGCTGTTTTCCCTGCATCTTCATATAAATTTAATGATTTACCAATTAATGCATCTTTGGGTAGGTTTAGTAAAGTAATTGATAGAAACATAGCAGGATTAATACCATCGAAACATGTTAGAATTAGAATAATAGAAACTAACACAACAGAAAAATTAACAGATACTTGTAATAGCACATTAACTATTAGTGAAATTAAATTAGTTTATCCAAATGGTGGAGAAAATTTTGGAAAGGCAGATTCAATAAAATGGGAGTGCAGCACTAATACTATAGAAAAAGTTAATTTATATTATAAACGCGATGATATGGTTAATTGGCGATTAATTGCAAGCAATGTCCCTGCAAATAGTTCTTCTTATAAATGGGTAATTAAAAATATAGACCCAGCAATGGATTATAGAATTAAAATTGAAGATGCAAATATAGACCCTAAATATAAAGTAATAAATGATGTTAGTGATGATAAATTTACAATTAGTGATTTAAATTTAATTTATCCAAATGGTGGGGAAAAATTAAAAGCAGGCAAAACTTATGCTATAAAGTGGAATAGTATCTACATAAATTTAGTTAAGTTAGAATATACGACAGACGATGGACAAAGTTGGAATTTAATTTCAAATGATCCTATATCAGCAATACAAAAATCTTATGATTGGACTATTCCATTTGAATTTAGTAGAAAAGTTAAAATTAGAGTTAGTGATTATGATAAATCTATAATTAACGATGTTAGTGATACAACATTTACAATTGCAGATATTACATTATTAGCTCCAAATAATTTGATGGCTTTGAATGTAGGCACAAATTATGAAATAAAATGGAGCCAAGAAAATGTTGATACTGTAAGAATTCAACTATCTACAGATAATGGTAAAAATTGGAATTATAATTTAGCAACATTATCTGCAAATTTAGGAGTATATAATTGGCAAATTCCAAGTATTTTAACAACACAAGCAAGAATAAGAATTATAGACAAAACAGAAGCAAATATAAGTGATACAAGTAATAGCCATTTTGTAATTGGAAAATATCCAACAGTTAAAGTTATAAGTGGCAAGAGTAATATAATTAAATTCTTTTTCGAGTTTCTAACTCCGCAAGAATCGATAACTATAGATCGTTTTGAATATCAATTAGGTGACGGTCCAATAATAAACAATACAGAATCATTGATAAATCCACCTTATGTAATTACAGGACCAGCAAACGACACCTTATATTGGAGGAGCACCGATAAGCTTAATAATTTAGAAGGTTCGGTTAAAGTATACATAAAGTTTAGAAGTCCACAATTTAATGTTTATTATGATATATTTATTGATAGTGTAGCCTTTGATAATAAAGCACCAGTATTTAATAAAGATAGCGTGTATTATTATCAAATTCCAAAAAAGTTAGGATGGAGTAAGGTAGTTGTAAAATGGGAAAAAGCGACAGATTTAAGCAAAAATATTACGTATAGTTTAAACATTTATGATTTAAATAACGAATATCTAAATTATACAAAAATCACCAAAGGGGATTCTGTTACTATTCCAGATATTACGACATCAATACTTTACAAAGTTAAAATTGATGTTTATGATGATTATAAAAATACAAATAATATTAATTTAAATGATTTTAAGGCATTAGCACTTGGCGATTTCCCCCCATATGATGGTGTTTTAGATGCACGCGACTTAGCTAATTTTGTTACAATGTGGAGCTCAAAAGACTCAATAAAAGCAGTAGATTTTGCGCCATACGACGGTAATTTCCCATTTATAAAGGTTAAAGGTGATAATAAATTAGATCTAAACGATTTATTAACATTTGTAAATAATTGGAATTTTAGTCAAGATTATACTTTACCAAAGAAAGGAGCTACACATAAGTTCAGTTCTGATATAACTAGCGAACGAATAAACTTTAGAACTGGTAATCAAAATATAAACTTCCCATTATATTTTAATGAAAAAGATGTTTTAGCTATAACAGCTTATATCAATTATCCAACTGAATCTATGAAGTTTGATTCAATTAAAGTTAAGGGATTATCAGAAAATGGATTGGCATTTGTTAAAACAGATAGTTTAAATGGAATGGCAAAAATTGATTTTGCAGAGTTAGCTGGTGGTTTAAGGAATCAGTATAGTATTACTTCAAAACTCATTTCTATGTTCGATAAAATTTCTAAAAAGGATTCCTTAATTATAAGATATGTTGGGTATAAAGCAGGTGGATTATTAGCTTTTGATAAGACGATAAATTACACTTTAACAGAAATACCAGCTAGTTATAAACTTTATCAAAATTATCCAAATCCATTTAATCCATCAACAACAATTGAGTATGATTTACCGGAAAAAACTAAGGTAAATTTAACAGTGTATGACATTTTGGGTAGGGAAGTTACTACGTTAGTAAATGAAGAACAACAAGAAGGAACTTATAGAATAATTTTTGATGCTGCGAAGGTTAAAAACGGATTAGCAAGCGGTGTATATTTTATAAGAATGAGTACTAATAACTTTAAGGTAACTAAAAAAATGTTGTTACTAAAATAAGTAGAGTAAAATATGAAAACCCGATTAAAATTAATATTATATAATAAAAGAATTTATTTAATTAAAATATTACTTATTTTATTAACTATTTCTTGTAATGGTGGAGGCTCGACTGAAGCACCACCAGCATTTATACAGTTTATACAAGCACCCGAAGAAAATGCCGTTTTAAGCCAAAACAGAGTAATATTTGTATGGCGCTCCAGCGATAATAATTTTATGTTTAGATATAGGTTACTAGAATTAAATGAGGAAAATTTAAGCAATTATATTGATTGGTCTAATTTTTCAACAGGTACAGAAATTGAATTTACTGAGTTAAATGAAGGGAAATATCAGTTTCAATTAGAAGCTAAAAGTAAAAACTACACTGCAACTTTAACACGAAAGTTTTCTATTGATGCAATTAAAGGACCTATTTTAACATTTAATAAATTAAGCACAAGTTCTTTAATTGGGGCATTAGACTCTGTTAGTGTGTGGATGGAAGATATACAAGATTTAGCTGCATTTAAACTTTCCATAGATTTTAATCCTAATATTTTAACTTTTGAAGGAGTTGGTGTAGGGCAAGCTGCTATTAATTCTAACTTTTACCAACTTATAGTTCCTAATGTAAATACAGTTGAAATGAAAAACGAAATAAATAGGACAGGAAGACTTATTATAAACTCTGCATTTTTAAAATCAGATGCTTCATTATCTGATGCGTTATCTGGTAGTGGCAGAATACTAAGCATTAAATTTACAGGTAAAAACAAAGGTACTACAAAATTAGAGTTTACTAATATTGAATTAAAAAAACTTGACGGAAGTAATATTTTTTATAAAACCCCAGTATCTGGAACTTATACAATTAAATAATGTTACCTTAATAAAAATATTGCTATTATTTTTATAATTAATTGAAAAGAAAAAATACAATAGCTATATTTAAAGATTAAATTTTTTATTTGAGGTAACATGAGTACCGTCGTTTTATCCACAAATTTTCCTGACCTAAATTTTCTAAAAAAAGGCAAAGTAAGAGATATCTATGAAATGGCAGATTCTTATTTAATAGTTTCTACAGATAGATTAAGTGCGTTTGATGTTATAATGAATGAAGGAATCCCAAATAAAGGGAAAGTGTTAAATAAGATTTCTGAATTTTGGTTTAATTATACAAAAGATATTATAAATAATCATCTTATCTTTACAGATATAAATGAATTTCCAGAAACTTGCAAAAAATATAAAGAAGTATTAAAAGATCGCTCTATGCTTGTAAAAAAAGCAAATCCATTACCAATAGAGTGTATCGTAAGGGGATATATAACAGGCAGTGGATGGAATGATTACCAAAAAACGGGCGAAATTTGTGGTATAAAATTACCTAAAAATTTAAAGGAATCTGAAAAATTACCAGAGCCAATTTTTACACCTTCTTCTAAAGCAGAAATAGGTATTCATGATGAAAATATAACACATAACGAAGCAATTAATATTATTGGTAAAGAACTATTTGAAAAAATAAAAGAGATATCAATTTTAATTTATAAAAAAGCTGCTGATTATGCAATAAATAGGGGGATAATTATAGCAGATACAAAAATGGAATTTGGTTTATATGATGGTGAATTAATATTAATAGATGAACTATTAACGCCAGATAGTAGCCGTTTTTGGGATGTTAATGGATATAGCGTTGGAACAACACCCTTAAGTTATGATAAACAATTTGTAAGAGATTATTTACTTTCTATTAATTTTAATAAAAAACCACCTGCACCAACACTACCCGAAGAAATTATTAACAAAACAGCCAATAAATATTTAGAAGCATTAAATAAATTAACCGGTATAGAAATTTAATTTATATGAAACCTAAACAAATAAAGAAAGATGCTGATAATTTAATTGTTATTTGGACTAATGGTGAAACGACAAAAATTAAGTTAACAACACTTAGGTTTTTATGTCCATGTGCAGTTTGTGCGGCAGATAGGGAAAATGTTGGGGATCATTATGTAGCTGTTTATAGCTCATCTCAAATTAATTTAAAGGGAATTAAGGATGTTGGAAACTATGCAATAAAATTTGAGTGGGAAGATGGGCATAACACAGGATTTTATGAATATGAATATTTGTATAATATTATGGTAAATCATACTGTATGATACTTCCTAATCAATTAACAACGTTAAGAATAATTTTAACTCCTATTTTTTTATTTTTATTTTTGCAAGATGACAATTTATTTAAACAATTATCTGTAGTTGTATTTTTAATTGCAGCAATTACAGATTGGTATGATGGTTGGTTAGCTAGAAAATTTAATTATATTACAAGCTGGGGGAAATTTATGGACCCCTTAGCAGATAAAATACTTACTTCGTCTGCTTTTATAGGTTTTGTATTAATAGGCTGGTTACCACTTTGGATGGTGAGTTTAATAATATTTAGGGACTTTTTGATTACAGGTTTACGAAGCTTTGCTGAATATAAAAAGAAAGCTTTTTTTACTTCGCGCTCTGCAAAAGTAAAAACATTTTTACAAATGTTTTTTTTGTATTATTTGCTAATGGTATATGTTTTACAAAGCTATATTTATAAATATAATGAAATTAGTTTTTATTTTAGTATTTTAGCCAATAAATTATTTATATTTTATTTTATGTTTTTTGTTACAATATTTACGGTATTTACAGGTGTAACATATATTTATAAAAATCGTTTTTTAATTAAAGAATTATATGAAGGCAAAAATTAATAAAATAGAATTTATATTAGGTTCAGGTTTTTATACAGGGTCTATAAAATTTGCTTCTGGAACTTGGGGTAGCTTAGCAGGATTGATTATATATTTAGTAATTCCTGGTTTTGAAAATCCAACTGTGTTACTGTTGATGTCATCAATTTTTACCGTATTAGGAATAAATATTGGGACAAAATTTGAAACAATATATGGTAAAGATCCTAAAGAATTTACATTGGATGAAGTGGTTGGAATGTGGATAAGTTTACTTTTTATTCCGAAAAAGATTTGGTATATTGCAGTAACGTTTTTAGTTTGGCGTGCTTTGGATATTATCAAAATTCCTCCTGCTAAACAAGCTGAAAAATTAGAGGGAGGCTTAGGAATAATGTTAGATGATATAATAGCTGCATTTTACAGCGTAATAATTGTTAATTTATTAATTTATTTTTTTAAAACATTATGAGATCACAAATAATTACAATTGGGGATGAAATATTAATTGGTCAAACAATTAATACAAATGCTGCATATATAGGCGAAAGGCTTTTAGAATTAAATATTACTCTTTCACGCTCTGTAGTAATAGGAGATGTAAAAGAAGAAATATTAAAAGAGTTTAAGGAAGCATATCAAAATAACGATTTAATAATAGTAACAGGTGGATTAGGCCCAACACATGATGATTTAACTTTGCCATGTATTGTGGAATTTTTTAATACCAAACTTATTAAAAGCGAAGAAGTGTATAATGATATAAAAACATTATTCGAAAAACGTGGCCGGGTTATGACGCCTACAAACGAGCTACAAGCAATGGTGCCAGAAATTTCTACACCGATACGTAATAATCGTGGTACTGCACCCGGTGTGTGGATAGAGAAAGATAACAAGATATTTGTAGCTATGCCCGGTGTGCCTTTCGAAATGAAAGAAATGATGAATAATTTTGTAATTCCAAGATTAAAAGAAAAATTATTAAATAAAAATAATGTTTTGGTTATTAAAAATTTGTTAACTACAGGAATACCAGAATCGCATTTATATGATAAATTAGGTAACTTAGATGAATTATTAGATGGAGCAAAATTAGCATTTTTGCCCAGCCAATTTGGGGTAAAAATGAGGATTAATGTTTATGGTGAAAGTGAAGAAGATGCAAAAAATAAACTAAGTGGAATTGAGCAAAAAATAAGAGCTTTAGTTGGAAGGTATATTTACGGTATTAACAATGATACATTAGAGCATGTTGTTGCAAAGTTATTTTTAGAAAGAGGATTAAGATTATCGGTAGCTGAATCTTGTACCGGAGGATTAATAAGCAATAGACTTACTAACATAGCAGGCAGTAGCGCATTTTTTGAAAGAGGATACGTTACCTATAGTAACGCTGCAAAAGTTGAATTGTTAAATGTATCTGAAGATGCAATTGCACAGTTTGGTGCGGTAAGCACACAAGTTGCAATGCAGATGGCACAAGGTGTTAGAGCTGCATGTGCTACTGATATTGGTTTATCTGTTACAGGAATACTTGGACCAACAGGAGCCACACCAACCAAACCAGTTGGATTAGTTTATATTGGCATTGCAGATGAAAAAGTTTGCACTGCTTTAGAATATAAATTTGGTGATGATAGACTACTTAATAAAGATAGAGCAGCACAAGCAGCACTTGAACTTTTAAGAAGGCATTTATTGGGTATTTCTTTATATGAATAGGTTATTTATTGCTTTACCTGTTGATAGTAAGATTATTGATACTGTTTTTAATATTATTTTACAAGAAAAAAATAGTAACTTAATAAAATGGGAAAAAAAAGAGAATATACATATTACGCTTAAATTTATTGGAGATACAGAGGATAGAATTACAGACGAGATAATAAAAATTTTAGATAAAGTTGCAATAAGTAATAGTTCTTTTAGTTTAGCTACCGAAAAATTTGGTGCGTTTTATAGAAATAAAAAACCATCTATTTTATGGTTGGGATTTTATGAAAATGAAACATTAAATAAATTACAAAATGATATTGAAAATAGATTAGAATTAATTGGTATTAAAAAGGAAGAACGAAAATTTCATTCACATGTTACTTTATTACGTGTAAAAAATGAAAGGGATGAAGAAGTTACTAGGAATATAATTACAAAAAAGATAGATGAAATTGAATATAAAATAAATGAATTTTATTTAGTAAAAAGCATACTAACACCAAATGGTTCTATATATAAAAAGTTAAAAACATTTAAATTAAAATAAAGGTAAATTATGGCAAACGAAAAAGATGCTCGTCTTAAGATATTAGAAGATACAATATATGGTATCGAAAAAACTTATGGTAAAGGTTCAATAATGAAATTAGGAAATGGTGTAATAAATAAAGTAGAAGCAATAAGCACCGGCTCTATTTCTTTAGACTACGCATTGGGTATAGGTGGTGTTCCACGTGGTAGAATTGTGGAAATATTTGGTCCAGAGTCATCTGGTAAAACAACAGTTTGTTTGCATATAATTGCAGAGGCACAGAAAAAAGGGGGTATTTGTGCTTTTATTGATGCAGAACATGCTTTAGATGTTAGTTATGCAAAAAAATTAGGTGTAGATACACAAAACTTATTAATTTCCCAGCCAGATTATGGTGAGCAGGCATTAGAAATAGTGGATACATTAATAAGAAGTAATGCTATTGATGTTATAGTGGTAGACTCTGTTGCTGCGTTAGTTCCACGTTCTGAAATTGAGGGAGATATGGGTGATCCTCAAATGGCTATGCAGGCAAGGTTAATGTCTCAAGCGCTAAGAAAGATTACGGGCGCTATTAATAAATCTAAAACCTGTGTTATTTTTACTAATCAATTGCGTAGTAAAATTGGGGTAATGTTTGGTAATCCAGAAACAACCACCGGTGGAAATGCTTTAAAGTTTTATGCATCAGTAAGACTTGATATTAGAAGAATTTCTGCCATAAAGGAAGGACAAAATATTACTGGTAGTAGAACTAAAGTTAAAGTGGTTAAATCTAAAGTTGCACCACCATTTAAGGAAGTTGAATTTGATATTTTATATAATGAAGGTATAAGCAAAGCAGGTGATTTAATTGATATGGGAGTTGAGTTAGAAGTTATTAAAAAAAGTGGCGCATGGTTTACGATTGGTGAAGATAGATACCAAGGACGGGAACAACTAAGGCAAGCTTTAATGGAAAACAGTGACTTAATGCAAAAAGTGGAAATTGAAGTAAAGAAAAAGCTTGGAATGGAAATTCCTGAAGAATTAAATAAAACTGAAGTTGCTGAAGAAGCTAAACAGAAGAAAAAATGATTAAAAAAATAGTAGCTATAAAAAAGAAAAATAACTTTGTTACTTTAACTTTTAATGATAATAGCGAACAAACATTATTTGCTGATATATTTTTAGAACATAAATTATTTGTTGGTAGTGAATTAGACGAGAAAAAATTTTTAAAGATTATTGATCAGAATGAAGAAAGAATAGTAATTAATTATGCTAAAAAATTGTTATCTAGTAGATTATATTCAAAAAAAAATATTGAAAAAAAGCTATTAAGTAAAACCAATAATAAAAAAATTATTGAATTGGTTATAGATAAGTTAATAGAATATAAATACTTAGATGATGAGGAATACGCAAAGCAATTTATAAAAAATAGAATATTAAATAAAAAAAAGGGAAAACTTAAAATTAAGTTTGATTTAATAAAACAAGGTGTAGATTTAGATATTATAAGTAAATTATTAGATGAATTAGATGATGAAAGCGAATTAAATTCTGCAATTAATTTAGCAAAAGCAAAATTAAGAATGATAAATAAAAATGATGTAGAAATTGTTAAATTAAAGGCTAAAATTTTTCGTTTTTTACAATCTCGTGGGTACAGTAATGAAATTTGTGTTAAGGTATTAAAAAGTATTTATAAAAATAACGAGGAAATAATAGATGACTAATAATATAGATTACTTTGATATTTCGGAATTATTAACGCAAGAAGAATTATTAATGCGTGATACAATAAGGGAATTTGTTGATAACGAAGTAATTCCAATTATAGAGAAATATTATGAAGAGGGTAAATTTCCACTACACCTTGTTAAAAAAATGGGAGAGCTTGGGTTATTTGGTCTAAATTTACCGCAGAAATATGGATGTGCCGAACTAAATAATATGGCTTATGGAATTGTAATGCAAGAATTAGAAAGAGGTGATAGCGGGGTTAGGAGCTTTGTTTCCGTACAAAGTGGCTTAGTTATGTATCCTATATATGAGTTTGGCAGTGAAGAACAAAAAGATTATTGGTTACCAAAATTAGCTACAGGCGAAGTTATAGGTTGTTTTGGATTAACCGAGCCAGATTATGGAAGTAATCCTGGTGGAATGGTTACAAAAGCTGAAAAAGTGGAAGGTGGATATAAAATAAATGGTGCCAAAATGTGGATAACAAACGGCACAATAGCAGATATAGCAATTGTATGGGCTAAATTAGATGGAGTTATAAAGGGTTTTATTGTAGAAAAAGGGATGAAAGGATTTAGTGCACCAGAAATGAAAGGGAAGCATTCATTGCGTGCATCTATAACAAGCGAGCTAATTTTTGATGATGTTATTGTTCCAGAAAAAAATATTTTACCTAAAGCAAATGGGTTAAAAAGTCCTTTGATGTGTTTAAATCAAGCAAGGTATGGTATTGCATGGGGTGTTGTTGGTGCAATGATGTCGGTTTATGAAACTGCATTAAACTATGCAAAAAGCAGAGTTCAATTTAGTAAGCCAATTGCAGCATATCAACTTACTCAAGCAAAGCTTGTTTACATGTTAACCGAAATTACTAAAGCACAATTATTAAATTATAGATTAGCGCAGTTAAAAGATAGTGGAAAAATAAAGCATACACATATTTCATTAGCAAAACGTAATAATTGCGAAAAAGCATTAGAAATAGCAAGAATTGCTAGGGAAATTTTAGGAGCTAATGGTATATTAAATGAATATCCGGTAATGAGACACGCAAACAACTTGGAATCCGTTAAAACATACGAAGGAACGCATGAAATGCATACCTTAATAGTAGGAGAAGATATAACGGGATTTTCCGCATTTGAATAAAAAATGAGGTTTTTATGAATGAAGAAAAAATATTATATGAAGGTATCACTTTTGACGATATATTGTTAATTCCAAATAGGTCTTCAGTTCTTCCAAGAGAAACAGATTTAACAACCTATTTAACAAAAGAAATTAAATTAAATATTCCTTTTATAAGTGCCGCAATGGATACAGTTACCGAAAGTAGAATGGCAATTGCAATGGCTGCACAAGGTGGCATAGGGTTTATTCACAAAAATTTATCTATAGATAGACAATCTGAAGAGGTGGATAAAGTTAAAAGAAGTGAATCTGGTATGATATTTAAACCAATAACCTTGAAGCCAGATTTTACAATTAATCAAGCCTTAGAAATAATGGGGAAGTATAAAGTATCTGGATTTCCAGTTGTTGATGAAAATGGAAAGCTGGTTGGTATATTAACAAATAGAGATTTAAGGTTTGAACCAAATTTGTCGTTAAAGGTAAAGGATTTAATGACAAAAGAAAATCTTATAACGGCACCAAAAGGAACGACATTAGAAGATGCGGAAAAGATATTACAAAAGTATCGAATAGAAAAATTACCAGTTGTTGATGAATACGGATATTTAATAGGATTAATTACCTATAAAGATATAGTAAAAAAGAAAAAATATCCTAATGCATGTAAAGATGAGTTAGGCAGATTGCGAGTTGGAGCAGCAATAGGAGTATCTGCGGACTATATGGATAGAGTAGATGCACTTGTTAAAGCAAATGTTGATATTATAACAATTGATACTGCACACGGTCACTCGGAAGGTGTGATTAAGACCTTAAAAACAATTAGACAAAAATATAAGGATTTACAATTAGTTGTTGGCAATATAGTTACAGGTGAAGCTGCATTAGAATTAGTAGAAGCGGGTGCAAATGCTGTTAAAGTTGGCATTGGTGCTGGGTCTATTTGTACAACAAGGGTAATAGCAGGTGTTGGTGTTCCGCAAGTTTCTGCAATTATAAATGTTTATAAAGCATTAAAAGGTACAGGAATACCAATTATTGCAGATGGAGGAATAAAACAAACAGGTGATGTTGCTAAGGCAATAGCAGCAGGAGCAGATACAGTAATGATTGGTGGTATGTTTGCCGGTGTTGAAGAAGCACCTGGTGAAGAGGTGCTATTTGAAGGACGTAGCTTTAAGGTATATAGAGGTATGGGATCGATTGGTGCAATGAAACAAGGAAGTAAAGACCGCTATTTCCAAGATATGGAAGAAGATGTAAAAAAACTTGTTCCAGAAGGTGTGGAAGGAAGAGTACCTTATAGAGGACCTTTAAGTGATACAATTTATCAATTAATTGGTGGATTGCGCGCTTCTATGGGATATTGTGGTACAAAAACTATAGAAGAATTAAAGCAAAACGGTAATTTTGTAAAAATAACTAATGCAGGATTAAGAGAAAGTCATCCGCATGATGTTATTATTACACAAGAATCTCCTAATTATCATTCAAAAAGTTTACAGTAGATTATGTTTAAAGTTCTTGTTATTGCGTATTATTTTCCCCCTATGGGGCTAAGTGGTGTTCAACGTATTCTTAAGTTTACTAAGTACATGAGTAAATATAACTGGCATCCAACAGTTATTACTTCTGCTGATGTTGGGTATTATGCACATGATGATTATTTAAAGAAAGAAGCAGAACAATCTGATATTAGAATTATTAGAACAGAAGGTAATGACCCTAATAGGCTACTATATAAATATGGCACTATTACAATGCCAGCAGAAATAATTAGGAAAACATTAAGTGCCATTAGTAAAACATTTTTTATCCCAGATAATAAAATCAGTTGGGCTAAAAAGGCTTACTCTGTTGCAAAAGAATTGCTTTCTAAAGAAAGCTTTGATATTATTTTTGTAACAATACCACCTTATTCATCTTTTAATATTGCACGTAAGCTTAAAGAAGAGTTTAATATCCCTTTAGTTGTTGATTATAGAGATTTATGGTTTGGTAATCAATTTTCATTTTATCCAACAATTTATCATAAATTAAAGCATAAAAAACTTGAATATGATGCATTAAAAGCAGCTGATAAAATTATTACTATTAATCGCTATATAAAAGAAAAGCTGCTTACTACTTATAAATTTTTAACATTTGATGATATAAATATTATACCACAGGGATTTGACCCCGAGGATTTTGAAAAAGCGACACCAATTCCGTTAAATCCAAATAAATGTAAAATTACTTATGCTGGTATTTTTTATAATAAAATTACCCCAGAATACTTTTTAAGAGCATTTAAAGAACTATTAACAGAAAGACCTGATATTGCTGCAGGAATTGAGCTACATTTTTGTGGATTATTAAGAAAAGAAAATGAGAAATTAATAAAAAAATTAAAAATAGCAGAATTTGTAAAATATCATGGATATTTAAACCATAAAGAGACCTTAGATTATGTTTTATCTAGTGATGTATTATGGATGATGATTGGCAGAATGAAAGCAGCGGAAACAATATCCACAGGTAAACTATTTGAATATTTTGGCACCCAAAAACCAATTTTGGGGTGCGTGCCAAATGGGGCAGCAAAACTAGAGCTGCAAAGATACAAAGCATCATTTATTTGCGAACCAGATGATATACAAGGAATTAAAAATCAGTTGATTAATATATATTCTTTATACAAAGCTGGTAAATTGCCAAAGGGAGATGAAGAATTTATAAGTAAACATAATAGAGATGATTTGACAAAAGAATTGACAAGAATTTTTCAATTTACAATGAGAGCTGATATATGAAAGTTGCCATAATTGGTAATGGTGGTAGAGAAAATGCTTTAGCATATAAAATTGCCAAAAGTAATATTTTAACTAAGCTATATGTTTTGCCAGGCAATCCAGGTACATTAAAGTATGGTGAAAATATAAACATTACAGATAATGAAAAAATAGTTAATTTTTGTTTAGAAAATAAAATAGATTTAGTTGTTATTGGACCGGAAAAGCCATTAACGGAAGGCTTAGCAGATATATTAAGAAACAATGGTATACCAGTTTTTGGACCATCAAAATTGGCAGCAGAAATAGAAGGGAGCAAGAGTTTTGCGAAAGATTTAATGCAAAAATATAATATACCAACAGCAAAATATAAGGTTTTTAATAAGGAGCAAGTTAAAGAAGCTAAAGACTATTTAAGGGAGCATGCTTATCCATTAGTAATTAAGGCATCGGGTCTTGCTGCAGGTAAAGGTGTAGCAATTTGTAATAATTACGAAGAAGCTGAAAATTATTTAATTGATTTATTTATAAAAAATATATTTGGAGAAGCAGGGAGCACGGTTGTTATAGAAGAATTTATGCTGGGTGAAGAAGCAAGCATATTTGCAATAACCGATGGTAAAGATTTTATATTACTGCCCGCAGCACAAGACCATAAAAGAGCCTTAGATGGCGACAAAGGTAAAAATACTGGTGGCATGGGAGCATATGCACCGGCACCAATTGTAAATAATGATTTAGTTAATAAAATAGCAACTGAAATAGTTAAACCTACAATTGAAGCTATGAATAAGGAAAATAGGACGTTTATAGGCTGCTTATATTGTGGATTAATGATAAATGATGGTGAAGCTAAAGTTGTAGAGTATAATTGTAGATTTGGTGATCCTGAAACGCAAGCCGTGCTACCACTTATTGAAGGTGATTTTTTACAGTTAATTTATTCTGCTGCTACTGGTAATTTAGATAAAAATTCTGTTAAGTACAATAATGGATGTGCTGTTTGTGTTGTACTTGCGTCTAAAGGATATCCTGAAACATATGAAAAAGGATTTCTAATTACTGGAATTGAAGAAATAGAAGATGAAAATACATTGGTTTTCCACTCTGGCACAGAGATTAAAAACGGTGTTTTAGTTACATCGGGTGGCAGGGTACTTAATATTATAAATATTAATAAAGAAAACAATTTAAAGCATTGTCAAATAAATTGTTATAATAAATTAATAAAAGTAAAATATAGCAATATTTATTATAGAAGAGATATTGCGGATAAGGGAATAAAATTTATAAAAAATAGTGAATAAAATTCGGAGAGATAATGACTGAGAATAACAAAGTAGAATTTACGCCTTATATTTCAGCTCATTCATTTATTCCAGAGTTTACTCCAAAAGCAATAATATTAGGAGCAATATTTGGAATAATATTTGGTGCTGCAACAGTTTATTTAGGCTTAAAAGTAGGATTAACAGTTAGTGCGAGTATTCCCATAGCTGTATTAGCAATATCAGTTTTTAAGAAAATTGGAAAAGCCACTATATTAGAAAATAATATAGTTCAAACAATAGGATCTGCAGGAGAGTCTGTAGCAAGTGGTGTTGTATTTACTATACCCGCTTTATTATTTTTACCCGGTGGAGAAAATTACTTTAAATATTTCCAAATATTTGTTTTAGCATTGGCAGGAGGTATTTTAGGTGTTCTATTTATGATACCATTAAGAAGGTCTTTAATTGTAAAGGAGCACGGTAATTTACCATTTCCAGAAGGTACCGCTTGCGCAGATGTTTTGGTTGCTGGTGAAAAAGGTGGAGAGCTTGCTAAAAAAGTGTATTATGGATTAGGGATAGCTTTTGTTTATAAAGCATTAATGTCTATTGTTGGATTATGGAAAGATGTTCCACAGCACGTTTTTTCTAGAAAATCTGCATTACCAAATGCTACAATAAATGGAGAAATAACACCTGAATTATTAGGTGTTGGTTATATAATTGGTCCAAAGATAGCGGGAATAATGGTTGCTGGTGGCGTGTTATCGTGGATTGTGTTAATCCCTTTAATAACTTTATTAGGTGACAATTTAACCACTGTTTTTGCTCCTGGTACTAAATTAATTTCTGAGATGACACCACGTGAAATATGGAGCAATTATATTAGATATATTGGAGCAGGAGCAGTTACTTTTGGCGGTATAATTACATTAATTAAATCATTTCCAACAATTATAAGTGCATTCAAAGATTCGTTTAATGACCTTAAAAGTAATAGAACTGGGAGCATGTCATTAAAAAGCAGAACAGAAAAAGATATACCGTTACTTTTTGTATTAGTTGGAAGCGTTGTACTTGTTATTTTTATGGCAATTATTCCAAATATTCCAACTAATTTATTATCTGCAATTATGATAGTAGTTTTTGGATTTTTCTTTGTAACAGTGTCATCAAGAATTGTAGGTTTAATAGGGTCATCGTCAAATCCAATTTCTGGAATGACAATAGCTACTTTGATGGCAACTTCTTTAATATTTGTTGGATTGGGTTGGACAGGAGATGTTTATCAACCAATAGCTTTAGTAGTAGGGTCAATAGTATGTATTGCCTCTGCTAATGCGGGAGCAACTTCTCAAGATTTAAAGACAGGTTATTTAGTGGGAGCAACACCAATTAAGCAACAATTTGGTTTAATTATAGGTGTTGTAGCTTCGTCGTTTGTAATAGGATTAACTTTATTATTATTAAACAATATTTTAGGTATTGGTCAAGTTACACCGGAGCATCCAAATCCATTGCCCGCGCCTCAAGCCACTTTAATGGCAACTGTTATAAAAGGATTATTAAGCCAAAATTTACCATGGGGATTAGTATTAGTTGGAATGGGTATAGCAGCAGTTATGGAATTAGCCGGAGTAAGATCGTTACCATTTGCTGTTGGAGCATATTTGCCACTTTCAACTAGTACCCCAATATTTGTTGGTGGTTTAGTTAAATTTATTGTAGATAAAATAAAAAATTCTAAAGAAGATGAATCTGATATTGGACCAGGAGCATTGTTTAGTTCTGGTTTAATTGCTGGTGGTTCTTTAACAGGTATTTTAATAGCTATTTTAATTGGTACACCATTTGGAGTAGATGCAAGTGGAAAAGAAAGAAGCTTAGCAGATTTATTAAATACTGGAATTGCTGAACATATTGGAGCTTTTGGAGATTTAATAGCTTTACTTATGTTTTTAGTTTTAGCTTTTATATTGGCTAAATTTGCTCTTTCTAAAGAAAATTGATATTTTTATTAGCCGAAATTAAAAAAATTTCGGCTTTTTTAATCCTATTCAGAGATTATTATGTATAAAACAGTTCCTTATGAAAAATCTATGCCTACCGAATTATATCGGTGGCTACTACTTGTTTTTGTAAGTTTAGCAATGTTTGGTAACTATTATGTTTATGATAGTATTAGCCCACTAGCAGACTTACTATCTAAACAGCTTAAATTTTCAGATTCAGATATAGGCTTGCTTAATGCAATTTATAGTTTTCCAAATATTGTAATGGTTTTATTGGGAGGAATTATAATAGATAGATTAGGCACCAAGATTTCTACATTTATTTTTGCCTTTTTCTGTATGGTTGGTGCTATTGTAACTGTATCATCATCCTCTTTAACTATTATGGCATTAGGGCGTTTAATTTTTGGATTAGGAGCAGAATCATTAATTGTTGCAGTAACCACTGTAATAGGAAGGTGGTTTAAAGGTAAGCAATTATCATTTGCATTTGGAATTAATTTAACAATAGCTCGTTTAGGTTCATTTGCAGCACTTAACTCTCCAACTTGGGCAAAGCCACTTTATACAGATTGGCATTTACCTTTGTTAATTTCTGTTGCAGCTGGCGTTATTTCTGTAGTTGCTGTAATAATTTATTGGATTATGGAAAGCTATGCTGAAAAAAACTTTGTTTTAGCAGAAGTACCCGAACAAGATAAATTTATTTTTAGGGAATTATTTACTTTCTCTAAATCATTTTGGTTTGTTGTGTTGTTGTGTGTAACATTTTATTCTGCAATATTTCCATTTCAAACATTTGCAGTAAAATTTTTTATGGAAAAGCATGGGGTTACTAGGGAGTTTGGTGGATTTTTAAGTAGCTTACTAACTCTTTCTGCTATGGTATTAACTCCTTTATTTGGTTTATTAAGCGATTATATAGGTAAAAGGTCACTGTTAATGATGATAGGTTCTGTTATACTTATCCCAGTATATTTATTGATGACTTATACCAAAATATCACTTTTTATACCAATGGCTTTAATGGGGTTAGCATTTTCTTTAGTTCCTGCTGTAATGTGGCCCACAGTAACGTTAATTGTTCCAGCAAATAAATTAGGAACAGCTTATGGTTTGATGACAATGATACAAAATATTGGTTTATTTGGATTTAATTACTTAATTGGAACCGTAAATGATGCAACGGGTGGTTACGACGCTGGTATGTGGATTTTTTCTACATTAGGATTTTTTGGCTTAGTTTTTGCTTATTTATTAAAGAAAAGCGCTGAAAGAGATTCATCTAATTTAGATATGGGAATTGAAAGATAAAATGGATAATTATTTAAATTTATACCCTTTACGATTGTGCGAATATGAAGAAGATAAAGGTTTAGTTGTAGTTAATTATTATGAACAAAATCCTTCTTTTATAGAGAGAATATTCTTTAAAAAATATCTAAAAATGCCCTTTAAAATAGATTTAGATGAAATTGGTTCTTTTATTTATCCATTATGTGATGGTAAACGAACTATAAACGAGATTATAGAAGAAAGTAAATTAAAATTTGGAGAAAAAATAGAGCCTGCAGAAGATAGGGTATTAAAATTTATGAAGCAGTTACACTCAAAAAAATTAATTGAATTATATAAAAAAATTGAAAAAAAATAAGATGAAAAAATTTTTAACTTTTATAATTATTATTGTAATTAGTTCAAATGTAAAGAGCCAAACATGTGGATTTGGTTGCTTAGGTATTAGTGGGGCTTATATTGGCTATTCATACCAAAAAATTAATCTAACGGACTATAACAATAATATGAATTATGAAGGGAAAAAATTTAATAATTTTAAGGGTGTACGCTTTGGCTCAAATTTATTTCGTGCAAAGTTTAATGGTTACTTTTTAAGTGTTAAAGGATATTATCAAAATTTGACTGAGGAAATTAAATATTCTGGTATTTCTTCAGCTCCCGAGTATTTTACTGCGGAAAATAAATTAGCAATTAGTGGTTTTGGGGCTGGAATTGACTTCGGAATTCCTGTTTTGAAATATTTGGATTTAAAGATTGCTGAGATTGGAATTAATTTTTATAATGCTACTTTAACTGAAAAGTATACTACGTCAGTTATAAATATAGAAAATAAGTTTTCGAATACGGGAACAGATATTGGGTACTATATTGGCACGGGCTTTATATTAAATGTAATAAAAAATTATGCTAGTATAGAAGGAAGTATATATTATTCTTATTTAAAGATATCAAAAATGGTTACGGACGATGGAGTGAAGTTGTGGGAAAAGGATGAATTTATAAATAGTGGAAACTTTGGCTACACAATACAATTTAATTTAGGAATACCATTTTAGGGGGAAACATGAATAATAATTTACGAAAATCTTGTTTGATTGCAATAAATGATTGCATGGGACTTAAAAGAAAAGAAAAATTATTAATAATATCTGACGAAAACAAAAGAGAAATAGGATTAGAACTATTTGATGCTGCCTTAGACCAAGGGAATGAAGCAATTTATGTTGAAATTCGGTCTAGGGAGATGCATGGAGAAGAGCCACCAGCGGAAATTGCAGATTTAATGAAAAAATTTGATGTAGTGTTATGTCCTACTACAAAATCTTTAACACACACACAAGCAAGAAGAGAAGCTTCTGAGTTAGGTGTAAGGATAGCAACATTTCCTGGAATAACAAAAGAGATTATGATTAGAGGATTAAGTGCTGATTATAATGTGATTTATGATTTAACAATGAAGCTTAAAAAGATGTTAGATAAAACAAAAATAATTAAAGTTACATCAAAAAATGGGACTGATATTACATTAGATGTTGCTGAAAGAAAAGGTTATGCTAGCCACGGATTATTCCACAAAAAAGGGGAAAGTGGTAATTTACCTACAGGCGAAGCTTTTATTGCACCAATGGAAGGTAAATCTAATGGGGTTTTTGTTGTGGATGGTAGTATGGCTGGTATAGGTGTTATAGAAGATAAGCCTATTAAAATTGTGGTAGAAAATGGATATGCAACAGAAATAACAGGAGGAAAAGAAGCAATAGCTCTTTTAACAATATTAAAAAAATATGATAATAGGGCAAGAAATATTGCTGAATTTGGTATTGGTACAAACCATAGTGCTAAATTAAGTGGTAATTTGCTAGAAGATGAAAAAGTTTTAGGTACTGTACATATTGCAATAGGCGATAATAAAAGCATGGGTGGCAACGTACACATTCCTTTACATTTAGATGGTGTTATTAAAAAGCCTACAGTTTATTTTGATGATAAGCTAATTATGAAAGATGGGAAATTGTTGATTGAATAGTGTATCAAAATAATTCAATAATCTTATTTTGATACACCAATTTCATAATTTTATTTTAGTCGTTTACCAATAATTTGCTTAATAATTATTTGGTTCAAGGAAAGTTTTTATTTTTTTGAGGTGAATAAAAATTTAAATCCTTATATTATTTAATGGATTTAAGTTGTTTATTATTAATTATATCTGGTTTTTACTTAATAGTTTTTTTAACTAAAATATTATAAAATAATTACCTTAGTTAAATTATTATTATTTTTTTTCTTAATAAATTAAAATTAATTATATTTTATTATTATTAATGGTATAATAAATGCATTATTTATAAAAATAAATAAATTTGAGGACAAAATGAGACAGTTAATAATTATTTGTGCATTATTTACAAGCCTACTATATGCACAAACAGTTAATTACAAGACGCTTGGTACATGGCAAACAAATGGTGTACCAAATTATTTAGAACCTGTTAATGATGTAATAGATGCAACCTTACTTTCCAGGATAGAAGCTTCTTTACCGGAGCGCCAAAACGTTCTTAATCATCATCCGCACTATCTAAGCAATACCACACAAACAAATGTGTATTTAACAGAAGAGTGTGATGTTTATGTAACATTTGTTACCGAAGGTGCTGGATATAAAAACGTATTAGGATTTTATACCTATCAACAGGGAAATCCACCGACAACAATTAACGATATATCAGAAACTATGACAGTTATTTTCCCAAATGCATCTTTATTAGGTAGTGGTGGAGGTCTTAGACCTGGTAATAAGGTTAAGATAGGAAGATTCCGTGCTAACACTGTAATAGGTTGGTTTGTTTTATCAAATGGATTTGTAAATGGGAGTGTAACACCGGGTAATTGGACTTTATTTTCGGACCTTAACTTAAATCAAGTTTCAAATCCGAATAAAAGACAGCACAATGTTTTATTACAAGATCCTGTAACCGGAAAATTAATTTTAGGCTTTGAAGATATTAGAAGAGATAATGGTGGTTCTGATAACGATTTTAATGATGTTTTATTTAGTGTATCAGCTAATCCAGTTCAAGCAATAAGCAATGTTGATGTGCCGGTAATGGAAGACCCAAATCAAACAAATATTGCTGATTTACAAGTTGTTAAAACTGTTAACAATAACAGTCCATTAAACGGAGATGTTATTACATTTACATTAACGGCAAAAAATAACGGACCATCTTCATCTTCTTTAGTTACTGTAACAGATAAATTACCGCAAGGGTTAGTATATCAATCTCACAATGCTTCTAAAGGTAGCTATACTGCCAGCAATGGCAAATGGGAAATACCATCTTTAGCTGTTGGAGAAACAGCAACATTAACAATTGCATGCTTAGTAGATAGATTTTCTACCACTTATAACTTAGGAATAGCTAGTGACTTTAACGTATTTTGTTTTAATGATATGAATCAACCTTCTAGTGATACCGAAGGAAAAGTTGCCGTTGGTAATAATGCGTATTTAGCACAGTATAGTGTTGGTTATGTATTGGATACACTAAATGGTATACAAGATGTTTTAATTGTTGGTAATGATTTAATTTTTGAAAGTGGTGCTGTTTATAATGGTAATGCAGTTTATGGTAATTTAACTAATTTACCAGTACCAATAGTAAGTATTAATCATGGTACCTTAAGGAAAGATAGTGTATTAAATTTTTCTGCTGCTCAAGTTGAGCTTAAAGCATTATCTAATATGTTAAAAGATTATTCAATTAATGGAACTACTGTTTTATCTAATAGTGATTTAATTTTAACGGGTACAAATCCAGCGTTTAATTCATTTTTAGTTACTAAAGACCAAATAAATGCCTCCACTAACTTTATAATTAATGCACCAAATGGAAGTGTGGTTTTAGTTAATATTAGTGGCGATGGAATTAACCTTAAAGGTGGTCACGTTGTTTATGGTACTGCTAAAAATAATGTTTTATATAATTTTTATGAAGCTGTAAATTTAACAATTAGCAATATCGATATTCAAGGATCGGTTTTAGCTCCTTACGCAGATTTAGAATTTCCAACAGGATTAATTAGTGGTCAAGTTGTTGCAAAAAATATAAGTGGTACAGGTCAATTCAATTGGGAAAAGTTTTTAGGTAATATACCAATTGATACTAAGATATATAATATTGCTCAAATTTCGTCATCCGTTACATTAGATCCAACAAGTAATAATAATAGTAGTGTTTTATTAGTAAATATTACTGGTTCACCAAGTCCAAATCCACCAAATGCAACAGTTCAATGGACTTTATTAAATACCTTCCCTCAAAACGAGATGGTATGGACGATGACAGAAGGGAATGGTTACGTTTATGTGGGTACTTTTGGTGGAAAAATTTATAAAGCACCAGTTAATAACTTAGGAAATTGGCAGTTAATTAATACATCTATGAATGTTGGATATATTTGGTCTTTACAATATCTTAATGGAGCTATTTATGCAGGTACAGAAGCTGGTTTGTATATGTCTGCTGATGAAGGTAATACATGGATTAGTTTAGGTTTGAATAATTATGATGTAAGAGCTGTTGTAACTACAAACAATAATAAAGAAAATACCAAAATATATGCTGGAACTTGGGGAAGTGGTGTTTTTGTAAGTACAGATTTAGGACAAACTTGGACAAGCAATAATGATGGGTTATCTGAATTAGCAGTACAAAGTTTAGCTAAAGGATTAAATGGAGAACTTTATGCTGGTACATTTGGTGGTGGTGTAGCAGTAAATTATGGTAATGGTTGGCAAAAAATGAACTTAGCTTCTAGATATATATGGACAGTTGCCGTTGATAAATACGGAGCAGTTTATGCGGGTACTTATGGAGAAGGCTTGTTTAAGAAAATTGATAATCAATGGGTTAAATTTGATAATGGGATAACCTCGCAGCATATTTATTCTATATCATTTGATACAACAAATATTGCATATGTTGCAACTTGGAATTCTGGTGTATTTGCATTAACAAATACCGAAAGTATGTGGCAAAATATTGGAATGCAAGGAATGGGTGCAGGTTCGGTTATTGTTGAAAAACAGACAAACCAAATTTTAGTTGGTGCTGCAAATGGCACAATTTATAATAGACCTGCTGTTTTAGTTGGTGTTAATAATGAAATTAGCAACTTAAGAACATTTGCCTTAGAACAAAATTATCCAAACCCATTTAATCCATCTACTAACATTAAGTTTTATATTCCAAACTCCACTAATGTTAGATTAGAAATTTTTGATATACTTGGTAAAAAAGTTGCTACTTTAGTTGATAATTATTTACAATCTGGAGAGTACAACATAAACTTTAATGCAGCTGGATTAAGTAGTGGTATTTATTTCTATCAAATAGTAACAGATTTTAATAAGGCTGTTAAAAAGATGATTTTAGTTAAATAAATGAAATTATTATAAAAAAGACCCCGTAAATTTACGGGGTTTTTTTATTTTAAATTTTGCTCAAAATTTCTGTAATTCTAACAGCTGCTTTGCCATCCCATAATGGAGGAATTGTACCACTTTTAATTTTACCATTTAAGATTTCAAAAGTAACTTCTTTAGCTTTTTCTAAATCATCACCTAAAAGCTGATTTGTACCTAATTCTACAGTAATAGGTCTTTCTGTAGATGTACGTAATGTTATACATTGCACCCCTAAATAAGTAGATTCTTCTTGAATTCCACCACTATCTGTTAAAATTAATTCAGCATTTTTTGTACATTTTAAAAAATCAATATATCCTATTGGCTCGGTTAATATTATATTTTTATCTAAATTATTTTTAATTCCAAAAATTTCAAGGTTTTTCATAGTTCTAGGATGAATAGGGAATAGTACTTTTCTAACTTTTGCAACTTCGTTAAATAAATCGAATAATTTTACAAGTTGCTCTTTGTTATCTACGTTAGAAGGTCTGTGCATTGTAACAAGTACGTATTTTTGATTTTCAAGTCCTAAAGATTTAAGGATGTTAGAATTTTCGGCTTTTGGTAAATAGCTAACTAAACTATCAATCATTACATTGCCCGTGAAAAAGACTTTATTAGCATCAACTCCTTCATTTCTTAAATTTTCTATACCGCTTTTTTCTGTAACAAATAGGTAATCGGCAATTGCGTCAGTTAGTAATCTGTTAATTTCTTCTGGCATTTGCCTATCAAAGCTGCGCAAACCGCTTTCTACATGTGCAGTTTTAATGTTTAGTTTAGCAGCGGTTAAAGTGCAGGCAATGGTAGAATTTACATCACCAACTACAATAATTAAATCGGGTTTTTCTTTAAAAAGAATTTTTTCAAATTCAATCATAATTTTACCCGTTTGTTCGGCATGTGTACCACCACCAATACCTAAATAAAAATCTGGTTTAGGAAGCTCTAAGTCTTCAAAAAACACTTTAGACATTTTTTCATCATAGTGCTGCCCAGTATGACAAATAAGGTGGTTAATTGAATCAGAATATTTTTGAAAGGATTTATGAATTGGGGCAATTTTCATAAAATTTGGGCGAGCACCTACTACAGAAATAAATTTTTTCATTAAGTACCTAATATTGTTAATGATATTTTTTATAAAAAACAAAAATTTAATTAGAAAAATAACTAAAATTATATTAAATTTAAATGTTAAAGTCGATTTATTTGTTTTCCTGCCTAAATATCCAACAAACAAAATTAAAACGACCAATTATTAATTAAATTGGAGAAAAAAATGAGAACTGCAAAAAAAGGGGATAAAGTAGCAATAACTTACGTAGGCACTTTAAGTGATGGAGAATTATTTGATAAAACTAACGAAGGTGAAACATTTGATTTTACACTTGGAAACGAAGAAGTAATAGAAGGTTTTGAGAAAGCAGTTTTAGGATTGTCTGAAGGTGAAGAAATAATAGTATCAATTCCTCCAGAAGAAGCTTACGGTGAACGTTACGAAGATTTAGTTATTGAATTACCTAAAAAAGATGCACCTAAAAATATTGAATTAGAATTGGGTAATATTTATACATTTCCATTACAAGGTGGAGAACATATTGATATGGAATTAGTAGATATTAATGATGAAACATATGTATTTGATGGTAATCATCCTTTAGCAGGTGAAACACTTAATTTTGAAATTAAATTAGTTAAAATTTATTAATATTTTTAGCGCTTTTTGAAAAGCCCTTATCTTAAAATAAGGGCTTTTTTTATTTTAAAAGTACTAAGTAATTAAAATTATTAGTATATTTAAAATTTAAATATAAATTGGTAGTAAAATATGAAAGAAAAAATAATTGTAACTTCTGCATTGCCTTATGCAAATGGAAAAATACATTTAGGACATTTAAGTGGAGCATATTTACCAGCAGATATTTATGTAAGATATAAAAGGTTATGTGGGGCAGATATTTTATACATATGTGGTTCTGATGAGCATGGTGTGCCAATAACAATTACAGCAGATAAAGAGGGGAAGAAACCACAAGAAATAATTGATAGATATCATTACTTAAATAAAGAAGCATTTGAAAGATTTGGGATGAGTTTTGATATCTATTCCCGAACAAGTTTGCCATTACACCATGAAACCGCAAAAACTTTCTTCTTAAATTTTTATAATCAGGGATTATTAAAGGAAAAAATATCTTTGCAATTTTATGATGAAAAAGCGAAAATGTTTTTACCAGATAGGTATGTAGAAGGAACATGCCCAAAATGTGGATATGAAGAGGCGCGAAGTGATGAATGTGAAAGCTGTGGAGCTTCTTACGATCAGAGTGAGTTATTAAATCCAAAAAGTAAAATTACCGGTGAAACTCCTATTTTAAAAGAAACTTCTCATTGGTATTTTCCATTGGGTGAATTTCAAGAAAGACTTGAAAAATATGTTGAAGAAAGTGATAAGAAATTTGGTTGGAAAGATAATGTTTTACAACAATGCAAAAGTTGGTTTAATGATAAATTAAAGGATAGGGCAATTACGCGAGATCTTGATTGGGGAATTAAAGTTCCATTGGATAATGCAGAAGGGAAAGTGTTATATGTATGGTTTGAAGCAGTTCTTGGTTATATATCTGCTACCAAAGAATTAAGCGAAAAATTAGGAAAACCAGATTTATGGAAAGAGTATTGGCAAAATAAAGAAACGCGCTATATAGCATTTATTGGTAAAGATAATATTGTTTTCCATACAATAATTTTTCCAGCGTTATTAATGGCGTGGAATGATAGCGGCACTGAACAATATATTTTGCCAGAAAATGTGCCTGCTAATGAATTTTTGAATTTTGAAGGTAAAAAATTTTCAAAATCCCGTAACTGGGGAATTGATGTTATAGATTTCTTGGATTTATTTCCGGCAGATTCCCTTAGATATACATTGGCTGCAAATTTGCCAGAAAATAAAGATACAGATTTTTATTGGAAAGAATTCCAGATGCGCAATAATAGCGAGCTTGCAGATATTTTTGGCAATTTTGTTAATAGAACGCTAACCTTTACTAAAAAGCATTTTGATGGAAAAGTGCCAAATTTAGGTGAATTAAAGGAAAGCGATAAAGAAATGATTGAAACGTTGAAAGGATATCCAAAAAAAGTTGCAGATTTATTAGACAAATATAAAATAAAAGATGCTGTATTTGAAATTATGAATTTAGCCCGTTTAGGAAATAAATATTTTAATGACGAGCAACCTTGGGTAACTGTAAAAAGTGATAAAGAAAGATGCGGAACCACACTAAATATATGTATTAACATCATAAACACGTTAGGGGTATTATTCTATCCGGTTATTCCTTTTACAAGTGAAAAGTTATTTAACATATTAAACACAAAACCAACAAATTGGTTTGATAGTGGAAATTTAAATTTAGTAGCTGGGCATGAATTTAATTCGCCCGAAATTTTATTTACCAAGATAGAAGATGATAAAATAGAAGCGCAAAAAGTAATTGAAGAACAACCAGAAGAACCCAAAATAACTTATGAAGAGTTTAGTAAAGTTGAGCTAAAAGTTGCAGAAGTTTTAAATGCAGAAAATGTTAAGAAAAGTGAAAAGCTATTAAAGTTAATTGTAAAAGTTGGTGAAAAGAAAAAGCAAATAATAGCTGGAATTGCAAAAAGTTATAAACCAGAAGATATTATTGGTAAAAAAATAGTGATTGTAAATAATTTACAGCCTGCAAAGTTATTTGGTTTAGATAGTGAAGGAATGATTTTAGCAGTAGAAGATGAAGAGGGCAAACTAAACGTTTTAGAAGTAAGCCCAAAAGTTAAAAGTGGAACTATAATTAAATAAAAGGAACTTTTAGTAATATATTTTTTAAAAATTAAGAAGTTTTGTGAAATTAAAATTATAAAATTGGAGGTTATTTTATGAAGTATCTCTCTATCTCGATATTGCTCGTATTGCTGTCTGTTTTATTTGTTTCTTGTGGCACTGAACATAGTAAATTAGTAATAGCAAATATTGGTGGTGAAGATGTGACCTTAGGTGAGTTTGAAAAAGCCTATAAGAAAAATGCAGGTGAAGCCGTTAAAGATAATCCAGATAATGCTTCTATACTAAAATTTTGGGATTTATATAAGAATTTTAGATTAAAATTAGCAGATGCAAAAGCAAAAGGATACGATAATAACCCAGAGCTATTAAATGAATTAGACCAATATAAACGTAAAGTAGGAGTTTCTTATATATTAGAAAAACAATTGTTAGAACCAGGGATAAAAGATATTTATGATAAAAGGAAAGTTGAATATCGAGTTAGTCATATAATGATTAGAACAGATACTCTTTCTAAAGAAAAAGCAAAAGAAAGAGCTTGGGAAGTTATAAATAAAATAAAAGCAGGTGCTAAATTTGAAGATTTGGCAAATGAATATAGTGATGATAATTTTTCAAAAAAATCTGGTGGAGATATATACTATATCACATGGGGACAAACTTTACCAGAGTTTGATGACGCAGTTTATAAAACAGAAGTAAATCAGATATATCCAGAGCCAGTAGAAACTAGATTTGGATATCATGTTATTAAAGTTACAGATAAGAAACCAAGAAGATATCAAATTAGAGTTAAACATATTTTGTTAGATTATGTAGATTCAGTCGGTAATGTTGATACAGCACTTGCTAAAAGACAAATAGAAGATATAAGAAATGAGATTGTAAGTGGTAAAATATCGTTTGAAGATGCAGCAAATAAATATAGTGAAGATAGAGGCAGTGCAAATAAAGGTGGAGATTTAGGCTTTTTTGAAAGAAGAAGTATGATATTACCATTTGATGAAACTTCATTTAAGATGCAACCAGGTGAAATTTCGCCTGTAGTAGAAACAAAATTTGGATTTCATTTAATAAAATTTGTTGAAGAAAAGCCATATCCATCTTTTGATGAAGAAAAAACAAATTTAAAGAGCTTATACAAACGTTCTTTATATGACGCTAAATATAATGAGTTACTAAATGAATTAAAGGCTAAATATAACTATTCGAAAAACGAAACGGGTATTAAATTTGTTGTTTCCAAATTTGATAGTAATAAAATTAACAACGATTACTTTAACAGTAATTTAAGTAAAGAAGTTAAAGGTACAACCCTATTTACAGTAAATAATGTAAATTTTGGATTGGATACTGTTTTAGCATTTGTTTTAAATGATCCAAAGTTTCAAAATAAATTATTAGATGAAAAAATATTAAATGAAGCTATTGATGAAACATCTAAGAATGCTTTATTAGAATTAAAAGCATTAACATTAGAATCTACTGATCCAGAATTTGCGCAATTAATGAAGGAATATAAACAAGGTATTTACATCTTTAAGATACAAGAAGAAGAGGTATGGAATAATATTCAATTAGATAGCGCAAAATTAGTTCAATTTTATAATGATACTAAAAATAATTATGTTTGGAAAGAAGGAGTAGATTTTGCAGAAATATTTAGTAAAAGTGATAGCTTAATATATGTTTATCATGATAAACTAAAGAAAGGTGCAGCTTTTGATTCTTTAGCTAAATTATATACAGAAAGACCCGGATTTAAATTAAAATCTGGCGCATATGGTATGGTTGATGTAGAAAATAATGAGATAGCAGAAGAAGCGTTTAAATTTAATGAAGGGGAAATTACAAAACCTGTAAGTGTTACAGGAGGATACTCTATTTTTAAGATTAATAAAAAACGCAATGCTGGATTAAAGACATTTGAAGAAGCAAAAGCAGAAGTTGCTAGTATGTTCCAAGATAGCGAAAGTAAAAGATTAGAAAAAGAGTATATTGAAAGATTAAACTTGAAATATCCGGTAAAAAACTTTAAGGAAGATGTATTACTTAAAGCATTTAAAGAAAATAATTAATCTCTTTGTTGTTTTTCTTTTATTAAATGCTTGTTCAGAAAAAAAGAACGACAATAAAGTAATAGCAAAAGTTAATAATTCTATATTAACCGAGGAAATGTTAAATCTTTTCCTCGGTGATTATAAATACAATAATAAATTAAAAGAAGAATTTATTAGAAGGTGGATAGAAACAGAAACATTATTTTACGAAGCTAAAGAAAAAGGTATAACTGAAACAAGAGAATATAATTATTATATAGAATTATCTAATAAAGAAATAGCAACAGGATTATTAATAAAAAAATTTTTTGATGAATATAAACTTAATATTCAGGAATCTGATTTAAACAAATATTATAAAAAAAATATTGATGAATTTAAGATAAATGAGGAAAGTTTTTTTATTAGCTTAGTAAAATTTAATAATGTAACTGATGCCGAAAAATTTAGATTAATAGTTGATAATTACAATTGGGAAAGTATAGTAAATCAGTATATAAAAGAAAAAAAAGCATATTTAATACATGATAAAAAAATTATTATAGGATACGATTTATATCCAAGTATAATAAAAAATTATTTAGATGGGATGCAGAATAATGAAATAAGTGTAGTTATTACAGTAACAGATGGCTCTGCTTATTTGGTTAATTTGTATAAGGTTTTTAAACCTGGTGATATACCTGAATTTAATTTAATAAAAAAAGATGTTGAAAAGAAGTATATAAATTATAAAAAAGAAATAGCTTTTAAAGCTTATTTAAACGAACTTTATTCAAAATATGAGATAAAAAAATAGGTTATAAATGAAATCAATAAAAATTTTAGTGTTATTATTTACTATTAATATTTGTATAAACGCACAAGAGGTATTAGATAAAATTGCCGCTGTAGTAGATAATGAAATTATTTTACAATCTGAATTAAATTTGCAAGTAAATTATTTAGCTGCTCAGCGTAATGTAAATCCAAACGATCCTGCAATTAGAAAGCAGGTATTAAATGCAATGATAAATGAAAAATTATTATATGCGCAAGCAGAAATAGACTCGATAACGGTTAGTGAAGATGAAGTAGACCAACAATTAGAAGGGCAAATAAATTATTTTATAAATCAATATGGAAGCAGGGAAAGATTTGAGCAAGCATATGGAATGTCTATTGATAGAATAAGAAGAGAATTAAGGGATGATGTTAAAAAGAATATAATGAGTCAAAAAGTAAAGCAAAAAAAGTTTGGTGCAATTACAGTATCCCGAAGAGAAGTTGAACAATTTTATGAGGTATATAAAGACTCGTTAGGGTTAATACCAGAAAAATTTACAATATCGCACATATTTATAAATCCTCAAAAGGGGGAAAAAGTTAAAAAAGCGGCTAATGAATTTGCTAAGAAGTTATTAGACTCGTTAAAAAATGGAGCAAATTTTGGAGAATTAGCTAAAAAATATAGTGACGATCCGGGTAGTGCAAATCAAGGTGGAGATTTAGGATATGTTAAGCGAGGTGTATTTTATCCCGAATTTGAA
Organism: uncultured Melioribacteraceae bacterium; assembly: GCA_964652025.1. Taxonomy (GTDB): domain Bacteria; phylum Bacteroidota; class Ignavibacteria; order Ignavibacteriales; family Melioribacteraceae; genus JAEXOD01. The sequence goes on from CAZYZX010000001.1 coordinate 185,833, forward strand.
GCAGCAGCATTTGCTTTGAAGCCGGGTGAGATTTCTGGCGTTGTTGAGTCTCCAGTTGGTTATCATATTATTCAACTTATTGAAAGAAGGGGGGAAGGAATAAGCACAAGACATATTTTAATAAAAGTTAAAAGTGATGACCAAAGTGATTTGCAAGCAATAGAGTTTTTAAGTGATATTAGAGATAGTATAATTAGAAAGGTAAACACATTTGGATACTACGCACTAAAATATAGCGATGATAAAGAAACAAATAGATTTAATGGTGAATTGGGAAGCTTTGAATTAAATCAATTAGATGAAAGTTTAAGAGATATTGTAATAAAGATGAAAGAAGGGGATATTAGTTATCCAAAAAGATTAGAGCTTGATAAAAGGACATATGGTTTTCATATTGTAAAATTAAATAAAAGAATACCAGCTCATAAGCCAACTTTAGAAACGGACTATGATGAATTAAAAAAATTAGCTGAATATAGCAAAAAAGAAAAGTTATATAGTAGTTGGATAGAAGAGTTAAGAAAATCTATTTTTTGGGAAATTAAAATTTAAGGAAATAATTTGGATAGTTTAAATAATAATAAAGATATCGAACTAGTAGAAAAATTTAAGCACTCTGTTAAAGAAATTAAAAAGGAATTAGCTAAAGTAATTGTTGGTCAAGAAGAAATAATTGATAATTTATTAGTTTCGCTTTTTTCAAAAGGACATTCATTATTAATAGGTGTACCTGGTTTAGCAAAAACACTTTTAATTAAAACTTTAGCAAATGTAGTGGATTTAACATTTAATAGGATACAATTTACGCCAGATTTAATGCCAAGTGATATAACAGGTACGGAGATAATAGAAGAGGATAAAATTTCTGGAAAGCGCTCTTTTAGATATGTAAAAGGTCCAATCTTTTCTAACATTATTTTAGCCGATGAAATAAACAGAACCCCACCAAAAACGCAATCTGCTTTGTTAGAGGCTATGCAAGAACAAAAGGTTACAGCAGTAGGGAATGTTTACGAGTTACCAAATCCATTTTTTGTTTTAGCAACACAAAACCCAATTGAGCAAGAAGGAACTTATCCTTTGCCCGAAGCCCAATTAGATAGATTTATGTTTAATCTTTGGTTAACTTATCCATCATTAAAGGAAGAAATTGATATTATTAAAAATACAACAAGTAATTATTTACCAAATTTAAATAAAGTTATTAATAAAACTGAAATTTTAGAGTTTCAAGAGTTAGTAAGAAAAATACCAATTGCCGATAATGTGATTGAATATGCAGTAAATTTTGTTAATTTTACAAGAAAAGGCAAGGTTGATAAGTTGGAAAATTATATTAGTTGGGGTGCTGGACCTAGAGCCACCCAAAATTTAGTTTTAGCAGCAAAAACATATGCTGTAATGGATGGAAGATATACTGCAGTAATAGATGATATAAAACGATTTTTAGTACCCGTATTGCGACATAGAATTATTCCAAGTTTTAATGCAGAAGCTGATGGTATTACATCTGTTAAAATAATAGAAATGATTAAAGACATGTTATAGTAGTTAGGGTTAAGATTTATTTTTATTTAATGGATTAACCTTATTAACTTTATCTTTAATTTTGTTTAACATTTTCTTCGCCCAAATAAATTCCGTTGCCAAAATAGAAAGCCCTAAAGGAATTACTATAAATGCAGGACCGGGCAGTACAATTAATGCTAAACCTATTAAAAGAATAGTAAGTCCTACAATAAATACAATTATTTTTTTTAATTGTTTAATGGTTTTTATAAGCATAAATTAAACTGCCCCTTTTTTAATTATTCACCTTGTCCTAATGAAAAACCTTTTTCACCATCAAATAAGTAAAGATTTTCTGTTTTAATAAATTCTAAACCATTTGCAATCAATGAATTTAATAAATGCAAAATATCATTTGGTGAAATTTCTTTAAGTTCAGTAACTTTTCCATTTTCTTCATCTAAAAATTTAGAAACAAATCTACAACGCCAATGGTCTGTGCAGTAAGTTTCTGGTATTCCTTTAGGATAAACTTTAACACCTCTATTGGTAATTAATCTAAGTTGCAAATTTCCGGTATCAATTGAATTTAATAAATCTCCTAAAACATTAGGATTACGATTTTCTTTATCCCAATGTAAAAACACATCAACACCAACAAGAGTTTTTACCTGTTTAGGTTTTTCGTGTAATTTAATGTTAATAGTTCTTTTTTCGTTATTAGCTAAGTTAGCATGGAATATATTTTCTGATTTTTTGCCAAGTCGTTTAATAACTTCATCGGCAAAATCGAAAGTATTAACTAATTTTTTAGAAAGACCCGTTTTATAAATATCTGCAGTATGATAACCATCTTCTAAAGTTAAAAGCCACGCATTTTGAATTTTATCAGCAACATCAGGTTGTCCAATATGCACAAGCATCATAATAGCAGCATTTAATAAGCCGGATGGATTAGCAATACCTTTACCAGCAATATCTGGTGCGCTACCATGAATTGCTTCAAACATAGCGCAAGTTTCTCCAACATTAGCAGAGCTACCTAACCCAACTGAACCAGCAACAAGCGCAGCAATATCGGAAATTATATCCCCATATAAATTTAATGTAACAATAACATCTAAGTCTTCTGGCCTTGCAGCTACTAAGGCAGAACCTATGTCTATTATTTTATGCTCGCTAGGGATATCGGGATATTCGTCTGCAATATCTCTAAAAATTTTATGGAATAATCCATCTGTTTGCTTCATAATATTATCTTTAGTCATGCAAGTTACATGTTTTCTTCCATAAACTTTAGCGTATTCAAATGCATATCTAACAATTCTTTCGCTACCAGGTCTAGAAATTAATTTTAAGCATTGAACAACTTCATCAGTTTGTCTATGCTCAATACCAGCATATAAATCTTCTTCGTTTTCACGAATTATTACAACATCCATTTTAGGGAAAAGAGTAGGAACATAAGGGCTTAGTGCTTTAATAGGTCTAACATTAGCAAATAAGCCTAAAGATTTTCGAATTGTTACATTTAAACTTTTATAGCCACCACCACGTGGGGTAGTTATTGGTGCTTTAAGAAATACCTTATTTTTACGTAAGATATCCCAAGATTCATCGGAAATACCAGAGGTATATCCTTTGAGATAAAGATTTTCCCCAATTTCAATTTCATCATATTCTAATCTTGCACCCGCAGCTTCCAAAATGTTTAATGTGGCTTTCATTATATTTGGTCCTATTCCATCGCCACGTGCTATTGTTATTCTAGTTTTATTTTCCATATTTACCTTTTAATTTGTTTTTATATTAAAAAAAGTATTATATTTAAAGTTATTAAAAATGGGTAAAAAATGAATTTAAATATAAAGCAATATACTAATATTAGGTGGTACTCACAAAAAATTGATGATATTATCAATCATTTTAATTCTTCCTATAATGGTTTAGATGAAACAAATATTTCTACTTTACAAAAAAAATTTGGCTATAATGAAATAATAAACGAAAAAAAAGAGTCAATAATTCAATTATTACTAGAACAATTTAAAAGTTTATTAATAATTATTTTAATAATTGCTTCAATCGTTTCTTTATTTATAGGTCAACCTGTAGAAGCAATAGCAATAATAGTTATTGTAATACTTGCTGGCATATTGGGTTTTGTACAGGAATATAGGGCGAGTAAAGCAATAGAATCCTTACAACAGATGGCTGCACCACATGCAACAGTTATTAGGAATGGCAAAGAAAACGTAATTTATGCAAGGGAATTAGTGCCGGGGGATATAGTTATATTAAATACAGGTGATAAGGTACCAGCGGATTGTAGAATTATAGAAGCTTTTAACTTAAAAACTGATGAAGCAGCGCTAACGGGAGAATCTACAGCTTGTGAGAAAAATAATGCTGAACTACCTGATACTAATGTAACTTTGGGCGATCAACACAATATGGTATTTATGGGTACGTCGGTTTTATATGGCAGGGGAAAAGCAATTGTAGTTGCTACAGGGATGAATACTGAATTTGGTAAAATTGCAACATTATTACAAAATACAGAAAATAGAAAAACTCCGCTTCAAATAAATTTAAATCAGCTTGGTAAAAATATAGGAATTTTTGCTTTAATTATAGCATTTGTTATGAGCTTTGTTGGTTTTTTGAAGGGACATGAGATTGTGGAGATGTTTATTTGGGGTGTAGCAATTGCGGTTGCAATAATACCAGAAGCTTTGCCGGCTGTTGTTACTATAAGTATTGCATTAGGTGTAAGAAGGATGGTTAAAAGAAAAGCATTAATTAGAAAATTACCCGCAGTAGAAACTTTAGGAGCTACAAACGTAATTTGTTCTGATAAAACCGGAACCCTTACAAAAGATGAAATGACAATAAGAAAAATTTTTACTTTAGGAAAAGTATTAGATGTAACTGGTGCGGGATACTATCCTGAAGGAGAATATTATTTAGAGAATGAAAAAATCAGTTTTAGTGATACTAATAAAAAATTACTTGAAGCCATTTCTTACGGTGTGTTATGCACAGATGCACGCTTAGTAAAGGAAGATGAAAAGTATAAAGTTGTTGGAGATCCTACTGAAGGAGCAATAATTGTTGCAGCTAAAAAAGCAGGAATAGATGTTGATAAATTAAAACAAGATTATGTTAGAGTTCATGAAATTCCTTTTGCTTCTGAAACTAAAAAGATGACCACTGTTCATAGTTTAGAAAACAATAAATATCTAGTTATATGTAAAGGCGCACCAGAAATTTTGTTACCAGTATGTAAATACTATGAAACATATAATGAAGCAATCACTCTAGATGATAAAATTAAAGAAAATATAGAATTTACAGCAAATGAATTTGCTAAACATGCTTTACGTGTTTTGGCTGTTTGTTATAAAATTGTAGATAATTATACAAACGAAGATATTGAGAATAACCTTATATTTTTAGGTATGTTTGGTATGATAGACCCACCAAGAGATGAGGTTAAAGATGCAATAAGGTTATGTGAGACAGCAGGAATAAAGCCAATTATGATTACCGGAGACCACGAAATTACTGCTGTAGCTGTTGCTAAAGAACTTAACATTTTAAAGGAAAATCAAAAATCTATTTCCGGTTTAAAATTAGAAAGTTTAACAGAAGAGGAATTTGAAGAATTAGTAGATGATACAGTTGTGTATGCGCGCATTTCACCATCGCATAAATTAAAGATTGTAAATGCATTAATGAAAAAAGGAAATGTTGTTGCTATGACTGGAGATGGAGTTAATGATGCGCCCGCTTTAAAAAAAGCAGATATTGGTGTTGCAATGGGTATTAAAGGAACAGAGGTGAGCAGAGAAGCTGCAGATATGATATTAACTGATGATAATTTTGCATCAATTGTTTCAGCTATTGAAGAGGGAAGAGGAATTTTTCAAAATATTAAAAAATATCTTGTTTATTTACTAGGTGGTAATTTAGGTACGGTACTTGCTTTAGTTATATCGTTACTTGCAAATTTACCTATTCCTTTGCAAGCTGTACAAATTTTGTTTATTAACTTTTTGATGGATGGATTAATTGCAATTTCCTTAGGTGTTGAACCAGCAGAAGATTACTTAATGAATAAAAAACCTAGAAATGTTAATGAAGGAATTTTGGATAAAAAAACGCTTTATTTTATTGGAATTGCAGGTTTCATAATAGGACTTGTTACAATAGGCACATTTGTTATTGCTAAGAATAATGGTTTTGGAGATCAAAAAGCAGAAACTATATTTTTTATTTCTTTAATTTTTGCGCGTATTTTTAATGGATTAGCTTGCAGATCTTTAGAAAACAGTGTATTTAGTTTAAGCTTATTAAAAAACTTACCTTTAGTTTATAGTATTCTAACATCATTATTATTTACAATTTTAGTTGTACAAATTCCAATTTTGCAAAAAGCATTTCACAACGATTCACTTTTACTAAATGATTGGACTTTTGCAATTATTTCAGGCATAATAGTACTATTTACTTTAGAACTTTATAAAAAAATTATTCGCATTAGAAATAAAATAACTTCTAAAAATAGTTAAAATATTGTTTTTGTAATTTATTTAAGTAAGTTTACTTTTATAGTTTTTGTTGATATTAAATTGTTTGTATTATCCTTAAATATAAAATTGATAAAATATATACCACTAGTATTATTTTCTAAACTTATTTGATTAGTATAAAAACCAGGTTCAATATAATCATTTTTAATAACTTTAATTAGTTCTCCTAGTTGGTTAAAAACCCTAATATTTAAATGTCCATTACTGGGGATAGAATAATTAATATTAGTAACTGGATTAAATGGATTAGGATAATTATTACTAACTGTGAAAGATTTTGGTAGAGGTAAATTTTGATTTACTGAAACTTGAACAGAATCTTTATAAATCCATCTAACAGCATCAAAAACAATTTGAACATCTGCAGTATCAGATGCATCACCAAGTCTTACATAACCACTGTTACCGGCATTAAAAGCAAAAGTACCTAAACTAGCCCATGTGCTATTAAATTGAGCTTGGTTAAAATTAATAATTTTTAATCCATCTGCTGCGTTTATTTTATAAATTGCATTTTTGGCAGTACTATAAGGTATATAAGCTTGAACTTCATAATATCCAGCTTTAGGCAAATTAGGTGTCCAAGTGGCATAAGCAATGTCATTTGTTAAAGAATTATTAGATGTTAAGAACCAAAAATGGTCTTTATAACCTCCAAGTCTCCTATCGTTCCAAGACATCATAGAAGCGGGTGGGGCATTGTGCATGTAAAAACCATTGTAATAATTTACGTCATCAACTAATGTATCGGATATTTCTGGAACAAAATTGTATCTTGTTTTAATGCACCAATAAACCTGGTTAAGATTTTTATAGCCGTTATTATAACCAGGCCAATCATATCTAGCATTTTGTCCATCATAACTTGGGTAACCGGGAGTATTTTTATTACCGTAAGGGTCATTTACTATTAATGTATGGGATTCGTTACCTAAGCCATGGGCTAAAACTAAATGACCTGATGTTGTTAATCCAACGCACATTGTATAAGGATATTGATTTGTAATTTCTTGATATGCTTCTGAGTGTGGAGGTGCTTCTGTTTGAGTTGCAGCTATTCCATGATATCTATAATAATCAGCCATTTTAGAATAAGGGCTGCCGCTAGACCACATAAATCCAAAGCCCCCCTTGGCAGGATTTCCACCATAATCTGGAGCGGTATAATTATAATCTATCTGTCTGTATCTATATCTATCGCTAACGTACCTGCCATAATTGCTTACGTGCGAATAGGGAGAACTGCAAACTACTTTCCAATAAGGTAAAATTTTATAATAAGCAATTAACATTATTGCAGTGGTTGGGGCGCAGGATGCATGTCCATTATGCCATTCTGGAGTATCATAAACTTGATGAACGTAAGGAATGTTTAAGCTATATACTGAAGCTGGAAGATGTAAATTTTCAAAATTAGTGGGTGCTAAATTTTCTGTTAATTCTAACAATTCCTTAACGTTAGTTTCACCATTTATCAATTTAGTTACAAAAATTTTATTATCGGAAAGTAATGAATAAATGATTTCTTCATCATTTTCACCATAACTTGGGTCAATTTCTAAAATATCATTTGTGCTTGTTAATTGGGTTTTAATGTTATTGTTACAATCATATTCGTAAATATCTGTATTTGTTAACTCTTCTTTTTCTATTGTTTTTGTGTAATAAATAAATTTATCGGAATTATTTGCCCATTCTGGTGCAAAGCCAACACCAACATTAATTGTTTTTTTAGTACTAAAGGAATATAGATATATTTCACCATTTAGAGCTTGATATAATAAGTAATTGCCAGAATTACTAAATTTTGGATTAAAATAGCCTTTTAAATTATCTGAAATTTGTGTTTTTAAACCAGTCAATATATCAATTAAAATTATTTGGTCATTATTATCATTATAAGCAATTGTTTTATTATTGTTAGAAATTCTTGTAATATTGCTATAGTTATTTAAATTAAGTTCTATTACACTTCCATCATGAAAAATAACTTTAGCAATGTTGCCAATAGTAAAACATATCGTACCATTGTTATTAATATCTACTTGACCGCATTTATTAACTGGAGGACTTAATTTAATTTTTTCATTTAAATTAAAATCATATAAAAAAGGTGTTTGTAACCCGTTATCATCTATTTGTTTATAGCCAAGTAGAGAAGTGGATTTATTGAAAGTGAAATATAAACCTGTTCCACGCCCTTCAATAATTTTATTTAATGTATTATTTTTATAAGAATAAATTGAAGAAAAATTGTTATCAGTAAAAATATATATATCATTTATTTTTTTTACATTTAAAATATTTCCCACTAACGACTGAGAAAACAAGTTTATGGTAAAAAGAGAAGTTATCAAAATAAATTTGTGTACAATGTTATCTAACCTAATCATAAAATCACCTAATTATAAATTTTATAGTTCAATTAATTTGTTTAAAGCTTCTTTTATAATAATTTCATCATTTATGGATTCTAAAGGAAATGCCAAATAAATTATTTTGCCTTTTCCAAATTTAGTTAAAGTTCCTGCTAATTTATCGTTATCGTAAAAAAATAATGGTTCAGAATTCGGCAAACACATTATTACATCAGGAGTTTTAGTTATATAGTGTTTATTTGCAGTACCAAATTCAATTTTGTTTGGTTGCGATAATACTTTACTAATTAAGAAGTGAGAATGAGCGTTATCGTTTTTATATTTAGCATTAAAGAATTTAGTATAAATATTGTTAGGGGTGGTGCCTGCATTTTCTCTTCCAAAGTACCAACCAAAATCGCTGCCAGTAATAATAATTTTTCCACCATTATTAACGTAGTTTAACATTTTATTAATAAAGTTGGTATCTTCAAATGCAGATAACGCAGCAGACTCTGCTGAATAAATTATAATATTTGGATATTTATTTATGTTAATATTTTGTTTTCCAAAGTCCACTTCTGCACATTCAAAACCATAATTATTATTTAAGTTATTATAATAAATTTCAGTTAATCTATTATAATTATTAATCGTGTTACTTTCTAGATTGCAAGCGTCTAAAATTAAAATTTTTGGTTCAATATTCTTAATTGCATATTCATCAGAGTAAAAGCTTATATTATTACCTTTTTTATTAAAAAGCTTTACGCTTAACACCTTAAAATCATTATTTAGCGGTATTTTAACAAGGCTACTGTGAATATCTATTGGAATAGTAGAAGAATTGTTATCGTAATTAATAATTGCAAAAGAAGAATCAATATCTACGTACATGATTTTAGAATAATAAAAAATGTTAAGAGTATCTTTTGTTAAAGAGAGATAATTTAATGATGGTTCTGAAGGGATACCAAAAACATTTAAAAAGGCAATATTATATAATTTTATTCTTGATTCAGTTAAAGATTGCGTATCATCTGGATAGACACGGTTGGTTAAAAAAACAATAAATAAATTGTTAACTGGGTCAATCCAAACAGAAGTACCAGTATATCCAGTGTGACCAAAAGCTTTTTTAGAGAAGAAAGAGCCAGCAGAAGAATTTTGATGAATATTTGTATCCCAACCAAGAGCACGAGAAGATGTTGAATCGTATTGTGTAGTGAATAAATTAATAGTTTCTTCTTTAAATATTCTCTTGCCTTCATATAAACCTTTGTTTAATAACATCTTACATATCTTACCTAAATCTGAAGTGTTAGAAAAAAGACCAGCGTTTCCGCTAAGACCTTTTAATCCACGAGCAAGTGGATCGTGTACGACGCCTTGTAACTTGGTAGTTGTGGGCACAATGTTATTTTTAATAGAATCGGGAGGGATAAAATACGTATACTGTAGGTTTAAAGGTTCAATAATAATCTTTTTGTAGTAATCATACATTTGTAAATTAGTAACAGCTTCAACAACTTTCATTAATGTAACAAAATTTAAGCAGCTGTAAAGATACATTGTATTAGTATCATAAGCTTTTTGAATAGAGTAAATTTTTTCTATAATTTGTTCTGGGGATTCATTTTCTTTAGGGGAATAATAAGCAGGTAATCCACTATTATGAAGTAACAAATTTTTAATTTTAATTTTTTCTTTTCCGTTTTGAGCAAATTGTGGTAAATATTTTACAACGTAATCATCTAAATCAATTTTCCCTTCCTCTGTAAGTTTCATAATACATAAAGTTGTTGCAAAAACTTTAGTTAGGGAAGCCAGGTCGTAAATTGTGTTAATATTAACTTGATTAGAATTTTTGTCATAAGTAAAATTTCCAAAAGACCTTTGATATAAAACAGAGGAATTATTACCAATAATTACGTTAGCGCTTGGGGTAACTTTTTTATTAATTATTCCTCTTAAAAAGTTATCAATACCGTTATAATTAGTTTGAGCAATATTTGTTAAGTTTAATAATCCAAGTAATATTATTAAATATTTAGTTAATTTCATATAAAGTTCATAGAATTTAATGCATAAAATTACATAAAAAAAAATAAAAAAATAATTTTTTTTACTTTTTTTTAAAAAAATTTTATTAATTTAAAGAAAGCTCTTTTAAACAAATTAAAATAGGAGAAATGATATGAAGAAGTTATTTACGGCGTTGATGATGATGTTTGTGTTAAGTAGTGTAATTTTTGCGCAGTCATTTTCATCAATAGCAATTTTTAACACCGCTAGTGATTATTCTTTACCTGATTCAGTCCGTCCATGGGCAAAAGATCAAGGTTTAAGAGGAATTTATGTAGGCAACGACTTGAATGGAAATGGTAAACAAGAAGTATTGGCTACAGATTACTCTAACGGTGGAAGAGTTCATGTATTTGAAGTGAATGGTAATGTTTTGGAAAGGATTTGGTCTTCTCCTTCTCGTCCTACTGCTAGTAACCCAAACTCTGTTCCTCGTTGGATAAGAGTTGGTGATTTAGATGGTGATGGTAACAAAGAAATTATACATCCCCGTGGACCTAGATATGCTGGTGAAATTTTAGTATGGGAATGGGACCCAACAGCCTTAACATTTGGAACAGAACCAGCAATGACATTAAATTTTGATGCATTTACATCGCAAGGTGTTTTAAGAGTTCGTACAGACCGTGAAGCAGCTGGTTGCTGGGATATGGATAACGATGGAAGAAGTGAATTAATTGTTGCAAATGAAGATGGTAAAGTATATGTTTTAGGAGTAGATGGAGATTTCCCCGGATTTGCAAGCTGGCAAATTGAAGGTGGCGATCCAGCAACTACTCCTGAGAATAGATTTTCTGCTGGTTCTTTCTGGGATTCAGTTCCTGCAGATATAGATGGTGATGGAAAAAAAGAAATTGTAAATCACTATTGGAATTTTTATGGCTTTTGGTCGATAAAACCATTAAGTGCAAATTCTTACAAATATCCTACACCAACAGCAGATAATAGAAAAGACCATTATGCAGAATATACAAAATACTTAAATGAAGATGCAGTTGCTTACATGGGTATATTCCCTGCAGATGTTGATGGAAATGGTAGGCAAGAATTATTTGGTGTAACCTATGTTGGTACAGGTTCTGCTATTAACTATAATGCTATTTTAACGGCTCCACAGGCTTATAATAATGGTATTTATGGCTGGGTTGCTTCTCAACATCCTGATAGCATTACAAGTGGATTTATAGGTGAAAAATTATGGCAATTAGCTGGTAAAACAGGAGGTTCACATTGGGGTGCTGGTGCATATGATTTTAATGGAAATGGACGTTCCGAATTATTATTAGGTGGTTCAGCCGGTTATAATTTAATTGGTTTAGAATATAACGGAACAGGCTCAATTTATAATAAAGATAACTATACTGGAACAGTTTTATATGAAGGTGACCCTGCAGTATTCCACAATGTAAATATTTATGATTCATTAGGAATTAAAATTGATACAGTTAAATCAGAAAGTCCTTTCGTATCTAGACTTTATGCTGGATGTGATTTAAATAATAATGGTAAAAAAGAAGTAGTATTAGGTTATCAAAGTGTAGCAGATTCTATTACTTATAAATTATATCAATGGGATCCTCTAACAGCTGCTTACGTTCCAATTAATACTTGGAAAATAAGAAACCCCACCGCTATTAACTTAAGAGTTTTAGAGTATGGTACAACAGGGTTTAAACCTTTAGATTTAACAGTTGTTAATCCAGAAGATTACAAGTTATATCAAAATTATCCAAATCCATTTAACCCATCAACTAAAATTAATTTTACATTACCATTAGATAAAAATATATCGTTAAAAGTATATGATATATTAGGAAATGAAGTTAAAACTTTAGTAAATGGTGATGTAGCAAAAGGTTCGTATGAAGTTACTTGGGATGGAACAAATAACTTTAATCAACCAGTTGCAAGTGGAACATATATTACAGTATTAAAATACGGAAATTTCACCAAGTCGATTAAGATGAGTCTTGTAAAATAATTTGCACCTCTAAAGTAAGAGCCGTGAATTACTTCACGGCTCTATTTTTATACTTATCGTTCTTTGACCTCATCAATTATTGTAAGCAATAATAATACATTAATATCTTATATTATAAAAATTTAATTGGAGTAATAGTAATGCAAAAGAAATTACTATTTATAATAGGTATTTTCTTTTACTGTTTAAGTATAGTTAATATTAATGCAGGAACAACAGGAAAGATTACAGGAAAAGTTACAGATAAAGATACAGGGGAACCGATACCGGGAATAAATGTTATTATACAAGGTACTACAATGGGCGCAGCAACAGATGTTGATGGTAACTATATTATAAATAATATTCCACCTGGTAACTATACGGTTTTATTTAGTGGCGTTGGGTACCAAAAGCGTAGTTATGTTAATGTAAAGGTTGCAGTTGATTTTACAACGCGGTTAGATGTTGTTTTATCTACAGAAGATGTTGCGTTAGAAACAATAGTAGTTCAAGCCGAGGCACCATTAATAAGAAAAGATTTAACATCATCGCATACTAGTATAGATGCATCGCAAATAGAAGCCTTGCCAGTTGAAGGAATTACACAATTATTAACGCTTCAAGCTGGAATTGTACAAGGTGCTGGTGGGGAATTACATATAAGAGGTGGTAGGTCTACTGAGATTGCTTATGCTGTTAATGGAGTATCTATTTCTAATCCGTTTGATAATTCAAGGTCTGTAAGTATTGCTACAAATGCTATACAAGAATTATCTGTAGTAAGCGGTACTTTTAATGCCGAGTATGGAAATGCTCTTAGCGGTATTGTAAATACCGTTACTAAAGAAGGCGGAAACAAATATAAAGGCTATGTTTCATTTTATACTGGTGATTATATAAGTTCTCACGATGACATATTTTATAATATTGGGGATATAAATCCTTTAAATAATTATGTTGGAGAATTTACTTTTAGTGGTCCTATTCCATTTGCAGAAAATTATTTAACATTTTTTGTTTCTGGAAGATATAATGATGATGGAGGTTATTTATATGGTAAGCGAGAGCAATTGCCAACAGATTCTGTTTGGAAAAATCCAATGAATCCAAATGACATTAGAATATCTTCTAGTGGTGATGGTAAAACGGTGGCAATGGATGCTGGAAAATCGTTTAGTTCTACTGCAAAACTTACTTTTAGACCAATATCTACATTAAAAATTAATTATGACTTTTTATATTCTAAAAGCAAACAGCAATATTATAATCATGATTTAAAATATAACCCAGATGCAAACTTAAATAATTATGAATGGGGAATGTTAAACAGTTTAGAATTGCGGCATGCTTTAAGTAATTCCACTTTTTATACTTTTCAAGGGTCTTATAATATTAATGATTATGCACAATATTTATATCCATTGTTAGATGCAAATGGAAATGAAGTGGATTTTCATGCAGGTATGAGTTTAGAAGGCTTGCATGCAGACCCAAGATATCAGCCAGATTATAAAAATAATGTTGCTGCAAATTATACTTTTAGAGCAGGAGGAACTTCAAACTCTCATTATTATCAAAGAAGCCAAACATATGGTGGTAAATTTGATATAACTAGTCAAATAAACAATAACCATGAAGTAAAGTTTGGTTTAAATTATAAATATCACATATTAAATTATGAAAATTTTGCAATACTAAGAGATAGTGTAAGATATCTTAAACCAACAATTGCTCCATTAAATACGGCTAATCACGATAGTTATCAAAAAAAACCTGTAGAGTTTAGTGCGTATATTCAAGACAAAATGGAATTTGATAAGTTGATTGTAAATATTGGATTACGATATGATTATTTTGATGCAAATTCCAAATACTCTGTAGATATATTTAATCCATCGCCTAATAATCCTAATTTACCAAGTACAGTAGACCCAAATAAATTATTAGCAGATGCACCTGCAAAACATCAATTTAGTCCAAGGGTTGGTTTATCTTTCCCAATAACAGAAACAGGTATAATTCACTTTTCTTATGGTCATTTTTTCCAAATGCCAACTTTTAGAAATTTGTATGTAAATCCAGACTTTAAGTATAGTTTTTCCATAGGAACACCAACTTTTGGTAATGCTAATTTAAATCCAGAAAAAACAATAACTTATGAAATTGGTTTACAACAACAGCTTGGTAACGATATCGCTTTCAATATAACTGGATATTATAAAGATGTTAGAGACCTTTTGGCATTACAACAGATTAGAATTAGTGGGGATGAAACTTACTTTAAATACGTAAACAAAGACTATGCAAATAATAAAGGTATTACGGTTTCTTTAGTTAAAAGAAGAACTGCTACAAGCATGTTGGGATTTAGTATAGATTACACATTTTCTATTTCAGAAGGTAATGAGACTAATACAGATGCATTTTTTATGGATTTATCTAGTGGTAGGCAATCGGAAAAGATACCAGTTTTGTTAGCGTGGGACCAGACACATACATTAAATGGAACTCTTACAATAGGAGAACCAAGAGATTGGAATTTAACATTAGTTGGTAGAATAGGTACAGGCTTACCATACACTCCACAAGTTGATGATACGCAGATTTATTTAAGGACTAATAGCGGAAGAAAACCATCTCAAATAACAGTAGATTTATTAGCAGATAAGGTTATAAAATTATTTGGATTTGATTTTTCGTTCTTTATAAAAGTATTTAATTTATTTGATACTTTAAATGAAAGATATGTATATAACGACACTGGACGAGCAACATATAGTTTAGTATTAAATCAAACTCCAGCACAAGAAACAAACAAATTAGCCGAAAGAATACCGGGTGTAAAATCTGCAACAGAATATTTTGTTAGACCACAGTATTATGCACCACCAAGAGAAGTACGATTTGGTTTCTCGGTAGAATTTTAAAATATTTGTGGAGAATAAAAAAGATGAAGAATTTAATAAATATAATGTTAATACTTTTTGTTACAGTAACATTAATTAAACCGCAGAATAATAACACAAAAAGGGATTTAGAACATAAAGCAGTATTTGAATACATGCAGAATTATGTTATGAAATCAAGTTCAGGCTATAATATTCAAATACCAGAAAAAAAAGATATAACTTATCCTCAATTAGAAAAAACTTTAGGTCAAAAGGATAGAAAACACTATTTCATGAATGGTAATAAAATAGCTGTTGAATTATACAATTATGGTGGAATAGGGCCAGGTCTTGATGCAATAAGAGGAGTTAACAACTTTGTATGGAGAAACTTGGATTATGTATTTCAATTTTGTCCAATAGTTGGTGCATCTGTTCCAGACCCAACAAGTCCAACAGGCAGAAGAAGAATAATATCTGATGGATTAATGGATTACACAAGTCCTTTGTTACGAGAGGTTAATCCAACAGGAGATACTTTATGGCAATGGCAACCATTACCAGGTTATGCAGATCCGGACCAACCATTAATAGCAAGTAACCCTGCAGAAGATAATGATGGTGATGGAAAACCAGATAGTTGGCCTAGAAGTTGGTACAATCCTACATTAGGTAAATATGTTTGGCCGGGATTTTTATCACAAAATGCAACTAATGCGGATTTAGAGATTTATTGGGCAATGGATGACCGAGATAACAGAGAGTTTAATTATTTTCCGTTTCCGGGAGACCCTTCTAGAAGAGGAATAGGTGTACAAATAGATGGAAGAGCTTTCCAATGGAGTAATGCACTTGCAGAAAACACAATATTCTTTGTTTATTCGATTACTAATGTTAGTCCTAAGGACTTAGATTCTGTATTTTTTGGAATATATGGTGATCCAGATATGGGTGGCGGAACTCCTGAGAATAAAGATGACCATGGATTTTTTGTTCCTCCTTATAGTACCGATAGTATGATAGTAGAAAGGGTCCCAGTATATGCAAGAAGTATGGTCTATTTTTGGGATCCTGATATGAAAGGACGCGGAGGAATAAAGTTAGGTTATTTAGGCTGTAAATTCTTGGAAAGTCCAGGTAATTCCGTTGATGGAATAGATAATGATGGTGATTTAATGATTGATGAAAGCCAAGAAGATGGAATAGATAATGATGGCGATTGGAATGTAGATTTGCACGATGTAGGGCGCGATGGAATACCAAACACAGGAGATTTTGGTGAAGGAGATGGAGTGCCAACAGCGGGAAGAAAAATGCCAGATGGTTCACCTGACCCGCTTTTACCAGGTGAGCCCAATTTTGAATTTACAGATTTAGATGAATCGGACCAAATTGGATTAACATCCTTTAACAGTTGGTCTTGGAGTGCTGATAAGATTTCTAACGATGAATCCATGTGGAATAGGTCTATACCGGGTAACTTTAGTTCTATTCAACAAAATACAGATATAGTTTTTATTTTTGGTAGTGGTTATATTTCGTTAAAGGCTGGAGAAACAAAAAGAATTTCTATGGCGTTATTATGTGGAGAAGACTTAAACGATTTATTAACAAGTGCAGAAACAGTACAAAGAATTTATAATCAAAACTACCAATTTTTCAAGCCTCCAGTAACACCAACATTAACTGCAATACCGGGTGATAAAAAAGTAACATTATATTGGGATACAAGAGCAGAAGAAAGCGAAGACCCTATTACTGGAAAAGATTTTCAAGGTTATGTAATTTATAGAAGTACAGACCCAACATTTAATGATATTCAGACAATTACAGATGGGCAAGGCTCTAGCTTTTTATTAACACCTTTAAAAGATGTTAATGGGAACTTATGTAAATGGGATATAGATTACATTGATGAGCCATATGTAGATAAAAATAAAAATGGAAGATATGATGTTGGCGAGCCATTTACAGATTTAAACCATGATTTAGCTTGGACTGCACATTTAGAAGACCCTTGGAAAGGGTACTCACCAGTAGCGTATCAGGGAAGAGGTTTACAATATTATTTGGGCAACAATTCTGGCTTAAGACATTATTTTGTAGACTCTAATAATGTTATTAATGGTCAAACTTATTATTATGCATTAGTAGCTTATGATAGAGGAGACTCTGTAGGAATTCCACCAACTGAGACAACGAAGAAAATAACTATTGATCCAATTACAAGCAAAATGACATTTGATGTTAATACTGCAATGGTTATACCAGGTCCTAGAACTAGTGGTTATGAATATCCTGTTATAAATAACGACAACGTAACTCATGTTTCTGGAATATCCACAGGAAAAGTTAACTTTAAAATTCTAAATGATTTAGCAGTTAAAGATGGGAATGAATATTTGATATCATTTAGTAAAATATTCCCATATATGGGAACAACAATAACTAAGAAGAATTATTCAGTATTAGATTTAAGTGTTTATAAAACAACAGTAACATTATTTGATACAAACTTTGTTATTTTAGGCAAAGAAAATATATCTAATGATGAATATTTAAAAGTAACTGATGAATATGGCAATAATTATACATTGGGTGTTGATTATATAGTTAACTTTGATAGAGGAACTTTAAGAAGAATAAGTGGAAAAATCCCTTTAACAAATAAGTTAAATGTAGAGTTTAGATATTACCCAGTAAAATATAGTCCACAGTTAAATTTAGAAGATGATAATCCTGTTTTTGATGGTATAAAACTTGAGATAAAAGATGAAGAAGCTTTAGCATGGGATAATGCAAATAGTAAATGGATAGAAGGGAAAACAAATTTATTATATGATGTTAAAATATCTTCTGTTGGAGCGAGAAAAATGCTTTATCCAGCAGATTATACTATAACTTTTTCTTCAACAAATATTGATACAGCCTTAGTAAATAATCAAGGATTAAAGAGAGTACCGGTAAAATATACTGTAAAAGATGTAACTACAGGTGTTCCGCAAAGAATATTTACATTTTTGAATGAAAAAGTTAGCACTAAAAATAACATGTGGGATCCTGGAGAAGAAATAATATTTTTCAAACCTGGCTCAACAGGTGCTGGAACTGATACTTTAACATGGGGTGTAACGATATTTAAACCTGCAGATACAACAATAACTCCAATATTACCAACTGATGGCGATGTTTTATTAATCAAAACAAAAAGACCATTTGATACAGCTGATAAATATTTGTTAAAAACAAAAGCTGGTAAAGTAAATGTAGAAAAAACAAAATCATTATTAGATAATATTTATGTTGTACCAAACCCATATGTTGGTATGAATGATATAGAGCCAACTACAAAATTACCTGGTCAGCAACGTGGAGAAAGACGTATATATTTTGAAAATTTACCAAGCAAATGCACAATAAGAATATATACATTAAGCGGAGATCCTGTAACCGTGTTAGAACATGATAGTGGATTGCAAAATGGTAGAGAATTTTGGAATTTGCTAAATAAAGATGGTTTTTCTGTATCGTATGGAATTTATATTGCACATATTGATGCTCCTGGAATTGGCGAAAAATTAATAAAATTTGCCATAATTAAATAATTGGAGAGGTGAATATGTCAATATACTTTAAGAAAAAAGGAGTTTTTATGAATATTTATATAAAAGCCATAGTTATTGTTTTGTTTGGGTTAGCACAACTAAATGCCCAAAGCTTAACAAAATCTGGAACAACTGCAGCACAGTTTTTAAAGATTGGAGTTGGACCCAGAGCAATTGGAATGGCGGGAGCTTTTGTTGCAACTGTAGATGATATAAGCGCAACTTATTGGAACCCGGCAGGATTAACAAATATAACATCTAACGAAGCTTTTTTTGACCATACTAATTGGATTTTAGATATTAAACACGATTATGCTGCAGCAGCAAGTTATTTAGATGGCTTTGGAACAATTGGCGCTTTTGTTTCTGTGTTATCTATGCAAGAAATGGAAGTAAGAACAATAGCTAAACCAGAAGGTACAGGAGAATTATTTGATGCGGGCGGACTTTGTATTGGTTTAAGCTATGCTAAAAATTTAACGGATGCATTTTCTATTGGATTTAATGCCAAATATATAAGAGAATACATTTGGCATGAATCTGCCACAGGTTTTGCTTTTGATATAGGTACTTTATATAAAATACCAATCTTAAACGAATTTAGAATTGGGGCAAGTATTTCTAATTTTGGTACTAAGATGAAACTTGATGGTAGAGATATTTTAAGAGTTTTGCAGGTAGGGGCTGGTGGTGCTAATTTGATTAGTACTAAAATTGAGCTTGATGAATTTGATTTACCATTGATGTTTAGAGTTGGTGTAGCAGCAGATTTATTAAAGCAAGATAACATGATGTTTACTTTAGCTGTTGATGCTGTTCATCCAAATGACCACTCTGAATATTTAAATATTGGTGGTGAATTTAATTGGAGTGATATTGTATTTATACGTGGCGGTTATGCTTCGGTTTTTGAAAAAGATACAGAAAAAGGTCTTTCTTTAGGAATGGGGCTTAAATACGATATTCTTGGTGCAGTTAAATTAAAAGTTGACTATGCATACCAAAACTTTAACCGGTTAAAAGATATTAATTATTTTTCAATAGGGGTTATCTTTTAGATTTATATAATCATTTCTTGAAAAGCCGTATCAAAATTAGATACGGCTTTTTTATTTTAAAATAATTGTAACCTTAAATTATTATTTACGTCTTAATTAATAGTGTAAATTAATTTACGCTTAAAAATCAAAATCTAAAACTAAATGGAATTATTATGAAAGCAAAATATTTAACACTAATTTTTATGTTAGCTATATTATTTGTTAGCTGTGACAAATCTAATCCTGTGCAATCTAAAATAATGCAAACTGATAATAAATTAATTTCTGAATATGATAAGCTTGTTGATAATACTTTTAAAGAGTATAGTAAAATGAACTACAATTCTGGTTTTAGTATAGCAATTATTGATTCAGATAAAATTTACAAGTATAATTATGGAGAAACATCCTTAGGTAATGGGAACTTACCAAATGAATATACTTTATATGAAATTGGAAGTATAACTAAAGTATTTTCTGCAATTACATTGTATCAATTCTTAAGCCAGCAAAATATAGATATTAATAGTGCAATAAAATATTATTTACCAAAAAAATTAGAAAATAAATTAAATAAAAATGGTAAAGAAATAACATTTAAACATCTATTAAATCATACTTCAGGTTTAGAAAGAATTTCTTCTGATATACCAAATAATCAAAATCCATATAGTGGCTATGATAGTACAAAAATTTATGACTATTTATATACCCATGATTTGGTGTATGAACCCGGTAAATTTCCTTTAAATGAAAAGGAAATTGGAGCACAATATAGTAACTTAGCATATGCTTTAGTGGGGCTTATTTTAGAAAGAAATTTACATAAAAGTTTAAATGAAATATATAATCAATATATTTTTCAAAAAATTGCAATGAATAATACAACATTAGAATTAATAAACAATGGAAATTTATGTAGTCCACATAACCCCTTTGGTAAAACTGAATATTGGAATATGAGTGGGTTTGCTGCAGCAGGTGGATTAAAGAGTAATCTTAATGATTTAATAAATTTTTTGCAAACATGCATTTACGGAAGTGGAAATATATATTTAGACAAAGCAATTAATGAATGTTCTAAACCTACAGTTTACTTAAATGGTTTTCCAGTTTTTGGACTTGGATTTGAAATGTATACAAATCCAAGTAATAAAACAATAATTGTTAAAGATGGAGGAACGGGAGGATTTACGTGTTTTATTGCTTACAATAAAGAATTAAAAAAAGCAGCGGTGGCACTATTTAACAATAATAATGATAGTAATCAAACAAAATATATTGTAAATTTATTCCAAAGTATATTTAAATAATTTTAAAAAATTACATTTTATTTTGTTATATTAAGTTTCAAAAAAAATGGAATAAAATGAATAAAATGCAAAAAATATTGTTGATAGTGTTGCTTGTATCAAGTTATATATATGCAGCACCAATTAAAAACATGCCTATTCAACTTAATCAACCAGATGGTAGCAAAGTAGATTGTTTTATATCTGGTGATGAGTTTTTTAATTATATTCACGATAAAGATGGATTTTTAATTGTATTAAATCCTAATACAAAGTATTATTGTTATGCTTATCAAGAAAAAGATAAATTTTTACCTACGGATTTTATTGTTGGAAAAGATTTACCAGTAGAAGGGAAAGTTACAAATAAAATAAATTATGAATATTTGGATATTAGTGGGATTAGAACTAATTTTAATAAAGAAAATACTTTAGTAAATATAAACGCCCCTACTACTGGTTTAATTGAAAATATTGTAGTATTTATACGTTTTGCAGGAGAGCCAGAATTTAGCGAACCATTATCATATTATGATAATATGTTCAATAATGCTACACCCAATGTAAACTCTATGTATAATTACTTTAAAGAAATTTCCTATAATACTTTAACAATACATACAAATTTTTTCCCTGTGTCATCGGGAAATAACATTGTATCTTATCAAGATTCACATCCAAGAGAATATTATCAGCCATATACAGGTCCGGGTAGTATAGGTTATGTAGATGATAATGATAGAACGATAAGAGAGCATACATTATTAAAAAATGCAATAAATTTTATATCTTCATCAGTACCACCAACATTAAAAGTTGATGGAGATAACGATGGGCAAGTTGATAATGTATGTTTTATAGTTTATGGTAATCCAACAGGCTGGTCATCATTACTTTGGCCACACATGTGGTCTTTATATACTCAAACTGCGTATATAAATGGAAAACGCGTTGGTACATTTAATTTTCAGTTGCAAACAAGTTTAGCTTCATCGGGTGTAGGAGTATTGTGTCATGAAATGTTTCACTCGTTGGGTGCACCAGATTTGTATCACTATACAGAAAATGGTATTTCACCTGTAGGCACATGGGATATTATGGAAAATGATTTAAATCCACCGCAGCATCCTGGTGCGCACATGAAATTTAAATATGGTAAATGGATTCCATCCATACCAATTATTTCAGTTGATGGAACATATTCGATAAATCCATTAACCTCTGCAGAAAACAATTCTTATAGAATAAACTCACCAAAATCATCTAATGAATATTTTGTTGTTGAATATAGAAAGCGACATACTGTTTTTGAAAATTCACTTTCGGGCGAAGGTTTGTTAGTTTATAGAATTGATAGAAGGTATAATGGAAATGCAAGTGGACCGCCGGATGAAGTGTATCTTTATAGACCTTTCGGTTCACCAAGTGCTAATGGTGTTGTTAGCAATGCTAATATGGGAGCACACGTTGGAAGAACATACATTAATAGTGGCAGTAATCCAATGGCATTTTTGGCTAATGGAAGTGCAGGCGGCTTAAATATTTATGATATTGGATTTGCAGGAGATAAAATTACTTTTAAAGTAAAAATAGAAAATTCGATATCAACTTTATATCCTAATGGTGGTGAAAGTTTCAAGCCAAATCAACAGGTTACTATTAATTGGGAAAATTTTGGTTCTACAACAAATTTTGACTTATATTTTTCATCCGATAATGGCTCTACTTGGGATTTAATTGCAAGCAATTTAGCGTCTACTGTAAAAACTTACAATTTTACAATGCCAGATGTCGTGTCCTTTGAGTGCAAGATAAAGGTTGTTAGCAATACAGACCCAACTAAATTTGATGAAAGCGATAATACTTTTTCAATTTCTCCCGAAGGTGCTTATAATCTTTCGTTATTAAGTAATTATAAAGTTGCTGGTTTCACAAATTCTTTAGAAATAAATGGTAATATTGCATTTTTAAGTAGTAAAACTGCTGGTGTGCACGCTTTAGACATTTCAAATCCAAATAATCCTATTTTTCTAAGTACATTTAATTCTGATGGAAGTGCATTAAATGTTAAAATTATAGATACGTTAGCATATTTAGCTGATATGACAGGTGGAATAAATATTTTAAGTGTTAATAATCCTACTAATATGCGATTAATTTCTAAAATTACCGTACCTGGCCAAAGCCTTTGGCTTGATATTTATAACAATACACTATATTTAGCTAATGGAAATTATGGTATTAGAATTTTTGATATTTCAAATAAATTAAATCCAGTTGAAAAAGGGTTAATAGCAACAACAAGTAGTTGTGTTTTTGTTAAAGTGATAGATAATATTTTGTATGTTGCAGAAAACACAAATGGTATTTCGATTTATGATATTACAAATAGTTTTAATCCTACAAAAATTGGAGCTTATGATACATCTGGTAATGCCTTAAAAATTGCTAAAAAGGGTAATTTTATTTATGTAGCTGATAAAGCAACCGGATTATTAGTTTTGAATGCAGAAAATTTGCAAAATATTTCAATTGTTACATTAATTAGTAATATTGGAAACGTTAATGGTATTTTTATAAATGAAAATTATTTGTTTTTAACTTCGGAAAGTAATGGTGTAAAAGTATATGATATAAGTTTACCAAATCAACCAAAGTTAAAAGGGTATTATTATGTAAGTTTATTTGCGGTAGATATTTTTGCTAGAGATAATTTAGTTTATCTTGCAGATCAATCAAAAGGATTAATAATATTTAATAATGAAATAATTTCTTCAATAGAAGATGAAACAAGCTTAATTGCTCAAGATTTCAAACTTTATCAAAACTATCCTAATCCATTTAATCCAACAACAACATTTATTTTTTCAATTCCTACCGCTGGGGATGTTTCTATAAAAGTGTATAATATATTGGGTGAAACTATAAAAGCGTTAGAATTAAATGGTCTTAATGCAGGAGTAAATAAGGTGGAATTTAATGCTAAGGGACTTTCTAGTGGTGTATATTTTTATAGTGTAGAATACAATAAAGCTATACTAACAAATAAAATGTTATTATTAAAATAAAAGCTCGATTTAATTATCGAGCTCTTTAAATTCCAAGATAAAATTGTTATTATCTTCAGTACAAAATTTTAATAGCAAGTTATTGTTATTAAATGAATTAAAGTTATTGTAAAATTCATATTTAGTTTGTATTTTTTGCAAGTTGGGAAAAACATTTTTTAGTAACAATAATATTCTATTAAATAAAGTTTGTGTAAACTCGTCACATAATTTTAGTATATCATAATTCCAAACATCAACTTTTACGTTTTTTAATTTAGAAAAAAGAAATAAAATATCATCATAGGTAGAAACTAAAGAAGATTCATAGATTTTGTTATTAGAGCTTTTATATAAAGCTTTATAAACTACAGCATTTTCAAAGTTATCATAATTAGAACTTCTAAATTTAATTTCACTTTTAATTTTCGTTCTAAATTCTTGTCTTAAAATATCTTTTATTAATAAAAGATATTTTTGTTTAATAGTTTCAATTTCTGGCGAAGTATAAGTTTCTTCATCAACAGATTTATTCCAATAATCAGCATCTAATTGTTTGTTGATACTTATTTTATCAAAAATTGATTTTAATTGTTCATTAATTTTATCAAAATCATATGGTTTAAAGATTATATCAGTTATTCCAAATTTTAAAGCTTCTAAAATTAGATCTTTTTGAAAATGTGAAGAGAGCAATATTATATGACAATTTTTTGTATCATCATTATTACGCAATTTCTCTAAAAATTTTAAAGTTGTATTGGAATTACTCGGAATATTTAAAAAAAAGACATTATAGTTTCTAGTATTTAATCTACCCGCACTTAAGGAAAAATAATCTATTGCGGTTGCTTTGTAGTTAAAATTATATTCAATTAATTTAGCAAGTTTAATACTTATTCTAATAGGTATATCAATTACTGCTATGTTAAACATTTTACCCCAATTTTTCCATTAGTGCAACAATTTCTTCAAATTTTTCTGGATATAACTGATAAATAAACGTTAAATCCTCTTGTAAAAGTTTAACAATATTTGAAGAATTATCAATTGCTTGACTAACAGTTTTAATGCCAGGGATAACAGTACTGATTCCTTCAGTGGAAGTAATAAAACTTAAGCTAAGTCCTGTTTTTGTGGTATTATATTTATCTAGTAAATGCCAAATTTGTTCTAAATAGCTTAAAGATTTTTCAATAATTTCTTTATTTAATCTAAAAGAACGGTGGTCATTTTTATCAAAAGTTGTATTAGAATTAAATTTGCCAGTTAATAAGCCAAATTGTAAAGGCATTCGTGCAATAATACCATAACCCAAATTTTTAGCTTTTTCAATTAAAGGAAGTGCACGTTGATTAATTATATTAAATACAACTTGAAAAGAATGACCTAAATTGTTAGAAATCATAAAGTCTGCTTCTGGAAATGGATTAAAGGTGTTTAAGGAAATACCCCAATATCTAATTTTACCAGCTTTTTGTAAATCTTCCATCGCTGCAATGCACTCGCCATTTTGTAAATGTTGAATTTTGGCAGAGTGTAGTTGATATAGGTCAATATAATCTCTTTTTAATCTCTTTAAACTTTGTTCGCAGGCATTAATAATATGCTTATATGAATAGTCTAAAAAAATGTTGTTATTTTGGTCTAACCTATGTCCAACTTTAGTAGCAATTATAATATTTTTGTTGTAAGGGAAGACAGTGCCAATTAGCTCTTCGCTGTGACCTAATCCGTAAAAATCAGCTGTATCATAAAAATTAATACCTAATTCGTAGGATTTTAGTAAAGCTTTTTTTGATTCTTCATCATCAACAACACCCCACCCAATTGGTATATTTCCAGCCATAGCTGGTCCACCAATACCCCAAGCACCAAAACCGATTTTACTAACAATTAAATCAGTTTTGCCAAATTTTTCGTATTCCATTTTACAATTCCCAAATATTATATTTTAATCCTAAAGAATAATAAATAATTTTGGAATGGTCAAGTGAAAGATAATTAAATGCAAAAATTGTTCTTAAATTTGGCAAAAGTTCATAGTCAATTTTAGAATATAATGATAGATTTTGAGTATCATCTTGATTATAAAAAGTAAGTAAATCGTTATTAAAATAATATGCTCGTTTACCCAATATAGCTTCTAATCTTAAGTAAAACTTAGTAGAAGGGTAATAATTAAAAGCAATTATGCTGCTAAGTAATTTTCTATCATCACCAGATTGCTCACCAGTTAATAAATCTTCATAAATTGGTGTACTAGAAGTTAAAGATGTAAAAAGTAATTTATAGGATAAATCGTATTGTGGACTGAGTAAATAAATTAAATTAACACTTGGCTGGTGTGCTACAACTGATTTATTACCAGTTAAATTTATATAGCTATAGTTAGCACCAACATAAAAGTTTTCTAGAAAATAAGAAAAACCTAAGCTGTAAACTTTAGTTTTATCTGTATAATTAAAAGTATAAGGTTTATAGGAATATTCCCCAGTTTGAAGTCCGATATTAGCCTTTAAATATAATGGGAATAATGATTTTATATAACCAATAACTAAGAAATTTTGATTATAATCGAATTCTTTTTTTTGTGTAAGTTTTGTATTATCAAAACCAATAGTTAAATAGTCAAAATAGTTAATTCCTATTGTAGAGTAAGCAGCAATGCCAGTAGAGGACTTACTTTTGTTGTAAGTCCCTTGTGTATAAAATAATGATGGGTGCAAGGAATAATTAGTTTGACCAAGTAACATCATTGGGAAAAAGAAAACCAAAAAATATTTTTTTATCTGCATGCTTCTAAACCTTCTTTTGCACTTGCATCGTTTGGATTGTTAATTAAAGCGTTAACAAAAAATTCTTTAGCTTTGGATTTGCTATTTAGTTTATATAAAGTCCAACCGTAATATAGATTTATATAATAATCTGATGAATAGAGTGGGTAAATTTTATCTAAAAAAAGCTTTGCACTTTGATAATTAGCTTTGTAATAGTAGATAATAGCTAATTTTAAGTTCGCTGTATAATTATTGTTATCAATATCTAAAACTTTTTTATAAGTGGTTATTATTTCATCAGTTTTGGATAAAGCATCTAAAGGATAAGTTAAACCTAATAAAGCTTCTACGCTTTTATTATTACTTAAGGCAAATGCTTGATTGTAGTATTTAATAGATTCTTGATAATTTTTATTATTATAATATAACCATCCCAATCTTAAATTTGTAAAGTAATCATTAGCTAAGTCGTTTTTAACTTTTTCCATTTCAGATAATGCTAGATCATATTTTCTATCTTTTTCGTAATTTAATGATTTTGTAAATGCGGATAATTTATCAGTTTGTTTATCTTTGCAATTTGAGCTAAAAATAGTAATAAGTGATAATAATACCATTAAAATAAATCTGTTATTAAACATATTATTCCTCCGAATAAATAAATTTTGCCTTTAAAACATCATTTTTTCTTGTAAAATTAAATTCTTTAAATTTACCATCATCATTTATTATAAAAAGTCCGTGTAATAACTTTTTATAAAATTTAAAAATACCTTTTCCTTTAATTTCACCATTAAAAGAAATGTTGATATTTTCTTCATCTTTATCATCATTAACATAGTTATAATTAGCCAAAGATACTATTTGTTCTCCAAAAGGTAAAAAAAGCTCTGATAAGTATCTAACAAAGCTGCTATCCAAATTATGCAATGGGAATAAATCATTCCACTTTAAGAAGTCCTTAAACATAAATGGTGTTTTAGAGTTTAATAGATAAAAATAATATAAAGCTGAATTTTTATTACCAATAAAACCAGTAACATAAAACATTTTTTCCATTAAATAAATATAAGCAATAGCACCATTATCAGACTCTATGTATTGAAGATTATTTATATCAACTTTAACTTCCCAATTTTCAATAAAATTAGTATCATTTAGGGTAACATCTAAAGAAAATTCATCGCCAAGCTGCAAATTATAAGCCTTTTTAATAGTTTTATGAACATCTAAGTTACTAACGATAGAATTTTCGTTTGGGAAGCCAAAAGTTTTAAGGTCAAAATCGTCATTTTGCTTTTCGATATAACTAGCGAATGGGAATTTATAAGTTTTATCACCAATTTTATTAGTTAATTGAAATTGGAAATGAAGATGTGGATAAGGCGACCTACCACTATTACCACAAGCAGCTATAATTTGACCTTTTTCTACATAATCCCCAATTTGTACTTTTATTGATTTTTGTTTTAGGTGAGATAAAGCACTAAATAAACCAGCTTCGTGCTGTATAACTATAGTATTACCCCAATTATTTTTTAAGTTAACCTTACCAATTTCATTATCTGGGATGTGATTACATATATTAACTACTGTACCTGCTAGTGGTGCAACAACAGGAATGTTATAACAATAGTAGTCTTCTAAATAATTTCCTTCATTAGTGTACTGTTTATTTTCTTTATCGGTTATTACAAAATCCCATGCAGCACTAAATCTATCTTTATGTGTATAACTACCATTCATGCCTTGAGAAACAGACCAATTCCCAAAAAAGGGTAGTTCTGGAAAGACCAACTTAAAGTTTTCAAATCTATTTTTTCTATTATTGTGATAGTAAAAATTTTCTTCAGGCGAGCCTGGTGAAAAATATAATAAAACTAAATCTGTTTGATCTTTACGGAATTTAAGAACATAAAGAATTGATAAAACAACAAAATTAAAAGGTAAAACAAAAATAGGTAATAAGAAAAGTTGCAATATTTTACCAAAAAATACAGTAAATACAATAACTATAATTACACTAAAAACAACTAAAGGAATAGTTTTTTTAGAAATTAATATTAAAGTACCTCCTAAAGCAAAGGAAACTAAAATAGCATTTAATGAACTTATCAGTAAAAAGTTATTATCATAACTTGGAAAAATTATAGGAACAGCAAAATAATTTACTGTATAAGCTATTAAAGCTATAACAAACATAACGCGAGAAAAGAATAGTATGCCAATGCTTAAAATAATTCCAGACAGAATAAAATCGTTAAAAAATATTATCGATATACTTCTAAAAAAATATTCCAGATAATGAGGAATATAAACAAATATTTCAAAATTATTTTGATGGGTAATATTTTTAAATAAAACTATGTTATAATTTGAAATGAAGATTAGAAATATATACAGGGTAATAATAAACGGCAAACTTAATCCTGGTAAGTTAAATGCTGTAGCTAAATAATGTTCTAAAACAGCTGTTATTAAAAAATTAATTACAGCAAAGATTAAAAAAAGTAAAATTATTTGGTAATTAATTTCAAAATAATATGGTACAGCAATTCCAAATAAAATACCGTTAAAGCCATAAAAGCCTGATTTTATTTTATCTTTATCAAATTTAAGTAGCAAAGCAGTTAGGTTAGAAATAATTAGCCCGCTTAAACCAAAAATACCGTAAAGCGGATAAAAGAAGGTTATAAGCAGGGCTAATGCTCCTAAATATCTTCTATTGCTAAATAAAATTTGTGCGTAACTAAAAAAAATTGAATCTAAAACTGAATTTATTTTTTCTTTCAACTTAAACCTACACTATTTTATACTTATCAGGTAAAATTTCTAACTCGTCAATAGAATTAATATTTTCAGATTTTCTAATAATGTTAATGTTTTTTGTGTTATCAATTAGAACAACAGGTGGTCTATAAGTAATAAATTGCATCCATTGGGTCATATTATAAGCACCTACGTTATAGATTACTAACTGATCCCCAACCTTAACTGAAGGGAATAATATTTCTTCTCTTAAGCAATCGATGTTCATGCAAAGAGGACCGTAGATAGAAGAATTTTCTGTAAACTGAGTAGTAGGTTGAGCAGGGATTATTTTATGTTTATACCAAAAGCTTGTAAAAAGAATATTAACTCCAGCATCAACAATTATAGCACGTCTACCATCAGAAAGACGTTTATTAGCTAAAACAGTAGTAATTAAATACCCGGCATCATCTATTAAAGCACGTCCGCTTTCTAAAATTAAAGTTGGCATTTCATCATTATTTAATTTCATGCTATAAAGAGGGGAAGTAATTGCATCTGCAAATTGTTCTAAGGATGGTAAAATTTCCTCTGCAGGCAAATATTGTCCTTTAAGAGTGTTGTTAGAAGGTAAACCACCACCAACATCAATATAATCTAATAATATGTTATGTTCGTTTCGTAAATAGTTAGCTAATTCTACTAATTTAGATACAGCAATTCTATAAGCTTCCGCATTCATTATATAAGTGCCAATATGTGTATGAAGCCCAACTAAATTAAGGTTTTTTACTCTAATAATTCTACGAAGAGCTTCTAAAGCTTCGCCATTTTCAAAGTTAAAGCCAAATCTATCCCATTTAGGGTAAATTCCGGTATCCATGTTTACTCTAATAGCAACATCGGCTTTTTTATTTAATTCGTTAACAATTTCAATCAATAAATAAAGTTCATCAAAATGGTCGATATGAATTTTACTTTTATTGTTAACAGCTTTAATTAAGGCTTCTTTAGATTTTGATGGACCATTAAAAATAATATTTTTACCATTAACTCCAGCCTTAATAGCTTTATCATATTCAAATTCGCTAACAACTTCTGCCCACGAGCCTTCTTGGTGAAAAATATTGCAAACAGCTTGTAGATAGTTAGTTTTATAAGACCAAGCGAATTGAACTTTAGGGTATCTTGTGTTAAAAATTCTGTAAGCTTTTCTTTGATTTTCTCTAATTTTGGTTTCAGATAAAACGAATAAGGGGGACCCAAAATCTCTAGCTAAGTCTGCAACAGAAACACCTTCTATATCGGGTTTATATTGAGAAACAGGTGCACTACCAAATTTATTCATAAAACCGGAATAATGTTTTGTTATTACCGGGCGTTCATACAATTTTTTCATAACTATAACTCTCCATTAATAGTAAACTTTTCAAATTGTTTAATATCAGTAATTAAATCCCAAGAATATCTAATAAAAATTTTACCTACTTCGTATTTGGTTTGAGGTGGTAAATTTTTACCTAAAGCCAAATCGACTAACATTTCTGGCATGTTTTGACCAGCAGCAACAGCTAAATAAACCCAGGCAGGAAGTCGAGGGTTAATTTCTAATAAATAGAATTCACCCGAATTTTTGTCTTTAACGTATTCAAGCTCTAAACCACTTTTCCACTGCAGTTTGTTAATTATATTAATAGAAAGGTTTAAGAGTTCTTTATCATCTAAAGTAATACCAGCCCAACCCTTTCCTTTATCTGTAATATAAAGTTTTTTCATTGGGACAGCACCAATTGTTTGTCCAGTGCCATCGCCAACGGCAACAACATTATATTCTTCTCCACTAATAAATTCTTGAATAATTATAGGTAAACCCCATTTAAATCTAATTTTATTAAAGGCAGTAACAGCTTCGTCAAAGTTATGTGCTACATAAGCATCATAAAAAATACCTTTAATAACAGCAGGGTATTTAATTTTGTTTGGTATTTCGTGTAAATCTTGAATTGAATTAGCCAAGTAATTTTTTGGAGCTTTAAAATCGTGTAAATCACAAAATTCTTTAAGTTTATCTTTAGCACGCAAGTTTAATTGGTCTAATTCTGGTAAATATAATTTTATCCCCATTTTATTTAGCTCTGGGGCAATTTTTATAAAACCGTATAATTCAGAGTCCAATGTCGGAATAATCACATCAAGTTTTTCGATATCGTGAATGTATTTAATTCTAATTAAAAGGTTTTCTAAGCCTGCAGAAGGGTAGGGAATTACATAACTTTTATCAGCTACTCCTTCCATATGAGGTCCTGGTTCTAAGATATCATAAATTAAAC
The DNA here is from genome assembly GCA_964652025.1 of uncultured Melioribacteraceae bacterium. Taxonomy (GTDB): domain Bacteria; phylum Bacteroidota; class Ignavibacteria; order Ignavibacteriales; family Melioribacteraceae; genus JAEXOD01. The sequence continues at coordinate 218,075 of CAZYZX010000001.1, forward strand.
CAATAATTCTAAGGTCGTTAAATTTCGATTCTCTTAAGCCACGAATTACTGGAACGCCTGGTCCCGGGCTATCTACGTTGTTTAATCCAGTTACAGCTATTTTCATATTTCTTTTACTATGTTAAAGTTTTTTAATTGGTTTAAAAAGTCATTTAAGTCTTTACTAACAGTTTGTTCGTCTATTTCGAATTCTTCTGTTATTTTTGTACAAATTTCTTCAAAATCTAAATCTTCTTTTAAGTAATTTATAATTTCGCAACCAAGTGGGTTTACAGTGAATGTTTCTCCTGTAGATGGATGAAAAATAAATCCACTATCACTTATTGCTATGTTAGAAGGAATTTTTAAGTTTTTCATAATTTCCTCATTTTAATAATAACATTTTTTTAGTGTTATAATTTCCATTGTAGTTTAATCTATAAAAATAAACTCCAGAAGCTACTTTGTTATTGTTATAGTCTGTTCCATTCCATAAAACTTCGTGTGAACCAGCATTCATTTCTTCATTAATTAAAGTTGTAACTTCCTTTCCTGTTATATCATATATCTTTAAGTTAACGTTACCAGGCTGTTCAATATTAAACTGTATATTTGTAGTTGGATTAAAAGGGTTTGGAAAGTTTTGCATTAATTCAAAATTAATTTTTTCTGCTTCACTTGACGTAGCTACAGAAGTACTGATACCAGTGTTATATGCAATTAAATAATTTTGTGTAAAGTTTGGGTAATTAAATTTAGAAACTAAACACTCTAATATACCATCATTATCAACATCCCAGATAGTTGGGGCAGTGTAATAATTAGCAGCGTCATTTAACTCTAGTAAAACTTTATTATTGGTTATGTCTATAATTTTCATCCCTTGTCTGTAAGGTGTAGTAGTTCCATACGACGATAAAACATAAAATTCTGTAACGCCATCTCCGGTTAAATCTACTTTTAATGAATATAATAGATATCCTGCATCTTTTTCAGCTTGTGTGAAAGTATAACTATATTGAACAGTGCTACTATAAGTATCATTCATAACATAAAATTTATTAGCGTCAATATAGTAAGGTTGTTTAATCCAAGTTGTTCCAACTTGTTTAAAGTTAATCCAACCAGAAACCAAGCTATTAGCAAAATTGTTACTTGTCCATTTTGTTTGCCATTGAGCAAAATTACTACATGTAATAATAAAAATTAGTATTAAAGTTAATTTTAATTTCATATTGTTCCTGTTAGTTAAATAATTGATAGTAAAAATTAATGAAAATTGGGGGAAATATAACATATTTCCCCTAAAATAATTATTATTTATTTATTTATTTATTTATTATTTCTTCTATTACCAGCCCATTTTGGGAAGCCATATTTGTCACGCAACTTGTAATCTTTGCCCGAGTGTGTAACTTTAGAAGCAATTACAAAGGTATCGTTATTTAAGGTTATTTTAGAACCAAATACTTCAATTTTGTCTCCTTTGTTAATATCTAAACTAATATCATCAAGATACCATGTTGGACCCATGTGAACATCCATAAAACCGTTAGCGGTTTTAACTTTTAATAATAAACCACCCCTACGACCATTACCACGTAATAATTCATAAGAATCTATTGTTCCGCTGATGGTAGTTTCAGTGTTTAAGTCATATAAAGGACCATTATTGTTAAAACAGTACCCTCTACCAAATCTACCATTACCTTTGCCGTATTGGGCAGAAATATCTGTATAAGAAGCTATTATAATAGCTATTGCCAATATTGCTAAAACTGATTTTTTCATTTTTTTACTCCTATTTGTTATTGTTAATTTTCACCTCATTGCTCAAAGAGTGTGCCAATTAATAATTGTGCGTTTTTTTTAGATTTTAATTAAAAATTCGACAATTGTGTCGAATAATTCGACAAAAATTGTTCAAAGATTAAAAAAAACTTCAAAAATTTTGAATTTGTAGATAAAATTTAATTTATAAAATTGGCTTAATTTTTGTAGAATTGTAAGTATGAAAACAAAAATTTTAATATTAATAATATTATTTATAAGTGCTATAAATCTTTTTCCTCAGTCTATAAAAAATGATTCGTTAAAAAGGAAAGGATTAAATAACGATAGTTTAAGAAGGTGTTATCCATATTATCGTTTTATAGATAAAAATGGTGATGGTATAAATGATAATGCCAAAGATATAGATAATGATGGAATACCGGATAAGTTGGATCCAAAATATCCAATGAGGCATAGATTTAAACACAGACATGGTTGGGGTAATAAAGATAGTTTAATTGATAAAAAAGAAAACTTTAATAATAAATGGCAAAAAAGGGGTAAAAATAGATAAATTTTATTTTTTAAATATACTTAACTATTAAAATTAATTAAAAATAATTATCTTTAAATTTCTAATTAAAAAATTTTAGTTATGGATTTTCAAAAAAAGGTTAAGTATATTTTTATAACAGGTGGGGTTGTATCATCTTTAGGTAAGGGAATAACAGCGTCTTCATTGGGATTATTATTAAAGCAAAGGGGTTATAGTGTAACGATTCAAAAATTTGATCCCTATATAAATGTAGATCCTGGTACAATGAATCCATTTCAACATGGAGAAGTATATGTAACGGATGATGGCGCAGAAACAGATTTAGACTTAGGTCATTATGAAAGGTTTTTGGATGTTAGTATGTCTAAAGCTAACAATACAACAACTGGTCAAGTGTATGATGAAGTAATATCTAAAGAAAGAAGAGGAGATTATTTAGGTGCTACAGTTCAAGTAATTCCTCATATTACAGATGAAATTAAAAAGAGAATGAAATATTTGGGTGAAACGGGTAAATATGATATTATAATTACCGAAATTGGTGGTACTGTAGGTGATATCGAAAGCTTACCCTTTATGGAATCCATACGACAATTAATGTTAGAGTTAGGGCGCAAAAATTCATTAAGCATCCATGTTACTTTAGTGCCATATATTTCATCTGCTGGTGAAATGAAAACAAAGCCTACACAACATAGTGTTAAAAATCTTCAAGAATTAGGAATACAGCCACAAATACTTGTTTGCAGAAGCGAAAAGCCATTAGATGAAGAAATAAAACATAAGATTGCCTCGTTTTGTAATGTTAATGATAAAGCAGTTATTTCCGCATATGATTGTGATACAATTTATGAAGTTCCATTAATTTTATTGAAACAAAAATTTGATAGGTTGGTTCTAAAATATCTAAAGTTACCAGATATAAATATTAATATTGATACTTGGGCAGAATTAGTAGATAAGATAAAAAATCCTATAGGTGCTGTTAAAATAGCAGTATGCGGTAAATATACAGAAGTACAAGATGCTTATAAAAGTATAACAGAAGCTTTTATACATGCTGGTGCAGAAAATGTTGTTAAAGTAAACTACGAGTTTATTAGAGCAGAGGACATTAATGAAAAAACGGTTAGTGGTTTACTAAAAGATTTTGATGGAATATTAGTCCCTGGTGGTTTTGGGAATAGAGGAATTGAGGGGAAAATTACTGCTATTAATTACGCAAGGGTAAATAAAATACCATTTTTTGGAATTTGTTTAGGTATGCAGCTTGCTGTAATAGAAATAGCCAGAAATGTATGTGGAATAAAACGTGCTAATAGTTCGGAATTTGTTAAGAACAAATTTAGTGTTATTGATTTAATGGAAAATCAAAAGAAGGTTAGCAAAAAGGGTGGAACGATGAGGTTGGGAGCTTATACCTGTTTATTAAAAGAGGGAACTTTAGCAAGTAAAGCATATGGTGTTTCGGAAATTTCTGAAAGGCATAGACATAGATATGAGTTTAACAATAAATATAGAGAAATTTTTGAGAAAAATAGTGTTGTTTTAAGTGGGCTTTCCCCAGATAGAACATTGGTTGAAATTATAGAATTAAAAGATCATCCATGGTTTTTAGGTTGTCAATTTCATCCAGAGCTAAAATCTCGCGCAGTTAAAGCACATCCATTGTTTAGAGAATTTATAAAAGCAGCGATTAATTATTCATCACAAAAAGGGTAATAAAAATTGAAAAAGATAATTTTGTTTGTTTTGATAGGTATTAATTTTATTTATGCTTTAGATAAGAAAGCTACTATAAAAAAAGGTATTGAACTTACTTACAGTTTTGAATTTAACGAGGCGGAAAAATTATTCCAAAAATTTATTAATGAAAATCCAAATGAACCAGAGGGGTATTTATACTTATCTCAAATTTATGCTTGGAGTTATTTAGGAAGTAAAGAAGAGAATGACTATACTATTTTTACTAAAACTATAGAACAAAGTATAGATAAATTAAAAGAAAAACTTGATAAAGATAAAAATAAATATGAGTGGAATTATCTTTTAGGAAAAGCATATTTTCTTAAAGCAATGGCTTTAATGAATAAAGGGGATAACTTACAAGCTTTTCTTGCTACAAAAAGTTCTGTAGATTATTTAAATTCTGTATTAGAAGAAAAGAAAAATTTTTATGATGCAAGATTAGAATTGGGTATATTTCAATATGCATTAGACTTTATTCCGCCTGTTTTTAAGTGGGCTGTAAGTATGACAGGTTTATCTGCAGATAAAGAAAAAGGATTTAATAATGTATTATTAGCATATAAAAAAGGTACAAATTCTAAAATTGAAGGAGCTTTTCATTTAGGAAAGATATATGCTGATTATCTGGCTGAATATGATAGCTCTGCAATGTACTTAAATAGTTTAATTAGCAAATATCCCTCTAATACATTGTTTTTATATCAGTGTTCAATTACACATATGTTAAATAGAAATTTAAACTCTGCAGAGCGATTATTGAACAAAGTTATTTCATTAAATAATCCAAAATTTAAGCAAACAACAGCTTTTGCTTACTTTTTACTGGGGGATATTTATTTTAGGAGGAATAATTTTGAAAAAGCAATAGATTACTATACTAAATTTTTAGAACTAACAAAAATTTCTGATTATTTAGGAATAGCTTATTTTAGACTTTCATTTTGTTATTTAATGACTGATAAAAGTGACAAATCTAAAAAGATGATAGCAATGACTGATAATGGAAATGATGATATACAAGATGATATTTATGCAAAGCTTGAAGGGAAGAAAATAAAAGAATATGGCTGGAGCAATGATAGAAAAATATTAACAATAAGTAATAATTATTTAGAAGCTGCTTTATATGATTCTGTTATAACTTATTTAAATGAAAATAAATCCAAATTAAAGGATAAAGAATTTATAAATGTTGCAAAGCTTTATTTAGCAGAAGCATACATTTATAAAAAAGATCTAAAAAATGCTGCTAATCTTTTAGATGATGTAAACGTTAAAGATTTTGATAGAGAGAAATGGGCTATTCCATATACAAACATTCTTAATGCGGAATTATTAATTAAGAGCGAAAAAGGTAAAAGTGCTAATAAATACTTAAAAGATGCTGAAGAAAATAACGATTATTATTTTAAGGATAAGTATTCTGCCAAAATAAACCGCCTAAAGCGTAAGGTTTGACAATTTTTTATATTGAAATAAACTTATAATTTGATTAAATTTAACTTTTTAAAAGTTTAATATGTTTAAAGTAGCTGTTTTTATTTCCGGAAGAGGCACCAACTTAAGTGCATTAATAGAATACTTTAGGAGTAAAAAAGACTTAGTTGAGTTTATTTTAGTAGTTTCTGATAAAAAAAATGCATATGGATTAATAACAGCACAAGAGAATGATATTGATACTTTCAATTTAGATAAAACTGAAGAAAGTTATCAAAAATTATTAAAACTTCTTAAAGATAAAGATTGTGATTTAATTGTATTAGCTGGATTTTTAAAGTTAATTCCAGCTTATTTTATTAAAGAATTTGAAAATAAAATTATAAACATACATCCAGCATTATTACCATCATTTGGTGGTGCGGGGATGTATGGAATGAATGTACATAAAGCAGTTTTTGCAAAATCATGCAAAGTTTCTGGTGCTACAGTTCATTTTGTAAACGAAAATTATGATGAAGGATTAATTATAGATCAAGTTGCGGTTGATATTAGGGATGCAAAATCTGCTGATGAAATTGCAGCAAAAGTTTTGGAAATTGAGCATGAATTACTTCCAAAAGTTGTTGAAAAAATTGCATTAAATAAAATAATAATAGAAGATAAAAGAGTACTAATATTATAGGCAAAAAATGAATTATAAGCATACTGCATTAGTTAGCGTTTCAGATAAACAGGGAATATTGGAATTATGTAGTGCTCTGCTTAGGAATGAATATAGAATTTTAGCTACGGGTAAAACTGCTAAGCTATTATTAGAAAATGGAATAGAATGTACAGAAGTAAGTGAGTTTACCGGTTTTCCCGAAATTTTTGAGGGGCGAGTTAAAACGCTTCAACCAAGAATTTTTGGTGGAATATTGCAAAGGCCAGATAATGAAAAAGATAAATTAGAAGCTTTAGAAAATGGTATAGAATTAATAGATGTGGTGGTTGTTAATTTGTATCCATTTCCTCAAGTAGCAATTAGAGAGGATATTGATTTGGATACAAAAGTTGAAAATATTGATATAGGGGGTCCAAGTTTAATACGAGCAGCAGCTAAAAATTATAAATATGTAAGTGTATTAACAAATCCTAATCAATATAATGTTTTTATTGAAAAATTAAATTCTAATAATGTTGATTTGGATTATAGGAAAAAATTAGCAGTTGATGCATTTTCTTACACTGCTTATTATGATACCATAATTGCAAATTATTTTGAAAAAGAGTTTGGTTTATCCAAAACACATATTAGAGTGAATTATCCTTTATATGAAAATTTGCGATATGGTGAAAATCCGCATCAAAAAGCTGCCTTTTATGGAAGTTTTAATGATTATTTTGAATTTTTACACGGTAAAGATTTATCTTATAACAATATTGTAGACCTTAATGCAGCTGTAGAGTTAATAAATGATTTACCTAAAGTAAGTTGTGCAATAATAAAGCATACAAACCCATGTGGTGCTGCAATAGCAAACGACGTATTAACAGCTTATACTAAAGCATTATCAACAGATTCAGTATCTGCATTTGGTGGAATTGTAGCATTTAATGATGAAGTAGATTTAGAAACTGCAAAAAAGCTTAACGAAATATTTTTAGAAATAGTAGTAGCTCCTGCTTATAGTTTAGAAGCATTAGAAGAATTAAAGAAAAAGAAAAACAGAAGGATATTGAAATATTTAGGTGATAAAAAAGAAGATACAATTATAAAAAGTGTAATAGGTGGTGTTTTAGTGCAAGATGCTGATACATCCACTTTTAAGAAATTATATTTAAAGCTTGTTACAGAAAATGCATGCAAAGAAGAGCAACTAAAGGATTTGGAGCTTGCATGGGTTATTTGTAAGCATGTTAAATCTAATGCAATAGTATATGTAAAAGACGGAAAAGTGTTGGGAGTAGGTGCGGGTCAAATGAGCCGTGTTGATAGTGCCAAAATAGCAGTAATGAAAGCAAAAGAACATAACCACAATTTAGAAGGTGCGGTTGCTGCATCGGATGCATTTTTCCCATTTGCAGATGGTTTAGAGGAAATAGTAAAAGCTGGAATAAATGTAGTAATACAACCGGGTGGTTCTGTTAGGGATAATGAAGTGATTGAGGCAGCTAATAAAAATAAGATTAGTATGTATTTTACAAGTATTAGAAACTTTAAACATTAACGAGGAAATATGGGAATTTTTAGCTTATTCTCAAATGATATAGCGATAGATTTAGGTACTGCAAATACATTAGTTTATGTTAAAGGGAAAGGAATAGTATTAAACGAACCTTCAATAGTAGCATTTGAACGTTCTACTAAAAAGATTATAGCAATAGGTAATCAAGCAAAAGAAATGCAAGGGCGTGAACATAAGGAAATTAGAGTAGTTCGCCCAATGCGAGATGGAGTAATTGCAGATTTTGAAATAGCAGAAGCAATGATAAAAGCGTTTATTAAAAAAGTTAGCTCGGGTGCTTTTTCTACAAGAAGAATAGTTATTGCTGTTCCAAGCGGCGTTACTGAAGTTGAAAAACGTGCTGTAAGAGATGCAGCAGAGCATGCTGGTGCAAAAGAAGTTCATTTAATAGCAGAACCAATGGCTGCTGCTATTGGTGTTGGTTTAGAAGTGGATGCCCCTATTGGTAATATGATTGTTGATATAGGTGGTGGAACTACAGAGATTGCTGTTATTGCATTATCGGGTATTGTACATGAGGAATCTATTAGAATAGCTGGCGATGAAATGAACAATGCAATTATGCAATTTTTCAAAAAAAATTATAACTTACTTATTGGTGAAAGAACGGGTGAAATTATAAAGTGTGAAGTTGGCAGTGCTGTTCCATTAAAAGAAGAATTGACTATTCAAGTAAAGGGACGTGACTTAGTCGGCGGAATTCCAAAAACTACTGAAGTTAGTAGTGTTGAAATACGTGAAGCTTTAAATGAAAATATAAACCAAATTATAGAGGCTATAAAACAAACATTAGAAAGAACTCCAGCGGAATTATCTTCTGACTTAGTAGAACGTGGCATAATGTTATCTGGTGGTGGTGCCTTGTTAAAAGGTTTAGATGAAAGAATAAGAATGGAAACTAAACTTCCTGTTCACGTTGCAGATGATCCTTTAACAGCAGTAGTTAGAGGAACTGGAAGAGCAATTGAAAATATTAATAAATATTCTAAAGTTTTTATTAGAAAGCGCACTTATTAATGCTAAAAATATTATTTAAGTTTTATAACGATTTTAAGGACTATTTCCTACTTGTTTTTTTATTATTTATTAGCTTAATATTTCTCTCGTTTAACAAATCTGAAAAAATTACCACTTTACGTGGATATTTTTATAATATATTTGCACCACTTAATGCTGCATTTACAGATTTTTACTCTATATTTTTAGAAAATAAAGATGTTAAAGATTTGCAAATTAGAAATGCAGAATTAATGTTAGAAAACAATTTGCTAAGAAATTATGCAATCCAAAATTTAGAATTAAAAAGCTTGTTGAAAATACAAGACACATCCAAACTAAAATTAAAACGAGCCAAAGTTATTTCTAAATTAGTAAATGGTTCTCAAGGTAATTTAATAATTGATATTGGCACAGATAGTGGTGTTGATAAAGGGATGCCTGTTATAAACGATAAAGGATTAATAGGAGTTATTCAGAACTCTACTAGTAAATACTCATTAGTAAAACATATAAATAATACATCTTTTAAAATTGCTGCAAAAGACCAAAGAACAGGTGTTGATGGTATTGTAGGTTTTAATGGAATAAATTTAATTATGACAAATATTCAAGGTGTAGATAGTATTTTTATTGGTGATAGAATAGTTACAAGTGATTTTAGTACAGTTTCACCTCCAAACATTCCTTTGGGAATAGTTAAAAAGAAAGAACCAAATAATCAAGGTGCTGGGTATAACATAATAGTTGAACCATTTGTAAATTTGGATTGGGTTTCGTATGTTTTTGTTTATCCTTTTGTGCAAGATACTGTTATTGAAAAATTAAAGACACACAAATTAAAGAAATGATAAAAAGTTTTGGCTTACCCTTATTAATATTTATACCTTTAATGGTTTTACAATTAACAATAATTCCTCTTATATCATATAATGATATTGTACCAGACTTGGTAATATTACCAGTAATTTACTTTGCTGTTAAAAGAGGGAATAGATATGGAATGATTTTAGGATTTATTATTGGTTTTCTTTTTGATTTGTTCAGTGGTGGATTAATTGGACCATCAATGTTTAGTAAAACAATTGCTGGTTTTATTGCTGGTTATTTTTATAATGAAAATAAAATAGATTTAACATTAGGTTCTGCATTTTTTATGGTTATAGTTTTTATATGTTCATCTATTGATTCTCTATTTTATTCAATTTTTTCTGTATCTCAAACCGATCTATCTGTTTCTTCTTTTTTACTTAAAAGCTCTATTTTACCTGGTATATACTCTTCAGCTTTTAGTTTACCATCAATTATTTATAATAATAAGTCTGATAAGATAAGATGAAAAGTGGAATTGAAATAACTATAGAGCAAAGAAGAAATATATTGTTTTTTTTTATTGTTGGATTTGGAATTTTATTAGTTATACAATTAATAAAAATGCAGATTATAGACTATGAAATTTATAATCAAAAATCTTCTAAAAATAGTATAAAAGGGATTTATCAGCAAGCACCAAGGGGAATAATATACGATAGAAATTATAATATTTTAGTAAATAATAAACCAAGTTTTTCTGTACAAATTACACCGGCATTTTATGACACAACATTAAATTCAAAATTAGAAAAACACCTTGACTATGAACCGGGTACAATATCAAAAATATTAAGATTAAATAGAAATTCATCTAAATATATTCCGCGTTTAATAAAAAGGGGTGTAGATTTTAAATTTATTGCATGGTTTGAAGAAAACGCTGATGAACTAAAGGGGGTTAACTATATAACAGATACCGAACGAGATTATAATCATGGTATACGTGGTGCACATATGTTTGGTTATATAAGGGAAATATCCCAAGACCAACTAAAGAATTTAAAAGATGAATATCAGATGGGTGATATGATTGGAGTAACGGGAATAGAAAGGGCTTATGAGAAATATTTACGAGGTGAAAAAGGTATTAGTTATATTTTATTAGATGCTGGGCAAAAATATATTGGTAAATATGAAGATGGTAAGTTTGATAAACCCATGATTAAGGGGAATGATTTAGTTTTAGGGATAGATTTAGATGCTCAAAAGGCAGCTGAAAATGCTTTTGGAGATAAACAAGGAGCATTAGTAGCAATTGAACCATCAACGGGTGAGATTCTAGCTTTTTATAGCTCGCCCGATTTTGACTTGGGAGAGTTAACTTCTTATACAAGTAGTGAAGCATGGAAAAAGATATTAAATGACTCAAGAAAGCCACTTTTTAATCGTGCTACAATGTCTGCAAATCCACCTGGATCTACATTTAAAATGTTCGAATCTTTATTAGCATTACAAGAGGGTATTATTACACCAGAGTATCGTGCAAGTTGCCCGGGAGGTTTTCAATACGGTAATAGATTTTTTAAGTGCCATGGTGCGCATGGGGCTATTGATATTAAACATTCAATTGAAAAATCATGCAATACATTTTATTACCAATTAATATTAAAAATTGGAATTGATAAATGGAACGAATATGCACACAAGTTTGGATTTGGTGAAAAAACAGGAGTTGATATTGGAGAAGAATTGCCAGGTTTGGTACCAAGTAGAATGTACTATGACAAAGTGTGGGGCAAAAACCGGTGGGGTAGTGGATTTTTAGTTAGTTTAGGAATAGGACAAGGAGAGTTAAGTACTACAGTAATTCAATTAGCCCAGTATGCTTGTTTATTAGCAAACTACGGTAAAACATATAGCCCACATTTTGTTAAAGGTTTTATAAATACTAAAACGCAAAAGTTTGAACCTTTTGTTAGTAAAGAAGTTACAGTAGACATTAAAAAAGAGTATTTTGATATTGTGCGAGAGGGTATGTATTTAGTGGTTAATGGAGCAGGTACGGCAACACATATAAAAGAAACTGAATTTACAATAGCGGGTAAAACGGGAACCTCGCAAAATCCACATGGTGCAGATCACGCTTTATTTATCGGTTTTGCACCTTATGAAAATCCAAAAATAGCAATTGCTGTAATAGTGCATAATGTTGGATTTGGTGGCACCCATGCTGCACCTATAGCAAGAGATGTTATGAAAGCCTATTTAATAAAAAATAAAAATAACAACATACAAAATGTAGATAAAAGCAATGATAGAAAAAATTAAAATTGGATATAGATTTAAAGACTTTTTAGATTTTAAAATTTTTATTCCAACCCTATTATTAACAATAATAGGACTTTTAGCAGTTTATAGCAGCACACATAATAATCCAGACGCAGTTTCTAATTTCCAAAAGCAGTTTTATTGGGTAATTATTTCTTATTTTATAATGTTAATTATCTTAATGCTGCCTAGCCAAATTCTTAAACTTCTATCAATTCCAAGTTACTTAATAACAGTGCTGTTTTTAATAGCAGTCCATTTTATTGGCAAACAAGTGTATGGTGCTAAAAGTTGGTTAAATTTGGGATTTTTTGGATTTCAGCCATCAGAGTTTGCTAAAATTGGCACAATAATGATGATGGCTTATTGGTTAACAGATAAGCAAAGAGATCTAAATAATATTAAAGATATTTCCATTGCACTGCTTATTGGGGGAATTCCAATAATTTTAATATTAGCAGAACCCGATTTTGGCACATCAATAGTTTTTATGGTTATTACTGTAACAATGATATTTTGGAGTGGTATAAATTTATTTACTCTTTTTGTAGTATTATCGCCAGGTTTTGTTGCATTTGCCTCTTTATTTGGACCAGTTTTTTTGGTTATTACATTATTAATTATTATTGGCATATTATTTTATTTTAAAAAAAATATATTCTTAAGTATAGCTGTATTAGTTTTTAATATCTCTGCAGGTTTCTTCTTTGATTTTGCAATGCGGTTTTTGCGCCCACACCAACAAAATAGAATTACAACGTTTGTCAATCCAGAAACCGATCCACTTGGTGCTGGATATAATAGTATGCAAGCAAAAGTAGCTATTGGCTCTGGTGGTATATTTGGTAAAGGATACTTGGAAGGAAATCAAACACAATTAAATTTTATACCAAAGCAATGGACTGATTTTATTTTTTGTGTTATAGGAGAAGAATTTGGATTTATTGGTTCTGTTATAACAATTGCTTTATTTATTTTTATGTTTGTTCATATATTAAATTTGGCAACACATATTGATAATAAATATAGTAGCTTGTTGTTAATCGGTGTGTTATCAATGTTCTTTACCCATTTTGCAATAAATTTAGGGATGAACTTAAATATAACTCCAGTAGTTGGGTTACCTTTGCCCTTTATTAGTTATGGGGGTAGTTCATTTTTAGCAAATATTATTTTAATTGCAATAACATTAAACATTTATCGAAATAGAAAGCAAGGTTAAAATGACAGCACAAGAAAAACTTAATTATGCATTTAAGGAAAATAAACACATTTGTGTGGGGCTTGATATTGATGAGCAAAAAATACCAGACTATATTAAAAAAGAAAAAAATTATTTATTAACCTTTAACAAAATTATAATTGATAATACTTATAACCATGCTGCTGCTTATAAATTAAATTTTGCTTTTTATGAAAGAATGGGTGCAAAAGGTTTAGAATTGTTACAAGAAACAATAAATTATATTCCAAAAGATATTTTAACAATAGGGGATGCAAAACGGGGCGATATTGGAAACACTAGCGAGATGTATGCAAAAGCTATTTTTGATGAATTATTATTTGATAGTGCTACGCTAAACCCTTATATGGGGATTGATTCTATAGAACCATTTTTACATTATACTGATAAAATAAGTTTTATTTTGGTATTAACTTCTAATAAAAGTGCAATAGATTTTGAAAAGATAAAAACAGAAGATGGGGAATATTTATATCAAAAAGTTTTAAGCAAAGTAAATAATTGGAATAAAAATAATAATTGTGGAATTGTATTTGGGGCAACAAATTTAGATGAATTAATAAGCAATATAAAGCGTTTTAATAATTTATATGTTTTATTGCCCGGGGTTGGTGCACAAGGTGGTAGCTTAGAACAAGTTACAAAACTTTTTAGGGAAAATAGTTACCAAAATTATTTAGTTAATATAAGTCGTGCTTTAATCTATTGTGATAATACACCAAATTTTCATAATTCAATTAAAGAATTAATTTTAAACTATAATAAAATTTAATTCCTTATTTATTATTCTTGACATTTGAAATAATTTTATATTATATTAAACTATTAACAAAAAATAATAATTTGATTATACTTAAAAGAGTACAAAGTGGACTCAAAAAACATTACTGAAGAGATATTATATAAATATTGGATGAATTATAAAGAATTTGGTCATTTAAAGACAATAGACGGCGAAGATATAGAAATTTTAGATATAGGTATATTGAATGGAGCAGAAGGAGGACCAGATTTTAAGAATAGTAGAATAAGAATTGGAAATTTTGTTTATGTAGGCGATGTAGAAATAGATACAAATTACTCGGATTGGGTAAATCATGCACATCATATAAATAACCATTATAACAAAGTCATCTTGCATGTTTCATTATATAACAAACAACATCAAGAGTATGTATACACAAGGGATGGTAGAAGAGTACCCAACTTGTGTTTATCAGATTATTTAAAGCCACAGATTTTATACGAAATAAAAGAACATTTAGATAATATGAACGAGCATTTTTATTTAAAGTGTTATAAGGATATAAAAATAGTAAGTGAGGAAAAAAGGTTAGAAATATTATCAAATTTAGGAATAGAGCGCTTAAATAAAAAATGTGAAAACATTTTAAGTAGGTTAAAAGAATTATCATATATAAATAATTTAGAATTAAAAGAGCCTGTAATACATTATAATTTAAGCCAAGAAGAAAACGAAAAGAAAATAGATATTAAAAATTTAGAAAAACCAGGTATTTGGGAACAAGTTTTATATGAATTAGTTTTTGAAGCATTAGGATACTCTAAAAACAAAGTGCCAATGAACTTATTAGCTAAAGCTGCAAATATTAGTTTTATTAAATTACTAAATGGTGATAATTTTGTTGAAAAAATAGAAGCGGCGTTATTTAATATTGCAAATTTGTTTAATGAAAATTTAAGAGCTGATACTGCAAATTTATCGGATTATGTTAAAAATATAGTTAAAAATTGGCAGCAAATTAAAAAGGTTTATGATGGGGAAATATTAACCGATGTAGAGTGGCACTTTTTTAAGTTGCGTCCTCAAAATTTTCCCACAATAAGAATTGCAGGTGGTGCAAGATTTTTAGACTTAATGATTAATCATAATTTAATTAATGTAATAATTAAAAAGATAAAAGAGATACATAATCTAAACGTTTTGATAAATTCCATAAAAAATTTATTTGTTATAAAAGCAGAAGGATATTGGAAAGACCATTATGTTTTTGAGAAGCAAATAAAAAGTGAAATTAAGTATTTTGTAGGGGTTCAAAGGGCAGAAGAAATAATAATAAATGTAATAATTCCATTTTTCTTAGTTTATTTCAGGGTATTCAATTATCCAGTGGAAGTAAAAAGAATAATACAAATATACACTAATTTTACTCAAAAATCAGATAACTCTATAATTGATGAAGTTGCAAAAGAGCTACAATTAGAAAGTTATTTGGAGAAAACAATAATAACGCAGGGAATGTTACAACTTTTTAGGAATTACTGTTCTAAGAATAGATGCCCCGAATGTCCATTCGGGGCTGAATTACTAAACTAGGTTTAAGAATTTAAGAGTTTATTAATTTCATCTCTTAATTTAGCTGCTCTTTCATAATCCTCTTTTTCAATAGCTTGCCTTAAAAGTTCTTGTAAAGAAGCTATTTGAGACTCTAAAGAAATATTTTTAACATGACTTTCATTTCTTTCAACATTTTCTTCAGAGGGATCTGATTTAAGGTTTAAATCAAATTCATCTTCTTCGTCCTCTTCATTTTCATCGTTATAATTAACGTTATCCGAAGGATAATAAGAGGCAACATCCATAATGTCTGAGCTAACGTAAATAGGTGCTCCCGTTCTAACGGCTAAAGCAATAGCATCAGAAGGTCTAGAATCGATTTCAGTAGTTAAAGAAGAATACTCGATAGTAATTTTAGCATAAAAAGTACTATCTTTAAGCTCATCAATAAATACCTCTACAACAGTAGCGCCCAAGTTATCACAAAAGCTTTTAATTAAATCGTGTGGTAAAGGACGAGGAGGTTTAGCACCTTCTAAAGGCAAAGCAATTGCTTGAGCTTCGAACGAGCCAATTAAAATTGGTAATCGCCTATGACCGGCAATTTCCTTAAGAATTAAAGCAAACGCTCCATTTCTTCCTGCGTTTGCTGATAAACCAATTACTTCAACTTCTATTTTTTCCAATTTTATATCTATTTATTATTGTTTAATCTTTTTTACTTCTTCTGTTAATACTGGTAAAACTTCAAAAGCGTCTGCAACAAGTCCATAATCTGCAATTTGAAATATTGGTGCATCTTTATCTTTATTAATTGCAACAATATATTTAGAAGACCTCATACCAGCAACGTGTTGAATAGCGCCTGAAATGCCTACAGCAATGTAAAGATTAGGTGACACAGTTTTACCGGTTTGACCAACTTGTTCAGAGTGTGGTCTCCAACCAGCATCAACAACAGCGCGGCTTGCACCAACTGCTGCGTTTAGTTCTTTTGCCAAATTTTCTATTAAATAAAAGTTTTCTGGACCTTTCATACCGCGTCCACCAGAAACAATTATTTCGGCTTCGGCAACATCTAATTTACCTTCATTCTTTTTAATTTCTACTGTTTTGGTTTTTAAATCAACTTCTTCGGTATTAATAGTATTTAGCTCAACTTGAACTGAATTTTGATTAGTTAAGCCAAAAGAATTTGGTCTTAAATTATATATTTTTACTTCAGAAGTTAATTTTTGTTTCATCAAAAGTTTACCAGCAAAAACTGGACGAGTTGCAACAATTTCATTATCTACAAGTTCTAAAGCGGTGCAGTCCATTACTAATCCACAGTCTATTTTGGCAGCTAGTCTAGGGGCTAAATCCTTTCCAAAAGAGCTGTTGGAAACAAAAATGTAATTAAAATTATTTGAAGTAATAAAATTAACTAAAAGTTTTGTATAAGCAGATGATGAATAATTGGCTAAGGATGTATTTTTGATGAAAGTTAGTTTTTGAACACCAACTTCGGATAGTGAGTCAAAATTTTCTAAGCTATCTCCTAAAACAACGGCTTCTATAGTAGTATTAAGTTTATTAGCAAAATTAAGGGCAACAGATGCTGCTTCTAAGGATGATTTTTTTATTAAACCATTTCTTTGTTCTAAAATAACTAAAAATTTATTATCCATGTTTTATCTCCTATATAACCTTAGCTTCTTCTCTTAATAAACGAACCAATTCTGCGGGTGATTCTACAATTTTACCAGCAGATTTAGATTGAGGTCTAACAAAGCCTAAAAACTCTGAATGGTTAGAAAAAGTTTTAGCTTCTTTTTCATCAATTACTTTTTTCTTTGCGGCTATAATACCTTTTAAGTTAGGATATCTTGGTTCATTAAGACCTTTTTGAGCGGAAATAACAGCGGGAAGAGAAGTAACAACAACTTCTTTACCACCTTCAATCTCACGATCTGCAGTAATTGTATTTCCATCTATATTTAAGGAGACTGTAACCGTAACTGAATTATAGTCAAGTAATTCTGCAAGCATTTGCGCCATTACCTGATTATCAAAATCTACAGATTGTTTACCAACAAATACTAATTCTGCACCAATATTTTTAATTTCATCTGCTAAAGCCTTTGCAACAGAAAGAGAATCTAAATAAGCACTACTTTTTAATAAAATAGCGCTATCGGCACCCATTGCTAAACCTTTGCGCAATGATTCTGTGAAAGATGTATCTCCTAAACTTAATAAAATTACTTCACCACCAAATTTTTCTTTAGTTTTTAATGCTTCTTCAATTGCAAATTCATCATAAGGGTTAAGAACAAAAGTAAGACCATTTTTTTCATAGTTTACACCGTCGCTAGATATGCTTATTTTAGAAGCAGTATCTGGAACGTGACTTATGCAAACGACAATTTTCATTATGCCTCCGTTTTAAATCAAAGTTAATTATCTAACAAAAAAATATAATTAATCTACTAAATTTAAACAAAATTTTTTTTATATTTCAATTTATAATTTTTATAAGGATAACATTATATGATATTTTTTCAAGATACTAATGAAAATACAATTACAGAAGTAATTGAAGATATCGGGTTAAAATTTCCTTATCGTGTTATTCTTTTTAACGATGATTGGCATACATTTGATGAAGTAATTATTCAACTAATAAAAGCTTTAAAGTGCTCTGTTCAAAAAGCTAAAGCTTTAACTTTAAAAGCTCATTACGAAGGGAAAGCTGTTGTTTTTGAGGGGGAATTAAGCCGATGTTTAGTTGTTTCATCAATTTTAGAAGAAATTAAGTTAATGACACAAATTGAATCATAAACAAAGAGAAAAGTTAATATATGCAAATAGGATTAGTAGGATTACAATACTCTGGAAAAACGACCTTATTTAATATTTTAGCAGAATTAAAAATTGGTGAAGGAAATATTAAAGAGGAAGCGAATATTGCAGTTGTTAAAATACCAGATGAAAGATTAGATAAATTGACAGAAATATTTAACCCACAAAAGCAAGTTAATGCCACTATAGAAGTGTATGATATACCAGGTTTAAGGACTTCTGATGAAGGAAAGTTAAAAATTACATCTGCTTTTTTGAATAATGTAAAAAATAATGATGCATTGTTTTATGTTATAAGGAACTTTAAAAATGATTCTGTTCCACATCCAATAAATAAAATAGATCCTATAAATGATATAAATTTTTTGGAAACAGAATTTTTATTAACAGATATGGAATTTTTAGAAAAAAGGTTAGAAAAAGTAAAAAAGGATATTCAAAAATCTAAAGATGAAAGGTTAAAGCATGAATTGCCAGTTTTAGAGAAATGTTACGTTCATGTTGAAAAGGAAATGCCACTACGTACATTAGGATTTGATGACAATGAAAAAAAATTATTAAGTGGATATCAATTATTAACTTTAAAGCCTGCAGCAGTTGCAGTTAACTTTGATGATAATTCTGTTAAGGAAGCAGAAGCTGAAATTGAACGAATAAGTAAACAATTTTCTAAAAATGGACTAATTTTTATTCCTTTTTTTGCAAAAATAGAAGAAGAATTAAATGATTTAAGTTTAGAAGAAAGAGAGATATTTATGGCAGATTATGGAATTAAAGAATCTGCGAAAAGTAAGATATTAAGAACATCATACGAACTTTTAGGGTTAGAATCATTTTTTACAGCGGGTGAAGATGAATGTAGAGCATGGACGATAAAAAAGAACTACACAGCGCAGCAAGCTGCCGGAGTAATACATAGTGATTTTTATAATAAATTTATACGAGCCGAAGTTGTTTCTTACGAACATTTTATGGAGCATAAATCCTTTGCTAAATGTAAGGAAAATGGTACATGGAGGCTTGAAGGTAAAGAATATATAGTTAAAGACGGAGATATATTAACTATTCGTCATAGTTAAAAATTAAAAGAAGAGGCGACAATGAGTAAAGAAGTTATAGCTGGTTTACAGCCTGAATTATTATGGAATGCGTTTTACGAACTTAGCCAAGTTCCAAGACCATCCAAAAAAGAAGAAAAAGTTATAAAATTTGTAGAAGAATTTGCAGTTAAAAATGGTTTTAATTATCGTAAGGATGAAATTGGGAATATTGTTATTGAAGTTCCCGCAACACTAGGTAAAGAAAATGCGCCCATCGTTGTTCTACAAGGGCATGTTGATATGGTTTGCGAAAAGAACAAAGGGACAGAACATGATTTTGAAAATGACCCGATAAAATTAGTTAAAGATGGCGATTGGATAAGGGCGGAAGGTACAACATTAGGCGCTGATAATGGTATTGGTGTTGCAACAGGAATGGCAATTGCCTTGGATAAAGAATCAATTCACGGTCCTTTAGAGTTATTATTGACAGTTGATGAAGAAACTGGTATGACTGGGGTAAATCATTTAAAACCGGATTTTGTAAAGGGTAAAATATTACTAAATTTAGATAGCGAAGAAGATGGAGCATTTTACATTGGTTGCAGTGGTGGCATGGATACGGTTGGTACTTTTACTATAGAATACTCCAAAAAAATAGATAAGAGTTTTAAACCATATAGTTTATTAATTACCGGCTTAAAAGGTGGACATAGTGGATTAGATATTCATTTAGGAAGAGCAAATGCTATTAAACTTTTGGCAAGGTTACTAAATGAATTAAAATCAGTAGACTATAAATTAGCTTCTATTTCTGGTGGTTCTAAACGTAATGCAATAGCAAGAGAAGCAGAAGCATTAATTTTAATTACTAAAGATAGTGAAGAAACTGTTAAAAACATTATCAAAAGTTTCTATGATAATGTAGTTAAAGAATTTAAGTCATCTGAAAATGGAATTGTAATAAATTTTGAGAAGAAAAAAGAAAAAGTAGAAAAAGTATACAAGAAAAAATTTACTGCAAAAATTATTAGAACTTTACTTGCGTTACCACATGGTATAATATCTTTAAGCAACGAGATAAAAGGACTAGTTGAAACATCTACAAATTTGGCTACCGTGGAAGTAGTTGAGGATACTATAAAAATAGGAACTAGCCAAAGAAGTTCAATAGAAAGTGCAAAAGGATACATTGCCAATTCTGTTTGTTCTGTTTTTGAATTAGCAGAAGCAGTAGTAAATAGAGGAGATGGATATCCTGGCTGGACACCAAATATAAATAGCCCATTACTTCAAGTATCTAAAAAAGTTTATGTAGATATGTTTAAGGCAGAACCTGAAATTAAAGCAATACATGCTGGTTTAGAGTGTGGATTGTTAAGTGCAAAATATCCAGGAATGGACTTAATTTCATTTGGTCCTACTATTCAAGGTGCTCACTCGCCCGATGAAAAGGTATACGTGCCAGCAGTTGAAAAATTTTATAAGTTAGTTAAAGGTATTTTAGAAAATTTAGCAAACTAAAATAAAAGCGAGCTTAAGATGAAAAACAAAAATTTAAAGCTTTATGACGTCCCTAAAATAAATTCCATTCAAGAAATGGTTTTAAGAAGTGCAAAGCAATATTCTTCTAAGCTCGCTTTAGAAGATTTAAATAATACTCCAATTTCTAAAGTTACTTATGGCGAGCTATTAGATAAAATACTTCGATTTGGGCATTCACTTCAATTATTAGGATTAAAGGAAAGGGCACACATTGCAGTAATAGGAGAAAATAGAGTACAGTGGGCAATAAGTTTTTTAACATGTGCATGTTTTAATTATGTTGTAGTACCAGTTGATAAAAATTTAACAGAAAACGAAATACTAAATATTATCTATGAATCTGATAGTGAAGCAGTAATTTTTTCTGAAAATTTTTGTGAATTATTCTCAAAGCCAAGTGTATCCAAAAAGTTAAAACATTTTATTTGTATGGATAATACTGTTAGCGATGAGAATTTTTTGCATATGACAGATATGATAGAGCAATCAATCCCCTTACCATTAGAAAATTTACCACAAGTTAATCCTTATGACTTATTTGAAATTATCTTTACAAGTGGTTCTTTAGGTAGAGCAAAAGGTGTAATGTTAAGCCAAAGGAATATAGCTTCTAATTTAGTAGATATGGTAAGTATGATTTTTATTTATCCGGAGGATAAATTTTTATCTGTATTACCAATGCATCATACCTATGAATGCACATGTGGAATGATGTGTCCTTTATATTGTGGCAGCAGTGTACATTATGCAAGGTCGTTAAAAACTATTACTGATGATATTCAGAAAGTAAAAGCAACTTTAATGCTTGGGGTTCCATTATTGTTTGAAAAAATGTTTAAGAGAATAAGTAAAACAATAAAAGAAGATAAGATTAAAAGGTTAGTTGTTCCTCCATTAGTAACCCTAACAAATTTTGCTTCATTATTGGGTTGGAAAGAATTAAAGAAGAAGGTATTTAAAGAGATGCATGAAAAGTTTGGTGGGCACTTAAGAATATTTATTGCTGGTGGAGCAGCACCAGATCCTTTAGTAGCAAAGGGATTAAGAGAATTTGGATTTACTTTTGTTCAGGGATATGGATTAACCGAGTGTTCGCCAATTCTTGCTTTAAATAGATTAGATAATTTTAAGGATAATGCAGCTGGTATTCCTTTGCCAAATGTAGAAATAACAATTAATAATCCCGATAATGAAGGTATTGGAGAAATATGGGCAAAAGGACCAAATGTAATGTCTGGTTATTATAAAAACGAACTTCAAACAAAAGCTGCATTTGAGGATGGCTGGTTTAAAACAGGAGATATTGGTTACATAGATAATGATGGTTTCCTTCATATTTGTGGAAGGTTAAAAAATGTAATAATTTCTAATAGTGGTAAAAATGTATTTCCAGAAGAAATAGAAGATTTGCTTAATAGAAGTTCTTTTATATTAGAAAGTGTTGTTTATGGTGAAAAGGATGTTAAGCACGATGAAATAATAGCCGCAAAAATTGTAGTTGATGCAGAAGCAATAATACAATTAGCAGAAAATACTGATAGCAAAATAACACAAGAATTAATAAATGAAGTTATAAAAGAAGAAATTGCAAAAATAAATAAAGAGCTACCAGGTTTTAAGCAAATAAAGAAGTATTATATTCAAGATAAAGAATTTGAAAAGACAACTACACAAAAAATAAAGAGGTATTTAATAAATAATGCCCCAAATAATGAGTAAAATTTATAAAAATTTTTGTTAAAATTAAATAACTTTAGTAAATTTACATAAAAAGACAATCAAGTCTTTGTAATTTATAACGAGGATAAACAAAAGGTGATAATGTGGACGCATTAAATCGAGTTATAGTAAAATTTGTTAAGTTATTACCCAAATCTGTAGTTTTTATTTTTGCTAAAAAATATATAGCAGGTACAAAATTAGAGGATGCTATAAGAGTTGTAAAAGAGCTAAACGCTAAAGGCATAGTAGCAACAATGGATGTTTTGGGTGAAGCGATAAGTAACAAAAAGGAGGCTGAAGAAGCAAAAAAAGATTGCCTAATGGTTTTAGATGCTATTAAAGTAAATAATTTAAATGCTAATTTATCCGTAAAACCTACTCAATTAGGTTTAGTAATTGATCCGGATTTTTTTTATACTCAAATTTGTGAGATTTTGGATAGAGCAAAAAAGTATAATAATTTTGTAAGAATTGACATGGAAGATAGTTCTGTAACTACAGCTACTATTGAAATGTTCAATAAAATTAGAGAAAAATACGATAACGTAGGTATTGTAGTACAAGCATATTTACATAGAACCTATGATGATGTTGCAAAATTAAACAAAAATGGAACAAATTACAGGTTGTGTAAAGGAATTTACATTGAACCTGCTGAAATAGCTTATAAAGGTAAACAAGAAATTAGAGATAATTATTTGAAAATTTTAGAAAAGATGCTTGATGATGGTAACTATGTAGGTATAGCTACTCATGATGAATATTTGATAAAAGAAGCTTATAAGATGATTGAAAGAAAGGGTATAGATAAGTCTAAGTTTGAATTTCAAATGTTATATGGTGTTACCGAGCACTTAAGGGATAAGATAAATAAAGATGGATATAAAATAAGAATATACGTTCCTTTTGGAGAGCAGTGGTATGCATATTCCATTAGAAGGTTACAAGAAAATCCAAACATGGCATGGTACATAACAAAAAGTTTATTTAGTTTTAAATGATAATATTAGGAATAGAAAGTTCATGCGATGAAACATCTGTTGCAATAATACAAGATGATAAAGTATTAAGCAATTTAATATCATCGCAAGATGTACATAAAAAATTTGGTGGAGTTGTGCCCGAGCTATCAAGTCGGGCACACTTGCAATTAATACATCCATTAGTTAAAAAGGCTATAGAAGAATCTGAAGTAAAATTAAATGATATAGATTTAATAGCTGCAACTGCTGGTCCGGGATTAATTGGAGCGTTATTAGTTGGTTTAACATATGCAAAGGGATTAGCATATTCATTACAAAAGCCATTTGTTCCAGTAAATCATGTCGAAGGGCATATATTTAGTGGATTTTTAAATGAAGATAAACCAGAATTTCCATATTTATGTTTAGCTGTTTCTGGTGGGAATACTTTATTATTATTGGTTGAAAGCGATACTAATATAATTAAGCTTGGTGGAACAATAGATGATGCTGTTGGAGAGGCATTTGATAAAGTATCAAAATTAATTGGTTTAGGTTATCCTGGTGGACCGAAAATAGAGGAATATTCTAAAAAAGGGGATAAAAATTCAATTAATTTTCCTATTGCAAAAACTAAAAACCAGTTTGATTTTTCTTTTAGCGGCTTAAAGACGGCAGTATTAAGATATATACAAAAGGAATTTCCAAATGGAGAAATTCCGCTTGATAAGCAGTATAATATTGCTGCTGCCTTTCAACTAACGGCCATCAAATCTTTAACAATAAATATAGAAGCTGCATTAAAAAAATACAAAGTAAATAGTATTTCTGTTGTAGGTGGTGTTGCAGCAAATAGTTTATTAAGAGAAGAAGTGAATAATTTGAGTAAGAAATATAATATTAAAGCGGTAATACCTAAATTAGAATATTGTGGCGATAATGCAGCAATGATTGCTTACAGAGGAAAACAGTTACACTTATCAGGATATCAGTTTGACCTTAATTATACAGCCTTTGCAAGTTTAAATTTCTATTAGATTATTATTAAATTGGTAAGTAATAATAATTTTTTCTATATTTCTAATAACTTTTAATTATTTTTATGATAAAAAACAGTATTAAAATTGTTGTTACTTATATTATTGCTTCATGTTTTCTTTTAGTCTTAACATTTATATATCCATATATTAAAACTACAGAAAACAATAACACCTTAGTTATTGAAAAAGGAAGCAGTGTAAAATCAATAGCAGAATTATTATATAACAAGAAGGTTATATATAATAAAACCTATTTTTATATAATTACATATTTAAAAAATGCAGATAAAAAATTGAAAGCTGGAATATATAGATTGCCAGAAAGGTTTAGTTATATTGATTTAGTTGATTTATTAGTTAAAGGTGAAAAGAGTGATTATATTAAAGTTACAATTCCAGAAGGGATTTTGTTGCCAGATTTAGCTGCACTCTTAAAAAATAAGATGGGACTTGATTCATCAAAAATAATTGGTTTAGCGAATGATAAAAAGTTTATAAAATCTTTAGATCTTGATACTGAAAATTTAGAGGGTTATTTACTACCAGAAACTTATTATTTTGATAAAGTTAGCACTGAAGAACAGGTTTTGAGATTTTTAGTAAAACAAACAAAAAGTTTATTTGATAGTAGTGCTGTTAAAAAAATGAAAAATTTCAATATGAATATGCATCAAATATTAACATTAGCTTCAATTATTGATGGGGAAAGCAATAAGTTTAATGAATTTGATAAAATATCGAGTGTGTATCATAATAGATTAAGAGCTGAGATGCCGTTACAAGCATGCCCTACAATACAATATGTTTATCGTAAGGAAAGATTAAAAAGAATTTTATTTAAGCATTTAAAAGCAGACTCTCCTTTTAATACATATAAAAATATGGGATTACCACCAGCGCCAATAAATAACCCAGGTAAGCAGGCAATTTATGCAGCATTAAATCCTGCTAAAACAGATTATTATTATTTTGTATTAGGTAAAGATGGAAAACATATTTTTTCTAAAACTTTAGCAGAGCACAATAAAAATGTTGAACTTTATAGGCAATCAAGAGACAAAGAGAGTGTAAATTGAAAAAGCTTATTAGTATAATTCTATTACTTATAATATATGCATGTGCAAATCAATTGCCCCCAAGTGGTGGACCAGTCGATAGAGAACCACCAGAGATAGTTAAAATATATCCTGAAGATGGTACATTAAATTTTAATGATGAATATTTCGAGTTTACTTTCAGCGAATATGTTGATAAAAGAAGTTTTATGGATGCTTTTTTTATTTCGCCAAAAATAGATTCTAAGCTAAATTATGATTGGAGTGGCAAAAGCGTAAGAATTTATTTTGATAAAAACAAGCTTTTGAAAAATACAACATATTCAATTAATATTGGAACTGATTTGTTTGATTTAAATAATAGAAATAGAGCTGTAAAAAGTTACAATGTATCTTTTTCTACAGGTGATAAATTAGATGAAGGAAGAATTTCTGGTAAAATTTATTTTAACAACGATAAAGATGTTTTTATTTTTGCTTATAAAGATAGGGGGGATACAATTAATCCAACAAAAAGTAAACCAGACTATTTAACAATGATTAACAAAGATGGTTACTATGGATTAAGTGGACTTGGGTATGGAAATTATAAAATATTTGCTTTTACTGATGAAATGAGAGATTTATTATATAATATTGGTGAAGATAAGTATGGTGTGCCCTTTACTGATGTAAATTTAGATGAAAATAAAACTAATTTTAGCGGTGTTAATATGATTTTATCTAAAGAGGACACACTAAATCCATCTATTTCATCAATAACAATGACTGATAAAAATCATATTTTAGTAGAATTTAGTGAATATATTGATAGTACAAATATAAAAGCAAATAATTTTTATATTATGGATTCTACAAAGAAAATTGTGTTACCAGTAAAATATCTATTTAAAAATACAAGACCAAAAACTTATTTTATATGTTTTAATGATAGTTTAAATACATTAAATGAATATTATTTAATTGGTGAAGGATTTAAAGATTTAAGCGGGAATATATCTTTAAAGCAAGAATTACCAATAAATGTATCTTCTCTACCAGATACAACTAAGCCTAAACTAATTAGTATTATCACAAAATATGAAAACAAAACAATAGATTTAGAAGACCCTTATTTTATTGTTAATTTTAATGATGGAATTAACTTAGATGAAATTACGTTAAATAGTAAAGCCTATTTAAATGTAAAAGATGAGCTAAAATTAGATTTTAAGAAAATTGATGATGCTACTTTAAAAGTTGAAATAAAAAGTAAACTAAAACCAAGTAGTAAAATTAATTATAGTTATAAGGTAAATAATGTTTTAGATGCTGCAGGAAATAAATTAGACACTTTATATAAAGTTGACCTTAATACAGTAGATGACCTTATTTTTAGTGGAGTTAGTGGAAAAGTTAAAAGTTCAAAAAATAGTAAAAAGATAATAAAATTAGAGAATACAAATAATAAATATGAACAAGAATTAAAGGAGAAAAACGAATTTAATTTTACTAATGTAATGCCGGGTAAATATATATTATGGATTTATGAAGATAAAGACTCTAATAATGTTTATTCACCAGGGAAAGTTATCCCATATATTAAGTCAGAAAAATTTTATGTATATCCAGACACGTTAAATTTAAGAGCTAGATGGCCAGTAGGAGATGTTGAAATTGATTTCGATTAATTTAAATAAATTAAAAATAATAATTTTAATACTATTTGCTATTAATATAAGTAATCTTTATGCAGATGCATTTGATAGCTTAAGGATTAAATATTACCGAGCAAGTGGAAAAGAAAAACTGGATGCTTTATATACATTAATTAGAGAAATAAAACACGATCATGTAATAGAAGCATTAACTTATGAAAATGAAGCCAATAAATTATTTGAGAAAATTGATTATCCGGAAGCTAAAGTAAAAATATATGCTCAATTTGCGTTTTGTTATATAAATATTGCAGATTATGATAAAGCTTTTGATTTATTGCAAAAAGGATATCAAATTGCTATTGGTTTAGAGGATAAATCTGTGTTAGCAGAAGTAGAAAACAGTTTGGGTGTTGCTAATTATTTTATAGGTAACTTTTCCGTAGCTGCACAACATTTAATGAATGCTTATAAAATAAGGAAAAATCTAAATAATAAATCAGATTTTGCAAATACAGCAAATAATCTTGGATTAGTATTTAATCAAATAAAAGAATATAATAAAGCGAAAGATTATTTTTTTACTTCATTAGAATACAAAAAGCAAATTAATGATAAGCAAGGAGTTGTAAGAACATTATCGAATATTTGTGATACTTACTTAAAGTTAAATTTAATAGACTCTGCCATAGTTTATTTTGAGAAAAGCTTAGAGCTAAGCAAAAAAATAAACTATTCATCGGGTATAGCAATCAGTTCAAATTTAGGTGGAAGAATTTATACAATATCGAATAATTATAAGCTTGCATTAGATTATTACTCGCAATCGTTAAATATATACAAAGCGCGTGGTGAAATTAATGGAGTTTTACAGTCTGCAAATTATATTGCAGAAATATATCTTTTAATGAATAACGAATTTGAAGCATTAAAGTATTTGGATTATGCAATATCTTTGAAGAAAGGTATTAAAAAAGAACCACCATTTTTAAGAACCTATTTATTATATGCAAAATACTATGAAAAAAAAAATAATTATCAAAAAGCATATGAATACTTTAAAATTTACGACGCTCTAAAAGACACTATTTTTGATGCAAATAAAACTAGGCAAATAAGGGAACTTTCTGCTAGTTATGAATTAGAGACTAAACAAAAAGAAATTGATCTTTTAAAGAAAGATAGAATAATAGACCAGTTAGATAAAGAACGTTCACTATATATTAAGTATGTTTTAGGATTAGGTTTATTAATTTTTGCGATTATAATTTTAAGCTTACATTTAAGAAATAATACATTAATTAAAAATAGAAAAAGACTTGAAGAGTTAAATAATGAAATTAATGCTCAAAAAAATAAATTAGATGAATTAAATAAAACTCAAAATACTTTATTTAGAATAATTGCTCATGACTTAAGAAATCCATTTAATACGTTAATAGGGTTTAGTGATTATGTAATTAAAAAATGGGAAGAGTTAGATAATGAAGAAAAAAAAGGTTTAATTAATGATGTAAATTTAGTTGCAAAAAATACCTTTAATTTATTAGAAAATTTATTAGATTGGGCTGCAAGTCAAAATAAGGATAAAGAGTTGAATATTGAAGAAATTTCTGTTGAACAAAATATTAATAATATAATTAATTCCTTAGCTTATACAGCTGCAAAAAAAGAAGTTAATTTAAGCACAGAAATTAATGAAGATTATAATATTTTAACAGATAAGATTATGTTGCAAACAATTCTAAGAAATTTAATATCTAATGCTATTAAATACACAAAAAAGGGGGGTAATGTAATTATTAAGTTGGGTAGCTATGATGAAGAATATGTGAGTATAGAAGTTATTGATGATGGAATTGGAATGACAAAAGAATTTATTGATAAAAAAATGAATGAAATAAATTTTGATACCACAACCGGAACTAATCATGAAAAAGGAACAGGATTAGGATTGATGTTATGTAAAGAGTTAATTACAAAAAATAGTGGTAAGTTTTTTATAGAAAGTGAAGTGGATAAAGGTACAACAATTAAAATATTATTTCCAAAAGCTGGGTATAAGGGAGTAAATAGTAAATTACTCCCCTAATAAAACTAATAAATATAATATTTTTTACTTAACTGTCTAAATTTTTCTATATCTTTATTAAGGTAATCTTTAATATCATCAAAATTATAAGATTTTTGTAATTTTTCTCTAATAAAATTAGTGCCACAAACTTTATCAAACATATCATGTCTATTAGAAGATATTTCAAAAAAGTTTTTATCAGGATAAAGTTTGTAATGTTCCTGCATAAAATAAAATTGAATGTCCATTAAATTAACTTTATTAAAGTCTGTTATATGGATTTGAACACCGTTGATAGTTTCACCTTTACTAACAGCATAATAAGGTTTATAGGTAATTGGTCTAAATATTACGCCTGGTAAATTTAGGTTATTAAGATTATTAGCTAATTTAATTCCATCAATCCATTTAGCAGCAAAAGTTTGAAACGGAATAGTATATCCAACTCCAATAGAAATAACATCAAGTTCTCCTATAATACCACTAGCAACATAATAAAATGGAGAATTTTTGTGGGGAACGTGAGGAGAAGTAGGAACCCACTCTAATCCCGTATCTTCAAAGGTCATGTCCCTTTTCCATCCTTCCATTGGCACAACGGTTAGTTCACATTTTTTATTATTTCCAAGTAAACCTTCTTCGTTAATATATTTTGCAAGTTCTCCACAAGTTAATCCATAAACGTAAGGGATCTTAAATTGGCTAACAAAAGATATGTATTTTTCTTCTGTGTAATTGCCTTCAATTCTATTCCCGCCTAATGGGTTAGGTCTATCTAAAACAACAACTTCTATGTTATTTTCTGCAGCCGCTTCCATTATTAAGCCCATTGTACTTATGTAAGTGTAAGATCTACAACCAATATCTTGGATATCATATACTAACACGTCAATGTTTTTTAACATATCTTTTGTTGGTTTACGAGTTTTTCCATAAAGGGAGTAAACGGGTAAATTTGTTTTGGAGTCTGTATAAAAATCTACATACTCACCAGCTGCATAATCTCCACGAACGCCATGCTCTGGACCATAAAGTGCTACAAGTTTAAAGTCTTTTTGTTCAAATAAAATATCTATAGTTGATTTTAATTTACTATCAACTCCAGTTGGATTAGTAACTAAACCAATATTTTTACCTTTTAGGATATCAAAATTTCTCTCTCTTAATACTTCAATGCCAAGTTTTATTTTAGGTTGAGCAACTAAAACTGAGCATATTAAAAAAATAAATATAAATTTAATTTTCATTTAATATTTCTTGTTTAATTTTTAAAAAAAGTTGATTTACTTTATTATCAATTTCAGTAATAAAATTAGTTGCATCATTAATCATTTTTGAAGAAAAATCTTTATCATTTAAGGAAGCACAGTTTATAATTACGTTTAAAAAAGCTCCTTTAGATGCAGTTTGTAATAAAAGCAAAGCAACACCAGCATCGCTTAGCGAGTTTTTATTTCCTTTATCAGCAATATTTTCTAAAATTTTAAGTGTATTTAACGATTGTTTAATAACTAAAAAAGGAACATCAGCAGCACCTTTAGTTGCATTTTCTATAGCATTAAGTCTTTCGGCTTTTTGTTCTTCAGTATCCTTTGGCATTTTAAATGCGTCCATAACCAAATCAAAAGCTTTGTTATCTTTGTTAGCTAAATCTTCAAAAGAGGATTTGATATCTGATAATTGGGCTAAATAATCTTTCATTTCTTGTTCAACATTAAGATACTTTTTTTTGCCAATAGTAAGTTGGCAAACCATTTTGCCTAAAGCTGCAGATAGAACACCACAAAATGCACTAACATTACCACCACCGGGTGTTGGTGAAGAGGATTCCAACATTTCTAAATAATTTTTAATACTTAAATTAAGCTCCATATATTCTCCTTTATTAAATCATATACTCTATAATCTTTTCTTCTGGATTGAATGGGTGAAGAGAGTTTAACCCAAGTTTTTCTATAGCAAGGTTAACAAGTTCTTTTTCATTAAGTTGTAAATTACCGGCATAATATTTCCCAGATTCTAAAATTGCTTCTAATGGAACTAATCCAACAATTTCAGATCCATCAACTTCTACATTTAAATCATTAGCTAAATTTTTTACTTCTTCAAAAACAACATGCATTGGTGTAATTTTATAATTAACTAAATTAATAGAAACCTGAGTAATATTGTATTGTTCTAAAGCTACCCCCATGGCTTTAACTGCTTTAAATTTACCGGGTAATCTTATAGTTTTACCATTTTCTTTAACTATATTGCCGTTTTCATCTCGTTTTGGTTTCCCAATTTCTCTAATAGTTTCTGCAATTTCTTTAGAAAAATTAATATTTTCTGATTTAATGTTAACGTTATAAGCAATTAAAAAAAATCTGCACCCAGTAACAGTAGCACCAAGTTTAGGATTAAAAACAGGATTCCCAAAATCGGGGTGCCATTCTGGTAATTTTAATTTTTCTTCTAAACCTTCGTATTCACCTTTACGAATATCTGCCAAGTTTTTTCTGTATTCTTTTTCTTGTGCGCT
Organism: uncultured Melioribacteraceae bacterium; assembly: GCA_964652025.1. Lineage (GTDB taxonomy): Bacteria > Bacteroidota > Ignavibacteria > Ignavibacteriales > Melioribacteraceae > JAEXOD01. The sequence continues at coordinate 249,922 of CAZYZX010000001.1, forward strand.
TTCATAAAGATAAACAGGTAAATTAAGTTGTTCTGAAATAATTTTAGCGTATTTTTTAGAAATTTCTACACATTCTTCTACAGTTGCATTACTAATTGGAACAAAAGGAACTACGTCAATAGCACCGATACGAGGATGATTACCTTTATGCTTCGTCATATCTATGTTTTTAGCTGCTGCTATTGAAGCATTTACCGCTCCTTCTAAAATAGAATTTTCATCTCCAACCATTGTAACAACCAATCTGTTATAATCTTTATCGGGTTCAAAGCTTAAAAGCTTTACATTGGGGGTGTTTAAAATTGCTTCTTTAATTTCGTTTAATGTTTGTGGATTGCTACCTTCGCTAAAGTTTGGAACACATTCAATTAATTTCATAAATAACCTATTTTCGTTTATAAATAATTTTTCCTTTTTTAATTGTCATTATATTTAAGTTTTTGGCTACATTATAAACTATATCACTATAATCATTAGCAGCAAAAATACTAAAATCGGCTTGTTTACCAATTTCTATGCTACCAGTTTTTTCTTCTAAAGATATTGCTTTTGCAGCGTTTATTGTTACAGCAGAAATAATAGATTCTATAGACATACGCATTTTTATTGCAGCTAAACTCATTATCAAATTAATATCATGGATGTGAGAAGAGCCTGGATTAAAGTCTGTTGAAATAGCTACAATTGCATTATTTTTAATAAGTTCGGCAGCATTTGCAAAGTCATAATTTAAGAAAAAAGAAACACCGGGCAATAATACGCAAACTGAATTTGAATTAGCCACACGAGTAATATCGTTGTGATTTAACATTTCTAAGTGGTCAATACTAACAGCATTATGTTTAAGCGCAACATCTATTCCACCAATATTATTAAACTGCTCTGTGTGAATTTTAGCCTTAAAGCCAAGTTCTTTTGCTTTAGCAAGAATTAAGTCCGATTCTTTAGCAGAAAAAGCAGTAGCCTCGCAAAAAACGTCGCAAAACTCTGCTAAATTATTTTCTTTAATATAAGGGAGCATTTGATTTAGAATAATATTTATATATTGCTCGCGGTCGTTTTTATATTCTCGCGGTATAGTATGAGCACCAAGAAAAGTGGGGATAATATCTATAGAATAATTATTTTTAAGAGCTTTAACTACTTGTAAAATTTTAACTTCGTCAGAAAAGCTTAGTCCATATCCACTTTTAATTTCAAGCGAGGTTACGCCGCGCGAAATAAAATATTCCACACGTTCAGCAGAAATTTTATACAGGTCATCAAAGGGAATATTTCTTAAAGAGTTAACAGTGTTATTAATTCCACCACCTTTAGCAGCAATTTCTTCGTAACTAACACCTGCAATTTTCATTTTAAATTCTTCTGCACGGTTACCGGCAAAAACTGTATGTGTGTGGCAATCAATTAAACCGGGTAAGACAACTAAATTTGTTAGATCAATTATTAAATCATAATTAGTTAAAGAGTTGTTGTTTTTAATTAAGTCATAAATAATACCATCTTTAACAACAATATCATAACCTTCTAAAACATCAATATTATTCATCTCGTAACCGCGCTTAAAATTTATTCCATTAGTATTAACGGTTACAATTTGTTTGGGGTTTTTAAGTAGAGTAAACATAAACAATAAAAAGTTACTATAATTGAAAAATAAGTGATAAATAATATGCAAATATTTTTGTCAATAAGTCAAGAATTTTGTAAATTTAAAGGCAAAAATAGGGAAATTATTGACATGCCTCCAACCAAAAAACTTAAAATATTATTTGTAACTTCGGAAGTAGCTCCATTTATAAAAGCAGGTGGATTAGCGGACGTATCTGCTGCATTGCCACAGATGTTGCAAGAATTAGGACATCAGGTAAGGATAATAGTGCCAAAATACGGTGCAATTGATGAAAAAAAGTACAAAATACATGAAGTAGTAAGATTAAAAGACTTAACAACAAAGATTGGCGAGAAAGAAGTTAAATTTTCTTTGCGTTCTTCATTTTTAGTTAGCACTAAAACACGAGTTCAAATTTATTTTATTGATAATAAAGAATATTTTGGAAGTAGACATAGCCTGTATCAAGATCCTATTTTTAATGAAGATTTTAAAGATAATGATGAAAGATTTATACTTTTAACGCATGCAGTTTTTGAATTAATAGAAAAACTAAATTGGGTACCCGATATAATCCATAGTCATGATTGGCAAAGTGGCTTAGTACCTGCATACTTTAAACTACTTTATAAAGATAAACCACTTTACCAAGAAATTAAAACTTTACACACAATACATAATTTAGCATTTCAAGGTATTTTCCCAAGAGTGAACTTATCTAAAACATTATTGCCAAAAGAAATAGTTGATAATGAAAATGGCGTATTGCATAAAAATAAATTTAATTTTATGAAAGCAGCTATTCAATATGCGGATTTGCTAAGCACTGTAAGCCCAGGATATGCTAATGAAATTTGTAATGATAAAGAAATATCTTGTGGATTAAGTGATTTTTTGTGTCAACGAAAAAATGATATGTTTGGTATAATAAATGGTATAGATACTGAAATATGGAATCCAAAGCAAGATGAGTATATATCTGCAAAATATGGATTAAAGAACCTTGAAAATAAAAAGAAAAATAAAAAAGACCTAGCAGATAAATTTAATTTAGAATATAAAGAAGATGTTCCTATAATTGGTATGATATCGCGTTTGCATGACTCAAAAGGATTTGATTTGTTAGTTAAATCGTTTAATGAATTGATGGAGTTAGATTTACAATTAATATTATTAGGTACAGGTGAAAGAGAATATCATAGATTTTTTGATGATGCGGCGTCTGATTATAAACAAAAATTCGCTTGTTATTTAGGATTTGATGACGAGCTTGCGCATTTAATAGAAGCAGGTAGCGATATGTTTTTAATGCCATCAAAATTTGAAGCTTGCGGATTAAATCAAATGTATAGTCTTGTTTATGGAACTGTGCCAATTGTTAGAGAGACTGGTGGACTTGCAGATACAGTAATAAGATTTAATGAAAAAACTGGGGAGGGAAATGGTTTTTCGTTTAAAAAGTATGATACAAAAAGTTTAATTGCAGAAGTTAGTAGAGCAATTAAAATCTTTAAAAATAAACCGGAGGATTGGAAAAAAATTATTAAGAACGGCATGAAATCTGATTTTTCTTGGTTAAACTCTGCTAAACAATATGTTGAGCTATATAAAAAGCTTTTGCTAAAGAGTTAAAAATAAATGGAACATTTTTGTATATTATTTTTCTTATTGATATAAAATATTATTTTTAGTAATTTTATTTGTTATATTAAAATTTTTAGCTCTTTTTCGGAGGCTTTAGTTGAATAGACATATTTTAGTTAAGATTTTTTTGTTAATTGTAGTTTTTGTTTTCAATGCTTGTTCAGATGAACCAAACTCTACTGGCTTTGGACTAATTCCAGAAAGTGATTTAATTTATACTGATGTTTTTGATACAGATTCCCTGCATGTAAATATTACATCGGCAACATTTAACGATTCAATTGATTTAAGTAGTTCAGATAAACTTTTGATTGGCAAAACTTCATTTGCAAAAGCTTCTGCTTTTGTTAGATTTTATCCTGTTTTACCAGATTCTATACTAAATCAAATATTAAAGGATAGTATTATTGTAAGAAATTGCTTTGTTAAAATTGTTCCAAATTATAAAATTGGTAGTGGGCAATTTGATTTTAATTTATATAGAATTAAACAAAGTTGGAGTTCTTCTACAATTAACAATAAAAACTATACAAGTTTACCAGTAGATAAAACAGAAGATTTAAGTTATAACAAAATAATTACGGATACATTAATTACTTTTAATATTAAAAATACATTAGCTAATATGTGGTTATTAAATAAAGCTGATACCACTAAGGGTGAAAATTTTGGTGTAATGTTTTCTCCAACTGACAATAGTGAAAAAATTATTGGAATACCTGGTTTAAACTATTACTACAATTATAAAAATTTTGAAATAGATATTGTTGTAGAAAAGATTGGTAAATATATAGATACCGTAAAGGCATTTGCCACAGAGGATTTACATGTTGTAAATGTTAACGCACCTAGTAGCACTAATAATAATTTATTTTTGATTGGCGGCGACCCCTATAGAGCAAAAATATATTTTGATTTAAGTATGTTGCCTAAAAATGTTGTTATTAATAAAGCGGTATTAACATTAACATTGGATGAGAACGAAAGTTATATTGGCAGCCCTGCTAGTGATACTGTATTTGCAATAATATTAACAGATAGTACAACAAATACGATAAATAGATATTACAATATTGGATATTTATTAAAAAATAATAATATTTATAGCGGTAATGTTACATCAATTGTTCAACTTTGGGTAGATGGTATTAGCAATCAAGGATTAAGATTAAATTTATCTAATGAAACAAGCACTGTAAATAAAATTGCAATAAAAAATGAAAAAGTAAGTGGATTTAAACCAAAATTAAGAATTTATTATACAAAACAAAGATAATAATGAGAAAATTACAATTAATAATAGCATTTAGTATATTTTGTTTTAGCAATATAATTTATGCACAGGGTGGCTCGATATATACACGATATGGGGTTGGTGATATAATAAATCAATCTTCTGCAAGAATATTAGGCATGGGTGGTTTAGGATACGCTTTGCCGAATTCAGATTATCTTAGTGATTTAAATCCAGCAAATTGGTCAAGAATTTATACTACTAGGTTGGAAGCAAATTTTCTATTAAATGGTGTAAGTTTAGATGATGGATTTAATAAGGGTAATTATTTTAAGGGGATATTTAACGGTATAAAAATAGGCGTTCCAATAGAACGAGATTTAGGAATTTCGTTAGTATTAGGTGTGTCACCAGAAACCTTTGTTCAGTATGAAGTAGTGAATAATAAAATAAACACTGGTGTAGAAAACTATACAACTACATATAAAGGAGAAGGCGGTATATCTAAAGCCTTTATTGGTGCTAGTACAAAATTAGGATATGATTTTGTTTTAGGTGCATCCTTTGATTATTACATTGGATTAATTAAATATACTTCTACAATTGAATACGATCAAAATTCCGATTTTAAGAATAGTTCTCTTAGAAAAGAAAATGAATATAGGGGGATTGGCTTTAATTTAGGGTTAATATCTCCTGATTTAAGTGGTATATTTAATTCAGAAAAAGTAAAAAATTTAAGATTAGGACTGGCATTTAAGTATGCATCTAATTTAAATACAGATACTTTATTATATAAAGGTTCGCTTTTAGGAGAAAGATTAGTAGAAAGGAAACAAGTTTATACTCACATTCCATATAAGTTTGGTTTAGGATTAAGTTTTGTATATGATCAAAATTATTTGTTTATAATAGATTACGCTACACAACCGTATAGTAATTATACATTTAATTCATTAAAGAATGATAATTTAAGAGATTATCATAAGTTTAGTTTAGGACTTGAACATAGAAATGCAGTATCCAGATTTAGCACATTTTGGCAGCAAATTATATTAAGAGGGGGATTTGGGTATGAGCAAACACAATATAAAATTAATGGCACAGGAATTGATTACTATTATTTAAGTTCGGGATTAAGTTTCCCATTGATGTATGAAAATACCGTTGATATAGGATTTACAATAGGAGTTAGAGGAAAAAAAGAGAACAGTTTAATTAAAGAAACAGTTTATAATTTATCAGTATCATTTAATTTTGGTGAACTTTGGTTCGTTAGACAAGAAAGATAATAATATTTGGAGAGTTAAAATTGAAAACATTACGAATTACCTTAGCGATATTGGCAGTTGTTACACTTTATAGTAACACATATGCCAAACAATTAAAAGCCGATAGTTTAAACATATTGGCAGAATTTAGTCTTTTTAATGAATATCACAAAAATAAAGACTACGTAAGTGCAGAGCCACATGGTTGGAATGTAATAAATACTCGTCCTCAGGATTTTATTCGTTTTAAAATCTTTAAGAAAATGGAAGATGTACTGTGGTATTTGCATGATAGCTTAGCTAAGTCTGATGAAGAAAAGATGAAGATTACAGATACTACGTTATATTTTTATGACGTAGCAGCCAAGTATGAAAAAGATAAAGCAGGTGGTTACTTAGTTAAGAAAGCATATGTATTGGAAGTATGGAAAAAAGCACCAGTTCCAGTAGTTATAGAAGCATATGAAAAAGCTTTTTCTGTAGATAACAATTTAGACTCTTACTACAAAGATAGATTAGGTATTATTTATAGTACCAATGCAAATGAAACCAATGGCTATAAGGAAAAAGCATTAGATTTATATCTAAAACTACAAGAAGCTGAGCCGAATAATGAGGTTTGGGTATCACGTGTAACAGCATTGGCAGAAGATGAAAACCAATTAATGGAATTTAAGAAGAAAGCATGGGATCTTGATAAAGAAAACATAGAAAAAGCATGGAATTATGCAAATACATGTTTAAGATTTAAGAATTTTGAAAAAGCAGTAGAACCATTAGAATTTTTGTATAAAAAAGCTCCAACTGTAGTAAATTATCAAAAAGAATTAGCACGATGCTATGAAAAACTTGAAGATAGGGAAAAAGCTTTAGAAATATACAAGAACTTAATAAAGCTTGAACCTGAAAATAAAGATAATTACGTAAATATTGCAATCATTTATAAAGAAATGAATCAATTATCAGTTGCAAGGAATAATTTAAGAACCGCAATGAAATTGGATCCAACATGGGATTACCCAATATTTATAGAAGCACAATTATACGAACAAGCTGTTAGAAATTGTGGAAGTTTTGAATTTAATGATAGATTAGTTTACTTATATGCTGTTCAAACATATCAAAGATGTAAGAACTTAAATGGACCGTATGCAAGCAGAGCTGCAGAAAGAATAAGCTCGTTAGCAAGTGCTGTTCCACAAAAAGAGGATTACTTCTTTAGAAAGATAGCTAGCGGAAGTTCTTTAAAATTGGAAGGTCCTTGCTACAATTGGATAGGTGCTTCAGTAGTAGTTCCATAATTAAAAATAAATTGAGTTGAGTATGTTTGAGTATTTAAAAAATGATGAAGAAGTTTATAAAATATTAAATTTAGAAATAGGAAGAGAGCAAAATAATTTAGAGTTAATTGCCTCAGAAAATTTTGTTAGCCCTGCTGTTTTGCAAGCAGCAGGCTCTGTATTAACAAATAAATATGCAGAAGGTTATCCAGGTAAAAGATACTATGGTGGTTGCGAGTTTGTTGATATGGCAGAAGAGCTTGCAAAAGATAGACTTAAAAGGCTTTTTGGAGCAGAATATGTAAATGTTCAGCCACATAGTGGCTCGCAAGCAAATATGGCTGTTTACATGGCGTTACTTAAACCCGGTGATAAAATATTAGGATTAAGTTTAGACCATGGTGGTCACTTAACACATGGTTCGCCTGTTAACTTTTCTGGACAAATATATAATGCTATTGGCTATCCGTTAAATCCAGAAACCAAAATGTTAGATTACAACATAATTGAAGATTTAGCAACTAAAGAAAAGCCAAAATTAATAGTTGCTGGTGCAAGTGCATATAGTAGAGAGTGGGACTATGCAAAATTTAGAGAAATTGCAGATAAAGTTGGTGCATTATTAATGTGCGATATGTCCCATCCATCGGGCTTAATTGCTAAAGGTTTACTTAATAATCCTTTAGAATATTGTGATGTTGTTACTTCCACTACTCATAAAACTTTACGTGGACCGCGAGGTGGTGTAATTTTATTAGGTAAAGATAGAGAAAATCCATTAGGAATTAGAACAGTTAAAGGTGACCGCTTAAAGTTAATGTCTGAGCTTTTTGACGGTATGGTAATGCCGGGCATACAAGGGGGACCATTAATGCATATAATTATGGCAAAAGCAGTTGCTTTTGGAGAAGCTTTATCAGATGACTTTAAAGTTTATGCCATGCAAGTTATTAAAAATGCAAAAGTTTTGGTTGCAGAGCTTCAAAGTTATGGATTTGAGGTTATTAGTGGTGGTACTGATAATCATCTTATGTTAGTAGATTTAACAAATAAAAATATTACTGGTAAAAAAGCAGAAAAGGTATTAGAACTAGCTGGTATGACAGTTAATAAAAATATGATACCATTTGATACCAAGAGCCCATTTGTTACAAGTGGAATTAGAATAGGTACGCCAGCAGTTACAACACGTGGCATGAAAGAAGAAGAAATGAAAGCTATTGCAAGTTTTATTAATAAAGCCTTAATTAATCAAGATAATGAAGATGAGTTAAGGAAAATTAACAACGAAGTTAAAGAATTGTGCAATAGATTTCCATTATATTCTAACATAATAATGTAAGGATTTACGTCTTGTCACCTAAGCAAGTTCAAGATGCGGAAATGCCTTTTTTAGATCACTTGGAGGAGCTTAGGTGGCGAATAATTAAATCTCTTTTAGGAGTAATATTTGCTACTATAATAAGTTTTATATTTATAGATTTTTTTATAGAGCATATATTTTTAGTACCCGCAAAATCTAGTAACATAAAATTACAAAATTTAAAACCTTTTGGTCAATTATTTTTATATTTTGAAGTTGCATTAATCATTGGTGTTGTACTTAGTTTACCTATTATACTTTATCAATTTTGGAAGTTCATTTCGCCCGCATTAAAAGAAAATGAACGCAAGTATATTGTACTTATCGTATTTTTTTCTACATTATGTTTTTTTTCTGGGATTGTATTTGCATATTTTGTAATGTTGCCATTATCATTGCAATTTGCCGCAGGTTTTGGAAGTGCAAGTATTGAAAATAATATTGCTATAGATGAATATTTAAGTATTATTATAAGTGTTATGTTGGCAGCTGGAACCGTATTCGAGCTACCTATGTTATCCTTTTTATTAGCAAAATTGGGAATAATAACAGCAAAATTTATGCGTAAATATAGAAGACACGCATACGTTGCAGTATTTATTTTATCTGCTGTTTTAACACCTGGAACAGATCCTTTATCTCAAGTTTTATTAGCAATTCCTTTGGTTTTATTGTATGAAATAAGTATATTAGTTGCTAAAATTTTCCAAAAAAAAGTTGACTAATTTGAGTTTAAGCCAAATAATAGAGTACTACGACAGCGAACTTAAAACATTTAATCAGCGGTTTCGCTTGTCTATGAAATCTAATGTTGCTATTTTAGAGCTAATAACAAGATACATTTTAAGGCAAAAAAGTAAAAAAATAAGACCTTTATTAGTTATTCTTTCTGCTAAGTTATGTGGAGAAATTGACGAGCGAACCTACCGCGGCGCTAACTTAGTAGAATTATTACATACGGCAACGTTAGTTCATGATGATGTTGTAGATAGTGCAGAAGAAAGAAGAGGATTTCCATCGATAAATGCAATTTGGAAAAATAAGATTGCAGTTTTAATGGGAGATTATCTTTTAGCAAGAGGACTAATGTTAGCTGTTGAAGGAAACGATTTTGATTTTTTACGTGTTATTACAACAACTGTTAAAAGAATGTCTGAAGGAGAGCTTTTGCAAATTAGTAAAACTAGAAGACTAAATAATAATTATGATACATATATTAAGATAATATCGGATAAAACAGCTTCTTTAATATCAACTTGTTGTGAAATTGGTGCTCGAAGTGTTACAGAAGATTCTAACAAAATTAATGCTTTAGTTCAGTATGGAGAAAATTTAGGAATTGCTTTCCAAATAATTGATGATATATTAGATTATATAGGTAAAAAGAAATTATTTGGTAAACCTTTAGGAGGAGATATAAAGGAGAAAAAATTAACATTACCATTAATATATGCATTAGAGAATAGTTCAAAAAGTGAAAAAAATGAAATTATAAGCTTAATTAAAAAAAGCAAAAAACAAGAGGATATTAAGAGAGTTATTGATTTTGTTATTGAAAAAAAGGGCATAGAATATTCTTATAGAATTGCAAAAGAATATGCCGCTAAAGCCAAAGATAATTTATCTGTTTTTCCAGATTCTATTGTTAAGGGTCATTTATTTAGTATTGTGGATTTTGTTATTGATAGGACCAATTAATAACTATTTTAGCGGTAATAAAAATGATTATTTATTCTATCGGCAAAAGAATTAAAAAATTTTTTAAAGTTATTGTTACAAATTTTGATAATAAACCAATTCCAAAAGATATTGGTTTATATGAATATGATGTATCTAAAGATACTTCAAAGGATGGTGTATACATTGTAAGGTATCCAAACAAAAAAATAAAAGCGGAATTATTTTATTTAAATGGGAAATTAAATGGTATTTGCAATTTTTATTATGAAAATGGTAGAATAAAAGCAAGGGAAGAATACAAAAATGGTATTTTAGACGGAACTACAAAAAGATACTACACGTTTGGTATATTGCAAGCCGAAGAATTATATAAAGATGGTAAATTAATAAGACTTAAAGAATATAACGACGAAGGAAGATTGATTAAAGAAACAAAATTTTAGTGTAGAAAGAAATTTTGTTTTGTAAAATAAATATATTTTTATATATTAAAAATACAAATATTAAAATATACATAATGTCCTGTTATGTATTGTATTGATATGAAAATTATAGGTATAAAATGAAAAAACGTTTACTAGATTATACCCTAAAAATAAGAATCCCTTTAGTTTTATTTGTAATAGTTTCCTCATTTATAATAACATTTTATGCAAGTCGTGCAGAAAGAGATGGAATAGGGTACCAACCACTTCAGCCGATTAAATATTCCCATAAATTACATGCTGGAACAATGGGAATCGATTGCCAGTATTGTCATACGGGTGTTACAAAAGGAAGACATGCATTAGTTCCTTCTGTAAATATATGCATGAATTGCCACACTGTTGCAAGAAAAGATAGACCTGAAATTATTAAACTAACTGAGTATTACGAAAAAGGTAAACCACTACCTTGGGAAAGAATACATCAAGTACCAAAGTATGCATATTTCAATCACTCAGTTCATGTTAATAGAGGGGTTGCATGCGAAACATGCCATGGCGATGTAAAAAATATGGAAGTAGTTGCTCAAGTTAGAAGTTTTACAATGACTGCATGTTTAGAGTGCCATCGTCATCCAGAAACTCAATTAGCTTATTTAGATAAAGTAAATAAGGGTCCAACAAATTGCGCTGCATGCCATAGATAGGAGAGTAATTATGAATAAATTTGATAGAAGGGATTTTGTTAAAAAATTAGGTTTAGGAGTGTTAGGATTATCTTTTATTTCTTTTAATCCTCTTAAATTTAAATCAAAAAATACCTTATTTGATAGCAAAAGTAAAATCAATATAAAATCTAATCCAGTAGCCGTTAAAAGAACAAATATTAAAAGGTTTTAGTAATGGATAACAATTCTGAAAGCAAAAATTATACTAGGAATTTCAATTTATCGGGTAAAAATGAACAAGAAGAAATAAAGCAAAGAGGGGAATTTTTACCAGAAACTGTTGCAAAATTTGATTTAGAAAGTGAATCTACATTAAGTAGAAGAAAATTTTTAGCTTTATTGGCGGCTTCTGCAGCTTTTACTGCTACAGCTTGCAGTGATTACAGAGATAAAGGTAAAATTATTCCCTATAATAAAAGACCCGAAGAAATACTACCTGGCACGGCTAATTATTATAGCTCTACATGTAATGGATGTAGCGATAAGTGTGGAATTTTGATAAAAACAAGAGAAGGTAGACCAATTAAAATAGATGGAAATCCTGATCATCCAATTAATAAGGGAAAGATTTGTGCAACTGGTCAAGCTTCAATTTTAGACCTATATGATCCAAGCAGGTTAAAATCTCCTTTAATTGATAATAAAGAAAGTGACTGGGCAACTATTGATAACAAAATTATTGATGAACTTAATAATTGTGTTAAAAATAATTTAGAAATTGCAATTTTATCAGATGTTGTAAAATCTCCTACTCAAGTAAAACTTTTTAATAATTTTATTAGTAAATATCCTGTTACCAAACTTTATTTTTACAATTTATATTCTAACTTAAGTTATTATAATGCATTAAAAAATCTTTTTGGTATAAATTATAAGCCAAAGTTTTTGTTTAACAAAGCTAAAATTGTTGTTTCGGTTGGTAGTGATTTTTTAGGTAAAGAAGATAATTTAATTGAAAATATTAATTTATTTACAGAAACTAGAAACGTAGATAATATAAATAATTTTAGCAGATTGTATTCTATTGAAGGGAATTTATCTTTAACGGGTACAAATGCAGATTATCGATTTGCTATTAATCCATCAGATTATAATGAGTTTTTATTGTCTATAATTAATGAACTAGCTAAAAAAGGTTATTCATTACCTAATGAATTAAGTTCAGTTGCAAATAATTATAATCTTAAGGACTTTGTAAAAAAATATTCATTAAATGAAACAAATGTTAATAATTTAGTTAACGATTTAATTAAATTTTCCAAGGATACTTTAATTGTACCAGGAGAAAATTTAAGTGAAAGTAATTATTTATTAATTTTTGGATTAAATAAAGCATTAAATAATCTTGATTTGGTTGATTTTGGCAATGGTGAAAAATTATTTTACAATTTATCCACTAAAGATGAGTTAAAAAGTTTAGTTGACAATATGAAAAGTGAAAAAGTGGGAATGGTAATTAATTTTGATACCGATCCTATTTATACTATGCCAAAAGATATCTTGTTTGAAGAAGGATATAAGAAGGTTAAAACAAGAGTTACTTTGTGTGAATCCTTAAACGATACTGCCGAGATAAGTAATTATGTACTTCCTATTAATAATCAGTTAGAAAGTTGGGGATTTTATAATACTAAAGAAGGTGTATATAGTTTTCAACAACCTGTAATTTCACCAATTTTTAATACCAGAGAAAAAGAGAGTTTATTATTAAGTTTTATTAGTGGAAAATATAACGAATATGATTATTACAATTTTATTCAAACTTATTTTAAGGAAGAGATATATACAAAACTAAATAGTACTGCAAATTTTGAAGAAGTTTGGAATAATTGTTTACATGATGGAGTTATACAGTTAAAAACAGCTGAAAAGGTAAACGTTACTTTAAATAATGTTATAAAGGACATAAAAGTAAATAAAAATAGCGATAAAATTACATTATTATTAGAAAAAAATTATTTTATTAAAGATGGAAAATTTGCTAATAATGGGTGGCTTCAAGAAATACCACATCCTATAAGCAAAGTAGCTTGGGATAATTATGCTGCAATATCTACACAAATGGGTAAGCGCCTTAATTTAGAAATGAATGATGTTATAGAAATAAATTATAAGGGCAAAAAAGTTAAAGCACCAGTTTTGATACAACCAGGATTGCCAGATAATTTTATTGCTATAGAATTAGGTTATGGGAGGAATATAATTGCAGAAGTTGGCAAAGATGTTGGATTTAATGCGAACGTTCTTTTAGACAATGAAGGGGAAAAATTTATTTTAGAAGGTGTATCAATTAGCAAGACAAATGAAAGATACACATTAGCATCATCACAAGAACATAATCCTATAGACGAACCATTAACAAAAGAGTTACATCGTAAAAGACATATTATTCAAGAAGGAACAATATTACAATATGTTAAAGAACCAAAGTTTTTAGAAAAATATAAAGCAGAAAAACTTAACATTATGCAGGAATTTAAGTATAACGGTGTTAAGTGGGGAATGGCAATAGATTTAAATAAATGTACTGGCTGTGCAATATGTGTAGCTTCTTGTAATGTTGAAAATAATATACCTGTAGTAGGAAAAGAGCAATATAACAAGGGCAGGGAAATGCAATGGATGAGGATAGATAGATATTATAGTGGTAGTCCAGAAAATCCTTTAATTAGCAATCAACCAATGTTATGCCAGCATTGTGACCAAGCTCCTTGTGAAAATGTTTGCCCAGTTAATGCTACAAACCATAGCGAAGATGGATTGAACCAAATGACTTACAATAGGTGCGTTGGAACAAGGTATTGTAGTAATAACTGTCCATATAAAGTGCGTAGATTTAACTTTTTCAATTTTAGAGATCATTTTGAAAATGCATACTATGATAATGAATTAAGTGGAATGGTAAATAATCCAGAGGTTACCGTTAGAAGCCGTGGTGTGATGGAAAAATGTACATTTTGTGTACAGCGAATAATGGAAGCTAGACAAGAGGCAATTAAAAATAATGTTCCATTAAAGGGAACTGATGTAGTTACAGCATGTCAGCAAGCATGTCCATCGCAAGCAATAGTATTTGGTGATGTAAATGATAAAAATAGTGAAGTATATAGATTGAGAAATCATCAATTGGGATATCATGTATTAGAAGAATTAAATATAAGACCAAACATTACATATATCGCAAAATTAAGAAACACACATTCGGAGGAAATATAGTGTCTAATGTGGAATTAACGGAAGAAATATCCGTAATAGAAGGGAAACCAACGTTACGTTCGATTGATGATATTATTGCAAAGCCTTTAGAGACAAAACCAGATAAAAAGTATTTTATTGCTTTAAGTATTACTGGCACAATGTTAATGATAGGGGCAATATCATTAGGCTTATCATTATATTATGGTGTTGGTATGTGGGGTAATAATAATCCTGTTGGTTGGGCTTTTGATATTGTTAACTTTGTATTTTGGGTTGGTATAGGTCATGCTGGTACCTTAATTTCTGCAATATTATTTTTATTTAGGCAAAAATGGCGTAATGGTATAGCAAGATTTGCTGAAGGTATGACTATTTTTGCAGTTATGACAGCTGGTTTATTCCCAGCAATTCACGTTGGTAGGCCATGGTTAGATGGTTATTTATTTCCATATCCCAATCAACATTCTCTTTGGGTCAACTTTACATCTCCATTATTGTGGGACGTATTTGCAGTTTCCACCTATTTTACTGTATCATTTATATTTTGGTATGTTGGATTAATTCCAGATTTTGCTACATTAAGAGATAGAACAACAAATAAAATTAAAAAAATAATTTATTCAGTTTTTAGTTTAGGTTGGAGGCACTCTACCAGGCATTGGCAACATTATGAATTAGTATATTTAATATTAGCGGGTTTTGCAACTCCTTTAGTGTTATCAGTACATACAATAGTTAGTTTTGATTTTGCGGTTTCTATATTACCTGGTTGGCATACAACTATATTTCCACCATACTTTGTAGCTGGTGCTGTGTTTTCTGGATTTGCGATGGTACAAAATGTACTAATCTTTATTAGAAAAATATTTAACTACGAGCATATAATAACATTAAATACTTTAGAAAAAATGAATAAAGTTATGTTATTAACGGGTATGTTAGTAGGTTATGCATATGGTATGGAATTTTTTATTGCATGGTATAGCGGAGTACAGGCAGAACAGTTCACTTTTATTAACAGAGCATTTGGGCCTTATGCTTGGGCCTATTGGATAATGGTTTCCTGCAATGTAATATTTCCACAATTATTTTGGTTCAAAAAGATTAGACGCTCGATACCAGTTATGTTTGTAATAGGTGTATTAGTTAATGTTGGTATGTGGTTTGAGAGATTTGTTATAACAGTAACATCATTAAGTAGGGACTTTTTACCATCAAGTTGGGCATATTATAAACCAACAATTATAGATTTTGGAATATTAATAGGTAGTTTTGGTTTATTCTTTACATTATTGTTGTTATTTATCAAAACACTTCCTGTTGTATCAATAGCAGAAGTTAAGGCAGTTGTAGATGGTGCACAACCGCATCATAGTGAGGAACATTAATATGGATGAAAAAATATTATTTGCTTATACGGCATTATTTGAAAAACCGGATGATATTTTAAAGGCGGCAAAAAAAACAACAGAAGCTGGATATAAGAAATATGATGTAAATACTCCTTATCCGGTTCATGGTATGTTTAGTGCTATGAAATTACCAGCTTCTAAATTAGGTTATGTAACATTAGTTGTTGGTTTATCTGCTGCAATAGGTATTTTATTAACAATGTATTGGATAGCTGTTATAGATTATCCAATAAATTTAGGGGGTAAACCGTTTTTCTCGTTACCCGCATTTATACCTATTGTTTTCGAAGTTACTGTTTTATCAGCATCTATTGCTACGGTTTTAGCTTTACTTTTTGTATTCTTTAAATTTCCAAACAACAGTTATCCTTTGCATGATACTGATTACATGAAAGCTGTTTCATCAGATAAATTTGGTTTGTGCATTTTAGCTGACGATCCAAAATTTAACATTAGTGAAGTTGAAGAGTTTTTAAAGTCTTTAAATCCAATTAAAATAGAAGCTATATATTATGATGAAGAAGAGCTTAATGCAAAACCTAAAGTTTTAGAGCCAAAATTTTTAATATTTTTAGTTGTTGTAGGCTTATTTATATCTGGTGTAACTTATTTTACATTAAATAAACTAATGTATATGCAGCCATTTACTTGGATGATGTATCAAAATAAATATACAGTGCAAGAAGAGAGTAAGTTTTTTGCAGATGGTTATGCAATGCGAGTACCTGTAAAAGGCACAATCTCGCGAGGTCATTTACCATATTTATATTACGGTAAGCCAGAAGAGGCTGCTATAAAAATGGTCAATCCACTACCGTTTACAAAACAAAATTTAGAGTTAGGCAAAGTTAAGTATAATACTTATTGCTCTCCATGTCATGGAAATTTTGGTGAAGGGGATAGCAGGTTAAGAGGACAATTTCCAAATCCACCAAGTTTGCACTCCGCTAAAGTAACAAATTGGAGTGATGGAAGAATTTATCATGTAATAATGGAAGGTCAAAATGTAATGCCATCTTATGCAAGCCAATTAAATACAAATGAAAGATGGGCAGTTATACTTTATATAAGAGCACTACAAAGATCACTAAATGCCAAGGAGTCTGACTTACAATGATTGATTCGACTGAAAAAATTAATTTAGAAAAAAAAGATTTCCCAAAGAAATTATTAAACTTAGGAGTAATAAGTTTACTAATTGGAATAATTATTTTGTTAGCAGGGTATTTAGTAGATCATACAAGGGCTGCATTCGACAATTTGATTATTCTGTTAGTATTTATTAGTATAGGATTAGGCTCACTATTTTTAATTGGAATTGAGTATTTAGCTGGAGCTGTTTGGAGCACAGTATTTAGAAGGGTTCCAGAGTTTTTAGCATCATTGCTTTTGATTGTTCCAATTATTGCTATTCCAGTTTACTTAAATGTTCATGGGTTATATCATTGGACACATGAAGAGGCTGTTAAAACAGATGAAATTTTAGCAGGTAAATCTGGTTATTTAAACATTACCTTTTTTACAATTAGATTAATATTTTACTTTGCTGTTTGGATATTATTTTATCTATTTTTAACAAAAAATTCATCCAAGCAAGATAAGACCAAAGATGTTAAGTTAACTAAATTGAATACTCGAATTTCTGCTATAATGATGCCCTTTTTTGCAATAACTATTACTTTTACAGCTATAGATTTAATAATGAGTTTAGAACCGCATTGGTTTTCTACAATAATTGGTGTGTATTATTTTGCGGGAAGTATTTTAGCAGGTTTTTCTGTTGCAACGTTTTTTATAGTTTATTTAAACGAAAAAGGTTATTTTGTTAAAGGTTTAGTAGAAGATCATTACTATAGTTTAGGAACTTTATTATTTGCTTTTACTAACTTTTGGGCTTATATAGCGTTTAGTCAATATCTTTTAATTTGGTATGCAAATTTACCTGAAGAAACTTTTTGGTACTTAAACAGATGGGAAGGAACCTGGATATATTTTTCTATAGCATTAATAATAATTAGGTTTGTTCTTCCATATTTCTATTTATTATCCCAACCATCAAAATCGAACCCTAAGAAACTTTTGCTTGCCTCTGGATGGATATTTTTTGCACATATAATAGACCTATTTTGGTTAACTATGCCCACATTAAGTAAAAAAGCTGTTCCTTTAGGCTGGAGCGAATTATCTATTCCTTTAGTTTCTATAGGTTTGATAATTATTATATTTTATTTGAACTATAAAAGAAAAAATATTGTACCAATAGGTGACCCAAAACTTAAAAGAAGTATTGATTTTAGGTTATAATTTTTTTTGAGATAAACATGGAAAATAAAAAATACGAACCGGAAATAGATTTTAAAGATTTACTTAAAAATCCAACGCGATTGTTTGGATGGATTTATGTTTTGATAATTTTTTTATTATTGGGTTCTGGAATTTATTATGTAAAACATTTGGATTACATTGGTAAGAACATTTATTCCCCTTTGTTAACTGATAGTTCTTTTATTAAAAAAGAAGTGGATTTATCAATGAAAAAAGGGGGTATTGTTCCAGCAGTAGATTTAAACTTAATTACAAATCCAACAAATGACTTTATCGCAAAGGGTAAGGAACTTTACAACGCTAATTGTTCATCCTGCCATGGAGAAAATGGTAAAGGAGATGGACCAGCCGGTGCAGCATTAAATCCCAAGCCAAGAAACTTTCACGTAGTTGATGGATGGACTAACGGGCGTAAATTATCTGATATGTATAAAACATTGCAAGAAGGAATTGTTAAAAATGGTATGGCTGCTTATGAATATCTACCTGCATCGGATAGATTAGCAATTATTAGCTATATTAGAACATTTGAAAAGTTTCCTGAAATATCTGCAGATGAAATAAGCACTTTAGATGCTACTTACAAATTATCTGAGGGTACAAAAGTACCAAACGTTATACCGGTACGTTTGGCAAGTGAATTTGTTGTCAATGAATATCAAAATAAAGTTAATAGAAATTTAATTGAAAATTTATCGAACGATTTAAGCAAAAATCCCGTTTTAATTGATAGGATTTATGACATAAATAAAATGCAAAAATTGCTTGTATTGTCAGACTCAGTTTGGACTAATAATAATTTTATAAATATAGTTTTGCAAAATCCAAGTTTATTTGGATTTAAAAATTCTGTATCTACATTTAGTTCAAACGATTGGTCTCAATTATTTGATATTTTATCAAGATATAAGGTTAATAAGAAAATTTAGATGAGACGAATACTTTTATTAGTAGTATTAGTATTAATAAATAGCAAAATAATTGGTTCAACTGACCATATAGAAGTTGGTATTGATGAAAAGTTGGATAATTATCTTCCAAAAGATGCTGTTTTTACAACATCTGATGGTAAAGAGGTAACCATTAAGGATTTAATAACAAAACCAACAATATTATCATTAGTTTACTACGAGTGTCCTGGTGTGTGTAGCCCATTATTATCTGAGCTAAGCCATACTATAGATAAAGTTGATTTAGTGCCGGGTGTTGATTACCAAGTTATTACATTAAGTTTTAATGACAGAGAAAATTATTTAATTGCGGCAAAATGGAAAAAGACATATTTAGATGGGATGAATAAAAGAATTGACCCAGACGCTTGGATATTCTTAACTGGGGATAGTTTGAATATTAGAAAGGTTACAGATGCAGTTGGATTTTATTTTAAGCCTTATAACAAGGATTATGTTCATGCAGCCGCTTTAATAGCAATATCCCCAAATGGTAAAATAACAAGATATATTTTTGGTACACAGTATAATCAATTTGATGTAAAGATGGCTTTAATAGAAGCCAAAGCGGGAAAATCTAACCCAACAATTACAAAAGTATTAGAATTTTGCTATAGTTACGACCCGAGCGGAAGGAATTATCAATTGAACATAACACGAATAATAGGTGTTTTTATGTTAATTGGTTTAGCAGGGTTTGTAGCATTTGTTGTATTAAGGAAAAAAAATAAAGGAGAAAATATTAATGAGTAACGGTAACGTTACAAATAAAGTATCTTTTTACGAAGAAGGTACAAATAATTATAAAGGAATTAAAGCTTGGATATTTAGTACAGACCATAAAAGGATCGGTTTATTATACTTAATTTCTATAGCTTCATTTTTTGTGATTGGTGCAATAATAGGGGTATTGATGAGATTGGAGCTTATTGCCCCTGGTAAAACAATTATGGATGCTCAAACTTACAATACTCTTTTTACACTTCACGGTGTAATAATGATATTTTTGTTTATTGTGCCAGGATTACCTGCAATATTTGGAAATTTCTTTTTGCCAATACAAATAGGAGCAAAAGATGTTGCCTTCCCAAGATTAAATTTGCTTTCTTGGTGGATTTATATGATTGGGGCAATATTAGTTCTTGTATCATTATTTTTGCCAGGTGGACCTATAGATACTGGATGGACTTTTTATATACCATATAGTATAAGAACAACAACCAATGTATCTATGGCAATTTTTGCGGCATTTGTTTTAGGTTGGTCATCTATATTAACCGGTATTAATTTTATTGTTACTGTGCATAGGATGAGAGCACCGGGTATGACCTTTTTCAAAATGCCATTATTTGTTTGGGCAAATTATGCAACTGCTTGGATACAAATTATTGCTACTCCAGTTATAGGTATAACAATAATATTAGTAATTTTAGAGAGAGTATTTGGAGTAGGAATATTTGACCCTGCTTTAGGTGGAGATCCAATATTATATCAACATTTATTCTGGATTTATTCCCATCCAGCAGTTTACATTATGATTTTACCTGCTATGGGTGTAGTTTCGGAAATTATACCAACTTTTGCTCGAAGAACGATTTTTGGATATAAAGCAATTGCAATGTCCAGCTTAGCAATTGCATTTGTTGGGTACCTTGTATGGGCGCATCATATGTTTACAAGTGGTATTAGTGATACTGCAAGAATGATTTTTTCTTTATTAACATTTATAGTTGCATTGCCTAGTGGTGTTAAGGTCTTTAACTGGGTTGCAACAATGTATAAGGGGTCTATTGATCCAAAGCCACCATTTTTATGGGTAATGGCATTTATAGTTCTATTTTCTATAGGAGGTTTAACGGGTTTAGTATTAGGCTCGTTAGCAACAGATATACACTTGCATGATACATATTTTGTAGTTGCTCATTTTCATTACGTTATGTTTGGTGGCACAGGAACCATATTTTTTGCTGCACTATTTTATTGGTATCCTAAGATGTTTGGAAAAATGTATAATATCAAATTGGCAAATTATACAGTTTTATTATTCTTTATTGCATTTAATATGCTTTATTTACCAAAATTCTTTTTGGGATATATGGGGATGCCACGAAGATATTACGACTATTTACCACAATTTTCTCATTTACAATTTGTATCAACAGTAGGTTCTTGGTTAATGCTTTTAACCCTATTACTTATTATTTATAATTTAGTTTATAACTTGTATAAGGGTAAAAAAGCGCCAGAAAATCCTTGGGGTGGAGTAACATTAGAATGGCATACAATGACGCCACCACCTGTAGAAAACTTTGAAAAAATACCTACTGTTACGCACGAACCATACGATTTTAGCCAATTGAAGGAGATAAAACATGAACCACTCTGATTCGAATAACACTCACGTTCATAAAGATAATGTGGGTGCAAAAATGGGAATGTGGTTATTTCTTTTTACTGAACTATTACTGTTTGGAGGACTTTTTTTAGTATATGCTGTTTATCGATTCCAAAATCCTTTACAATTTAAGTTAGCCGCTGCAGAACTTAATACCGCACTTGGAACGCTAAATACAATAATACTTTTAACTAGCAGTTTAACGGTTGCTTTATCTATAACTGCATTACAAAAAGGGAATAAATTTTTATCTTTGCTATTTATTGGCATAACACTTGCATTCGCCTTATCATTTATGGTAAATAAATACTTTGAATGGAGTGCAAAAATTGAACATGGGTTATATCCCAAAAGTGAAGTTATGTTAAATAAGACCTCTGGTGAAATTTTATTTTTTGGTTTATATTATGTTATGACTGGTTTACATGGTTTGCACGTTATTTTGGGTATTGTTATTCTTTCATTTATATTTTATTATATTCTTAAAGATAAGATAACTGCAAATGATACTGTGAAATTAGAAAACTCTGGATTATATTGGCATTTAGTAGACTTAATATGGATATTTTTATTCCCCTTATTTTATTTAATACACTGAGGTGAAAATTGGGAAATAGTGAAAACAACCATCATATAACTCCTTATGCAACATACATTATAGTATGGGTTGCATTAATGGCTTTAACATCTATAACGGTTGCAATAGCAGGATTTAATGTAGGATTAACAGGTTTATTTATTGCATTAACTATTGCGATGGTAAAATCGATATTAGTTATTAACATATTTATGCATATTAAATTTGATGAATTAATATTTAAGGTTTTTTTAGGGGTTAGTTTATTAACATTATTAGTTATATTTATTTTAACCTCGTTTGATATACTTAATAGATAGAGAGCGTTTTATGTTTTTATTATTATCAGGCGATCCTGTTTCTAAAACTACCCAAAGTACAGATACAGTGATGATTTATATAACGGTAACATCACTAATTTTGCTATTGGGTGTTACAGCAACAATGATCTATTTCGTTTTTAAGTACAATAGAAAAAAAGGGCATCAACCGGTTGATATACATGGTAATGTTTTGTTAGAAATTATATGGATTTTAATTCCTACTTTGTTAGTGCTTTCAATGTTTTATTATGGATATCAAGGATATTCTGTTTATCGTTTAATCCCTGCTAATGCATTGCCAATAGATGTTACAGCTAGAATGTGGGCATGGGAATTTAAATACGAAAATGGATATACAGATGATACGTTATACGTACCTGTTAATGTACCAGTTAAACTTAAATTGCATTCTGTAGATGTTAATCATGCGTTTTATATACCAGATTTTAGACTTAAAGAAGATGTTTTATTAAATAAGCCAAATTATTTATCTTTTACTCCGGAAAAATTAGGTAGTTATGATATTGCTTGTGCAGAGTACTGTGGTTTAAATCACTCTAAAATGTACACAAAGTTAGTAGTATTAACACAAGAAGAATTTAACAACAAAATAGGACTTAACAAAAAATAAATTGACTTTTAAGAAATTAATAAAAATATTTTTTGAATTAGGGAAAATTAGAATTACTGTTTTTGTAGCAATTTCTACTTCAATAGGATATGTTCTTTACAGTGGGAAAATTGATATAAATATAATACTACCAATATTAGGAGTATTTTTTTTAGCGGTAGGAAGTTCGGCATTGAATCATTTGCAAGAGGAGCAATATGATAAGATAATGGCAAGAACAAAAAATAGACCATTACCAAGCCAAGCAGTTAGCCGCTTTTTTGTAGTAAATTTTGTAATATTTTTTGTTTTGTTAGGAATATTATTATTATTTAAAGTTAATTTAAGTTCTTTGATATTAGGAATTATAACCTTAATTTGGTATAATGGAATATATACTCCACTAAAAAAAGTAATAGCGATGGCGGTTGTGCCGGGCTCTGTTATAGGTGCTTTGCCTCCATTAATTGGATGGGTTGCAGCTGGTGGTAATATTTTAGATGCTACCGGGCTCGCATTAGCTTTATCTTTTTTTATATGGCAAGTGCCGCATTTTTGGTTGTTACTTTTAATTTTTGATAAGGAATATAAAGAAGCTGGATACCCAACTTTAACAGAAAAATTTAGTGAGTTTCAACTTCGTAGAATATCATTTGTATGGATTATGGCTTTGTTCGTTAATTCTTTATTAATTCCTTTTTTTTATATTCCTAAAAACTTGGTTGCTGTATTAATTATTATTGCATCTAGTGTTTGGTTATTATATTCCAGTTATTATTTACTTAAAGAAAATTTTGATAAGCAAAATGTTAAAAAAAATTTTTATAAATTAAATTTTTATATTTTAATTGTGGTTTTTACATTATTTATTGATAAATTGTTTTTAAATTAATTTTAGGAAGATATTATGAATTTTTTAGATAACTTGGTTCTTCCACAATCAGCAGAACACTTAAAATTATTAAATTATTTATTAGGATTAAGCTTAATAGTTCTTGTCCCATATTTTTCCGTTTTGTTGGGATTTACATTTTTATCTTCTTATTACTTTAAAAATGGATTAAAAGATAAAAATGATGATAATATTAAATTATCTAAATTACTTATTGATACTATTACATTTAATAAAGTAATAGTTTTTGGTTTTGGTGTTGTTCCGCTGTTATCTGTTGCTCTTATAGCTATTCAAATTTTATATTTAAATAAAATTAATATAGAATTTTATTTCCTAATTTCTATAATAACGTTTTTGATTTCTGTAATTTATATCTATGTTTTTAAACATTCATTAAGTTTATTTTTAATTACAGAAAAAATACCAGATAATGAAAGTGAAAGCTTTAATAATTCAGTTATAAAAGAATACAAAACTAAATCTTTGCTTATAAATAAAAAATATCCTTTGTTGGGTTATGTATTTCTTTTAATATCATTATATTTTTTAAGTTCTGCAATAAATTTATCAATAAATTACTCTACACCAAATTTTAATCCTAATGTATTTTCTGTTATTTTTTCTTTAGGTAGTTTAGTTACATTTTTATATTTTTTAGCATTTGCTGCGTTATTAACTTTTTCTTTATTAATGTTATTGCTTAAAAAGAATGAGGATACTTTTTCTAAAGAATTTTTTAATGACTTGTTATCTTTCGGGTTAAAATTTAACATTGTAGCCGTAGTTATATTTTTGCTATTTACAATAATTAAACTTGTTTTTACTCCATTTGCTGGATTAAGCTATGATTATTTTATTTTATTAGTAGTATCAGTTTTTGTGCTATTAATTATAGCTAATCAAATTTACTTAATGTTAAAAGATAAAAATTTATCTTTAATAAATTCATCATTGTTTTTAACTGTAATTGTTTTAGCATTAGCAGTGGTGCAAAATACAAGTGCATTTAGTGTTTCAACATCCAAAGAGGTTAATAATATTTCAGAAAAATATATTGTTTACCAAGATGAGTTTAAGCAAAGTTTAGGAATTACTACAGTTGTAATTAATGGGGAAGATATTTATAAGGGTAAGTGCGTAGCTTGCCATGCATTTGATAAAAAAATTGTAGGACCACCTTATAACGAAGTTCTTGTTAAATATGAGGGAAAAGTAGATGATTTGGCAAAGTTTATATTAAATCCTGTAAAGGTAAATCCAGATTATCCTGCAATGCCAAATCAAGGGGTTAAACCTGCTGAAGCTAAAGCTGTTGCGGAATATATTTTAAGTACCTATAAAAAGTAATATTACTGATTATGTTGAAAGTGCTTGAAGCTATTGAACTTAGTGCGGAATATTTAAAAAAGAAGGGAATAGATGAAGCAAGGTTAAATGCTGAGTTGTTACTTGCTGATATTTTGGGAATGAAAAGGCTAAATCTATACCTAAATTTTGATAGACCTTTAACTGAAAAAGAAAAAGAATTATATAGAGAGTATTTAGTTAGACGCAGTAAATACGAGCCCTTACAATATATTTTAGGTTATACCGAATTTTTTGGATTAAAGATTTTTGTTAATAAAGATGTTTTAATCCCACGTCCTGAAACTGAGCTACTTGTTGAAACTATAATTAATAATTACAAAAACTTAGGTAATTTAAAAATTTTAGATATTGGTACTGGTAGTGGTGCCATAGCAATAGCATTAGCTAAAAATTTAAATTGCTTTGTAGATGCGCTTGATATTTCTGATAAAGCATTAGAAACAGCAGATTACAACATTAGATTTAACAATTTATCAAGTAAAATTAATTTAATTAATTTTAACATATTAAATAATGAGTTTAATTTTAATAAATACGATATAATTGTCTCAAATCCTCCATACGTATCTAAAGAGGAATATTTTACGTTGCAAAAAGAAATAATTGATTATGAACCTGAAATAGCTGTTACAGATTTTTCTGATGGGTTAGTTTTTTACAATCGAATTACTAAAATTGCAAAAAATGCTTTAAATGCAAATGGAGCATTATATTTTGAGCTTGGCGAAGGGCTTGAATTAAAGGTAAAAGAAATTATGGAAGAACATGGGTTTAAGTCTATACATTTAATAAAAGATTATTCTAATATAATACGAATTATATATGGAGTGATAGATTGAAAGCGTTAGTACAAAGAGTGAGTGAAGCAGGGGTTTATGTAAATGACATAAATTATAAGGCAGAGATTAATAATGGAATGGTAATTCTATTGGGGATAAAAGAAGACGATAAATTAGAAGATATAGCTTTTGTTGCAGATAAATGTTGCAATTTACGAATATTTGACGATGGCAATGGGAAAATGAATTTATCGGTAAAAGATATTGATGGGGAAATATTAATTATATCACAATTTACACTTTATGGTGAAACAAGAAAAGGGAATAGGCCAAATTTTACTGAAGCTGCTAATCCACAAAAAGCTGAGGAATATTATAATCTATTTGTAGAGCGTGTTAAGCAAAATATTGCTAAAGAAAAAATTAAAACTGGGATTTTTGGGGCAATGATGTTGGTAAAAATTTTTAACGATGGACCTGTTACCGTTATGGTAGAATCGAAGTGAAAAAGGTTATTTTTATTTTTTTAGATGGGGTTGGTATTGGCAAAAGAGATAAGGTGTTTAATCCTTTCTTTAAGTATGAATTTAAAACTTTTACAAAAATATTTGGCTCAATTCCTTCAATAGATAATCCTTTTTTAATTAATAATAATTACTATTTAACATCAATAGATACATGTTTAGGTGTTAAAGATTTACCACAGAGTGGAACGGGTCAAACATCTATATTTTGTGGAATTAATGCTGCTAAGTATTTGGGTAAACATTTTGGACCTTATCCTCACTCTTCTTTGCATAGTGTAATAAAAGAAAAAAATTTGTTTTTACATCTCAAAAAAAAAGGATACAAACCATTTTTTGCAAATGCTTATCCAGAAATTTATTTTAAGCACCTAAATAAATATTCTGATAATTTTGCTGGTATAAGTGTTCCAACATTATGTTGTTTATATTCTGATTCAAGATTAAACACATACGATGATTTATTGCAGGGTAATGCTCTAAGTCCCGAGATTGATAATCATAGATGGATTGAACATCTAAAGTATGATTTACCAATATTAACACCAGAAAAAGCCGCAGAGAATTTACTTAAACAAGTTGAATTTTATGATTTTATTTTGTTTGAATATTTTTACACAGATTATTTAGGACATGGAAGATTAAAAGAATCTTTTAATAGACTTTTTAATAGTTTGGATAATTTTTTACTAACAATATTAAGTAATTTTGATAGAAATTTAACAATAATAATTACCACAGATCACGGAAATTTTGAAGATTTAAGTACAAAATCTCACACTTATAATGGTGGATTGTTTATTGTTTCTGGAAATAAATCAGAAAAAGCAATAAAAAAAATTAAAGATATTTCGCAAATTAATAATTATTTACTTGATGAAATATTTGAATAAATTTCCTGTTATTATTATTACCCTTAGTTTTTTATTAGGTTTAATAGTAGCTAATTTTTATAAGTTTAATTTTTTTATATTAATTTTATTCCTTTTTATCATTTTTTTTATATCTTTAGTGCTATTAAAAAAAGGAAAGAATGATATTACACTTAGTTTAGCTTTAATAATTCCTTTAATATTGGGTATAATTAGATTTGAAATTAAAGAAAGCAATAAAAACGATAATATTTTTAATAGTAATTATATAAAAAAAGCTACTATTTATGGAAAGATAAAAGATGTAAATTTATTAACTGATAATTCATTAAATATTAAAATTATAACTGATTCCATAAAATATCTTAATCGAAAAAATATAAATAGAATTAATTTACTTGTTAAAGTTCGATTAGACTCTACATTTAATAGATTAAAAGCATATGAATATTTTAAGGTAAACTTTTTAGTTAAATTTAATGGTAAAATATTAAGTCCTCCAGCCCATAGAGTTTTTGGAGATATCAATTATAAAAAATATCTTAAAACAGAGGATATTTATTATGTAGCATATACAAAATATGATTCCACTTTTATTATTAAAAAAAATTATAATTTAACATTTAACTATATAATTACAGAGCTTAGGCATTTTTTAGATGTTAAATTAAGCAAAGTACTTAATTATGAAAGTTATTCTTTATTGCGAGGAATAATATTAGGAGATAGAGGTGCAATAGATGAAATAGAAAAAGATAATTATTCTAAATCTGGCGTAGCACATGTGCTTGCAGTATCTGGTTTGCATGTTGGGTTAATTATATTTTTGTTAAATATATTATTGTTAAGAGTAAATATTGAATTAAGATATTTATTAATTATAATATTTATTTTACTTTATTGTTTAATAACAGGAAATAGCCCTTCTGTAGTAAGAGCTACAATAATGGGAATAATTTATTTGCTTAGCAAATATTATAATAGAGATTATGCTGCTATTAATTCATTATTTTTAACTTTGTTAATAATTTTAATTTATAATCCTTTTCAAATTTATAGTATTGGTTTACAATTATCATTTATTAGTGTTTTAACTATAATTATTGTTTCAGATAAAGTTAAACAAAGAATAAATGAGCTAAAAGTTAACATCAAGCTAAAAAATTTTTTAACATTATGGATTATAACAATTGCATGTCAAATTACAACTTTACCGATATTGTTGTTTTATTTTAATAGATTTTCGATTATTGCTATATTTTCAAATCTAATTGTAATTCCATTAATTTCTTTTATTTTATTCTTGGGGATAATTAATTTAGTAACAGCAATATTAAGCTTAAAGATGGGATTAATTATTGCTGTTGTTGTTCAGTTTTTGGTAAAAGTTAATAATACTATAGTAAATTTATTTGCTAATTTAAAGTTTAGTTATGTTGAGTACTATGGAATAACAATTAAAGAAATAATTGTATTTTACTTTCTAATTTTTCTTTTATTAAATTTTACAAAAAATAAGTTAATTAAATATATCACTTTTAGTGTAATATTTTTATTTGGGTACTTTATTTATGTAAACAATGTAAAATATGAAAATGGCAAAATGACGGTAATAATAATAGATGTTGGGCAGGGGGATAGTTTTTTAATTATAACAGACAATGGTAAAAGTATTTTAATAGACGCTGGAAACAAAAATATATTTTATGATGCTGCTAAAAGTGCAATAATTCCTACACTAAAATATTATGGCATAAAGCAAATAGATTATGTATTTATTAGTCATATTGATGCCGACCATTATTTAGGCTTTAGCACTTTAATTAAAAACTTTAATGTTAAAAAACTATTTAAACCAAAAAAAGATTTATTAGATGAAAAGGAAAAAAAATTTGAAATATTTTTAGCAAAAAATAATATTAATTATGAATATCCAAATAATAGCACAATGCAAATTGATAATGTAAAATTGTATATTCTTAATGACGCTAATTTTTCTGCAAAAAATGGAAATGAAAAAAGTTTAGTAATAAAATTATGTTATGGTAAATTTTCGTTTCTATTTATGGGTGATGCTAATAAAAAAATGGAAAAGTTTTATACAGAAAGATATGGGGAATTTTTACAGTCAGAAGTACTTAAAGCTGGTCATCACGGAAGTAATTCATCTAGTGACTCGGTTTTTTTAAGTTTTGTAAAGCCAAAATACTCTGTAATAAGTTGTGGTGTTTTTAATCCTTATGGGCTTCCTTCAGAAAAAGTAATAAATAGGCTTAATAAAATTAGTAAAGTTTTAAGAACAGATGAACTGGGTACAATTATTTTTACTACGGATGGTGAAAAATTAATTATAAAGGACTTAAATAATTCTTTATAAGAAATAAAAAAAATGTTAAATTTATATTAAAAATATTTGATAATTATGTTTGATATACTTAAGAATTTTTCTTTAAAGAACTATAACACTTTTGGGTTAGATGTTAAATGTGATTTTTTTGTAGAAGTAAATTTATTAGAAGATTTAATAAATGTTGTTGAATATATAAAAAATAATAATCTTAATTATTTGATATTAAGTGGTGGTAGTAATATTCTTTTTACTAAAAACTTTAATGGGCTTGTATTTAGATATGTAAAAGAAGGAATAAAAGTAATTAGAGAAGATGAAAGTGAAGTATACTTAGAGGTTGATGCGGGAACTAATTGGGATACATTTGTTGAATATTGTGTAAATAATAATTTTTATGGAGCGGAAAATCTTTCTTTAATACCTGGCAATGTTGGTGCAGCACCAATACAAAACATTGGTGCATATGGAACTGAATTAAAGGATATATTTTATAGTTTAGATTTTTTTAGCTTTGCGGATTATAAAATTACTTCTTATAATCTTAAAGATTGTAAATTTGGTTATAGAACAAGTATCTTTAAAACGGATTTAAAGAACAAGGGAATAATTACCAAAGTAATCTTTAAATTATCCAAAAATGAAAGGTACAATTTATCTTACAAAGCATTAGAAAACTACTTACAGAATTATGATAAGATAAATTTAACCACAATTAGGAATGCTGTAATAGAAATTAGGGAAAGTAAGCTACCAGATTATAAAGTATTAGGTAATGCGGGAAGCTTTTTTAAAAATCCTGAGTTAAATGCAAAAGAATTTAAAGAATTTATATCAAATTTTCCAGAGGCTGTTTATTTTAAGGTTAATGATAATTCTTACAAAATATCTGCAGGATGGTTAATAGAAAATATTGGATTTAAGGGGAAAAGAATGGGGAATGTAGGGTGCTATGAAAAACAAGCCTTAATATTAGTAAATTATGGTGGTTCAACAGGGCAAGATATTTTATATTTTAGCGAATTAATTAAAGAAAATATTTATAATAAATTTAATATTAATTTAGAAACAGAAGTTATTATTAATTAGAGGAATTATGGCGCAGAATGAAAACAAAAGTAATGTAATAAGTGATATTTTAAAAGAGTTAATTCAACCTTTTAAGGATTTATTACATACATCCCGTGCTTTATTTGGATTAAATCTATCTTATGTATTAGAAGGTTTAACTTACTTTGGAATTTTAAGTCTATTAGCAATGTTTTTTAATCAAATAGGATTAGATGACATTAAGGCAGGCAATATGGTAGGCATATTAACGGGTGGTATAACGTTAAGTATGCTGTTTTTAGGGGCAACAGTTGATTGGATAGGTTTAAGGAAATCGTTTTTAATTTCGTTAAGTTTTATGTTTGTAGGAAGGTTATTATTATCGGCTTCTCCAACTTTAGGAAGTAATGGTTTATGGGGTGGTGCGCATATTATTGCAATGATAGGTATATTAGGAATAATTATTGGTTATGGAATTTATCAACCAGCTGCATATGCTGGAGTTAAACAACTAACAACTGAAAAAACCGCTGGCATGGGTTATGCAATGTTATATGCATTAATGAATTTGGGTGGTTTTTTACCAGGTTTAATTAGTCCTCCTATTAGGCATAGTTTTGGCATAACCGGTGTTTTTTATGTTTATACTGGTTTAACAATTGTTGGAATTTTACTTGTTGCTTTTATAATGTCTAAAAAAGCCATTGAAAGTGCAAGAGCAGAAGTTTTAGAATACAATAGTTCAAGTGGTGAAAATAATTTAGTAGAAGAATCTGATGATTTAAGCAATTTAACACTTAAAGAAAAAATGAGATTTTACTTGAGGAATTTTCCATTAAAAGATTTACGCTTTTTATATTTTATTTTTATTTTAATACCAGTGCAAACATTATTTGCACATAACTGGTTAACTATACCACAATATACAGAAAGAGCATTTGAGGGTTTTGTAAGTAAAAATTTTGAATTTTTTTCTAATTTAAATCCGATTTTAATTTTTATACTAACTCCAATGGTAGCTGCTATAACAGCCAAAAAGAATACTTATACAATGATGATAATAGGCACATTTGTTATGGCTTTCCCAACATTTATTTTAGCAATGGGACCCACTTTAATTAATTTAATGTTATATTTGGTTATAATGACAATAGGAGAAGCAATGTGGCAGCCAAGATTTTTGCAATGGGTTGCAGAAATTGCACCTAAAAATATGACAGGAATTTATATGGGTATTGGTCAATTTCCATGGTTTTTAACTAAAATTCTTACATCCCTTTACTCTGGATGGTTTTTAATAAATTATTGCCCAGATAAAACACCAATATCAAAATTGAATACAGAAATGATGTGGTTAATTTATGGTTTTATAGCTATAATAAGCCCAATTGGTTTGCTATTAGCACGAAAATGGATGATGAAAGGTTTTAAAACAAAAGCATAATAAGTTATAAAATGGAGGGTTTTGATATTTTAAAGTTGCTTATTAAAAAAATGATATTTATTTTAATAATAAAAATTAATTAAGTAACAATTTATAAAATGAATAGGGAATGATATGTTTAACTTTAATATTATGTTAATAAGATTTTTTATAAATGAATTAAAAGATCAATACCAAATTACCTTTGGGAAATTAGAGCCAGAGTTTGAAAACATTTTAGTTTGGGCTGGAAATAGCATCTTAGAAATTATATCACAAACAGATGCATTATATCACAACTTAGAACATACAATGCTTGTAACCTTAGCTGGTCAAGAAATAATACGTGGTAAACAATTAAAAGAAGGGGGAATATCTCCTCAAGAGTGGTTAAATTATATTATAGCTTTATTAGCGCATGATGTTGGATATGTAAAGGGAATTTTGCAAGCTGATAAAGTGGGTAAATATTCAACAGGGTTGGAAAATTCGTTTGTATATTTAGAAAAAGGGAGCACAGATGCTTCATTAACTCCTTATCATGTAGATAGAAGCATTCAATTTATTTACGAAAGATTTGAGAAGATTAAATATTTGGACGTGGATATAATAACATCATATATCGAGATGACTCGTTTTCCAATACCAAAAGATGGAAGTCATAAGGAGACAAAAACATTAAAAGGCTTAACACGGGCAGCAGATTTAATTGGTCAATTAGGAGATCCGGATTACTTTAAAAAAATTCCAGCTTTATTTTATGAAATGCAGGAAGTAAAAACAACAAGTAATTCTAATTATATGGCGCCTTATGATTTAAAATCAAGTTATGCTAATTTTTATTGGGAAACAGTTAGCCCTTACATTCAAGATGCATTATGTTATTTAAATATGACAGCAGAAGGTAAAATGTGGATAGCTCAGCTACATTCGCATGTTTTTGATGCTGAACATGGGAAAATATAAAGTAAAATATTTCTAACAATTTAAATTATTCCACTACTACCGCAGTACCGTTTGCAGAAACCATTAACATAGTTCCGCCCTGGCCAATAGTTTCGTAGTCTAAATCTATAGAAATAATAGCATTTCCACCTAATCTTTTAGCTTCTTCAGACATTTCTTTGATTGCAATCTCTCTTGCTTTTCTTAATTCTTTTTCATAAGAAGCAGATCTACCACCAACTATGTCTCTAATACCAGCAAAAATATCGCTAAAAATATTAGCACCTAATATTGCTTCGCCAGAAACTATACCCAAATATTTTACTATTTTTTTCCCTTCAATGGTATTTGTAGTTGTTAAAATCATAATTAAAGTTCCTTTTTTTGATTTTACTATTTAATTTAATATAAATTACATAATAATGCAAAAAAATATTTTGATAAGTTATAAATTATTTTTAATTTTTGCTATTAGTTAACTTAGATTTTGTATTTAAGTGATGACTTTTTGTACTAATTTAGGACCGACCTTGTTATGAGACCAACTATTGCCGAAATTAACCTTAACCACCTTGTTTTTAATTATAATCAGATAAGAAAAAAAACTAAAACAAAAATTATAGCAGTTGTTAAAGCAGATGCTTATGGTCATGGGATGATAGAATGTGTTAAAGCGCTTGAAAAATGTGACGCTTCACCAGAATATTATGCTGTAGCACTATTAGAAGAAGCTATTGAACTTAGGGAATCTGGAGTTACTGATAAACCAATTTTATGTTTTGCTCCCATAGATTTATTAGATATTGAAAATTACTTTAAATATAATATAATAGCTACAATTAATGATTTACATAAATTGAACGAATTATCCAAAATTACCTTAAAAAATAGATTAAATGTTCATATTAAAATTGATTCTGGAATGGGTAGATTGGGAATAAAATATGATGAAGTAAAAATATTTATAAAAAAAATAAAGAAAATAGAAAATATTAAAATAGAGGGTTTGTATACTCATTTTGCTACTTCAGATGAAAAGGACAAATCATATAGCTACTATCAACTAGATAATTTTAACAAAATTATTTTTATATTTCGTGAAAATAATATTACACCAGAAATAATACATGCAGCTAATAGTGGTGCAATTTTAGATTTACCAGAAGCTTATTTTGATGCTGTAAGACCAGGTATAGCATTATATGGTTATTACCCTTCTAAAGAAACAAGTGAATCTATTAAACTTAAGCCAGTAATGACCTTAATAAGCCAAATTACTTCCTTAAAAAAAATAAAAGCGGGAGAAAGCGTAAGCTATGGAAGGCTTTTTAAGGCAGATAAAGATTCATTGGTTGCTACTGTTCCAATAGGCTATGCAGATGGCTATAATAGAAACTTAACCAATAAAGCTATTGGTATTATTGGTAAAAGTGTGGTTAAACAAATTGGAAGAGTAACCATGGATAGAATAATGTTTGAAATTACAGATAAAAACATTAAATTAGGAAATAAAATTATTTTAATGGGAAAAAGCGGTAATAATAAGTTTGATGCGCAAGATTGGTCTGATATATTAAATACAATACCTTATGAAATTACATGTAATATAAGTAAACGAGTACCAAGAATTTATATAAAATAATGGATTTTGCAAAGTTATATATTCAAAAATGTTTAAGCCACTTATCTATTTTATTAAAAATAGATAATAACAAAAAAGAATTAATTAAAATTATTGAAGAGAGAATTATTAATTCTGATAATTTAAATTTATTTATTAAGGAATTAAAGAAAAATACTTATTTTTCTAAAACTGCAATAAAATTATCTACAATAAATGATTATTGTAATAATCCAGAAATTGATTTTACCAACCTTAGTAATAAGTTTTCTGAACATATTTTATTTTTGTCAAAAGATTTTGAAAATCTTTTATTAAATGTAAATAAAGAAACTATTAAAGAAGTTTTATTAAATGCTGAAATAGAAGCTAAAAAAGAACATATACGGTTGAATAAAGCATCAAAGGAGGATGGGAACGAAGATTATAATATTGATAACACCAATAAATTAAAAGAGGATTTTATTTTATCTGATGATGATAACGAAGAAAATAGCTATGAATATTATGTTAGAACAGTAATATCATCGATAAAAGAATTGGATTTATTTTTAAAGAAATTAGAAAGTAACGAAGCAAGTAAAGAGGAAATAGAAAATTATTTAAGTATAGTTGAAAAAAATGGTATATTATCTAAAAAATATGGATTTGAGCTGATTGCAGATATGCATTTTATTTTTGAAGGAGCTTTAACTGGTATAAACGAGCATAAATTAATGGTAGAAAAAGATATTATAGAAAAGATGCGAGCATGCTTAATAGTAGTTGCAGCATTAGTTAAACAAAAAGAAGTAGACATTACAAATTATTTAATTAAAGCCGATAAATTAGGAAAATTAATACAAAATATTAAAGGTTAATAAATGGAATTATATGTTTGTATAATGGCAGGTGGGGTTGGCTCTAGGTTTTGGCCACGTAGTAAACAAAAAACACCAAAACAACTTTTAAAGATTTTTAGCAATAATTCAATGATTTATGATACTGTTAAAAGGCTTGATGGATTAGTTAGCAAGGATAAAATTTATATTGTTACCAACAAAATTCAAAAAGAAAAAATAGAAGAAGACTTACCTTTTATACCTAAAGAAAATATAATTGCAGAGCCTTATGGCAAAAATACTGCAGCATGTATAGGACTTGCTTCTGTTATAATAAAAAGTAAATGTGAAGATGCTGTTGTTTTAACATTACCAGCAGATCATTTAATTAAAAACGAGGATGAGTTTAAAAGGATATTGTTAGAGGCTGCAGAATTTGCATATAATAAAAAAGGATTAGTTACAATAGGTATAAAACCAACTAGGCCAGAGACGGGTTATGGTTATATACAAATAAATGAAGAAATTATTGATAAAGATATTCATAAAGTTCAAACATTTGCAGAAAAACCAAACTTAGCTACTGCAGAAAGATTTTTACAATCTGGTGATTTTTTATGGAATAGTGGTATGTTTATTTGGCGCGTGGACACTATTTTACAAGAAATTAAAATATACATGAATGAATTGTATAAAGCTCTACTTGAAATAGCTGAAGTATTAGGAACTGAGGATTATGATA
This sequence comes from uncultured Melioribacteraceae bacterium, assembly GCA_964652025.1. Taxonomy (GTDB): domain Bacteria; phylum Bacteroidota; class Ignavibacteria; order Ignavibacteriales; family Melioribacteraceae; genus JAEXOD01. The sequence goes on from CAZYZX010000001.1 coordinate 286,336, forward strand.
TTATGCTGCCCAAAATATATTCTAAACTTAAAAGCGTTTCAATAGATTATGGAATAATGGAAAAGAGCAACAATGTTTATTTAATTAAAGCTAATTTTGATTGGAATGATGTTGGAAGTTGGGAAGCAGTATATGAATTATCAAATAAAGATAATTTTGGCAACGCAGTAACAGGAGAGGCTTATTTAGAATCTACATCTGGCAGTTTAATATATAATCCTAAGAAATTTACTGCTGTAATTGGTTTAAAGGATGTTATTGTTATTGAAACAGATGATGCGCTTCTTGTGTGCAATAGAAAAAATGCACAAGATGTTAAAAATGTAGTAGATTATTTAAAGATGAGTAATAAAACTAATTTAATATAATGAAAAAATTAATTACAGAAAGAGATGTATTAAATTTAATTAAAACAGGTTCTAAAACTTTATTTTTAGATAAAGAAACTATTATTACTCCATTAGCTAAAGATAAAATTAAAGAACTAAAAATTGAATTAAAATACGAAAACCAATTAGAAAAAAATGTACAATCTACAAAAAGATTAAATTTTTTAGGTAATCTTAAATGTGCAGTAGGAAGTGACCACACTGGTTTTGTAATTAAGGAAGTTGTGAAAAAAATACTTTCAACAAAAGGTTATGTTGTTTATGATGTGGGTACATTTTCAGATAAATCATGTGATTATCCAGATTTTGCAATAGAGGTAGCTAAAAAGGTAGCAACAAACGATGTTGATTTTGGTCTGTTGTTTGATGCTACAGGTATTCCATCTGCTATAACTGCAAATAAAATACCAGGAATTAGAGCCGCCACTTGCTATAACGAGTTTTCTGCAAAAAGCAGTAGAGAGCATAATAATTCCAATATTTTGGTTTTGGGTGCTAAAATGCTCGGTGAGGAATTAATTAAAAGTATTATTGATGTTTGGTTAAGTTCTTCTTTTTTAGGGGATAGGCACCAAAAAAGGTTGGATAAAATTACAAAAATTGAGGAATATTTTTTAAACAATAAATTTAGAAAAGAATAAAATTGAAACAATATTATTGTAATATTACAGAAAATTTACAGGTTAATAAAAATACCTTTATTATTAGTTGTAGAAACGAAGAGTTAGCAAATAATATCAAACCGGGTCAATTTTGTAATATTAAAGTAAATGATAGTTATGTGCCATTATTAAGAAGACCGTTTAGTGTATCCGATGTAAATGGGGATATTATATCTTTTATGATTACAGTTAATGGTATAGGCACAGAAATATTACACAATAAAAAAATTGGTGAAGTGTTAGATTTATTGGGTCCTTTAGGCAATAGTTTTAATGTTAGTGATGAATTTGATATTGCTGTGTTTGTAGCAGGTGGAATAGGTGTAGCTCCATTTCCATACTTAATTAAAAGTCTTGATGAAAAAGAAATTAGAGCTTATTTTGGTTTTAGAAGTAAAAGGGATATAATTACTATAGATGGCTGCGACCAAATTATCTCTACAGATGATGGTTCGTTTGGAATAAAGGGTAATGTTATTGATGCTTTATATAATGATATTGACTTTTTAATGAAAAATAAGGTAAAAATATTTGGTTGTGGTCCTCATCCTATGTTAAAAGCCTTACAAAAGTTTTGTTTAGAAAATAAAATTGAAGCAGAAATAAGCACAGAAAGTGCTATGGCTTGTGGATTTGGTATTTGCCAAGGTTGCCCGATTGAAAGTGCACATGAAGATAGTTATAAATTAATTTGTAAAGATGGTCCGATATTTAATGTAAAGGATGTTAAGTTATGAATGAAATAGACTTAAGCGTAGATATCGGTGGTATAAGATTAAAAAGCCCAATTTTATTAGCGAGTGGCACTGTAGGATACGGTTTTGAGATTTCTAAATTTGTTGATTTTAATAAATTGGGCGGTATTATTACCAAATCAGTTTCCTTAAAACCAAGGAAAGGAAATAAACCCCAAAGAATAGTTGAAACAACTGCCGGAATGCTAAATGCCATTGGTTTGGCAAATGTAGGGGTTGAAGAATTTATTAAAGAAAAAATACCATTTTTAGAAACATTAGATACAACAGTAATTTGTAATATTGCAGCAGGTACAGTTGATGAATATGTTGAATGTGTTAATATACTTAAAGAACAAGAATGTATAAAAGGATTCGAGATTAATATTTCTTGCCCTAATGTAAAAGAAGGTGGATTAATATTTGGTAATAATATAAACTATGCTGCAGAAATAACAAATAAGGTTAGGAAAGCTACAAATAAACCAATAATATTAAAATTATCCCCAAATACATCTGATATTGCAGAATTTGCAAAGGTAGCAAAAGATAATGGGGCAGATGCAGTTAGCGCTATAAATACATTAGTTGGAGCTGCTTTTGATATTAATACAAGGAAACCAAAATTAAATAATATAACAGGTGGATTATCCGGTCCTGCAATTAAACCAATTGCTATTGCAAAGGTTTTTGAAATAAGCAGAAAGGTTGAAATACCTATTATTGGTATTGGGGGAATTTGTGATTATAAAGATGTTGTAGAATTTATGATTGCAGGTGCTAGTGCTATTCAATTAGGTACTATTAATTTTATTAATCCTTTTGCTACTAACCAAATTTACGATGATTTAATTAATTATTGCAAAACCAACAAAATAAGTAAAATATCTAGTTTAACCGCATCTTATATAATTTGATGAATATTGAAGAAATATTAAGAAAAATTTATTCTTTACATCAATTTGATATAAAGTTAGGACTTGAAAAAATAACCGCTTTGTTAAACTATTTGGGTAATCCTCAAGATAAGTTTAAGTGTATTCATATTGCAGGTTCTAATGGAAAAGGAAGTACTGCAAGTTATATAGCAAGTATTTTAATGGAAGCTGGATATAAAGTAGGCTTATACACATCACCTCATCTTGTTAAATTTAATGAAAGAATACGAATAAATGGTTTAATGATTGATGACGATTATATTATAAGCTTTATTAATGGCTTAGATGATTATATTAAGAAAAACAAACCTACATTTTTTGAAATAACAACAGCTCTTGCTTTTAATTATTTTGCAGATAAAGGAATAGAAATTGGTGTTATTGAAACAGGATTAGGTGGTAGATTAGATGCAACTAATGTTATAGTTCCGCTTGCTTCAGTAATAACAACAATTAGTTTAGAGCATACAAACATTTTAGGAAATACCCTTAAACAGATTGCATATGAAAAAGGGGGAATAATAAAGCCAAACACTAAATGTTTTATTGGTATTTTAGAAAAGGAAGCAGAAGAAGAAATTTTAGAAATATGTGATAAAGTTCACAGTGAACCAATTTTATTAAAAAATTATATTGCTTTTAACAAAAATATTTTTAATATTAGTACCAATAATTTTAATTTTACAATATATAACTCGGTTTTAAAAGGAATCCACCAATATTTTAATTTATCACTTGCTATTATTACTGTTTACCAATTATTTGGGATTAATAAAAGTAGCACTTTAAATAGAGGAATTAAAAACGTTCTTAAAAATAGCGGATTACAAGGTAGATACGAAATTTTGAATAGTAATCCTCAAGTTATATTAGAAGCAGCTCATAATACCGAAAGTATCAAAGCATTTAAGGAAATATTTGAAAAAGAGAGTTCTAATTATAATGAAAAATCTGTAATATTTGGGGTGATGAAAGATAAAAATATTGCAGAAATGTTAAAAGATATAAAACATTTATTTGATACTTTTTACTTTGTTAATATTTCTTACGAAAGAGCTGAAAAAGCAGAAAACTTGTTAAATATTGCTAAAGATATTGGAATATCAGGGAAAATATTAGATGATCCAATTACTTACATAAAAGAATATATAAAGAAAAATCAAAATAAAAATGATTGTTTAGTAATATTAGGAAGTATTTATTTATTAGGTGAAATAAAAATTAAATTAAATAATAATTAATAATAAAATTAAGAAAATAAAGGTTAAAATATGATTCAAATGGACATTTCCGATCTTCAATCAAAAAAAATAGTGGATTTGTATAAGATAGCTAAAGATATGGGAATTTCGGGATATAGCGAGTACCGAAAGCAAGAATTAATTTTTAAGATATTAGAAGCACAATCTCAAAAAGATGGTATTACATTTTCTAAAGGAGTTTTAGAGGTATTATCAGATGGATATGGTTTTTTACGCTCATCAGATTATAATTATCTTCCTTCACCAGATGATATTTATGTTTCTCCATCCCAAATTAAAAGATTTGGGTTAAGAACAGGTGATTACATACGTGGACAAGTTCGCTCTCCTAAAGACGGGGAAAGATTTTTTGCACTACTTAGGGTAGAATCTGTTAATGGTAAAAACCCAGAAGAAATTAAAGAAAGAACATTATTTGACAACTTAACTCCTTTATATCCAACAAAGCGCATTAAATTAGAAACAGTACCAGGTGAGTACTCAATGCGAGTTATGGATTTATTATCACCTATTGGAAAAGGCCAAAGAGGATTAATAGTATCTCCACCAAAAAGTGGTAAGACAATATTATTACAAAAAATTGCTAATTCTATTACAAGAAATCACCCAGAAATTAAGCTTATAATGCTTTTAATAGATGAGAGACCAGAAGAAGTAACAGATATGCAAAGAAGCGTTCAAGCAGAAGTAATTAGTTCAACATTTGATGAACCTGCTGATAGACACGTTCAAGTAGCAAATATGGTTATAGAAAAAGCAAAAAGGATGGTTGAAGCGGGTGATGACGTTGTTATATTGTTGGATAGTATTACTCGTTTAGCTCGTGCTCATAATACTGTTATTCCTCACAGTGGAAGAATACTTTCTGGTGGTGTGGATTCCAATGCTTTACATAAGCCGAAAAGATTTTTTGGTTCTGCACGTAATATTGAAGAAGGTGGTAGCTTAACAATAATAGCTACAGCACTTATTGATACTGGAAGCCGTATGGATGAAGTGATTTTTGAAGAGTTTAAAGGAACTGGAAATATGGAAGTTGTTTTAGACCGTGATTTGGCAGATAGAAGAGTATTTCCAGCTATTGATGTAAATAGAAGTGGTACTAGAAAAGAAGAACTTTTATTAAAAGAAGAAGAATTAAATAAAATCTATATTTTAAGAAAAATTCTTAGCGATTTTGATCCTATAGAAGCTATGGAATTTTTATTAGATAAAATGAGAGGAACAAAAAACAATAAAGAATTTTTAAACAGTATGAATAATTAAAGAATTTAACTGTGAAAAAAATTATTTTTATTGTTTTTATTTTTGTTTCATTATTAACCGCTCAAGAAGGCTCTAATTATTTTACAAAAATAAATTTTGAACATCATACAATTAAAGAAAATAAAAATAAATATATTTGTTATATATCTTTTTCTTTACCATATAATCAACTTGTTTTTGTAAAAGAAAATGAAAATTTTTTGAGCGGTTTAAGCCTTTCTTATGAAATTTTTGAAGATAAGAACTTTGTTAAAAGAGAATTTTTTAAATTAAATGTAGCTGCAAATAGTTTTGATGAAACTAATTCTAATTTATTAAAGGTAACGGGTTATAGTGTAATTGAGTTAGAAGAGAAAGACTATTTAATAAAACCTTATCTTTCTTTATTAAATACTAAATCAACCTACGAATGTTTACCAATTAAATTAAACTTATCTTCACAAAAAGACTCGCTTTTATATTCACCTATTTTTGTTAGTGTTAATTCTGGCAAAATAGTTTTACAAAATGAGGGAAATACAAATAAATTTGATGATGAAAATGCTGCATTGTTATTTTTATTTCCCAAAAGTTACGAAACAACAAAAATAACATTTGTTCAAAAATCTAACATAGTTTTTAGTAACGAAATAAAATATCAACTTAAAGGTGGAATAAAATATAATAATAACGATCATCATATTCAGTTGCTTGTTGATACTTCTTATATTGATTATAATTTATTTCTTTTAACCAATGTTAATAAATTTTTAGATGAGGGTGATTTTAAGTTAATTATAAATTATGGTGATAATAAACTTGATTATAACTTAAAATCAAATTGGGTAAATAAACCTTTAAGTTTGATGTATCCAGATATTATTTTAGCTGCAGTAAGCATAGTTTTCCCAAAAGATTCAATCTATGTTTTAGAAAGAACTAGAGAACAAGATTTATATGAAAAAGTAAAATCAATGTTTAACAAATTATTTTTATCCCAAAGCAAATTTAATAAAAAATTTGCTGAGTTTTTTAGTAGGGTAGATTATGTAGAAAAGCATTTTAGGTCGTTAAAAGGGAAATTAGGTGTGGAAAGTGATAGAGGAATTATTTACTTAAAGTATGGTAAACCGGATAATATTGAAAGGTTATATAAAGCGCGTGATGACATTAGTGAAATATGGAAATATAATAATTTTAATAAAACATTTGTTTTTACAGATAATAGTGGTACGGGTGATTATATTTTGGTTAAATAAATATGGCAACAATTGCAATTTCATGTGGGGATACTAACGGGATCGGTCCGGAAATATCTATAAAACTTATTAATCGAATTAACTTAAAAAAAAACAAAGTTATTTTAACAATTCCCCAAAATGTATTTTCATTTTATTTAAAGCATATCAAAATAAATAAAGAGTATATAACTTATTCATCTAATAAGTTAGAAAAAAAATTAAAGAGTACTGTTATTATAAATTTATTACCAAATGTTGCAGTAGAATTTGGTAAACCGACAAAAGAATCGGGAGAAGCAAGTATTGTTTCGTTAACTGAGTCCTTAAATTTTATTGATTTGGGTATAGCAGATGCTGTGCTAACAGCTCCAATTTCTAAATATGCAATAAAATTAGCAGGTTATAATTTCCCTGGTCATACGGAGTTTATTGCGGAAAGATATAATGTTAAAAATCCAGTTATGACTTTCGTTTCAGATAAATTTCTTACAGCATTAGTTACTATTCATGTACCATTAAATCAGGTATCAAAACTAATTACAAGAGAAAGGCTATTAAATATTATAAGTGTAATTAAAAATAGTTTAATACAAGATTTTAATAAAAAAGAGCCCAAAATTGCTGTATTGGGATTAAATCCACATGCAGGAGAGCAGGGTGAAATAGGGAAAGAAGAAATTGAAATTATAAACAAAATTATAAAAAGTGATGAAACTTTACATGGTCCCTTTGTTCCTGATGCATTTTTTGGAGAAAAGAAATTTTTGCATTATGACCTTACTTTAGGAATGTATCATGACCAAGTTTTAATTCCATTTAAACTTTTAGCTTTTGATAAAGGTGTTAATTTTACAGCAGGTTTGCCTATTATTAGAACCTCACCGGATCATGGAACAGCTTTTGATATTGCGGGTAAAAATTTAGCAAGTGAAAAAAGTATGTTTTATGCTTATAATTTAGCTTTAAAAATTTATAATAATAGACAAAATGTTAGTAGATAATTATAAAGTCCTTGCGGAAATTTATAATCATTTAATGTATGAAGTTAATTATGAAGCTTGGGCAAAATACATTTATTTAATTTATGTAAAAAATGTTAAAAAAAAGGAAAATATATTAGAGTTAGCCTCAGGTTGTGGTAATGTATCAATGCATTTTGGTAAAAATGTAAAAAATTTATTTATAACGGATAAATCTTTTGAAATGCTAAAAAATACTGAGCCCAAAAATTACTTTAATAAAGTATGTTGTAATATGTTATGGCTACCATTTAAGAATAAATTTAATTTTATTTATTCTACTTTTGATAGCATTAATTACTTGTTAGATTTTGAAACTTTACAAGTTTTTTTTGAGAGAATACAAAATTACATAGAAAAGGGTGGAATATTTACTTTTGATGTTTCATTAGAAAAAAATAGCTATATTGCAGAAAAAATTTTAAATCGCGAAGGTGTGTATAACGGTTATTTTTACAGCCAACAAAGTAAATATGATAAAAAGAAACGAATTCATGAAAATACATTTAGCATAATTAGTCCAGATGGCAAAAATTATGAAGAAATTCATTTGCAAAGAATATATGACATTGAAGATTATTTTAGAGCAATAAGTAAAACAAATTTATATGTTAAAGAATGCTATAATGCGTTTACCTTTGATGATTTTACAAGTGAAAGCGAAAGAGTTCAGTTTATATTAAAAAAGAGGTAATATGTTATTAAATATAAAAAATGTTTCGTTTAATTATGATAATATACCAATTTTAAAGAATATAAATATAACTTTAAATTCTGGAGAATTTGCTTTTTTAATTGGTAAAAGTGGGTCTGGTAAAACAACACTATTGAAATTAATATATTTGGATTTATTTCCAGAAGAAGGAGAAATTGAATTTTTAAACTTTAAATCTTCTTCAATAACAGCAAAAGAAATACCTTTATTAAGAAGGAAAATAGGAATAATATTTCAAGACTTTAAATTAATTGAAGATAGAACAATATACGAAAATTTGGAATTTGTGCTAAGGGTTACTGAAACACCTAAAACAATAATTAGGAAAAAAATAATAAATGCACTAACTGATGTTGGATTAAGTCATAAACAAAAGAATTATCCAAATGAACTGAGTGGAGGGGAAAAACAAAGAATAGCTATAGCAAGGGCAATAATAAATGAACCACATTTAATATTAGCAGATGAACCAACCGGGAACCTTGATACAGAGACTGGTGAGGATATATTTGAAATATTAAAAAAGATTAACAGTCGCGGTACGGCTATTATTTGTGCAACACATAATTATGAATTAGTAAAAAAGACGCCAGCTAAAATATTAAAAATAAATAACCTTACCGCAACCCAAGTTAAGTTAAAATCAGTATCTTAATTAACGCCTAACTGTTCCATTATATTATTAGTAACTTCTTTAATGGATTTAGTTCCATCAACAATAATTACTTTAACTTTATTTTTGTAATAATCTATAACAGGTTCAGTAGTATTATGGAAAAGTTCAACTCTTCTTTTAATTACTTCTTCATCATCGTCTTTGCGCTGAACTAAAGTATCAACAGCACCACATTTAGGGCATGTGTTACCGTTAATAACTTCTTTTAAGCTTACAATATTTTTGCATTTTGTGCAAAGTCTTCTTTGTGATAAACGGCTAATAATTATTTCATCTTTAGCACTTAAATATAAAATTAAATAATTTTTAATAAAATTCTTTTCGAGAATAGGTTGTAAAAGTTTGGCTTGTTCTAAAGTACGAGGGAAGCCATCTAAAATAAACCCTTTACGAGTTTTTGGGTCGCTTAAAACCTCATCTACAATTCCAGCTACTATTTCATCTGGCACTAATTCACCATTTTCTACCATAGTTTTAGCTTTAAGACCCATCGCTGTTCCTTTGCTTATAGCATCGCGTAAAATATCACCAGTTGAAATATGGGGAATATTAAATTGTGTAGATAGGATTTTTGCTTGTGTACCTTTTCCTACACCTGGAGCTCCAAATATAATTATTTGCATTTTCCACCTTTTAGTTATCTTTTATTAACAAAATAATTTTCTAACAATTTTTCAGAATCTTCGGCAAGTAAACCAGAGTAAACATTAATTTTATGATTTAATTTATTAGATTCAGGAATATTAAACAATGAACCGCAAGCACCAAACTTTGGCTGAAATGAACCAAAGTATAAATTTTTAATTCTACTATTTATAATTGCACCTATGCACATAACACATGGCTCAACTGTAACATAAATATCACATTCATTTAAGAATTTATTTTTAGTAAAATCAAAAGCCATATTTAACGCAACAATTTCTGCATGTAATAAAGGATTTTGAGTATTTTCTACCAAATTATGACCATAACCAATTATTTTATCCTTAAAAACAATTACAGCACCAATTGGTATTTCGTCTTTGGAAAAAGCTTTTTGTGCTTCTTCCAAAGCCTTATTCATAAAAAAATAATTATTACTATTAAAAATACCATGCATATTATATTGCACACCCGCAGGGACTCGAACCCCGAACCGTCTGATCCGAAGTCAGATGCTCTATCCATTGAGCTACGGGTGCAAAAATTGTTTCTCAAAAATATAAAAAAAATTTAATATTTACTAATTTAAATAATAAATGTGTATTATTATTTTGTAAATTTTATAAGAATAATTTTTATTTTATGAACTATTTTTTTTAATAATTTGTAGTAATATTAAACAATTTTAAGGAGTAAAAATGGCTAATAATTTTGAAATTATCGAAAGAGTTGGAATTAGTACAGAAAGTATATCCAAAGCTGTTGAAAATGTTGTTTTAGAAGCAAATAATGAACAAAAGGTAAGTTGGTTTGAAGTAACAGAGCAAAGAGGCAGAGTTAATAGTGAAGGTAAATTAGAGTATCAAGTTACAGTTAAAATCGGTAGAAAATTAAAATAATTTAAGGAGAGCATATGTCATTAAAAGTTGGAGATTTAGCACCAAATTTTACTTTAAAAAGTCATTTATTAGAAGATATAAGTTTAAGTGACTATAAGGGTAAAAAAAATGTAGTTTTATTGTTTTTCCCATTTGTTAACACATCTGTTTGTGAAAAAGAATTATGCACAACAAGAGACGGATTATCGCAATATGAATCTTTAGATGCGCAAGTATTGGCGATTAGTGTAGATAGCCCATTTGCTCAAAAATTATGGGCAGATAAATTTAAATTTGATTTTCCTTTATTAAGTGATTTTAACAAATCTACAATTAATGCTTACGGTGCAGTGCATGATGTTTTTGTACCCGGTAAATTTGATTATTTAGGCGTGGCAAAACGCAGTGCATTTGTTATTGATAAGGAAGGTGTTATAAGGTATATTGAAATATTAGATAACCCAGGTGATGAACCTAGTTATGAAAATATTCAAAACACTTTGAAACAATTAAAATAATAGGTGCATTATGTTAACAGAAGGTCAATTAGCGCCAGATTTTGTTGTTAAAGATGATACAGGCAAAGATGTTAAATTATCTGACTTTAAGGGTAAAAAAGTAATTTTATATTTTTATCCTAAAGATAATACCTCTGGTTGTACAAAAGAAGCATGCGATTTTAGAGATTCAATAAACCTTTTTGAAAAAAATAACACTGTTGTTCTTGGTGTTAGTGTGGATTCCGAAAGTTCTCATAAAAAATTTAAAGATAAATATAATTTACCTTTTACATTACTTAGTGATGTAGACAAAAATGTTGTACAACTTTACGGCGTATGGAAAGAAAAAAGTATGTATGGTAAAAAATACATGGGCACAGAAAGAACGACATTTGTTATTAATGAAGAAGGGAAAATAGTAAAAATCTATAATAAAGTTAAAGTTCCAGGACATGTAAGTGAATTATTAAAATTGGTTGAATAGATGCTATTTGTTACAAGACGAGAAGTATTTTCTGCAGCGCATAGATTACATAATCCGCAATTAACGGATGAAGAAAACGCAAATATTTATGATAAATGCAATAATCTATATGGGCATGGTCATAATTATGTGTTAGAAGTTACAGTTTGTGGAGAAATAAATCCTAAAACAGGTTATGTAATTGATCTTAAAAAATTAAAAGAAATCATAAAAGATAATGTTATAAGATACTTAGACCACAAACATTTAAATTATGAAGTCGATTTTTTAAGGGACATAAATCCAACTTCTGAAAATTTAACAATAGCAATTTGGAATATTTTAAAAGACAAAATTGATGAAGGGAAATTATTTTCTGTAAAACTTTATGAAACAGAAAATAATTATTTTGAGTATAGAGGTGATTAATGTTAGATTTAAAAAAAATTGAAACCAGCGTACTTAGCATTTTGGAAGAAGTAGGAGAAGATCCAAACAGAGAAGGACTAATTAGAACGCCGGTAAGAGTTGCAAAGGCTTATGAATACTTAACTAGTGGTTATAGAACAGATATCGAAAAACTAATTAACGGAGCCATTTTTGAAGAAAAATATGATGAAATGGTTATAGTTAAAGATATTGATTTTTATAGCATGTGTGAACATCATATGTTGCCATTTTATGGTAAAATGCATGTTGCATATATACCAAATGGTAAAATTATTGGTTTAAGTAAAATACCAAGAATAGTAGACGCCTTTGCTAGAAGACTACAAGTGCAAGAAAGGCTTACTCAACAGGTTGCTGAAACTTTGGATAGATATTTACAACCTAAAGGTGTAGCTGTTGTTGCAGAAGGTTATCACATGTGTATGATGATGCGAGGAGTTGAAAAACAAAACTCTATTACCACAACAAGTGCTATGCTTGGTATTTTTAAAGATGCTGCAAAAACAAGAATGGAATTTCTTAATTTAGTTCAATTTAAAAAATTGTAATTACAATGGAAAATTTAATTTGGTTAACTGGAAGTAGCTCTGGTATTGGTAAGGCTATATTAGGTTATTTTGTTAATAATAATGTTAATGTTTTAGCAACTTCAAGAAATATTGACAAAATATTAATTGAATTTAGTTCTTATCTTAACAAAAATTTATATATAGAACAGTGTGATGTTAGCAATTTTGAGCAAATAACAAATGTTTATAATAAATATAAGAACAAGTTTACTTTTGATGGTATTATAAATAATGCAGGTATTACTTCCTTTAAACCATTTAAGCTTAATAACTTAAATGAAATTAACTCAATAATTAATACTAATTTACTGGGTTCAATTTACACAACCCAATTGCTTTTACCCGAATTTATTAAAAGAAATAATGGTCATATTATTAATATATTATCCGTAGCAGCTACTAAGGTTTTTACAAATAGTAGTATTTATGCTGCCAGCAAAGCTGGTCTGCTAGCTTTTTTTAATGTTTTAAGAGAAGAAGTTAGAAAGCATAATATTAGCATAACAAATATTTTGCCTGGAGCAACTGCAACACCTATTTGGAGTGAGGATAATTTAGTTAAATATTCTGAACGAATGATGAAACCAGAGGATATAGCTAAATTAGTATTTAATATTTATAAAAATGATAGTAGCGCAGTTATTGAAGAGATTGTGCTAAGACCTATTCTAGGTGATTTATAAAATTAGACCCCGTTAATTAACGGGGTTTTATTTTTATAAATATCTAATATTTCTTCTTTTAATTTATCTCGATTATCTTATCACAGCCTACCAATAAGTTATAATTACTACCTTATAACAAATAAACTTTTTATGGGAACAAATATTTATTTTAAACCATACTAATTTTATATTTGTTTAAAGTTAAAAAAGATAAGTTTTGAGTGACGATAAAGAATTAATAGAAAGAATTAAAGCTGGCGAGCATGCTGCATATAATATTTTAGCAAAAAAATATATTGATAAAATTTATTGGCATGCTAGAAGAATGTTGGGTAATCATTTGGATGCAGATGAAATTACTCAAGAAGTATTAATTGTTATATATAACAAGATAAATAGTTTTAATTATGAAAGTAATTTTTATACTTGGGTTTATAAAATAACAGCAACTAGGTGTTTGAATTTAATAAAAAAGCAAACATTAAAAAGGTTTTTTTCTTTTGATATGTTTGATGAATTAGGGGATAATGGAAATTTTGAAGAAAAGCTAATTGATAAAATGGAAAATATAGAAAAGCTTAAAAAATTAGAAAAAGCATTGCAAACTTTACCAGCTAAACAGAGACAGATTTTTATATTACGCCATTATGATGAATTAAGTTATGAGGAAATAGCTAAAATAACCGGTAAAAAAGTTGGAACTTTAAAAGCCAATTATTTTCATGCATTAAATAAAATATTAGAGCGTGTGAAATGAAGATAAATGAAGAAATACTAAATAAATTTACTATGAATTTATCTGATGATGAATTAGATAAATATTTAGCTGATTTATTAAATACAAACGAAGACAAAAATGAATATAAAAAATTGTATTACGCATTAAAAGAGCTTAATCAAAATAATTATAATTTAACTGATGATTATAAAAATAAAGTTTTATTTAAAGTTAACAATAAGTTAGTTAAAAATAGGTTAATAAATAAAATAAATAAATTAAGTTATGCACTATATTTTGTTTTAGCATTACTTATAGGAACTTTCTTTTATAATCTAGATTTTAATTCTGATACTTATAGTAAAAATAATAATAAGGTAACTTTATCAGAGGCGGATAAAGCTTTACTAAAAGAAATAGAACCAGAAGTTAAAAAATTAATGAATTATACAGAATTGTTAAAAGTAGAAAAAAAGAATGTTAATAAAGAAAAAGATAAAGTTGTAAAAGAAATAAAAAATGATGAAGAATTATTAGCAATAGTAGAAACAAACAAATATTTTTTAAGTGAAAATTATATTCCAGCTGTTGATGATTTATTGTTATTTGAATGCTTAGATGAGGAATTAATAGAGAAAATATTTAATAAATTATAATTAAAAAGGTAAGAAAATGAAAAAAGCAATATTTATTATATCAGTATTTGTAATAATGTCAATAACCATCTCTGCCCAACCACATAGGGGAGAGTATCCACCACCGCCACCAAAATCATTTGAAAAATTCAAGCAATTTGAAAAAGCTAAATTGATTGAAATAATGAATATGGATGAAAATACAGCCATAAAGTTTTTTGCGAGAAGAAATGAATCAATGAATCGATTTATGAAAATGGCTAAAGAAAGAGATGATTTAATGGATGAAATGGAAGGCTTAATAGATAAAGATGGAAAGACTATTGATAATAAGACTTATCAAAATTATATTAATAAACTAATGGAATTAGAAAACAAAATGTTAGACGAAAGAAAAAGTTTTATTAATTCCTTAGATGATATTTTAACGAAAGAACAAATACTAAAGTTTGTAATTTTTGATTTTCGAATTAAAAATGAGATAAAAGAAAGAATAAAGGAAAAATAATAAATTTTTTTTGAAACTACTTCTTGTAATTTATGTATAATTTTTATTAAATTTACTTCCTAAAAAATTTAAATAAATTGCGGAAGTGGTGAAATTGGTATACACGCTATCTTGAGGGGGTAGTGCCCGTTCGGGCATACGGGTTCGAGTCCCGTCTTCCGCACAAATAACAAAATATTAATAGAGGTTCAAATGAAAAAACTT
Organism: uncultured Melioribacteraceae bacterium; assembly: GCA_964652025.1. GTDB lineage: Bacteria > Bacteroidota > Ignavibacteria > Ignavibacteriales > Melioribacteraceae > JAEXOD01. The sequence goes on from CAZYZX010000001.1 coordinate 301,452, forward strand.
ATTTTAGTAGTTTTCTACTTGTTGCCGCTTGTTCTTTTTGCTCAAAATGTGGATATTAAAGATGATAATGCTAAAAAATTTTATAACGAAGGCTTAGAGCTTAGAAAACAAGGGAACTTTAAGGGTTCAATTGATAAATTTGATCAAGCATTGCAATTAGAAAACTCGTATCTTATACACTTTCAAAAAGGTGTATCTCAATTAAAAGCTAAATTATCTGAAGATGCATTAAAATCATTTGAAACTGCATTAAAAAGTGAACCTAATTTCGATCAAGCTTTATTTTATGCTGGTCAAGCTTGTTTTTCCTTAAAGCAATATGATAAAGCTTTAGATTATTTTAATAAAGCCAAAGATGTTACCAAAAATACTCAAGTTAAAAAAGCGGCAGAGTCTAATATAGAATCTGTAAAAGAACAAAGGGTTTTCCCAATTTTACAGGCTGGTCAGACCGCTTCTGCAGCTAAAAACTATAACGAAGCTGTTAAAAAGTTTCAAGAAGTTTTACAAGCTCAACCTAATAACGAGTCTGCTTTGTTAGGTTTGGCAGATGCTTACAGTGAATTAGGTAAATATAACGAAGCTATTGAAACAGCTGGTAAAGGTTTAACTGTTCGTAAAAATTTACCTGAAGGCGCTTTTTACTATACTTTAGGCTCAACCTATAAAAAGATGAACAAAAACGATTTAGCTTTACAAAATTTTCAAAAATGTTTAGCTGATAAATCGCCAAAAAACAAAGGTTATAGAGATCGTGCTGAAGTTGAAATGAAGAGTATTAAATAATAATTTCTATATTTATGATAAACAAAAAAGACCTATTTTCATAGGTCTTTTTTATTTTAAATAGTTTAAGATTAAGTATTAAAAGCCAACTAAAACAGTTGCGGTTAAATTCATAGTACTTATTGTTTCTTCTCCACTTTCTTTACCAAGCAAATTTACAATATTGTATTTTGCAGCTATATCTAAATCAACAATAGGCAAAATTGAAATCATTACACCAGCACCAATTCCAATTCCGGTTCTACTAGCTTTATCCCCAAATTTTTCTTCTTCAGTAGGCATTGTGGTATTATTAACAGTAATTTTATACCTATATTTTAATTCTCCAATGGTAGTAAAATTAACAGTTGCATTAACATAAGGGCTTATTGGACCAGGTAATAAGCTATACTCTGCACCTACACCAAAAGATAAAAAATTAGTTTCTGTTTCAACAGAAGCTTTTACCGGGGTGCCACTATAGTCAAAATTAATGTCTTCACTACCTTTTAGTAATGTGTAATTTACATCAGCAATTATTTTAACTGGTAAAAGTGGAAAAGAAAATTTTCCCTTTAGTCCAGCCATAATTTCTGCACCAAAGCCTAATCCATCGTTAGAAATTTTTTCTGTAAATGCTTTAGGTCCTGTTACTATAGATAATCCGCCTCCAATACCTACCTTGATTGATTGACCAAACGAAATACTTGAAATTGTTAAAAAAATTACTAAAACTGATAATACTTTTTTCATCTTTCCTCCATTATTTATTGGTTAATACAAATTAAGCAAGATTAATATTAAAAGCAAATTTTTATCTAATAAATTTATTTTACAATATCTTTTTTTTGTATAAAGATTAATAATCTTTATATTTAAATTAATAAATTATTATTTTTGGGTAATATTTGTTAAATAATTTTATTTTTTTAATTTTTTCAATTACAATAATATCCACATTATTATACTTAGTTAATTTTTTAATTTCCAATTATAATTTTAATCCAGATTCTACTAGGAAAATATTACATATTACAGCTGGAATAATTGGTATATATGCACCATACTTTATTAAAGAAATTAATTTATTGCTTTATGTTACTATTATTATCCTTATTATTTTAATTACTCTGTATAAATTTAATACTAAAAATAAATTTAAAAATTTTAATGTAACAAAAGGAATAATTTATTTTACTTTATCCTATTTTTTATTAATAATTTTTTTTAGAGATAATAGAAATATTATAACGGTTTCTTTTTCAGTTTTAGTTTTTTCTGATGCATTTGCAGCAATTGTAGGGAATTATGTAAAAAGTGCTAAATATAACTTTAAGTTATATAAAAAATCATTTTTTGGTAGTTTAGTTTTTTTTAGCACAACTTTAATTATAATGTATTTATCTGCTGTGTTGCTTTTTCCAGATCTGTATAAATCTACAAATATAGTCTATCTAAATTTATTTTTATTTATTTTATCCCTTAAACTAACTTTAATTGAATTAATTTTTAATGATGGATTAGATAATTTAATAGTTCCAATTTATGGGGCATTATATTATTACTTATTAATATATAATAGATTTTTATTAGAAAATTATTTAATAGGAATTATTTTATCATTAATTGTTGTATTAATCTCAGTTAAATTAAAATTTTTAACATTAGATGGAGGAATTGCCACATTCCTATTGGCTGCTAATGTTTTTGGACTTGGAGGATTAAAATATACTATACCAATTCTTACATTTTTTGTACTTTCAAGTTTGTTATCTAAAATAAAAAATATTAATAAAAGTAAAGCAGAACTATATTATGAAAAGTCTGGTGTAAGAGATTGGGGACAAGTTATGGCAAATGGTGGAATTGCGGGTATTATTGTGATAGCTAATTCAATTTTTAGTAATGAAGTTTTTTATATCCTATATGTAGCTTCTATAGCAACTGTATGTGCTGATACTTGGTCTACTGAGATAGGTACATTAATTAAGACTAATACATATAACGTATTGTCCTTAAAAAAAATAAGTCCAGGTGAAAGTGGCGGAGTATCAGTTATTGGAACTATTGGAGGGATTTTAGGTTCTATAGTTGTATTTTTTAGTGCAATTAGTTACAGTAAATACGATAATTTAAAGTTTTTTTTGATTATATTACTAAGTTCTTTTTTAGGAAATTTGGTTGATAGTTTATTAGGCGCAACATTGCAAGCTAAGTATCAATGTTCTATTTGTGGAAAAATAACAGAAAGTAAAATTCATTGCAAAATTGATACAAAATTTGTAAAAGGTATTAGTTATATTAATAATGATACAGTAAATGTAGTAGCAAGTTTAATAGGTGTTTTATTTAGTTTAATTACTTATAATTTAATTTTATGAAAAAGGGAATAATAAATTTTATTTTAATCGTATTATTTACGACATTAATTACAACTGCCCAAGAGGATTACACCGATTTTGTTAATGCACGAGATAAATATTATGCTGGACATTTTGGAAGAGCATATGAGGAATTATTATTAATCTATAATAATAAAAGTAATAATGATTTTGTACGTGCATCTGCATATTTTTATGCGGGCGAGTGTTTAGTTGGATTAAATGAAATAAGTGGGGCTTTGGCTATTTTTGAAAATTTTACTTCACAATTTAGTAACTCTGAACTTTGCGAACTTGCTTACTATAGATTAGGGACATTATACTATAAACAAGAAAATTATTTTAGGTCTAGAGAAAATTTAAAGAAGTTACTAAGCAGATATCCAAATAGTGAATATCAGGGAAGCGCGTTTTATTGGATTGGTAAAGCGTTTTTTGCAGAAAACAAATTTGCAGAAGCCGAAGAGTTTTTAAATGAAGCAATATCTGTTGGTAAAAATAATAAATTTATAGATTTTTCAATTTACACACTTGCAAATTTATATGAAGAAAATAATGATTATACAAACGCAGTTTCTTATTATGATGAACTTTTATCATATCATAAAAATAGTAAACTTGCTCCTTTTGCTCAATTTCGTATAGGCGTGTGTTACTTTAAGTTAAATGAATTTAATCATGCAGTAATTGAATTATCTGATCCTTTAATTGAAAAACTGCCAAATAATTATATATTTGAAGCAAAATTTTTATTAGCAAATTCACATTTTAGGCTTAAAGATTATAAAAATGCTGCTGAAGAGTTTAACAGAATATTAGAAAATGAAGAATTAAGTGATAAGAGTGATAAAATAAAATATGGTTTAGCACATGTTTTTTTTCAAATGCAAAATTATGATGAAGCTTTTAAGATTTTCAATAGACTTTCACAAATAGGAACAGATTCAATTGCTATAAATTCTTTGTATTGGAGTGGGGAGTGTAAAAGGTATCAGAATGAAGAAGCTGTTGCTTTAAGTATATTTGACCGTTTTTTAACTAGGTATCCCAGGGCAGAAAAGGCACCAGCTGCAAGGTTTTACAGTGGTGTTATTTATTATATCAGAGGCGATTACGATAAAGCCGAAAAATTCTTATTACAATCTATACAAAACACAGATAATATAACCAAAGCTAAGTCGTTAATTTTTTTAGGTGATATTTTTCTTACTCATAATAATAACGAAAAAGCTATTGAGTATTTTACAGAATCAATGAGCGTTCCTAAAATAAATGATAATTTAAGAAATAGGGCAATTTTAGGATTAGGTGTTGCTAATTTTAATCTTAAGAATTATGAAAATGCTATAATAAATTTGACGGATTTGAATATTCGCCAGCCAAAATTTGAGCGTGATAAAGTTAATTTCTTATTAGCAGAATCTTACTTTGCACAAAGTAAATTTACAACAGCTATTAAATACTATAGCAATATTGAAGGCACCGATCCAACAATAGAAAGACAATCTATTTATGGTAAGGCATACTCTTATTTTAATAATAAAGATTTTGCAAACGCTTCATTTTATTTTAATGAATATATTAATAGATATCCAAAAGACCCTGAGGTTGTTGATTGTAAATTAAGGTTGGCGGATAGTTACTATGGTACTAAAAATTTTGATAAAGCTAGTGAAATTTATAACGAAGTTTTTACAAAATATAAAAATGCAAAAATATCAGACTTTGCATATTATCAGTATGGTCAATCTTTGTTTAAGGCTAAAAAATGGAAAGAAGCAATTGAAAAATTGCAAACACTTCAATCAAAATACCCAAATTCAATTTATTGCGACGATGCCCAATATTTAGTAGGTTGGATATACTTTCAACATGGTATGTTAGAAGATGCAATAACAGAATATAAACAGATGATAAATTTATTCCCAAAATCTCCAATTGTACCAATTGCTTTATATTCAATAGGGGATAGTTATTACAATTTAGGTAATTATGATAGCTCGGTAGTTTACTATAATAGATTACTAAATAATTATGCAAAAACGCAATATGTTTTTGATGCTATTAATGGTTTACAGTATTGCTATATTGCATTAAATCAACCTGAAAAAGCAATTTCAACTATAAATAGATTTTCACAAAATAATCCTAATAGTGAGTTTGGTGACAAAATATTATTTAAGAAAGGGGAGATTTATTATAATATTAATAAATTTGAAGAAGCGCGAACATCATTTAAGGAGTTTATAGCAACTTATCCTACAAGTAGCTTAGTACCAAATGCTTACTATTGGATTGCAAAAAGCTCTTCAAATTTAAAGCAAATTGATAATGCTTTATATCACTACAACATAATTATAACAAATTACATTAATTCTGATGTTGGTATTTCGGCAGTATTAGAAACTGGTAAAATATATGCTAAACGAAGCGAATATCAAAAAGCGATTGATTTATATAATAATACAATAAAAAAATTACCTGATAGTGACAAAGTACCTGAATTATTATTTGCAAAAGCTTCTGCTCATGTGGAATTATTGGAAATGCAAGCTGCATACGAAACTTATAACCAAATTATAACGTATCACGATGGTTCTATTTTTGCTGCTAAATCAAAAATTGAAGTTGGTATTTTAGAAATGAATCGTGGTGCTTTTGATGCAGCAGAAGCATTATTTAAAGAGTTAAGTAGTAAAAGAACAGATGATATTGGGGCACAAGCACAATATTACTATGGTCTTTCTTTATTTAATCAAAATAAAATAAATGATGCGATTTTAGCCTTTGTGCGAGTAAGATCTGTATTTGCTGCATATGATGAGTGGTATGCAAAAGCTTTAATAAAATTAGGTGATTGTTATTTAAAAAAGAAAGATACAAAACAAGCAAAAGAAATGTACAGTGCTGTTGCTAAAAAGCATAAAGACGATGAACTTGGAAAAGAAGCTTTAAATAAACTAAAAAGACTTTAATATGAAAAAAATATTTATAATTATATTTGCTTTTTATTACGCTAATATTTTTTCGCAAGGGATAGAATTACCAGATTTTGTTATAACTGGTGTACAGGCAGTAAATATTCCTGTTTTACCTAAAAAAAGTCCAGAATCTATTAGCACTATAACTACAGAATTTATAAAACCTTTATATAACCCAGAAGATTTAAAGATATCTGAGCCATCTGCACCAATAAAAGTAGATGCGGAAATTATGAAAACTAAACCAGAGCTTAATGGTAGTTTTTCTGTGGCAGCTGGTATTAATACACAACCATTTGGAGAAGCATTTTTTTATAATAATTTTGATAAGATATTTTTATTTAGTAAAGTATACGGGAAATATATTAGAGCATACGAACCTAATGCAGATTTAAGCACAACAGGTGTAGATTTTTCTAGTACTTATTTTGTAGATAATAGATATGCATTTTTACCTTCTACAAAAATTAAATTTGCTGCAGATTATAACAGAACATGGTATAAACATTTTAGAACAATAAATGCTGAATATCAAAATAAAATACAAACCGGTTCTGCAAGTTTGAATATAGAAAACACTTATTTAAAAGAATTTAATTTTGGATTTGCGCTTAAAACCGATGGTATTTTTACAAATACTAATAATTACAAATCTATGAACATTAATGGAACAGGTAATTTAAGTTCTGATTTTAATTATATTAAATTAAATATAGAAGGTAATTATATTAGACAATATATTTCCAAAGCTAAAACCATTAATTATAATTATGATTATTGGAATGCTGAAGTTTCTGCCAAATACACGCCTAGTACGTTTTTATCTTTAGGCGCAGGTCTTTACATAGCTTCCTATGATACAAATTCATTTTTTAGTCCAACTGCTTTTGCAAAGCTTAATTTTAGTAATTATTTTTTTGCAGATGTTCAATTTTCCCCAACAACAAAGTTTTTAACATTTAATGAATTCTTTAAAATTAACAAATACATAAATATTGGTAAAATTGATAATAACTATGTAGAAGAAAAGGTTAATTTTAGTGCTTCTTTAAGATTTATTTATCAAAAGTTAGTTGAAGCAACACTTGGTTTTAGAATTAAAAATATAGATAATCAATTATTCTTTTCTGATATGTTAAATAAAGGGTATTTTGATGTATTTGCTGCGAAAGATGTTAATCAGCTCGAAATATTTTCTGATTATTATTTTAAATTGGGTGATTATGGGGATATATTTGGTGAGGCAATACTAAACAATACAAAATTAAGCAATGGTTACATTTTACCTTATACACCTGCCTTTACAATTTCTACTTTTTATAAATATATTTATAATGACGAGTTAAGTTTTACATTTGGGATAGATTGGAAACATAAAAGATACGAAGATGTGCTAAATTTAAAAACAATTCCAGATTATTTAAATTTGTCACTAAAAGCAGAATATACACTATATGAAAATTTGGGTATAACTGCTATTTTTGAAAATATTACAAACAATAAAAATTATACTTATCTTGATTATTTAGAAAAACCTTTTGATATTTACGCTGGAATAAATTATAAGTGGTGATAAAGCTGTGAAAGATAGCATAGAATTTTTAAAGGATATTATTTGTAAATTCTTAAATGCAGATAATGCAGAAAAATTCTTGGCATATGATATTTTTATTAATCGTATTGTCCAAAGCCTAAAATACGAAGAAACAATTCGTATTCCAAGTTTAGGGTATTTTCAGCTAAAAAAAGGTCACTTAGTTGATAAACAATATCTAAATTCTGATATCTTAGTTTTTGTTCCTTTAAACAAATTATTTGATGAACTGGATTTTGCGTATTTAAATATAATTGTTAAAGAAAAGGAAAAATTTAGTGAATCTTTAGAAAATAATATTTTTTCTTTATCAGTAAATAAACCACTTATTTCAGGCTCAAAGCATCTTTTTAATAATAAAAACGAAACAATCTCTGCTTCACTTTTTACAGTTCAAAAAGAAATTGAAGACAAAGTTAATGAATTAATTAAAAAATCTGATTTTTTGGAAGGTCTTAATTTATGGGAAGATTTTTTAATAAATGATAAAGAAAGCTTTGGTGGCAATGAGGACCTATTTGTAAATGTTTCTGAAGAAATAGTAAATGCTCCAGATTTAATAGGATTAGACCTATCATTTACTGAAAATCAAACAAATTTAGATTTAAATAATGTAAATAAAGAAAAAGAAACAGAAGATAATATTTTAGATGAATTATCTATTAATGATACAGATTTATTTAATGAAAGCGATTTTAATAAATCTGATAAAATTGATTTAGGTTTAAACTCTGATGATTTTGATATAAATCTTGTATCTAATAATAGTGATGAATTTATTGAAAATTTAAATAAAATTAATTCAGACGAGGTGTCTTTTGATAGCATACAATTAACAGACTTAGAAAATAAAGAAAATTTGCAAAAAAACACTACTAACGAAAAGGTGACTGTTAAAAAAAATGATGTAACTTCTAATCAAGAAACTGATTGGACTAAGGAATTAGAAGAAGAGTTGTTTAGTGATATTTCCGAAGAAATTAATTTATCAGATATAGAAGAAGTAATTAATCCCAATACATCCGTTAATAACAAAGAAGATGATACTATATTTGACGCACAATTAAAAGATGATGATTTTAATGTTAGTACAAATGAAGATTTAAATTATACTACTAATAATAATGAAAGTACCCAAGAGCTGTTAACAAATAATTTAGAAGTAAATAATAATTTAAGCAAAGAGGAAAGTAATTATAATAAAACTGATAATATAGATGAATTGTTTGACCAATTATTAGATAATAACGAGAAAAAAGAAAAACCGAAACAAGCTAAGAAATTTAACATTAAAAAAATAGTAATTTATTTATTAGCTGGTTTGTTAATTTTAACTATTCTAGGAGTTGCATATTATTTCTTATTCTATAAAGGTAAAGAAAAAGTAAAAACTGAAAGTAAGAAAGAAAATGTGCAAAATGTTGAAAAAAATATTAGTGTTGAAAAGAATAAACAAGAAACACAAAGTTTAGAGGTTAAAAAAGATTCATTACAAAATACACCTTTGGATACAAACCTAAATAAACAGAAAGAAACTGAAAAAATAAATAATGAACAGTCAAGTGAAATAAAAAAACCAGAAGTAACAGAAAAAGAAAAGAATAAAAATTTACCCGAACCCAAACAAGTTGAAACCAAAAAAAATAATGAAAGTATAACAAAAGTAGAAAATAAAACAAGCTCAATTCCATTAAATAGTGATTTATATAGAGAATTAACAAACGATAAACAGATTGCAGAGAAAATATATTTTGATGGCAAAAAATATCATGTACAAACATCTTCTTGGAGAACAAGAGCTCAAGCAGAAGCCGTAGCTAAAAAATTAAGAGCCAAAGGAATACCTGCATATATAGTTGTTGCGGATTTAAAAAATTTAGGTGGTACATGGTATAGAATTAAGATATTTAACTTTAATAGTAAAGCAGAAGCGGAAGAGTATATTAAGAAAAATAAATTATAATAAATTAAGGTTAAGCATGAATCTATTCTCGATATTTTTGAAAGGTGGTATTTTAATGTGGCCGATATTATTAATATCGGTAATTGCTGTAAAAATTATTGTAGAAAGATATTTGGTAATAAGAAAATCCAAATCTAACATACCAGCATTTTTAGTAAAATTGCGATATTTCTTAAAAAAGCGTGATATACCCGGAGCAATAAACTTTTGTAATCAAGAAAAAAGTTCGGTTAGCAATATAGTAAAGAAGGGCTTAAAAAAGCTAAATTTAGGAAATGAAAGAGTAAAAGAAGCAATAGAAAGTGCTGGTAAACAGGAAATTGTTAAATTAGAAAAAGGGCTTTCATTATTAGCCACAATAAGTGGCGCAGCGCCATTATTAGGCTTTTTAGGAACTGTAACAGGTATGATTGCTGCGTTTAGAAAAATTGAAGATTTGCAAGGGAATACAAATCCAAGCGATTTAGCAGGTGGTATTTGGGAAGCGTTACTTACAACAGCATTTGGTCTTATAGTTGGTATTATTGCAACAACATTTTATAATTTATTAGTAGAAAAAGTTAATAGCTTGGTATTAGATTTAGAAGTAGTAAGCAATGATATTGTAGATATTTTAGAAGAAATGGCAAAAAATAAAAATATCGATTTTGATGAATTAGATGAAGATATTTAGGTGAAAAGATGAAATTTACAACTTCTAATAAACCGTTAAATGGATTTTCGTATTCTTCATTAACTGATATAGTAATGTTATTACTAATATTTTTTCTTTTAACATCTCAGTTTGTAATACAAACAGGTGTTAAAGTTAAATTGCCTGGCTCTAAGAATAGCGAACAGTCGATTTCTTCGCCATTATTAGTTACAATTACGGAGCAAAAGCAAATTTATTTTGGTAATGATGTAACAAGCTTAGAGTTATTGCCTGCAAAATTAAGTCAATTTAAAAGTGATGTTCAAGAGAATAATTTAATTATTAAGGCAGATAAAACAGTAGATATAGATATAGTTATTAAAGTTATAGATCTGGCGAAAGGTGTGGGCATAGATAAATTTACTATTGAAACCGAAAAAGAATCTTTTTGAATATGAAAATTAAATCTGATACAAAGGGTTACATATTTTCGGTAACTCTTCATGTAATATTGTTTGTTATTTTATATTTTATTAAGCTAAGTGATCCAGAAACTAGAGAAGAATATATAACATTAGGTTTTGGCTCTTCTGGGTATGGTGGAATAAAAAGTAAAACTACAGAAAAGGTAGTTGAAACACAACCAGTTGAAGAAGAGAAAGTTGAAATTCCTAAAGTAAAGAATGAAGATGATAATAATGTTATTCAAAAGACAAACGAAAAGAAGGAAGAAAAGCCAAAAGCAGTAAAGCAAGATTTATCAAGTTCTGATATTGAAGATACAGGAGAGGGAATAGGTGGGGATGGTTTTTCAATAGATTTTGGGGGTAAGGGAAAAAGAAAAATTTATCATCATCCTTTACCAGATTATCCAGCAGGTGTTTCTAAAGAAATTGATATAAAATTAAGATTTACTATTTTGCCAGATGGTACAGTATCTCAGATTATACCTATTATAAAAGCAGATAGCAGATTAGAGATTGCGGCTATAAATTCTTTAAGTCAATGGCGGTTTGAACCATTACCCAAAAATGCAAAACAAGTATCTCAAACAGTAGTTATTACTTTTCCTTATCGGTTGCGATAAAATCTTTACCAAAATACATCTTATAAAAAAAGTATTCTGCTATAGTAAGTATTGCAAGAGAAAGAGTATCGCGATCAAAGTATATTCCAAAGCCTTTACTGCTAATAATTAATTTGGTTATAAAAGTAGTTAAAGACCATCCGATTGCAAATAAAATAATTACTAAAATGCTATTGGTAAATGCAGAAGATAATGACTCATTTTGCCATTTTTTGGAAAATATTACTAAGATAAAAATAAAATGTATAAAGAAAATAAACCCAGCTATCATTATTTAAATTCCTTTTTTTTGTTTAATATTTGCATGCTAATAACCCCACCAATAAAACCAAAAATAACATTAATAATTAGATTATTAAATAAAATTGATATTGTGTAAAATAAAGAAAAGCCCGTGGTTTTAATTTCAGTTGCAATATTAGTTAAAATTTTTAGTAATTCTTGCTTTAAAACATTATCTAGTGGTAGTTCAGAAAACATTTTATTTAGTTCAGGTAAAGCATATGTTATGTCATTATTTTTTGTAATTAAAGTAATAATTACCTCAAAAAAAGTTGCAAAAATAGCAGCAAAAAAACCAGTTAAAAATCCAAATATAGCAGCTTTACTAAATGAAATATTATCTTGCTGTTTATTGGCTTTTTTGTCTAATAACAAGCTAAAATAAGCAGCAGCAGGAATAACAAGACAGCAAGCAAAGCCTTTAATTAGCGGTACAACTTGTAAAACGCCTGCTGCAAATCCAGATACAAATGGGGCAATATATTTTTTAGTCATTAGTTTTATTATCTTTAGTAAGTTCTTCAAAAATTGCTTTGTAAAGATATAAAAAACTAACGAAACCTAAAAGAAATCCTGTTAAAAAAGCTAAATAAAAATTATAATTGTAAAAATTAAGATTTACAGAAGAAACATCTATAAATACTAAAAGTAGAGCGATAAAAAAGTAAAATTTATTGATACGTAATAATAAATATGGGGTAAAAAATAATAAAAAAGATGAGCCAAATGCGCCCCAATATAAACCTAAACATCTAAAGCATACAAAAGTTGAGTGGTTGCAACAAGTAAAAAGTTTAGAGCTATTTTGATGACAAACTAAAGAAAACATATGATGTAATAGTGGTTTAAAAATCGATAGAATAGGAAACCATATTGAAAGAAAATCAAAATATATTAATAAAAGCCAAATAGAGATAACTATAAATAGAAATAAATTAATAATTCTTGGCTTTATAGGTCTAATCATAAATGATAATTGAATTGCTTGTTAGGATATAAAGCTTTTCTCCGGTAAATAAAGCCTCTTCAATATTTTTATTAATATCTAAATTTGCTTTTATAAATGTGGAATTAATTTCAGCAAGATTTAACGTATAAATGGTATTTTTATTGGAAATTGTAACATAATTATTAAAAATTTTTATTTTAGCTTTTTCAAAAGGCAAGCTAATTTGTATTAGACCGGTACCGAACTGGTCAAAAACGAATAATTGATTTTCGTTTACTACAAATATTTTACCATCCGCTGATATTGCAAATTTATAAGGATTGGTTAACATAAAATCACCCGCATCAATACCACCTATTTGCTGTAAATAATTACCATTAAAATCGAACATTAAAATTCTTTGATTATAAGAATCTAATACTAAATAATTACCCTGATTATTTAGTGCAAAACAAGAAGGTTGCTTAAATCTACCTTCGCTATTATCATTATAATAAAATGCTGATATATAATTTAAATCTCTATCAAGTAAAATAATTCTATCATTATTTTTATCACAAACATAAGAAGTAAGTTCAGTAGAAAATACATCTGTTGGATTATCAAAAAGTCCACCTTGCCAGCCATAACCACCAATTTCGTTTATCACCTTGCCCGTTGTATCAACTTTGTAAATTTCGTTATTAAAGGTGTCTGACAAAATAAAATAGCCCGAAGAAATATAGCTAAAAGATTTAGCTTCAGTAAAATTTCCAATTTCTTTAACTAATTTAAATTCTTGAGCTTGAATTATAATAGTTATTAAAAAAAACAATGAAAAATATTTTAATTTAAGTTTCATAAATAATTTAAAATTAAAAAAATAAAAATTAATATAATATTAAAATATAAATAAAACAATTATTGATAATTACGAAGAATATTATTATTTTTACAAAACTAAAATTGCCCTGTGGTGTAATTGGCAACACGTCTGACTCTGGATCAGAAATGTCTAGGTTCGAACCCTAGCAGGGCAGCAAGGCGAGTTTAAACTCGCTTTTTTTGTTTATGAAAAAAAATTATTGCTTTAAAATTTAAAAATTATTAAATTTAAAGTTCAATTTTAAAGATTTGCCGAAGTGGCGGAATTGGTAGACGCGCTGGACTCAAAATCCAGTTTGGCTTACACCAAGTGCCGGTTCGAGTCCGGCCTTCGGTACTTATTGATTGTAAAAAAAAGGAATTTTTTCTATTGACTTATTAATTTATTTTAATTAATTTAGTTTTAGAATTTAATAATTCCCCCTAAAATATAAGTAGGCTGTTGAGTAAGAGAAATCTAATCAGCAGCCTATTTTTTTTGATTATTTTAAGGTTGATTTTAACATCCACAAATGTTTTTGATATTTTTCTGATAAAGTAATTAATATACCTTCAGTAACTACGTCACACTTTTCTTCAATTAAAGTAAGAATATTATTGTTAACACTTTCAAAATCATTTATTACATTTGTTAGCATTAGATTTGAATTTAAAGAAGTTGCGTCTGATTCCTTTAATGAACTAAGAGATAAAAACTCTGAAAGTGAACCAGGAGCATAAAACCCTAATATTCTAATTCTTTCTGCAACAATATCAATATCATTTGCAAGTTCGTTATATAATTCTTCAAATAAGATATGTAATCTAAAGAAGGCATTTCCCTCAACATTCCAATGATAATTACGTAATTTTGTGTATAAAACAAATTGATTAGCTAATAAAGCTTTTAAGCCATTAATCATTACTTCGTTGTTTTTCATTTTATTCTCCGTTTTTATTTGTTGTTGCTATCATTAAGTCAATATGCGTGCCAACAAAAAAATATCAAATTTTGCAAAAAATAAAAAAAATAATGCAAAAGTATTGATTTATTAACGAAATATTGGTATTTTGCCAACGAAATATCGTTATACTACTAAATATAGTGAAACTATTATTATGAGTCCAGAAGATATAATGGATGTTGTATTAGAATCCATTAGAGAAATTATCCCGTATGAATTAGCAGTTATTTTAAAGAAAAATAGTGAAGATGAGTTAAAAGTAATTTATTCAAAGGGGGTACTTTCTAATAAGTTATTTAAAGATTATACGTTAGATTTGAATAAAAGAAAAGATATTAAACAAGCTATAGCAGTAGGAGAGGTAAAACTTGTTAATGATAGTAATGATTTAGATAAAGACACTTATGAAGAGTTAATTGAGTTACCCGATGACCACTCTTGTATGTTAGTTCCATTAAAATCTGATAGAGAAATAATTGGGTTAATGACATTAGACCATAGGCAATGTGATATATTTACACCTCAAAAAGTAAATATAGCTAAAAGTTTATCTAAAATAATTTCAATAGCATTAATGCAATTAATTGAAAATGAAAGTTTAGCAAATAAAAATCAATTGTTAATAACCGAACGAACATCGTTAATAAATGAAATTGGTAAAGTTAACAATAATTTTGTTGGAGAAAGCGAAAAATGGCGAGCAGTATTAGAAAAAATTAAACTTGTAGCCGTAACAGATATTCCAGTGATGATTTTAGGTGAAACAGGAACAGGGAAAGAAGAAGCTGCAAAAACTATACATTTTTTATCAAACAGAAAAGATGCCCCATTTATAGCATTAAATTGTAGTGCATTAAACAGTAATTTAGCAGAAAGCGAATTATTTGGTCATGAAAAAGGGGCATTTACAGGCGCTATAAGTGCAAGAAAAGGGAGATTTGAACTGGCGGATAAAGGTACTTTGTTTTTAGATGAAATAGGTGATTTACCACTTGAATTACAACCAAAGCTTTTACGTACACTACAGGATTTTACTTTTGAAAGAGTTGGAAGTGAGAAAACATTAAAAGCAGATGTTAGAATAATTTGTGCAACAAATGCTAATTTACAGGATAAAATAAAAGAAGGAACATTCCGAGAAGATTTATATTATCGTTTGGGTGTATTTCCTATTTATATGCCTCCTTTAAGAGAAAGAAAAAGTGATATTATTTTTATTGTAAATAAAATTTTAGAAAATATTAAAAATAAATATAAAGTTAAAAATATTTTTTTAGATGCTGAAGCTCTAGATAAATTAAATAATTATGAATATCCAGGTAATGTAAGAGAATTGAGAAATATTATTGAAAGAGCAGCAATTTTAGCAAAGCTTAATATTATTAAAAAGGAACATATTGTTTTTGATTATGAAAATGAGAAAAATAATATAATAAGTGAAACTGAAACAGTAAATGAAATTGGTTCCTTAGATGATGAAATATCTAAGATAATTAAGCAAGCATTAAAAAAATGTAATGGAAAAATTTATGGCAAAAATGGTGCTGCAGAATTATTAAATGTAAAACCAACAACTTTACAAAGTAAAATTAAAAAATTAAATATTGTTTTTTGAGGGTTCAATGATTAATGAAATTCAAATTTTAAGGCATGCAATAAATAATTTTAACAGTTATTATTTTGCTTTTAATAAGGATTATAAAATTATCTGGTATAATAAAAAATGTGAAGAACTTTTTAAAGATAAAAATAGTAACTGGTTAGATATTATTTTTACCGAAAATAATATAGATTATAAAGAGTTTATTTCCAACTTAAAAAATAAAGTAAATGATTATACTTGGGTCTTTAAATTATGTTTAAATAATATTGATGGATATTTTAAGATTACTATTTCTAGAATACTAAATAGCCCGATAATTTATTTAGTAATAATAGAAGATGTTACATATGAAGAGAATATAAAAGAAGAGCTGCAAATAGAAAAAATGTATATGCGTAATATTATGACAAAAATACCAGATGCCATATACATTAAAGATAAAGATAGTAAGTTTTTAAGAATAAATAAAACGCAAAAAGAAACATTGGGGGTTAAAAAAGAAGAAGACGCAATAGGTAAGGCAGATAGTGATTTTTTTACTGAAGAGCATTGGAAAGATGCTTTGAATGATGAAAGACAATTAATAGAAGGTAAGTTGCCATTTGTTAAAAAAGAAGAATTAATTAGACACTCTGATGGAAACTTTAAATGGGTATCTACAATTAAAGCACCATTAGTTGACCAATTTGATGAAATTATTGGTACTTTGGGAATTACAAGGGATATAACTGATAAAAAGTTAACAGAATCTGCATTACTAAAATCCGAAAAATTGTTTAAATCTATATGGAATAATTCTGTTGATGGTATGCGGATATTAGACCAAGATGGGAATATTTTTATGGTTAATCCAGCCTTTTGCGAAATGGTGGGTTTATCTGAAGATGAATTAATAGGCAAACCAATAAGCGTTTTATTTTATAAAGAATTAGATGAGATTAAAAATCCTGAAATTAAAGCAAAAAAATTAAATGAATTAAGTATTAATATTAAAAATAAAAATATTCCGCATAGGTTTGAAAATTGCTTACATTTATGGAATGATAAGCATGTATGGTTTGAAATAACAAATGGTTTTATAGAGATTGATAATAATACATACTTACTTAGTGTTTTTAGAGATATTAGTGAGCGAAAAAATTTTGAAAATGAATTAGAAAAATCTGAAAAAGAACTAAAAATTCTTAACAGCAATAAAGATAAATTTTTTTCTATTATAGCCCATGATTTGAAAAGTCCATTTCAAAGTATTCTAGGTTTATATAATCTTTTAAAGGAAGAATATGATAATTTATCCAGAGAAGAAGTTAAAGAAATAATTTTAAATTTAGGAAAAAGCTCGGAAAATCTTTATAATTTAATTGAAAATTTATTAGAATGGAGCAGAGTTCAGATTGGTAAATTTGAGATTGACAAAACACTATTTAATATTACAGAACTAATAAATAAAATTATTATTTTGCTGAAAGGAAATTATATTAAAAAAAATATAGATGTTATTTTTAATACAGATAAAAAAATTTTTGTATATGCAGATATAAAAATGATAAATAGTGTAATAAGTAATTTAATAACTAATAGTATAAAATTTACACCAAGAGGAGGTAAAATAAATATTAGTATTAAAACTAATAACAATCATGCAATAATAGAAATATGTGATAATGGGATAGGAATGGAAAAAAATATATTAGAATCTTTATTTAAGATAGAGAGTAATATTACTAGAAAAGGGACTGAAAATGAAAGAGGAACAGGTTTAGGTTTAATTTTATGTAAAGAATTTATTGAAAAAAACGGTGGGCAATTAATAGTTAGTAGCGAAGTAAATAAAGGTTCTTGCTTTAGTTTCACGTTACCATTACAAGCATAAAATTTTAATCTATTTATCGGCTTTAATTTTATTTATTTTTTAATTAAATTTGCAAAGGATTTTAAAATTATTGAGTAATATTATGAATAATGAGTTAGAAGAAAAAAATCAAACACCAGTTAATTTTATTAAAGCTATAATTTTAGAAGATTTAAAGACTAATAAATTTAATGGCAAAGTTCATACAAGATTTCCCCCAGAACCAAATGGATATTTACATATTGGTCATGCTAAATCTATTTGTTTAAATTTTGGTTTAGCAAAGGAATTTAATGGAAAGTGTAATTTAAGATTTGACGACACAAATCCAAGTAAAGAAGATGTTGAATATGTAGAATCTATTAAAGAAGATGTACAATGGCTTGGTTTTGATTGGGAAGATAGAGAGTATTATGCATCGGATTATTTTGAACAGATATATGGATTTGCTATTCAACTAATAAAAGATGGTAAAGCATATGTTTGTGGCTTAAGCCCAGAGGAGATAAGAGAATATAGGGGAACTTTAACCGAACCTGGTAAAGAAAGTCCTTATAGGAATAGAAGTGTTGAGGAAAATTTAGATTTATTTGAACGGATGAAAAATGGTGAGTTTGAAGAAGGGAAATATGTATTAAGAGCCAAAATAGATATGAGCTCGCCAAATATCAATATGCGAGATCCAATTTTATACAGAATATTAAAGGCTACTCATCATAGAACAGGGGACAAGTGGTGTATTTATCCTACATATGATTTTGCTCACGGCTATAGTGATATGTTAGAAGGTGTAACTTACTCTATTTGTACTCTTGAATTTGAAAATCACAGACCATTATATGATTGGTTGCTTGATGCAATTAATGCTAAACATCATCCACAACAAATTGAATTTGCAAGATTAAATCTTAATTATACCGTAATGAGTAAAAGAAAATTGTTACAACTTGTTCAAGAAAAGTATGTTAGTGGATGGGATGACCCAAGAATGCCAACTATTGCAGGAATTAGGAGAAGAGGGTATACACCAGAATCCATTAGAAATTTTGCGGAAAAAATTGGGGTTGCAAAAAGAGATAACGTAATAGATTTAGCATTATTAGAGCACAGTGTAAGGGAAGACCTTAATAAAAAAGCTATGCGTGTTATGGCTGTATTAAAGCCTTTAAAATTAATTATTGATAATTATCCAGATGATTTAGTTGAGGAAATGGACGCTGTAAATAACCCTGAAGATATTAATATGGGTTCAAGAAAAGTACCATTTTCTAAAGTATTATATATCGAAAGAGATGATTTTATGGAAAATCCTCCTAAAAAGTTTTTTAGGCTTAGTATTGGAAATGAAGTAAGATTAAGATACGCATATTATGTAAAATGTACACATATAGTAAAAGATGAAAATGGGGAAGTTACAGAAGTACATTGTACTTATGATCCAGAAACTAAAGGTGGTGGTTCTGCAGATGGAAGGAAGGTTAAAGGTACAATTCATTGGGTCTCTGCTGCTCATGCAGTTCCAATAGAAGTTAGATTATATGATAGATTATTTTTGGTTGAAAATCCAGATAATACCGAAGAAGGGAAAACATTTAAAGATTATTTAAATCCAAATTCTTTAGAAATACTTAAAAATTGCTATGCAGAACCATATTTAAGAAATGCCAATGCAGGGGAAAATTATCAATTTGAAAGATTAGGATATTTTGTTGCAGATAATAAGGAATTTACTAAAGATAATTTAGTATTTAATAGAACGGTAACATTAAAGGATACATGGGCAAAAATCGAAAAAAAGGCTGAATAAAAAAAAGGCGATGTAAATCGCCTTTTTATTTTAATACGGATAACGCTTTTTCAATTCGTTTTATCACTAATTCTTTACCTAATATATCTAAAATATCATATAAACCTGGTCCAATTCCCATCCCAGATACCGCTAAGCGGAGAGGATGAATAATTTTACCAGCTCCGACATTATTTTTTTCAGCTACTTTATGCAGTATTTCTTCGTATTTTTCTTTAGATATATTTTCGATTTCTTTAATACTAACTAAAAATTCATTCAAAAGGAAAGCGGAGTCACTTTTCCAACGTTTATTAATTACTTCTTGGTCGTATTCAGTAACGTCATTAAAAAAGAATGGGGCTTTTTCAAATAATTCATGAATAAATGAAATACGTTCTCGCATGCAATCAATAATTTTATCTAAATAAAGATCCGGATAATTTTTAGCAGGATTATCTCCATTGTTGAAATTTCTAATTAGCATTAAAATTTCGCTATTAGATTTTTTACGTAAATGTTCGGCATTAAGCCAAGTAAGTTTTTCTAAGTCAAAAACCGCACCGGATTTATTAACGCGTTCTAAAGAAAACTTTTTAATTAATTCATCTAAATAGTAAAATTCTACGTCATCACCGGCAGTCCAACCAAGCAAAGCAACAAAATTAACTAAAGCTTCCTTTAAAAAACCTTTATCTCTAAAATCTTCAACAGCAACATCACTTTGTCTTTTGCTCAATTTTTTTCTATCACTATTAAGTAAAAGAGGCAAATGTGCAAATACTGGACGCTCCCAGCCAAAGTAGTCATACAAAATTGCATGTTTTGGAGTAGATGAAAGCCATTCTTCGCCTCTAATAACATGGGTAATTTTCATTAGATGGTCATCTACAACATTTGCCAGGTGATAGGTCGGAAATCCATCGCTTTTTAATAAAACTTGGTCATCTATAATGTTGCTATCAAATTCAACTGTACCACGAATAACATCATCTATAATAATAGTTTCGTTTGGCTGAACGTTAAGTCTAACAACGTAAGGTTCACCGGCTGCAATTTTACTTTTAATTTCATTTTTAGATAGTGATAAACAATGTTTATCGTATTTGGGTTGAAGTTTTAATTGTTGTTGTTCTTCTCTTAATTTTTCAAGTCTTTCTGCTGAACAGAAACAATAATAAGCTTTCCCTTCATTAATTAATTGTTCAGCATATTTTTTGTAAATATCTAAACGTTCAGATTGTACGTATAAACCATAATTGCCTCCAACAAAAGGACCTTCATCAAAATTTAACCCTGCCCATTTTAATGTGTCAATTAAATTTTCAACTGCACCTTCAACAAATCTGTTTCTGTCAGTATCTTCAATTCTAAGAATAAAAGTTCCATTATTATGTTTGGCATATAAATAGTTATATAACGCAGTTCTTAACCCACCAACATGTAAATACCCAGTTGGGCTTGGAGCAAATCTTACTCTAACAGTTTCGTTAATCATAAATGTCTTTCAATATTAGTGAATAATTAATTTGCAATTTTATTTGTATAATATTTTACTTTTTCAATAAATTCTTTGCTATCAATAGGTTTAGGAATATAATCTGTTGCACCTGCTTCAATACATTTTTCTCTATCACCTTTCATTGCAAAAGCAGTTAATGCAATAATAGGAACTTTATCGTATCCAGGCATTTTCCTAATTTTTTCCATTGCTTCAAAACCATTCATTACGGGCATTTGCATATCCATAAGAATAAGGTCAAACTTATCTTGCGTGCACATTTTAACAGCTTCTTCGCCGTTTTCTACTACTACAATGCTATCAAAATTATTTTTCTTTAATAATCTTGTTACAATTATTTGAGAGTGCTTATAATCTTCTGCTATAAGTATTTTAATAGTATCTTTTTTCTCAATAACTTCGCTTACTGGAGGTGGCGCATCATATCTATTAATCATAGATTTAATAACATCTGCCAAATCTTCTATATTAGTACTTCTTTTATCAAGCAGCTCTTCAAATAATCCGTCAATTTTCCTTAAGTCTTCTTGATAATTATCCTTTCCAGTATAAATAATAATAGGTAATTTAGCAAATTTACTTTCAGATTTAATCATCTTTATTAATTCAAAGCCGTTAGGATAAGGCATATCTAAATCTACAATAGCAAGATCTAAATCTATATCCTTAATCCTATTCATAACATTTGCGCTAACGTTTTCAGCAATAGCCCTATAACCAGCAGTTTCTATGGCTTGTTTAACTAAATTTAGTGTAGGGTAGTCATCATCAACACAAAGAACGTTACTATCTTTACGTAATTTATAGCTTGTTAATACTTCAACTAAAAAATTGTAATTAATTGGTTTTACAAAATACTCAACAGCACCCATTAAAAACGCTTTTTGTTCTTCAGGTTCTACAGAACAAACTATAACAGGAGTGTTTTTAGAATTTGGGTTCTCGTGAATTTTTTTAAGTAATTCTAAACCATTAGTTGTTGGAATTTCAATATCTAAAATAATTGCCAAAAAGTTAAACTTTTCAATTTGTTCTAAAGTTTGTTCGGCTGTATGAACTATAGTAGGTGTATAACCCCATTTATTTAAGTAATTACTTAGTAATTTAGATGTTGCATAATCATCTTCTACAACAAGAATTCTATTTAAGGAGTCTGAAACAGGCTTAGGCAATGCAGCAAGCTTATTTTCTAATTCAACTGGTAACTCATCGCTTTTTATAAAAAAAGAAAACGATAAACCATTTGTTAAACTATTAGTGGCTACTAAATCATCTCCTAAAAAGGTTGAATATTTTTTAGCTAAATTTAAAGAAACACCGGATAAATTATAGTTTCTAAATTCATTAAGTTTGTTTAGTATAAATGGTTCAAAAATGCTTTTATTTTTATCAATAGGGTAGCCATTCCCATCTGCCATTATATCTACTTTTATTTTTCCGTTAGAATTAATTGAAAAAATAATAGAAATGTTGCTGCAATTAGTGGAATTAATACTATAGAAAATTAATGTATTAAGAATATATTTTAATTTTTGTTCATCTGTTTCAATATTTGTAGGTACAGATTGTTCAAAATTAACATTAAAAAATATATTTTTATCAAGTGTTTTTGTTTTAAATACATCCACAATTTCTTTAAGTATAGATTTAAGATTAACACTCTTTTTTTCAAAAGATACTTTACCGGCTTCTATTTTAGCTAGTTCGTTAAGCTCGTTAATAGTTAGTAACAAGCTTTGTGCATTTTTTTTAATCGTATTTACGTATTCTGATTGAGTACTAGTAAGATTTTCTTCGGTTAAAATAGAGGTAAACCCAATAATAGAATTTGCAGGAGATCTTAATTCATTAATTGTATCACTAACGTAAGTGGCAAATGATGTTTTATCTGATACAATTATACCACCTGTAGAAATAAGCCAATAATTTAATAATGCGGCAACATAATCACTAATTTTTTTAAGTTGTTCAGTATCAGAAGAACTAAATGGAGAACGATTAGCAATTTTTAACATTCCACTTTCGGAAGGACTAATTTTAAAGTGAACACATATCTCATATGTTACAAATTCGCTAACAGAAATTTCACAATCGGAATCAGTTCCAATTGCAAAATCTAAACCTAAATTACCATATTTACAATGTTTACAACCAAATTCTGTACCTCTTATGTAAAGTTTTCTAGCATTATGGCTTTTACCTAATACAAGATATTTATTGTTACCAATAGTTTTAAAAAGAGCTACAGATAAAAACTCGTATTCTTTAACTAAGAAATTGCAAAGATAATCTGCAAAATCATCTACGCCCTTGTTAGCTAATTGTAGAAGAGAGTTATTTTTTTCTAAAAATTCTAACTGTAAGTTGTATAACATATTATGCAAGTTATTTTATTTTATAATGTTACAATTTAATAAAAAATAATTTAATATGATAATATAATAAAATATTTTTTAATTGTTAATATTTTTATTGTAAATTATAAGTTTATTGAACTTTTATTTTAATAATTGTCTTTTATTTTAAAGAATAATTAATTAATTTAAAATTCTATTAAATTTAGTTTATTTTAGAGGTTACAATGTTTAAAAAGCTAATATTTTTATTTATTCTTTTTGCGTCGTTTGTTATAGCACAAGTTACATATCAAGGCCCAGCAACAGGTACAACAAATGCTGGAGTAACATTAAATACAAATAACTTTTTAGCTTATACAAACGACCGTCCTTTTAGATTTAGGATGTTTGCAAACCAAAATGTTGCTGACGTTGAAAATCCTAATACTGAGTTTGTTGCATCGGCACCAGAAGGTTCAAATTTATTCCTAAATCCACAGTCAAACATTAAAACATTAACCCCAGATAATGTTATTGTTTTTACAAGCACAAAAGGAATACCACAAGGTAATTCAATCCCTCCAGATCCATATTTAGCTGTTGGGCCTAATCATATTATACAAACTGTAAACGTTGATTTTAGAATTACAGATAAAGCTGGAAAGAATCCTAAAACAATTAATGGTAATACTTGGTATAAAAATGTATATCCCCAAGCAAGTGTTTTTGACCCTAAAGTATTATATGATCATTTTGCTAACCGTTGGATTATGGTTTGGTTACACCAAAATGATACTAACATGGAAGGGGTTTACTTACTTTCAATTTCTGATGATGATGACCCTAACGGGATATGGTTTAACTGGGTTTTACGCTCAGATTTAAATGGTATGACACCATCAAGCACTTGGGGAGATTATCAAGGCGTTGGATTTGATGATAAAGCTATTTACTTTACCTCAAATCAATTTTCTTTTACTGGTACTTACCAAGGCAGTAAAATTAGAATCATTCCCAAACAACAATTATTAGTTTCGTCTAATCCTGGTCCTATAACATATATAGATTTATATAATGTAACTTATCCAACAGGTGGTGCAAACGCTTTTGGTATTAGACCAGTGCGCATGCAAACTACTTCTGATAATTACTATTTTGCAGTCCACTCACCTTATACAACAAAAAATACTTTTGGTATTTATACTTTAACTAATCCTTTAACAAACCCTGTTCTTACAGGTAAAGCTATACCTGTTGTAACTTATTCAACACCACCAGATCCGGAACAACTAGGAGGAGGAACACCAAGAATAGATGGTGGTGGAGCAAATTTAAGAAACGAACCTGTTTATAAGGATGGTGTTTTGCATTTAGTGCACTCAACAAGAGTTGGTGTATATTCTGGTATTAGATATCTTGCAGTTAGCACTCAAACAAATGCAGCTTTGGTTGATATGGTTGTTGGTGATGCTAATCATTATCATACTTATCCGGCTGTTGCAGTTAGTCAAGATGATGATGTTCTTATAACTTATAGTAAATCCTCTGAAAATATGTACATGGGTGCCTATTATACAATTATTCCAGGTTCTACAGGTGTACCGAGTGAAAGTATAGAATTACAATCTGGTAAAGGGAATTATGTTAAAACATTTAGTGGTACGCGTAATAGATGGGGTGATTATAATGGTGCTTGGACTGACCCGGCAGATATGAGTAATTTTTATATGTTAACTGAATATGTTGATGCTACTAACACATGGGGTGTTTGGTTAGGTGGAGTAAGAATTAAACCATATCCTAATGTTACTGCTGGCTTTACAAAAAATGAATTGGATTTTGGATATCAGGAAATCAGTGTACCATCTGATACTTTGAAAGTTAAGATATTTAATTATGGTCAACCTCAACTTTCAATCTCTAATATTACTTCTTCAAATACTGTTTTTAAGATAACTAATAATTTAACTTTCCCTATTGTGTTAAATTCATTCCAATCAATTGAATTAAATGTTGTTTTTACTTCCACTCAAGAAAAAACTTATTTAGATTCTATTGTAGTTTCTAGTAACGATTTTGATGAACCAAACAAAGCTATAATTCTAAAAGGAATTGGTTATAAAATTTTACCAGCAACAGCTAATGTACTTTATTCAACTTCAGGGTCTTCTTCTGTTTGTAAGTTAATTACAATAAATCCAACTAATGGTCAGGCTACTTTAATAGGGGAATCAAATATAGGTAAACTTTATTCGTTAACAATAGATAAAACAAAACGAGAGTTATATACTTTAGTAGAAGCTACCCCAAATAGTAAAATAGCAAGAATTGATGCTACAAATGGTAAAGCTGTAATTTATAAAGATTTAGGGCTTGATTTAAAGGCAATTGCATTTGATAATACAAACACTCTTTATGGAATTTCTAAAGATAAAAATCTTTATAAAATAAATAAATCGAATTGGACTTATGAGTTAGTAACGCCAGTTGAGTTATCTGTTAGTGCTATTGCATTTGAGCCAGGTACAAATGATTTATGGGCTAGCTCGGATTCTTCAACAAACAAAGATAGAATTTACAAGATAAGTACTAAATCTGGAAAATCTACTTTGGTTGGTGCTACTACGCTAAATTACACAATAGCCGGATTAGCTTTTGATAAGAATAACGATTTGATGGGACTTATTCTTAAAACGTTTTTACGTGGAATGCTTGTTAAAATTAATAAAACAACAGGTGTTGCAACAGAATTGGGTTCAACTAATTACGCTTCTACATTAGGATTTGCAATTTTGGCAGATTCAATTGTTTCGGTACATGATAATAACATAGTTAATCCTGTAAATTTTGAATTAAGTCAAAACTATCCAAACCCATTTAATCCTTCTACAACTATTAACTTTACATTACCTTCAAATTCCAATGTAAAATTAGTAGTTTATAATTTATTAGGAGAAGAGGTTTATACAATTCTTAACCAATTTATGTATGCTGGCAGTCATTCAGTTAAATTTAATGCTAAGTCAACTGGAAACAAGGAATTAACTTCTGGTATTTATTTATATAAACTTACTGCAATGGGTGTAGATGGTCAAGAATTTAGCTCTACTAAAAAGATGATACTGATGAAATAGTGTTAAAATAGATACTAAAAAACCTCGTCTAATGACGAGGTTTTTTTATTTTAAATTAATATTATAAGTTTTGAATAAAATAATTAGAAATTTTATTATATAAATGTAATGCGTCTTTTCCTCTAACGCCATGTGCATGATGAACATATGGATAATAATCTAAAGGTTTATTTAAGTTAGTAGCTTTTTTAGCAAAAAGTAATGTATGTTGCCAAACAACCGTATCATCGCTTGTTCCATGCACTAAAAGAAGTTTCCCGTTTAGGTTTTGAACATAGTTTAGTAAATTAGCTTTTTCGTATCCATCCGGATTGGTTTGGGGTGTATCCATATAGCGTTCTGTGTACATTATCTCGTAATATTTCCAATCTATAACAGCTCCGCCACAAGCACCAACTTTAAATGTATTATTAGTTTTTAGCATAAGAGATGTTGTCATAAATCCACCATAGCTCCAACCATAAACACCAAATCTTGTGGTATCAACATACGGCAATGTCTTTAAATAGCTTACACCTCTCATTTGATCTTCAACCTCTGTTGTTCCAAGCTGCCTAAAAGTAGCTTGAGCAAATTTGTTACCTCTAAAGCTTGTCCCTCTGTTGTCAATTGAAAAAATTATGAACCCTTTTTCTGCCATATATTGAAACCACATGTCATATCTGCCATAAATCCATCTATCTGTTACTTCTTGTGAATGGGGACCGCCATAAACGTAAAATATAACAGGGTATTTTTTTGTTGAATCGAAATCTGTGGGTAAAATTATACGTGCATAAAGGTCAAATTTATCTTTATCACTTAATTTTATAATTTTAGGATAGGATATCGCATAATCCTTTAATGGATTTTCTGCATTCAACATTTCTGTATTGGTTTTAGAATTTAGATTTTTTAATGTTATTTTATTAGGGGTATTTATGCTATTCAATTTAATTATATAATATTCTCCACCACCATAAAACATTTCATTTGTACCTTTTTCTTCGGTTAATTTTTCCTTTGTTAAGGAGTTAATATTTAATTTATACGCATGTCTTTCAAGGGGGGATTGTTCTGTTGATAGATAATATAAATTTGTAACATCCTTATCAAAACCAATAATTTCTGTTACTTCATATTCTCCTTTAGTCAACTGTTTAATTAAATTTCCATTAATATCATATAAATATAGATGATTCCACCCATCTCTTTTGGATAACCAAATAAATTTATCATTAGAGTTAGGCAAAAAATGGAGTGGATGTTCTGGTTCTACAAATTTATCATCAGACTCTGTAAAAAGAGTTTTAATTTTTTCTCCAGTAATTGCATCAAATTTGCATAATTCCAAATAGTTTTGGTCTCTATTAAGTAATCCAACAAATATAAATTTAGAATCGGGACTAAATGTAACACTTGTTAAATATTTATCTTTTGGTAATCCAGTATTCAAATAAATAATTTTTTTTGTTTGGTAATTATAAACTCCAATAGTTACTTGGTGGCTAATACCACCAGCCATAGGATATTTAACAAAACGCACTTTAGCTGGTAAACTATCCAATTCTAAAATTGGGTAATCTGTAACCATTGTTTGGTCCATTCTATAAAATGCTAATAAGTTATTATTTGGTGCAATAAAAATACCTTTATTAATTCCAAACTCGTTTCTGTGAACAGAGTGACCATAAATAATATCTTTATTTTTTTCAAATGTTAATTGAATAACATTGCCATTTTTAGAATAAAATATATTGTTTTCAATTGTAAAAGCAGCGGTTGAAAAATCGTCAGAAAACTCTATATTTTCAGCATTATTTGGCAATGTGTATAATTTACTTAATTTTTTGTTAAGTATATCATACTTTAATAAAGTATTTTCTATAAAAACAACAAAATTATTAGGGTCTAAAAAATTAACATTAGGAAAATTTCTTAATGGTTTAATATTAAAATTACTTAACAAGTTATTTAATTCATCAAGGGAAAGTATATTATTTTTGGTTTCTTCTTTAGGATTTTGTAAGGTTAAATTATTATTAAATACATAGTAAAAATAATCACTATTTTTAATAAAATTTAATTGTGCAAAATTTTTAGGGGCTAAAGAATAATAAGAATTAAAAACAACATCTTCCATTGTTAGAAGTTTAGGTTGTGCATTTAGGGCAACAAAAAGGCTGAAAGAAATTAATAAAGCAAGTTTTTTCATAATATCTACCTATAGATTAAAATTGATTTATTTTAATTTAAAATAAAAAAGAGATTCTACAAAGAATCTCTTTTATAAAACTAAAAGAAAATAAAAAATTATTCATCCTTTTTAGCAACAGGAATAACACGTTTTTCTAAAATATTATCAATAAGATTATATTCTTTAGCTTCTTGAGAAGTTAAATAATAATCCCTGTCACAATCTTTAGCAATTTGTTCAACAGTTTTACCAGTATGCTCTGCTAAAATAGAGTAAAGAGTATTTCTAGTTTTTACCATTTCCTTAGCGTGTATTTCAATATCAGTAGTTTGACCTTGCAAGCCACCAATCCATGGTTGATGAATCATTATTTTAGAATGGGGTAATGCGGTTCTTTTTTTAGGTGCACCACCAGCAAGAAGCACAGCACCCATACTTGCAGCAAGACCAACACAAATTGTAGCTACATCGCATTTAATAAACTTCATGGTGTCGTAAATAGCTAAACCAGCAGAAACACTACCACCCGGTGAATTGATATATAAACTAATATCCTTATCGGGGTCTTCTGCTTCTAATAAAATTAATTGGGCAATTATTATACTTGCAACATGGTCATCAATTGGAGAGCCTAAAAAGATAATTCTTTCTCGAAGTAATCGAGAAAATATATCCATTCCACGCTCACCTCTGCCGGTTTGCTCGATAACATAAGGTACTAACTGATTATAAATCTCAGGTTTCAAATTTATTCTCCTTTTAAGGGTACGTCTACAGTTTTGAATGTATTATTTTCTTTAACAAACTTAATTACTTTTTGATCTATTTCTTGCTCATGACGTTTTGATTCTTTATAATAAGCTCTTAATTTTTCAATATCAATACCTGTTTTTTCGTGTCTTTCTTTCAAAAAGTTTTCGAATTCCTCTTCACTAAAGCCTAAGTTTTCTATTCTTTCAATATTTTTAGAAATTATAAACCATTTAACGTTTTCAACTGCTTTTGGATAAACGTATTCATAAAGCAAGTTATCATTAACCATTTTGTTTAATTCTGGGGT
Organism: uncultured Melioribacteraceae bacterium; assembly: GCA_964652025.1. Lineage (GTDB taxonomy): Bacteria > Bacteroidota > Ignavibacteria > Ignavibacteriales > Melioribacteraceae > JAEXOD01. Next base: position 331,365 of record CAZYZX010000001.1, read on the forward strand.
TAATTTTTTCCTTTCGTCCTGAGCTAATTTATATAAAGTTTCGTATAAAAATCTTTGCGGTACTTCAAATGGATTATTATCAATTATAGTTCTAAACAATTTATTATCTGCATTAGTTTCAGATAAGTTTTGGTAATATTGTTTGTAGTCTTTTTCTATTAATTCAGTTAAGCCAGCTAAATCTGTACATTTATTTTGAGAAAGTTGTTTAATCTGTTCTTCTGTTAGGTCTTTATAATTAACTTTGTAAATCTTATTAATTTTTACTTCAATTTTAACTTCATGTTTATGCACATGGTCGCCATGTTTGTGTTCATGAGTGTCAATTAGTTCTACTGTATCACCAGTAGATTTACCAACGAAAGGATCAGAAAATTCTTTTTTAAGTTTATGGGAAGTAAGATCTATATTATTTTTTTCAATTTTATCGTTAGGGAAGTATGCATCATATAATCTATCAGCAATTACGTTAATTTCTTGATTATCATTAGGATCTGTGGTAATATCAAAAACTACAATACAATCTTTATCTTCAACTTTATCAACAACAGTAAGCTCTGCATAAGGTTTTTTCATATCTTTTAGAATTAGTTCAAAGTAAGTAGGTTCTAAAATAAAATTCTCTTTCTCAATTTCTAAACCTTTATAATCCTTAAGTTCTAATTCTGGAATAATTTCTACTTCAACTGTATAATTAACATCTTGGTCAAAATTAACTTTAAGATCTTTTAAGATACTTTTATTTAATAAGGTAAAACCTGTATTTTTAATAGCATCTTCAATAAATTTATCTGCAACATTTTTAGCAGTGTATTCTTCAATTTCTTTTTTGTAAGCTTTTTTAATTAAAGAAATAGGAGCTTTTCCTTTACGAAAACCCGGATATGTTAATTCTTTACTTTCCTTTTTATATGCTTCTTCAAAATCTTGTGTTAAATCACTGTATGGCACAGAAATTAAAAGTTCATAAGTGCAATCGTTAATCTTATTTAATGTGGTTTCCAATTTTACCTCGTAATAGTTTAAAAAGGGATTAAATAAAGTGTGCGAAGAGGGGGACTCGAACCCCCACATCTTTCGATACTAGATCCTAAGTCTAGCGCGTCTACCAATTTCGCCATCCTCGCAAAAAAAGAATTACAAATTTAAAAATATTATTTAAATTAAACAAGTTATTTTTGTGTTTATTTAAAATATTTTTTCTCAAATAAAAATATAAATTAAAAAAGATAATAATTTATTATATTTAAAGTTTATAAAAATTAATTAGTTATCTTATGGAAAACTATATTGGTAAAAATATCGAAAATTATAAAATAGTTTCCCTTTTAGGGAAAGGTGGCATGGGTGTTGTTTACAAAGCTTATGATAATAATTTAGATCGATATGTTGCAATTAAAATGCTCAACTCGCAAAATGTAGATAATGATAGATTTATAGAAAGATTTAAAAAAGAGGCTAAAAATCAAGCAAAATTACTACATCAAAATATTACCACTGTTTATGGCTTTATTGAATTTGAAGGTAATTTTTGTATAATAATGGAATATATTGATGGTGAAAGCTTAGAAAAAATAATTTATAGGAAAAAAAGATTAAGTCTATTAGATTCAATATATATTATAAAAAATGTTTTAGCCGGATTAGGATTTGCCCATTCAAAAGGATTTATTCATAGAGATATAAAACCTTCCAATATTATTTTAACGAAAGAAGGTAGTGTTAAAATTATGGATTTTGGCATATCTAAATCCATAAACGAAAAAGGGATGACAAAAACAGGTGCAAAGGTTGGAACTTTATACTATATGAGTCCAGAGCAAGTTAAAGGTGGAGAGTTAACAATTCAAAGTGATATATATTCTGTTGGGTGTACATTATTTGAAATGTTAGTTGGGAAACCACCATTTGATAGTGAATCTGATTATGAAGTTATGGAGGGGCATTTAAAAAAAGAAGAACCTAAAGCTTCTAAATTAAATATAGGATTACCAGAGCAGATAGATAAAATAATATCAATAGCTATGAAAAAAAATCCTAATGAAAGATTTAAAGATTGTTATGAATTTATAGAAGCTTTAGATAATTTAGAAAAAAACATTCAAAAATATCATAAGCCTAGACCTGTAAAGAAAACAGATCCTAAAAAGATTAGATTATATTCCACATTGGGTTTTACAGCTTTCGTTGTACTTATTATTGCTTTATCATATTTTATTTATAATCAGCTATATGAGTTTATAAATAGTGATAAATTAGAAGAACTTGAAAAGTATAATATTCAAGCTCTTTTTACTCAAGATGCTAATTTTAATATAAATAACATAAAAAAAATTGAATTAGATACAAAAGCAGGCATAAATTTTGTTAAATTTGCTGGGAATACTGGAATTTTAGGCACTGATAGTGGAAAAATTTATTTTAGCTATGATTTAGGAAATAATTGGATTGGTAAAACAATTGATTCTACAAATTCATTTAATGATGCTATTATTCTTAAAAATGGTAAATGTTTTTTGGTTGGTAATAAGCCAGAAATACTGATTAGCTCTGATTATTTTCAAAGTTATACAAGTTATGCATTAAATGGTGATATCACTTTATTTAAGATATTTTTTATAAATCAAAACACTGGTTTTGTTTTAGGTAGTAAAGGAAGTTTATTTATAACTAAGGACGGTGGAAATGAATGGCAAAAAATTAATTTGCCAACTAATGAAATTTTATTTGATATTCATTTTATTGACAAAGAAAATGGTATTATTGTCGGTTGGAATGGATTAATACTAAAAACTACCAATGGTGGTATAGATTGGGAGAAAATTACATCTAATACTACAAAGTATTTAAAAGCTGTTGATTTTATTAAAGATAAAGGAATTGCTTGCGGCGGTACTGGTGAAATTTTACTTACAGATGATGGTGGAAATAGTTGGAAGATAGCTAAAACAGGATTAACTACATCGCTATCTGATGTAATATTTTTAGATGAAGATAACATATTAGCAGTTGGACATAAAGGTAGCTTTGTTTTTTCTAATAATGGTGGTAAAAGTTTTAAGCTTTCTAACATAAATAATTTTGTTAATTTTTCTAGATTAACAAAAAACAAAAATGGTAACGTTTTTGTTTGTGGTTTAAATGGAACATTGTTAAAATTAAATTAAAGGAAATATGGATAAGTTTGTTATTAATGGCGGTAAAAAATTAATTGGTAGAGTTAAAGTTAGTGGTGCAAAAAACTCTTCTTTAGCATTAATACCTGCTTCGTTATTAAATAGAGGAGTTAATATTTTTCATAATACTCCAGAGGTAAATGATATATTTACAATGAATAAATTATTAATGAATCTTGGTGCTGAGGTAACTTTTAAGGATTACACATTAAAAATTGATACAAGTGGTATCAATAACCAAGTTGCACCATACGAGCAAGTAAAAAAAATGCGTGCTTCTGTTTATGTATTAGGTCCATTACTTTCAAAATATGGATATGCAAAGGTTTCTTTACCAGGTGGTTGCGCATGGGGTCCAAGACCAATTAATTTGCATTTAGAAGCTATGAAAAAACTTGGTGCAAGCATAGATTTGGAAGAAGGATATATTATTGCTAAAGCTAATAAATTGCACGGTGCTACAATCAATTTTGATATATCTTCTGTAGGTGCAACTGGTAATGCTTTAATGGCTGCTGTTATGGCTAAAGGAACAACATTAATTACCAATGCTGCTACAGAGCCCGAAATTACTTTGCTTGCCAATTACCTTGTAAAAATGGGTGCTAAAATTAATGGAATTGGCACAAAAGTTTTAGAAATTGAAGGAGTAGATGAATTAAATGCATCTGAAATTTCTAACATTGGAGATAGAATTGAAGCAGGTACATTGTTAATTGCTGGAGCTATTACAAAAGGAAATGTTGAAATAGAATATGATGAACCTGCCAATATTTTAAGTATTACAGAAAAGCTAATTAATACGGGTTGTGATGTTAAAATTAATAATAACATTATCTCTGTAGACGCTAGAAATAATGACCTTAAGAGTGTAGATGTTATAACGAATATATTCCCCGGATTTCCAACAGATATGCAGGCACAGTGGACTGCTTTAATGACTATTGCAAACGGTACTTCTACTATTACAGATACTATTTATTTTGATAGATTTAAACACGTTGATGAATTAAATAGATTGGGCGCAAACATTGAAGTTATTAAAAACTCTGCGGTAGTTAAAGGCGTTAAAAAACTAAAAGGTGCTAAAGTAATGTCTACAGATTTAAGAGCTAGTGCTTCTTTAGTTTTAGCCGGGTTGGCTGCAGAAGGTGTTACTGAAGTTTTAAGAATTTATCATCTTGATAGAGGTTATCAAAAGATTGAGGATAAATTAACTGCATTAGGTGCAGATATTACTAGGGTACCGACTTCGGAATTTTGATGATTTAACAAAAATATTTCGTAAAATTCAATTTCTTTATTATTTTCATTTATTTTAAGGTAAAAATAAAAAATTTTTACTTTAATATATAAAATTTAATTTGATAGTTAAATAAATTAAAAGAGAAATATTGAACATTTAAAGCATTTATTTTTGTTTATTTATGGTTAGTAAAAAATTATTGCGAGTTACATTTGAAAATAAATAAAATTGTTAAAACCAATATTTATAATAAGTTAAAAAAAATTGCAAAAGAAGAAGATGTTAAAATATTTGTTGTTGGAGGTTATGTTCGTGATATTTTAATGAAGAGAAATACTAAAAATGATATTGATATAATGGTAGTTGGAGATGGGACAAGATTTGCAGAAGTTGCTGCTAAAAAATTGGGTATTAAACATATAGATATTTTTAAAAATTTTGGAACAGCACATTTTGTATATCGAGGACTAAATTTTGAATTTGTTGGTGCAAGAAAAGAATCTTATAACTTTACAAGTAGAAAGCCAATTGTGGAAAGGGGGACATTTGTTGATGATATTTTTAGAAGAGACTTTACAATAAACACATTGGCAGTTTCTTTAAATGAGGAAAATTTTGGAGAGCTAATTGATTTACTAAATGGATTAGCAGATATAGAAAATAAAATAATCAAAACTCCATTAAATCCAGAAGAAACCTTTAGTGATGATCCTTTAAGAATTTTACGAGCCTTTAGATTTGCAAGCCAGCTAAATTTTACCATTGATGAAAGTATAATAAAAGCAGCAAATTTAATGGCAGAAAGATTAAAAATAGTTTCACAAGAAAGAATAACAGATGAGTTTTTAAAGATTATAAATTCCGATAAACCCTCAATAGGATTAATCTATTTATATAAAACAGGTGTGTTAAAAGTTATATTTCCAGAAATTGATAACTTAGGAGGTGTTGAGCAAAGACAAGATTATCACCATAAAGATGTATTTTATCACACTTGTAAAGTTGTAGATAATATTTCCAAAGTAACAAATAATACTTGGTTACGAATTGCAGCATTGCTACACGATGTTGCAAAACCTGCTACTAAAAAATTTATTGATGGCATTGGCTGGACTTTCCATGGACATGAAGAAATTGGGGCTAGGATGATTAAAGGGATTTTTAGAAAAATGAGATTTCCTTTTAATCAAATAGATTATGTTGAAAAATTAGTAAGATTACACCTTAGACCAATGGCTTTAGTTAATGAATCTGTAACAGACTCTGCAATTAGAAGATTAATTGTGCAGGCAGGCGATGCTTTAGATGATTTAATTACTTTATGCAGAGCAGATATTACAAGTCATAATCCAGAAAAAGTTGATAAATTTTTAGAGAACTATGAAATTGTTGTAAAAAAAATAAAAGAAGTAGAAGAAAAAGATAAATTAAGAGCCTTTAAATGCCCAGTTGATGGTAAAATAATTATGGATACATGTAATTTAAAGCCTTCACCAAAAGTGGGAATGATTAAAAATGCAATTGAAGAAGCAATTTTGGAGGGGAAAATTGCAAACAATTTTGATGCTGCTTACGAATATTTATTATCTATTAAAGATAATTTCTAAATTAATTTAAAATATTTTTAAACCTTTTCCTTTTTGTAACGTCATAATTAATAGAAAATAAATTTTTTCAATTTAGGAGAAAAAATGAAATTTAAACTTGTTTTAATTTTAACGCTATTACTTAATACTTATAATTTTGCACAAACAAAATTAACTTTGAATGATGCCATAAAAATTGCTTTACAAAAAAATAGCAATGTAGTAAAATTTTCCAATAATTTAGAAGCCGATAAAAGCAGCATTAAAAGTTCTTATGGTAATTTTTTACCTAATTTAGGAGTTAGCGGAAGTTGGAATTGGAAAAAAGTTCAAGATAATGGAACTACTCAGTTAAACGAATTTGGTGATTACGTTGGAAGACCAGAAACCTCAATTGATAGCAGAAGCTACGGGGTAAGTGCTGGTGGTAGTTGGAATATTTTTGATGGACTTTCGTCATTTGCAAATTTGGATAGAAGCAAAAATAATTATATGGCTGCGCGCTATAATTTAGAAAAATTAAAACAAGATATCGTTTATCAAACAACTGACTATTATTATACGGTATTAAACACAAAAAAAATGTTAGAAGTTAGGGAAGAAAACTTAAAGTATAATAAATTATTATTAGAAACAATTAAAGAAAGAAATAGACTTGGTGCAGTTGCAATAGCAGATGTATACGCACAACAAGTGCAATATGGTAATGCAGAGCTTTTACAAATTCAAGCAGCAAACGATTATGAAACTGCAAAAATTAATTTATTAAATTTTCTTTCTTTAGATGTATTGCAGGATTATGATTTTGAAATTCCATTTGATGAAAGTAATATTGATACAAAAGCAACAATTTTAGAATTTGATAATTTAAATGAAATGATTAACGAAGCATTAAATGGAAGAGCTGACTATAAAGGACAAAAATATGCTTTACAAAGTGCGTTTAATAATATAACAATAGCTAAAAGTGGATTATACCCAAGCCTTTCTGGTAACTATTCATTTTCTACAAATGCAGTTAATTTAAATGATTTATTTGATAGAAAAATTTACTCTGTAGGATTATCATTAAATTTACCTATTTTTAATGGCTGGTCTACAGAAAGTGCAATAGAGCAGGCAGAAATACAAGCTAAAAATAGCAAAGAAGATTTGTTGGCTTTAGAAAGAAAAATTAAAATAGAAATTAAGCAAAGTTATCAAGATTTATTAGCAGCTGGAAAACAACTTGATGTAAGTTCAAAAAATGTAATATCTGCAGAAGAAAATAGAAAATTATTTAACGAAAAATATTTATTAGGTGGATGCACTATTTTAGATGTTATGCAGGCAGATAAAAATTATGTTGATGCAAAAAGAGCATATGTAGATGCAGAGTTTATGTTCTTTAAAGCAAAAGATAAATTAATAAATGCTATTGGTAAATTAGATTATAAAAAATATGAATAAAATTTTATTTAGGAGAAAACAATAATGGGAAAAGCACAATCAAAAAAGAATCGAAAAAAACTTTTAGTATTTGGTGGATTGGGAGTTTTATTATTGGCTGTTATTTTGATAATTGTTTTTAGTGGTCAAAAAGAACAAATAATAATGGTTCAAACAGAAAAAGTACAAAAAAGAACTATTACACAAAAAGTTTCTGCAACCGGAAAAATTAATCCCGTTTACCAAGTTGTGTTAACACCAGAAGTAACAGGAGAGATTGTTGAACTTCCTATTAAAGAAGGTGACAAAGTTAAAAAAGGACAATTATTAATAAAAATTAAACCAGATATATACATTGCTCAAAGAAATAGAGCATTAGCAAGTTTAGAAGCAGCAAAAGCAGGTTTGGAAATTCAAAAAGCTAATTTAGATAGAGTTGAAAAAGAATATAAAAGAATACAAGGGTTATATGAAAAGAAATTAGCCAGTGACGCAGAATTAGAAAATGCAAAATCTATGTATTATCAAAGTTTAGGACAATTTCAATCTCAAAAATCTGCTATTATGCAAGCAGAAGAAACTTTGAAAGAACAGACTGAGCAATTAGCTAAAACAACAATTTACTCTCCCATTGATGGAACTGTTAGTGCACTAAATGTAGAATTAAGCGAAAGAGTATTAGGTAGTAGTTTTAGTCAAGGAACCAATTTAATGACCGTTGCAAACCTTAATTTAATGGAAGCAACTGTTGATGTTGATGAAAATGATGTTGTTTTAATTAGTATCGGGGATACGGCACGAGTTAAAATAGATGCATTTGGTGATAGAGAGTTTATTGGAACAGTTACACAAATAGGAAATAGTGCAAAATCAACAGGAGTTGGAACACAAGACCAAGTAGTAAATTTTGAAGTAAAAATCTTATTAAACACAGAGGGTGAAAATATTAGACCTGGGATGTCCTGCGATGCAGAAATAGAAACAGAAACAAAGTATAATGTTTGGTCAGTTCCTATTCAATGTGTAACTGCAAGAACAGCAGCTGGAAAAGTATTTAATGCAAATGGAAATACGAATGATGAAGGAGAAAATAAGGCTAATGAAAATAAAAAGCAAAATAAACCAGATGAAGTAGTGTTTGTAATTTCCAACAATGTTGCAAAATTAACAAAAGTAAAAACTGGTATTAGTGATGATACATATATAGAAATAAAGGAAGGTCTATCTGGAAATGAAGAGGTAGTAACTGGACCTTATAGAGCAATATCTAAAGAGTTAGAAGATAACGTTAAAGTTATGGTACAGAAAAAAGGGAAAGATAATACTTCTAAAAAATAGTGGATAGAAAATGAACATAATAACAATAGAACATATAGCTAGAATATATCAAGTTGGAAGTGAAGAAGTATTTGCTTTGCGTGATGTATCGTTAAAAATAGATAAAAACGAATATGTAGCGATTATGGGGCCTAGTGGTTCTGGTAAAACAACCTTAATGAATATATTAGGATGTTTAGATACTCCAACAAAAGGGTTGTATAATTTCAATGGTTTAAATGTTAGTGACATGAATGATAACGAGTTAGCTACAATTCGCAATAAAGAAATAGGTTTTGTATTTCAAACTTTCAATTTGCTTCCAAGGTCAAATGCACTGCATAATGTAGAATTACCATTAATATATGCTGGTGTTAAAGCTAATGAAAGGAAAGAACGAGCAATAGAAGCTCTAACTCAAGTAGGACTTGCTGATAGAATGCTACATAAACCTAATGAACTTTCAGGTGGTCAAAGGCAAAGAGTTGCAATTGCAAGAGCTTTAGTTACAAATCCTTCTATTATTTTGGCTGATGAACCCACTGGTAACTTAGACTCTAAAACTGGTGAAGACATAATGTATCTTTTTCATGAATTGCACCAAGCTGGTAATACTATTATTTTAGTAACACACGAAGAATATATTGCTGAACATGCTGCCAGAATTATTAGAATTAAAGATGGTTTAATAGAGCGAGATGAACCTTTTCCTAAAAGAGTAATTCCAGTTAAAAGAGAAAGTATTATTTAATTAAGGTTATTATGAAAAATTATTTTTTTGAACTAAAAGAAGGATTAATGATTTCCTTACGTGCTATTAAAGCAAATAAAGTAAGGTCTGTTTTAACTACTTTAGGAATAGTTATTGGTGTAGCAAGCGTTGTGTTAATGTCTACAGCAATTAAAGGGATTAATCAGTCTTTTCAAAAAGGTGTTAGTTCTTTAGGTTCTGATAATTTATATATTGATAAATGGGAATGGTTTAATAATGATGTTCCTTGGTGGAAAATTAGAAACCGAAAGAATATTAAATTAGATGATTACTTTAAATATAAAGAACGTGCCAAACTACCTGTTGCCAGTGCACCCACTGTATGGACAACTCAAACAGTTAAATATGGCTTAGAATCATTAGAATTTATTTTTGTTCAAGGTACTACATACGATTATATAAATACAACAAATTTATCTTTTACGCATGGTAGATTTTTTAATGAACTTGAAAGTAATGGGTCTAGAAATGTATGTGTAATAGGAAGTGAGATAAATAAAAAGCTTTTCCCAAGAGATGATGGGTTAGACAAAATTATAGAAATAAAAGGAATAAAGTTTAAAGTTGTTGGTATTTTAGAAGAACAAGGTAGCTACATAATGGGTAGTTTTAATCCAGATAATCAAGTGTTTATTCCTATAGAAAATATATTTAAATATTATCAAAGTGCAGATAGTAGAAGTATAACAATTAATGTAAGAGCCCCGAATAGCCAATCTGTGGAGGATGTGAAAGAAGAAGCTATAGGAATAATGAGGCAGATTAGGGGATTAAAATATAACGAACCTGATGATTTTTCCATTAATCAACAGGAAGGATTACTTAATACAATCAATAGCACTGTTGGTGTTATAGAAATTGCGGGGCTTTTGATAACAGGACTTTCATTATTTGTTGGTGCGATAGGAATTATGAATATAATGTTTGTTTCTGTTAAAGAACGAACTAAAGAAATTGGAATTAGAAAAGCAATTGGTGCTAAAAGACGAACAATTTTAACTCAGTTTATTACAGAATCTGTGATTATTTGTTTAATTGGTGGTTTTATCGGTCTTTTAGTTGCAATAATTGGTGTAAAGATAATTGAGCAGTATGATTTTCCAGTAAGTTTAGAAATAGATGCGTTTTTGTTAGCATTAAGTATATCACTGTTAACTGGTATAATATCCGGATTTTCTCCTGCATATACTGCTGCAAAGTTAGACCCTGTAGAAGCTTTGAGGTATGAATAATGAGATTATTAGAAATATTAAAAATGGCTTTAAGCTCTTTACGAGCTAATAAATTAAGGTCTTCTTTAACAATTTTAGGAATTGTTGTAGGTATTTTTTCAATAATAGCTATTAGCACCGTTATTGCGATGCTACAAAAAAGTATTGAAGAAGGCGTTTCGGAACTTAGCAAAAATACTTTTCAAATTCAAAAATGGCCTGCTGTTAGAACTGGTGGACCAGGTGAGTGGGCAAAAATTAGAAATCGTAAAGATATAACTATTGAAGAGTTTTTTGCCTTAAAGGAAAAATTGACTGAAACCTCTAATATTGGTGCTGAACTATGGAATGGTGGTAAAATTGTTAAATATTTTGGAGAAGAAACTAACCCTAATGTTAATTTAGGAGGATGTACACCCGAGGCTTTTGCTAATAATGATTGGATAGTTAAAGATGGTAGGGACTTTAATTATAATGATTATCATTCTGCTCAAAGAATTATTGTTTTAGGGGCTGATGTTGCTGCAAAATTGTTTAAATCCATACACCCGGTAGGGCAATATGTTAAAGTTGATGGACACAAACTATTAGTCGTTGGTGTTCTAGATAGAAAAGGGGAGTTTTTTGGTCAAAGTCAGGATAATTTTGCTTTAATTCCTCTTTCTACTTTTTTTACATTTTATGGTAAAAATAGTGGAAGTATTAATATAACTGTCCGTGCGCATGATGAAAAATCTTATTATGATTTAGTTGAAAAAGCAGAGGGGTATATGCGTACAATACGCAAAGTTCCTGCTGGTAAAGAAAATGATTTTGATATTAGAACTAATGAAAATGTGCTAAAGCAAATTAATGATATAACTTCTGGGGTTAGAATAGGTGCAATAGTTATTGCGGGCATTGCACTTTTGGCTGCTGGAATTGGCATTATGAATATAATGCTTGTTAGTGTAACGGAAAGGACTAAAGAAATTGGCATTAGAAAAGCTATTGGAGCTAAAAAAAGTAATATATTAGTCCAATTTTTAATAGAAGCAATTGTTCTATCGTTATTAGGTGGTATAATTGGAATTATTTTAGGAGTATCAGTAGGTAATCTTGCCGGTTCATTTCTTAATGCTGTTGCAACAATTCCTATTGATTCAGTATTAGTGGGTGTAGGGTTATGTATTTTTATTGGTGTAATATTTGGAACTTACCCAGCCTATAAAGCCGCTAATTTGGATCCTATTGAAGCTTTACGTTATGAATAATTTTTTACCTCTCCATTATAGGGAGAGGTATTTCTATTATGAATTAAACTAAAAATATACCTTATTAATACCAATTTTTTATATTTTCTTAATTGTTTTTTTAATTAAATTAGAGTTTTAATTTAATTAATTTTGTAGTTAGTTGAAAAAAACTTTAGTAATAATATTTTTAATAATTACATCATCCTTAATTATTGGACAACAAAATTATTATTTTTATCAAAAAGTTGATACTCTTAAGATTAACTTTTCCAATAAATATTATTTAACTGAAACTAATTTAATACCTTTTACAGATTCCTTAATATTACGAGGAAAGCATTTAAGGAAAAATGAATATTTTTTGTCTTTAAAGGATTTATCTATAAGTTTAGCAGATACTTTAGAATACTCCTTATTTGATACATTGTTTGTTTATTATAAAGCTTACAAATTTGGTTTAAATAAAATTTATAGAAATAAAACATTAATTACCAAATACGATGTTGAATTAAAAGATACAATAAGGGTAATAAAATTAGATCCGAATGCATTTTCTGGAGATGCAATTTTTGGTAAAGGTTTACAAAAAAGCGGTACCATTGTACGTGGTTTTACTGTAGGAACTAACAAGGATTTTACAGTTAATAGTGGGTTAAGGCTTCAATTAAGTGGAAAGCTTTCTGATGAAATTGAACTTACTGCAGCCCTAACTGATGAAAATACACCAATTCAACCCGAAGGTAATACAGAAAAATTAGAGGAATTAGATAAAGTTTTTATTGAGCTTAAACATAAAAATGCAATAGGTACATTTGGGGACTATGATTATATTTCAAGAGTTGGAGAGTTTGGAGTTTTTAGCCGTAAGTTACAAGGCTTAAAAGCAGAAGTTATGTTTGAAGATTTTAATGCTAATTTTGCCTATGCTACAAGTCGTGGTAGGTTTACTACTAATAGATTTAATGGTATAGATGGGGTACAAGGACCTTATAGGTTAATGGGGATTAATAACGAAAGGAACATGATTGTAATTGCTGGAAGTGAAAAGGTTTATATAGATGGTGAACTATTAAAAAGAGGGGAAAATAACGATTATATTATAGAATACTCCAATGCTACAATAACTTTTAGACCAAAACGTTTAATTACTTCTCAAACAAGAATTGTTGTAGAATTTGAATATTCAGACAGGCAATATTCTAGAAGTTTTTTAGGCTCGGGTTCTAAAATTGATTTGTTAAATAAGAAAATAAAATTATCTGTTAATTACTTTAAAGAAAGTGATGATAAAGATAACCCAATTGATTTGGTGTTATCTGATAATGATAAGCAAATTTTAACTAACGCTGGCGATAATCAACTTAAAGCTGTTAGAAGTGGTGTAACAGAAGCTTTGCCAGACTCCTTGGGCAGAATATTAGGCACTTATATAAAAGTTGATACATTAATTGACGGTAAAAGTTTTACGTATTATATTTATTCACCTGGTAACGAAAATGCAATTTATAATGTAGTGTTTACTTATGTTGGAGAAAATAATGGTGATTATAATTCAATTAGCATTGGTAATTATAAGTTTGTTGGAATTGGTAAAGGCGCGTTTGCCCCAATAAAATTTTTACCCTTACCTCAAAAAAAGCAACAAGCTAATTTTTTAATAGAATACGATATTTCTAAAGATATAAACCTTAAATTAGAATTAAGTGGTAGCGATTTTGATAAAAACTTATTTTCTAATATTGATGATAATGATAATTTAGGGTATGCACGAAATTTTATTGTTAATGTAAATCCTGTTATTGTTGATTTTTTTAATACTAATTTGGGTAAAATAGGGCTTAATTTTAGAGATAGATACGTAGAAAGTAGATATGTTTCTTTGGATAGAATTAATGATGTAGAGTTTGATAGAAATTATAACACAAATAATAATTTATTAGGTAATGAAGTTTTAAGAGAAATATCTTTAAATTACTTACCTAATGATTTTACTGTTTTAAGAGGAAAATATGGATTGCTTAAAAAAGGGGAATATTTTTCTTCCAAAAAATACAACTTTAATATTAAATCAGAAAAAAGTAATAATTTTACTGTAAATTATGATTTTGATTATTTAGAAACTGAAAATAAACAACTATCTGGTAATTGGGTTAAACAATTTGGTAATGTTAATTATACATACAATTTTGTAAGACCCGGATTTCAATTTAATTATGAACAAAAAAAGGAATATTATAATAAACAAGATTCATTAACTTTTAGTAGTCTTAAATTTAACGAGTTAGGACCTACTTTTGATATTCTTTCACTACATGGAATTAATTTTAATTTTAAGTATACTTATCGAGAAGATTATAGCCCCTATTTAGGTAAGTTCGAAAAATTTACAACATCTAAAGCTAGCAGTTATAATTTAATTTATAAGGGAATAAAAGAATTTAATACAGATGTATTATTAACAACCAGAAAACTAACATATTCAAAAATATTTTTATTAAAAGGTTATAGTAATAATGAAACGGTAATTTTTAGGTCTCAATCTAAATTTAATTTTTGGAACGATTTTATTAATGGAGATTTGTACTATGAAACTTATACTGAAAAAGTATCTAAGTTAGAAAAAGTATTTATAAAAGTTCCTGTTGGGCAAGGAAATTATATATATAAAGGAGATTTAAATAATAACGGCATAGCAGATGAAAATGAATTTGAGCAAACAATTTATGATGGAGATTTTATTCAAACAACAGTACCAACAGATGAGCTATTTCCAGTAATAAATTTGAAGTTAAATACAAGATGGCGAATGGATTTTAATAGACTAACTTTAGGGCAATCTTTTTTTGAAGATATATTAAGAAACTTATCAACTGAAACATTGGTTAGGATTGAAGAAAACAATAAAGAAAAAGATATTAAGCAAATATATTTGCTAAATTTTAGTAAGTTTTTAAATGATAGTTTAACAATACGAGGAATAAACTTAGTACAACAAGATATATTTTTATTTAGAAATAGTTCAGAGTTTTCTTTAAGATATAGATACACTCAGCGAAAATCTTTGAATAATTATAGTAGTGGAGTTGAAAAAGGATATTTTAGAGAAAATAATGTTAGGTTTAGATTTGGATTAGTAAAAGAAATAATAAACCAAACGGATTTTATTTTTTCTGTAGATAATTATAATGCACCCAAAAACTTAAATAGAAGCAGATTAATAAATTCACGTTCAGTTAGTACAGATTTTTCTTATCGCCCTTATCAATTTTTAGAGGTTGGCTTTATTATTTCAGTAGGACAAGATGAGGATAGATATCCATCAAAACCAACAATAGTAGATATTAATTCTCAAGGAGTAAGATTAACATTTTCGTTTTTTGGTAAAGGAAGATTAAGAATTGAAGCAGAAAGGCGAGAACTTTCTTCAAATGAAACACAAAATAATATTCCTTTTGAACTATTAAAAGGGAATAGTTTTGGTAAAAACTATACATCTAACATTACTTTTGATTATAGGATTGGTAGTAATTTACAAACAAATGTTAATTACTCGTTAAGGAAATTAGGTAGTAGTAAAGTAATACATACATTAAAAGCAGAAGCAAGAGCCTATTTTTAAGGAGTTAATTATGACATACCAAGAAACATTAGTTGAAGTACACATTTTTTTAAAGAGTGATAAAGAGATTAAATTTTTATTATTAAAAAGAGCGGAAAATGAAAAATACCCAAATATTTGGCAACCAATTACTGGGTCAATAAATAAAAATGAAAAAGCTTATGAAACTGCATTACGAGAAGTAACTGAAGAAACCGGAATAAAAGTAAAAGAGCTTTTAGTGGTACCAACTTTAAGTGGTTTTTATTCTTATGAAAACGATTATATTAGCATTATACCAGTTTTTGCAGTAGAAGTTGAGGAAAATATTGAAGTAAAATTATCCCAAGAGCATAGTGACTTTAAATGGGTTAGCCTTAAAGAAGCATTAGAAATGGTATCATGGGAAGACCAAAGAAAATCCATGCGTTTAATTAACGAGCATTTTACAAAGGAAAAAAGTAATTTAAAGTTTATAAAAATTAAAATTTAGTTTAAAATATTTATAATTAACATTATATTATTAGATTAAATATAAATAATGTGGTAAGGTAAATGGAAAATAAAAAAGGATTATTAGTTGTTGGTTCAATAGCTTTAGATACTGTAGAAACTCCATTTGATAAAGTAGAAAACGCATTGGGGGGCTCTACAACTTACATCACAATAGCCGCTAGTTATTTTACAAAACCTGTGCATGTTATCGGTGTAGTTGGGGATGATTTTGTAGAAGATCATATTAATTTATTGCGAGAACATGGTGCAAATTTAGATGGCTTACAAATAGTTGAAGGTGGCAAAACTTTTAGGTGGGGAGGTAAATATCATTTAAACTTTAATGAACGAGATACCTTATTTACAGAACTAAATGTATTTGAAAACTTTAATCCAACCATTCCAGATAATTTAAGGGACTCTGAATTTGTAATGTTGGGTAATATCGATCCAGTTTTACAATTAAATGTTATTTCTCAATTAAATAATCCAAAGTTTATTGTAGTAGATACAATGAATTTATGGATTAACATTAGATTTGAAGAACTTAAAATGGTTATTGCTAAAGCAGATTTATTAATAATTAATGATTCCGAAGCACAAATGATATCTGGAACCCATAACACTATAAAAGCTGCAGAAATAATAAAGAAAATGGGTTGCAAAAATTTGATTATTAAAAAGGGAGAGCATGGTGCATTATTATTTGGTGATAATCAAATTTTTTCTGCTCCTGCGTTACCAATAACAGATTTAGTAGATCCAACGGGTGCTGGTGATACATTTGCTGGTGGCTTAGCAGGTTATATTGCCGGAACAGATGATACGACTTTTGAAAACTTAAAAAAAGGTGTTATATATGGTAGTGTTTTAGCATCTTTTAATGTACAAAAGTTTAGTACCAAAGGAATTGAAAGATTAAAATTAGATGAAATTAATTTTAGATATAACCAGTTTAAAAAATTAGTTGAATTTTAATGAAAGAAGAAAAATATTTTTCACTTAAATTTGAAAATAACAAACTGATTTTTATTGACCAAACATCTTTACCGCTATCTGTAGATTACATAGCTACAGATGATTATGAGATTATTGCTCAAAGCTTAGAAAAATTATCAATAAGAGGTGCACCCGCAATTGGTGTAGCTGCTGCTTATGCTATGGCTTTGGCTTTTAAGTATCATAATACTTTAGATAAGGACTATTTTTACAAAGTTTATAACAGAATTTTTAACACAAGGCCTACTGCTGTAAACCTTTTTAATGTATTGACCAAAGTTAAAGATCTATTTTTTAGTCTTAATAATAATGATAATATTTACGAAAGATTATTAAACCTTGCTAAAGAGATACATGAAGATGATATAAAAAAATGTGATTTAATTGCTGCAAATGGTTTAAAAATTTTTCAAACCCCTTCGAATGTATTAACACATTGCAATACGGGAAAACTTGCTACAGCTGGACATGGTACCGCTTTAAACGTTATTATCCATGCTTATAAAAACAATCTTATTAAATCTGTTTATGTAGATGAAACTAGACCGCTTATGCAAGGTAGTAGATTAACTGCTTTTGAATTAAAAAATCATGAAATTCCTTTCACCTTGATTGTAGACTCTGCTGCTGCTTTTTTAATGCAACAAAATAAAATAGATGTTGTAATAGTTGGGGCAGATAGAATAGCGGCTAATGGTGATACTGCTAATAAAATTGGTTCATATAATTTGGCTGTTATTTGTAAATATCATAATATTCCATTTTATATTGCTGCACCAGTTTCTACAATAGACTATAACTGTCCAAATGGCCAGCAAATTCCTGTAGAAGAACGTTCAAAATTTGAAATTAGTAGAATAAATAACTTTAAATTTACAAAAAGCAGTTATCCAGTTTATAACCCAGCTTTTGATATTATCCCAGCTGAATTAATTACTGGTATAATAACTGATAGTGGTATTTTTAATTTCCCATATAATTTTCATGTCTGAAATCCTCAAGACCAAAGCAATTTGTCTTAAAAAAGTAGATTTTGGTGATACAAGTAAAATAGCTACGTTATTCACCCCAAATTATGGTAAAATATCTGTAATTATTAAAAGTGGAAGAAATAAAAATTCTAAAATAGGTGCCATTGTAGATGTATTTAATTTAATAGAGATAGTTTATTACAATAAATCTAGTAGAGAAATTCAATTATTAACTCAAGCAGAATTATTAAATTTTTATTCTAATATTAAATCAGATTTAGAGAAATTAAAATATGCATCTGCAATTTTAGAATTATACAATGAATTAGTTCATGAAGGCGAAGTTAATAATAAATTATTTGCTGGATTAGAACGAATATTACAATTAATTGAATCCTCATCAGAAAGCCCAAAAGTGCTTTTTATTAAATTTCTGTTTTTTTTCATAAAAGAAATAGGCTATGAAATAGAGCAAAATAGATGCAGCGAATGTGGAAGCATAATAAAGAATGATGAAGGTTTTTTTGATTCCCAAAAAGGCATAATTTGTAATGAGTGTTATAAGGATACTGAAACCCCATATGAAATATCTAAGGAACTTTTTAACTTTATTATAAGTCTAAGTAACAAAAATAAAGCTAATTTTGCAAAAAACTTAGATTTAATAATTTTTTATTTGCTTAGGTACCTAAAACAAAATATTACTGAATTTAAAGGATTAATTTCTTTAATGATTTATTAATAATAGGAGAAAAATTTATGAATAAAAAAGGATTTTGGGGAAGTGCAGTATTAATAATAATTGGATTTTTATTTGGAACTATTATTGTAAGCGGATTAGGCTATGTAAAACCAAGTTATGGAAATTTAAAACTTGGATTAGATGAACCACCAATTAAAAATATCGATCCTCAAGCAATGGCATTTAATAATGCATTTGTGGAAGTTGCAGAAAAAGTTACACCATCTATTGTTCAAATTGAAGTTGTTAGCAGAAGTAAAGAACCTGATTTACCAGATCATTTTAGATTTTTCTTTCCTTTTAATCCAGATACCCCAAGAGAACAAATGGGTGGCGGTAGTGGAGTAATTATTTCTAATGATGGTTACATTTTAACAAACAATCATGTTGTAGAAAATGCAGTAAATATAGAAGTTCAGTTGCACGATAAAAGAAAATTTTCAGCAAAAGTTATTGGCACAGACCCATTAACAGATTTAGCTGTAATTCAAATTGATGCTACTGGATTGAGTCCAGCTTATTTAGGAGATTCTGATAAATTAAAGGTTGGTCAGTGGGTAATGGCAATAGGTAACCCATTATCATTATCTTCAACTGTAACAGCAGGTATAATAAGTGCAGTAGGTAGAAGTTTAAACTTAATTAAAGAAAGCTATGGCGTAGAAAATTTTATACAAACAGATGCTGCGATTAATCCTGGTAACAGTGGTGGAGCATTAGTAGATTTATCGGGTGCAGTAATAGGTATTAATACAGCAATCGCAACTAATGGCGTTACAGGTAGTTACATTGGATATGGCTTTGCAATACCAATCAATATAGCAAAAGCTGTTGCATCTGATTTGATAACCAACGGAAAAATTAGCAGAGGTTATATAGGTGTAAATATATCAGAAGTAGATGCTGCGACTGCAGATGCTGTGGGTTTAGATAAACCGAGAGGTATAATGATACAAGGTTTAGTAAAAGATGGTGCTGCTTCTAAAGAAGATATAAAAATTGGGGATATTATTTTAAAGGTAGATAATTTAGAAGTTAATCAACCAAACGAATTACAAGCTTATATTGCAAAAAAACGTGCAGGGGATCAGGTAAAATTAACTTTGTATAGAGATGGTAAAGAAATAGAAAGATATGTTACATTAAAAGCTCAGGATAAAAATAGTCCGGTTGAAACTGTAAAATCTGATAACAGAAACGATTCTGATAATACGAAAGATTACAAAGAATTGAGTATTGATAATATTGGCTTAACAATTAAAAATCCTACCAATAGTGAATTAGATAAGTTTGGTGCAGAGTACGGTGTTCTAATAACTGATGTAAAAAGATTTAGTAAAGCATATAATCAAAACATATTTAAAGGTACGTTAATTTTAGAAGTTGACAGAAAACCTGTTAAAAATGTTAAAGAATTTGAAGAAGCAATTAATAAAAAGAAAGGGAAATCTGTGTTATTAACAATAGCTATTAATAACGAAAATAATAGAATTGTTGGCTTAGAAATTCCTAAATGATTTTTTATAAATTTAAAGATAAACCTCCTAACCTTAAAAGTTAGGGGGTTTTTTTATTTTACAAAACATTTTTTATTTGGTATCAATTTAAAACAATAGTAAATTTATATTATTACTTTATAATAATTATGCAAAATTATGATAAGATTTTTAACCGCAGGTGAATCTCACGGTAAAGGATTAACAATTATAGTAGAAGGGTTCCCATCTAATCTACCTTTTGATGTTGATTATATAAATAATGACTTAAAACGGAGGCAATTTGGTTATGGGCGTGGATTAAGAATGAAGATTGAATCGGATAGAATAGAGTTATTATCTGGAGTTAGATTTGGTAAAACTATTGGTTCACCGATTGCAATGTTCATAAAAAATTATGATTGGGAATCTTGGACTGAAAAAATGAATCAGTTTGAAAAACCAAAAGATTTAGAAAAAATAACAATTCCAAGACCTGGTCATGCAGATTTAACGGGTACACAAAAATATTGGTTTGATGATATACGAAATTCAATTGAGCGCTCTAGTGCACGCGAAACAGCAAGTAGAGTTGCTGCTGGAGCAATTGCTAAGCTTTTTCTTGAGCAATTTAATATAAAAATTGGTAGTTTTGTTGAAAGTATTGGGAATGTTTTTTCAGATCTAGATATTATAAAAAAATTATTTGAAAATAGTTTATTTAATAAATTTAAGGATGCAAAAGAGCTATCTGAAAAGGCAGATAAAAGCGAAGTTAGAGTTTTAGATAAAAATCAGGAAAAAGAAATTATTGAAAAAATAAAAATAGCTAAAAAGAAAGGGGATACATTAGGTGGAACATTTTATACAATTGCAACTGGTGTACCTTTTGGATTAGGAACTTATATGCATTATGACAAAAGATTAGATGCAGAAATTGCCGCTGCATTTATGTCTATAAATGCTGTAAAAGGAGTTGAGATTGGTGATGCTTTTGATGCTGCAATATCCTTTGGTTCTGAATCGCATGATGAGATTATGCTAACTAAAGACGGATTTGGACGATTAACAAATAGAGCGGGTGGTATTGAAGGCGGTATAAGCACAGGTCTTCCTATAATTGTTAAAGGTATGATGAAACCAATTGCTACTTTAATGAGTCCAATTAAATCTGTAGATTTATCTAATTTTACAGAAATTGTATCTAGAAGAGAAAGAAGTGATTTTGTGGCTGTTCCAGCGTGTGCTGTTATTTCAGAATCTATGCTTGCTTGGACCATTGCTAAATTCTTTTTAGAAAAATTTGGCGGGGATAGTTTAGAGGAAATTACTTATAATTATAACAATTATATTAGTAAAACTAATGATATTATAAAAAGGAATTTTAATAATGATTAAAGTTGAAACTTTTGTTTTTAATCCATTTGGTGAAAATACATATTTAGTTTATGATGATTTATTAAATGAAGGTTTTATTGTTGACCCTGGTTGTTTAGAGAAAGAAGAATACAATGAATTAAAGGAATTTATTAAAATTAAAAACATTAAAATAATATATATTTTAGTTACACATGGGCATTTAGACCATATTTTTGGTGTAAAAAGAATTAAACAGTATTATAATGCAGGCTATTATTATCCTAAAAATGAATTACATTTTTATGATATTATGCAATCTGAAGCTATGAAATATGGAATTAGTTATGAAATTCCACCAAAGCCCGATTATTTTTATGATGAAAATAATGTAATAAAATGTTGTGAAACAGATATAAGATTTTTATCTACACCCGGCCATAGCCCAGATAGTTATTGTATATATTTAGAAAAAGAAAATTTATGTTTTACTGGTGATGTTTTATTTAATGAAAGTATTGGGCGTACTGATTTATGGGGTGGTAATTATGAAAAATTAATTACTTCGATAAAGTCTAAATTGTTTACTCTGCCAGATGATACAATAATTTATCCTGGACATGGGGATAAAACTACAATAGGATATGAAAAGACAAATAATCCTTTTTTAAAAGTATAAATTTAGTTTTTATTGTGTAATTTTATTATTATATTTTAGAAATAATTATTAAGGAAGTTAATTTTTGAAACTAAATTCTTTTCTTAAACAAATAATTACTTGGTTAATATTTTTTGCAATCTATTTTTTATTGTTCGATTTTATTATACCTAATAATAAATATTTCCCTAAACTTAGTTTAGTATATGAAGCAGGATTAGAAATATTTAGACATTATAATTTATTTTCTGGTTTGGCAATTACTACATCAATAATTTATTTTTCTCTAAGTTTATTATTGGTCTTATTATATTTTAATATTAATATTAATATTAATTTTATATTTAATTTTAGCCTATTTATAAAAATACCTTTCTTTTTAATTATTCTAATTTTTGGTTTTTGGTTTGGTAATTCAATTTTAGCTGAGTTAGTTTTTGGTTTATTTTTAATTATCACACACATATCTTACAAAGCTACAACTTTCTTAAAAAATGAAAATGGTAATTATTTAGAATTTATAGAAATTAATAAACTTTCTGATAAAACATTAAAAAAAGTAAATTTAATTTTAGTTAAAAATATTTTATTAAATGAAATAAGAAAGACACATTTTTATTTATGGACGTTTATTTTAATTTATGAATTTATAAACATAACCGGTGGTATAGGTACTATTTTACATAATATTTTTAATAACATAGATTTAAGTGGGATATTTGCTATTTCGTTTATAATTTACTTTTTAATAACTATTGGAGATTATATGTACTTAGTTATAAAAAATAAAATACTTATGTAGGCTAATGAGATGAATAACCAAAATATAATAGAGTTAAAGAGTTTTAATAGTATAAACGATTTAGTAAAAGAAAATAACGGTGTTATTTTTAATAATCTTTCATTTAGCGTACAAAAAGAACAAATTGTTTCTATTTGTGCACCTTTTGGAAGTGGAAAATCTACTTTGTTAAAAATAATTGCTAAAAACAATAGTAATAACATTTTCTTTAATGGTAAAAGACTATATTTTATTCCATCTTATAGTGTTTATTTAGAAAATGTTAACGTTGAAGATGCATTAAAAATATACTCTGATAGTACAAATATAGCTATAAACGATGTAATTAAATATGTTGGATTAGAAGGATACGAAAAACATAAATTTAATAAAAAAAGTAAAGGTTTTTATTTTAGAGTGTTATTAGCATTAGGAATATTATTAAATGCAGAGTTGTTTATAATAGATGATATATTTAATGAAATTAATTATATTACTAAAATTGAGGTTATGGAATTAATTTTAAAATTACGACAAGAAAAAGGAATAAGTTTTCTATTTGGAATATCAAATATAACAGATGCAATAATTTTATCTGATAAAATAATAATAGCAAAAGGAAATCCTTTTGAAATAATTTTTGAAGAAAATATAAGTTCTAATAAATTAAGTTTAAAAGAAAGAATGGTTGATGAGAAAACTAAAGAAATTAAAAATAATGTAATTAACAAACTAGAAATAAATGAAATAAAAGGCTTTGCAATATGAAAGATAAAATAGAAAATTTAAAAAGGAAAAAGTTAGAAGCACAAAATGGGGGCGGAGAAGATAAAATAAAGCAACAACATGCAAAAGGGAAATTAACAGCTAGAGAAAGAATTTTATTATTAGTAGATGAAGGTAGTTTTGAAGAAGTAGATATTTTTGTTAAGCATAGGGGAAAGGATTTTAATATTGGTAATACACAAATTGCTGGCGACGGCGTTATAACTGGTTTTGCAAAAATTAATGGAAGACCAGTAGGAATATTTAGCCAAGATTTTACAGTATTTGGGGGATCTTTATCTGAAACACATGCAAAAAAAATTACAAAAATTATGGATACCTGTCTAAAAATAGGTATTCCAATTATAGGTTTAAATGATTCTGGTGGAGCAAGAATTCAAGAGGGAGTTTTAAGCTTAGGTGGATATGCGGATATATTTTTACGCAATACGTTGGCAAGCGGAGTAATACCACAAATATCAGCAATTTTAGGTCCATGTGCTGGCGGTGCTGTGTACAGTCCGGCTATAACAGATTTTATTTTTATGGTTAAGCACACTTCACATATGTTTGTAACGGGACCTAATGTAGTTAAAACTGTTACTCACGAAGATGTAAGCTTTGAAGATTTGGGAGGTGCGGAAACACATGCTACCAAAAGTGGAGTTGCACATTTTACCTTTGATAGCGAGTTAGAAGTTTTTGAAAATATTAAAAAATTACTTTCTTATTTGCCACAAAACTGGAAAGATTTACCTTTAGAAAAAAAGTTCGATTTTAATCAAAATTTACTTGTACCAAAACTTGATAATATTTTACCTGATAATCCAGGTAAACCATATGATATGAAGGAAATAATTAGGTTATTAGCAGATAATGAAGAGTTTTTAGAAGTTCATGAAAATTATGCACAAAATATAATTACTGGGTTCGCACGAATAGGTGGTTTATCTGTAGGAATAGTAGCCAATCAACCAGCAGTTTTAGCTGGTGTATTAGATATAAATGCTTCTAATAAAGGAGCAAGATTTGTTAGGTTTTGTGATGCATTTAATATACCTTTATTAGTTTTAGAAGATGTCCCCGGATTTTTACCTGGAACTGAACAAGAGTGGAATGGAATTATAAAACATGGTGCTAAACTACTTTTTGCTTTTTGTGAAGCAACGGTACCCAAAATTACAGTTATTATAAGAAAAGCATATGGTGGTGCTTACGACGTTATGAACTCTAAGCATATTAGAGGTGATTTTAATTTTGCATGGCCTACTGCAGAAATAGCTGTTATGGGTCCAAAAGGAGCCGTAGAAATAATATTTAAGAAAGAAATTTCAGCGGCAGAAGATCCTATAGATAAAACTAATAGTTTAGTTAATGAATATGTTGAAAAATTCGCTAATCCTTTTGTAGCAGCTGAGCATGGGTTTATTGATGATGTTATTATTCCTAATGAAACCAGATTGAAAATAATTAATGCATTTCAATTACTTAAAACAAAAGTTGATAAAAATCCTAAAAAGAAACATTGTAATATACCATTATAAGTAAATGTTCAGGATTTATCAATTAAATGTTAACGTTTGTTAATATTTTATTAAAAAAAATTTAATATTTTTTAATTTAATGGTATCTGGAAATTTTTATGAATTGCAATTTGTGATTTATATCAATAATTTTGAGTGTTGTTTTTGTCAAACATGGAGAAGAAATGCAAAAAATTAAAATAGTTTTTGTGCTTGCGCTGTCTTTAATCTTAACATCTTGCGGTGTATTTAAGACAACGCAACAGGAAAACAGCATTGAAAAAAAGGAGGTTACAGAGGTAAATTTAGAACCATCAAATATTATCAATGAATACTTAGAAGAGGCTAGACAGTATTATGTTGATGCTTTAAAAGCAAAGAAAGTTGGTAACAATATAGATGCTTTCAGCAATTTTGAAAACGCCCTTACCATAATTAATAAGTTAAGTTACTTCCCAGATATAGAAGATAATCAAGCTTATACAGAATTAGAAAGTGCTATAGTTGATGACTATAGAGCTTTTGTAGATTTGTTTGATGAGTTACCTGAGAATGTAACAATATCTGCCTTGGAAGACTGGCTAAATAAAAAATTACCTGATTTAGCTGATAATATGTTTTTGGATACAGATACAAAAGTATCCAATACAATTATTGTTGGTGAATTTGAATTACAAATAAATCCTTATGTAGAAAAGTATATTGAATATTTTAGTGGTAAAGGACGTAAGTATATAGAACGTTGGTTAAGTAGAAGTGGTAAATATTTCCCAATGATGGCAAAAATATTCCAAGAGGAAAAAGTACCACAACAAATATTGTACTTAAGTATGATAGAAAGTGGGTTAAACCCAACAGCTAGGTCTTGGGCAAAAGCAGTAGGATTATGGCAATTTATTCGTGAAACAGGTGAAAGATATGGCTTAGATGTTACATTTTATTATGATGAAAGAATGGATCCAGAAAAATCTACTAGAGCTGCAGCTCAACATTTAAGAGATTTATACTATAGTTTAGGTGATTGGTATTTGGCTTTAGCTGCGTATAATTGTGGAGAAGGGAATGTAACGCGAGCTATTAATAAAGCTGGCGCAACAGATTTTTGGTCTATTATGCCATATTTACCAAAAGAAACAAGAAATTATGTGCCACAATATATTGCAGTTACTTTAATTGCAAGCAGACCAGAAATGTATGGTTTTACTAATTTAATGTATGAAAATCCCGTAGAATACAAAGTACATCCTATAACAGAAGCAATTGATTTAGCTGTTTTAGCAAAATGTGCAGGTTTAAGTGTTGAAAGTTTGAGAGACCTAAATCCAGAACTGATTCAAAGTTGTACACCTTCGGGCGTACCAGGCGGTTATTTATTAAAAGTACCTGCCAAGTCATATGAAGCATTTACAACTAATCTCAAAAATATTCCTAATGAATTAAAACAAAATTATGTAATACATGAAGTTAAAAAAGGGGAAACTTTAAGTATTATTGCAGATAAATATAATGTTAGTAAATCGAAAATTGCAAAATTAAATAATATTTCAACAAAAACTAAACTTTATCCTGGTGTAAGTATTAAAATACCAACAAATAACTACATTAATTTTGATTTGGTGGTTAATACAGATAATATGCCCGCTGAAGATGAAATTTTTACTTCCTCAATTAACAATGCTCCATACTCCATTAAGTTAGATAATATTGATAGTACTGACTATTTTGCAATTTACTCTAAAATGAATGATAATGATTCATTAATAATTCCTGACGGAAAGGCATTAGTTACTTATACAGTTAAAAAGGAAGATGCTTTAACAGATATAGCTCAATTATTTCAAGTTAGGGTTGCAGATTTAAGAAACTGGAACAACATATCATACACAACAAATATTAGAATTGGTCAAGTATTAAAAATATTTGTTCCTGAAGATAGAAAAGATCATTTTGCAAAATTAGATTCTTTGAAAGCTTCATCTTTTTCAGAAAATTTAGTACAAAATGGAAATTGGATTAGACACAAAGTTAGAAGTGGAGAAACAATTTATTCTATTGCTAATAAATATAACGTAAACGCATCTCAAATTAAAAAATGGAATTCCTTAAAAAAAGATAAAGTTATAGTAGGTAATAGTTTAAAGATATTCTTAGGAAATAGTGGAGACGAAGAGGTTAATAAAAATGTTAAAGTTTCTAAGAATACAACTAAATATAAAGTTAAAAAAGGGGAAACTTTAAGTAAAATTGCAGATAAATTTGATGTAACAATTGCTCAAATTAGAAGTTGGAATAATTTAAAGTCTAATAAAGTAGCTGCTGGTCAGGTATTAGTAATTAAAAATTCTGATAACTATACATCTTTAGGTGATAATAATAGTAAAAAAAGTACAAGCACAACTTACACTATTAAAAAAGGTGATACTTTAGAAGAAATTGCACAAAAAAATAATATTTCTGTTGAAGAATTAAAACAGTTAAATAATATAAAAGATAATAAAATTATTGCTGGTGAAACATTAGTTTTAGTTAATAGTGTAAAAAACAGTAATAAAACTAAGCAAACTGAAGAGAAAAGTAGTAAATCTAATTCAACATATATTGTTAAAAAGGGTGATACAATAGGTGAAATAGCAGATAAATTCAATGTAACTATTGCCCAATTAAAAGCTTGGAATAAGCTAAATAATAACAGTATTAAAGTTGGTCAAGAATTAGTAGTAGCAAATACAAATTCTAAATCAGATAATAGTAATACTAAAACTAAAAAAACATCATCATCTACAAAAACCCATATTGTTAAAAACGGAGATAGTTTGTGGACAATAGCTAAAAAATACTCTGTTAGTGTGAATGATATTAAATCAGCTAATAATTTGAATAGTGATAAAGTATCAGTAGGACAAAAAATAATAATACCAAATTAACATATTTTTAAACATTAAAGCCGTTAGGGGTGCTCTCTCCTTAAACTAAAAGGAGTTTGCTGAGAACATACCCTAGAACCTGATCCGGGTAATGCCGGCGTAGGAAAACGAGGCAAGAATAAATAAGATGCCGTTTTCCTTTAAAACGGCTTTTTAATTTATAGGAGTTATTCTATGAAAAAAATCTTATTTATTCTTTTTTTTATTTCTGGTTTTGTTTGGGGTGAAGGTATAAAAATTAGTGGGTATGTTTATAGTAGTAACGATAATATTCCTTTGCCAGAAGCTAATGTTATTGTTAAAGGAACCAATATTGGCACGTCTACAGATAAAAATGGTTATTTTGAATTAGTAAATTTATCTTTAGATAGTAAGTTATTAATTTCTTTTATCGGATTTGAAGTTGAAGAAATTGATGTTAAACAATTAGAAAATAATAACTTAAAAGTATTTTTAAAGAGAAAATTACTAAATAGTCAAACTGTTTTAATAGAAGGGATTACCCTTACTAAAAGAGAACGAACGTTCACATTTAATGTTGTAGACAAAAATATGATTCAACAAAACTATACTTTTCAAGATATTCCAGAATTTGTTAGTCTAATGCCTTCAGCAACTTTTTATTCAGAAGGAGGAAGTGGTATTGGGTATAATTATTTAAATATAAGGGGTTTTGACCAAAGGCGTATTTCAGTAACTGTAAACGGAATACCACAGAACGAGCCTGAGGACCATAATGTTTATTGGTTAGACATGCCAGATTTGTTATCTAACACAGAACTAATTCAAATTCAACGTGGGGCTGGGTCTGGTATTACCGGTTATCCAAGTATTGGTGGTGCTATTAATATTATTACCTCTAATTTTTCAGACAAATCTTTTCTAAAACTAGAGTTGGGTAATGGAAGTTATAATACTAGAAAATATTCTGTTTCTGCATCAAGTGGATTGATTAATGGCAATACAAGTTATTATTTTAGTTTATCTAATATTTTAAGTTCCGGTTATCGAAATAATTCATGGACTAATTTTAAATCTTTTTATTTTTCAGCTGTACGGTTTGATGAAAATCTAACAAACCAAATAAATATTTTTGGTGGTTTGGTTAATGATGGATTGGCATATACCGGATTACCTAAATTTGCTACAAAAGATAAAAAACAAAGAAAAGTAAATCATAATTATTGGGAGGCTGATAATAAAGAGTATTTTTATGAATCTTATCGAAGACCAGAGGAAAGAGAAGAATTTTTTCAACCGCATTTTGAATTATTAACAGACTATAAGATTAATGAAAATATATCCTTAAATTCTGCTTTATTTGGCATTATTGGTAATGGCTATTTTGATTATGATGGTTCGTGGGCAGATACTTCGTATTATAGATTAACTTATAATAATGGTTTTTATCCAAATTCTAATCCGGGAGTTTCTTTAATTAGGGCGATGGTAGAAAATAAGCAATTTGGTTGGATTCCAAGAGCTATAATTAAACACCATAATGGAGAACTTTTAACTGGTTTAGAGCTAAGGTTTCATAATTCCATACATTGGGGTAGCATAATTTATGGAGAGAATTTACCAGCCGGAATAAGTCCTAATTATAGATATTATTATTATGAAGGACAAAAAGATATAATTAATGCGTTTATTTCTGAAAACTATAAAATTAGTGAGGTGATGAATCTATTTGCAGAGCTTCAAGCGTCATATAATTCTTATAAGATAAAAAATGAAAGGTATTTAAACAATAATTTTACAATTAACAATTTCTTTTTAAATCCAAGAATAGCTTTATCTTATAAAATAAATAGTAATATAAACTCTTATTTAAGTATATCAAATGTTTCAAGAGAACCAAGACTAAAAAACTATTATGATGCGGCAGAATCTAGTGGCGGGGCAGAACCACAATTTGAGAAGAATTTAGATGGCACTTATAATTTTAGTAAACCTTTAGTAAAACCAGAAAACATGACAGGTATTGAACTAGGTTCTAATTATAAGAGTGAAAAACTAAATATCGATTTTAATTTGTATTATATGTTATTTAAAGATGAGATTGTTGCTAATGGACAACTTGACCGTTTTGGACAACCGATTACTGGTAATATGGATAAAACAGTGCACGCAGGAATTGAATTATCAGCTGTTTACAAAACTGATTTTGGCTTTGAAATAATTTCTAATTTTAATATTAATAAAAATGAAATTATTAATGGTAAAGAATTTTATTACGATAGCGTAACTGGTAATACTTATGAAATTGTACTTAATAACAATAGAATTGGTGGCTTTCCAAATGTAATTGTTAACTGTTTAATTAATTATAAATTAGATAATTTTTTATTTAATATTTCAGCAAAATATCAAGGGAAATCATATTCTGATAATTATGATAATAAGTTAAAGAATTTTCTTGATTTATATCCAAATTTCAAGGATTATTCTGATAATGTAATCGACCCATTTATGGTAGTTAATGCCAAAATTAATTATACAAAAAGTTTTGAAAGATTTATTAAAGATATTACTTTTAAGTTTCAAATAAATAATGTATTTAATAAGCTATATGTACCATTTGCGTATGGTAAGGAATTTTTTCCTGCAGCAGAAAGAAACTATTATTTAGGAGTTGAATTAAGATTTTGAAAAAAAAAGCAATAATTATAGCTAATGGCTATCTTCCAAAAAAGCGTTTAATTTTAAGACTTAAAAAATTAGGTTTTGAAGATATTTTTTGTGCAGACGGTGGTGCTAATAACCTTTATAAACTAAAAATAAATCCCCTATATATTATAGGGGATTTAGATTCAATAAAACCTGAAGTTTTAGAATTTTATAAATTTGCAAGTGTAAATATTATTAGAGATTCTAATCAAGATAATACCGATATTGAAAAAGTTTTAGATTTTATGATTTTAAATAATTATACTGAAGCCGTTATATTTGGTGCTACTGGGGATAGATTAGATCATACTATTGGTAATATTTCTATACTATTGAAATACTCTAACAAAATTAAATTGTTCTTATTGCATTATTATTCTTTGTTAACAGTATGTAATAAAGAAGTAAGTTTAATAGCAGAATTAAATGAAACAATTTCATTTTATGGGGTTTCTTCTGCTAGTTTTTTTTCTACCAAAGGCTTAATGTACAATTTAGATAATGAACTGTTATTTTTAGGATTTAGAGAAAGTACTAGTAATGTTGCTGTAGAGAAAGATGTTTTTATTGGTTGTTCAGATAAATTTATTTTAATTAGAGATTTTTACAAGGCTGTTAAAAATGGTTTTCTTAAGTAGTTTAGATATTTTGGTAATCATTCTTTTTGGATTAATAGTTTTAATTATTGGATTTATCCCAAAATATACAAATAATAAAATAGATTATTTACTTTCTGGTAGAAATTTAGGATTGTTCTTGTTTATTTTAGTGAATGTTGCAACTTGGTATGGTGGAATTTTAGGAATAGGCGAGTTTACTTATCAATATGGTTTACTTAGTTGGATAACACAAGGGTTACCTTATTATATTTTTGCTATCATTTTTGCACTTACTTTGGCTCCTAAAATTAGCAAAGCGTCTTTAACAACAATCCCAGAAAAAGTTGACGCTGAATATGGTAAAACTCCTGCAATTATTGCATCTATTTTAGTATTTATTTTAGTTAGTCCTGCTCCATATCTTTTAATGTTGGCTAATATAATAATGATTATTGGCAATTTTGATTTATTTACCGCACTATTAATTTCAGCATTAATTTCATCTGCGTATCTTTTTAAGGGTGGATTTAAAGCTGATATTTTTACTAATGCATTTCAGTTTTTTATTATGTTTATTGGATTTGGGATATTACTGTTCTTTTCCTATAATCATAGTGGAAACTTTCAGTTTTTAATAAATAACTTGCCTAAAAGTCACTTAAATCCTTTAAGTACTGTAAGCATAAGCTATATTTTAGTTTGGTTTTTAATTGCATTGTGGACTTTTGCAGATCCGGGATTTCATCAAAGATGTAATGCTGCTAAAAATGCAAGAGTAGCAAAATATGGTATTTTACTTTCTGTTCTTTTTTGGTTTATTTTTGATTTTTTGACCAATGTAAGTGGCTTATATGCCAAAGTTATATTACCAAATTTAGAAAATCCAGTTATGTCTTTTCCATTATTAGCAGAAAATGTATTACCAAGTGGATATAAGGGTGTATTTTATGCAGCAATGTTTGCTACAGTTCTTTCTACCTTAAATAGTTTTTTGTTTTTAAGTGCTACAACTTTTGGTAATGATATTATTCCAAAATTATTTAAGGAAAAATTTTATAATATAACTTTTTTAACTAGAGTTGGTTTAGTAATCTCTATATTGATATCAATGATTTTAGCTTATTATGTTCAATCTGTTATAGAATTGTGGTTTTATATAGGCAGTATATGCATACCATCGTTAATTATTGTTATTATAAGCAGTTATTATATTAAACTTAAAGTAAATTCTACTTATATTATTTTAGAAATGATAATAGGATTTATTGTTTCTACAATGTTTTTTATATTTAAGTTCTTTAAAATAGGTGGTAATCTTTTTCAAGTTACTGAACCAATGTTAGCAGGTTTGTTTATTGTTTTTGTTATACATGTTTTTGGACTAATTAAAGGTAAATTCCTACAAAAGAATTTACCTTTAATATAAAAAATTAAGGGACTAAAATAGCAGCACTAATAACTGTTGTCCAAAGACCGTCTTTGTGTCCTTTAGCAGTTTGAGTTATGTTAAAAGTATTAACAATTTTACCGGACATTTTAAATACTTGTTCTCTCTCATTCCAAGCTTCGTTTGGGTCAAAATCTATACCTAAAGTTGTAGCAAGCATAGTAGCTGCTAAATCTTCAGCATAATCTCCAGCAACTTGGTTAGTTTCTCCAAATGGGTGATGTTCACTTAAGTATCCATAGGCATTTTTATCTGCTGGCAATGCAACACCTAATGATGCAGCAACAAGTCTATTAGGTTCATTTGTAGAATTTCTTGCAATAACAGCATGAACAATTTGACCAGGTGTAAGTTCTGCTAATCCTTTTTCGATTGTTATTCTTTTACAACCTACAGGGTAAATGCTACTCACACTAACTAAATTGTACTTTTCAATTTTTGCATCTCGTAGTGCAGATTCAAAGGAAGCAAGATATTCCTTGTGAATACCAACTCCTTTTGTAAAAAATATTTTCTTTGGTACGTACAATTTAATACCTCCAATTAGTTAATTATAGATTAATTTAATAAAATTTCTTTTACCAACTTTAAGAACATCACCAGAATTTATTTCTATTATTGATTTTACATCTGTAATTTTATTACCATTTAAAGAAACTCCACCTTGCATTACAAGTCGTCTTGCTTCACCTTTAGAAGGAGCAGTTTTAGTCAATAATAATAATTCTAGAATATCAATTTTATTTAGTTCTTTTGGTACTACAAAATCTGGTATTTCATCTGGCAAACCTTTTTTGACGAATATTTCATCAAACTCACGTTCTGCATTAAATGCATCTTCTTTAGAGTGATACATTTCAACAAGTTTTCTAGCAAGTTGTCTTTTTAAATCCCTAGGATTAACCTCTGGGTTTTCTAAAGATTTTTTAATGTTTATTAATTCTTCATTGCTAATATCAGTAGTTAATTCAAAATAGGTATAAATCAAATTATCAGGAATGGATAAAGTTTTTCCATATATATCTTTTGGAGTATCTGTAATTCCAATATAATTATTATATGACTTACTCATCTTTTCAACGCCATCTGTACCAACTAAAAGCGGGAATGTGATAATTACTTGTGGCTCTTGACCATATTCGCGTTGTAAATCTCTACCAACAAGTAAGTTAAATTTTTGGTCTGTACCACCTAATTCTACGTCGCTTTTAATAACAACAGAATCCATTGCTTGTGCTAAGGGATAAAGAAATTCATGGACGCTAATAGGTATTCCTGCCTTAAATCTTTTTGTAAAATCATCTCTTTCTAACATTCTAGCTACAGTATATTTTGAAGCTAATTTAATTACATCATCAAATTTCATTGTTCCAAGCCAAGAGGAATTAAAAACTACTTCAGTTTCATCCTTATCTAAAATCTTAACGGCTTGTTCAAGATATGATTGAGCATTAGCTTTAGTTTCCTCTAATGTTAAAGGTGGCCTAGTTGCATTACGCCCACTTGGATCCCCAATCATACCGGTAAAATCACCAATAATTAGTATTGCGTGATGACCTAATTCTTGAAATTGAGCTAATTTTCTTAAAACTACAGAATGCCCCAAATGTAAATCAGGTCTAGTTGGGTCGCAACCAAATTTAATTTTTAGTGGTGTATTTGTTTTTATTGATTTTTCAATTTTTTTTGCCAACTCATCTTCAGGAATAATTTCTGAAGTACCTCTCCTTATTATGTCCATTTGTTCATTTAAATTTGGAATAATTTCTCTCCTTTTCAAATTAATCCCTATACTTATTTTTATTTCTGTTTATATCTAATATTGCTTGTTTTTTAGCTAATGTTTCTCTTTTGTCATATTCTTTTTTACCTTTAGCTACAGCTAATTGTACTTTTACTTTGCCATTTTTAAAGTATAATTTTAAAGCAACAAGGGTATAACCCTTTTCGTTTTGGTATTTTAATAATTTTCTAATTTCATTTTTATGCAGTAAAAGTCTTCTTTTTCTCAATGGGTCATGATTATTAATATTTCCTTGTTTATAAACCCCAATATGTGCATTAATTAACCAAACTTCTCCATTTTTAATTTGGGCGTAGCTATCTGTTAAATTTGCATTTTTACCACGAAGTGATTTCACTTCCGTTCCCAATAATTCAATACCAGCTTCATAGGTGTCAATTATTGCGTAATCAAACTTAGCTTTTTTATTTATTACGATATCTTGATACTTATCTTTATTTTCCATCAAAAAAAATTTTTTTTAAACTCATAATTAAATAATTATTATTAATAAATCAAAATAATAATTAAATAATTGTTTTTTTTTATTATACAAAAATTTCGTAACTTAAGAAATAAATATTAATAAAATATTAGATAGATGAATAAATTTAATATAAATATCGTTATCAAATTCAATTTATATATTTTTTTAATTTTTTTATTAACTTTTTGCAATAATTTTGTAGAAAAAAATGTTACTAATATTAATGGTTTTGATAAAATTACTTGGAATGCAAACATAGAAAGTTTAAAGAATGTTCTTAACAAAGAATATTCTGCAAATTTATACTCTTATTATAAAGTTGATGGTAGTGACTCGTTATTGTATCTTTTTAATTTTGGCAAATTTAAAGGAATGAATGTTTATAAATGGAAAGTTATTTATTTTAAGGATAGATTAACAAAAATAGTAATTTATTTAGATAACAAAATAGAGATTGCAACAGTTTATAAAAATTTGTTTGGTGAGGAATTAAAAAAGAATGCAAATAGCGATATTTTAGAAAGGGTACTTAAATTAGCTGATAGTAACAAAAATGCTTCAAACGTAATTATAAATAACAAAGATAAAAAAACATTAATTGTATTAATAAATGCAAATAATTAAAAGGGAACAATATATGTTAGAAATGCAAAAAAGATTAACAAACACATTTTATGCAATATTAAGTTTACCTGCAACCGCTATGGGATTTGCGTTATCTATTCAGATAGCAGTTTTAAGCTGGATACTTGATACAAAATATCAATTAAATATACATGAAATAGGTATTGTGTGGGCAGCTGGACCGCTTGCAGGAATATTTGGTCAAGTTATAGTAGGTGCAATAAGTGATAATGTTTGGTTTGCTGGTGGAAGAAGAAGACCCTTTATAGTTGTTGGCGGAGTTTTAGCTGCTTTAATGATTTTGGCTTTACCCAATATAAAAGTTATTAGTGATTTTTTAGGTCTTAGTTCAATTTTAGTGGTGGCTTTAATTGTTGCATTAACGTTGGATTTAGCTATAAATATTAGTTTTAATCCAACCCGAACATTAATAGCTGATGTTACCCCAGAAGGGCCATCAAGAACTAAAGGGTACACTTGGATGCAAACTGTATCTGGATTTTTTGGTGTAATGGCTTATCTTATAGGTGTTGTTTTTGGTAATTATTCATTAATATATATTGGCGCTTTTATTGTTTTAGTTTTTTCAATTGCACCATTATTTTTTATACAAGAGCCAAGGGTTTTAGGAGTTAGAAATGAAGAGGAATTAAATTTAGTAGTCGAAAAACAAACTAATATTCCTCAATTATTGAAAATATATTTAGCTCATGCTTTTTCTTGGATTGGTGTGCAAACAATGTTTGTTTTTATTTTTGCATTTATTAAACAAAAATTTAATTATTCTGAAGATAATTCAAAAGAGATTGGACAAGTTATAAGTATTTCTTTTGCAATATTAAACACTGTTGGTTTTATTCTTCCATCATTTGTATTAGAGCCATTAACTGAAAAAATTGGTAGGGTTAAAACACACTATTTAACATTGTTAATTATGAGTATTGCATATTTAACAATAGCATTTTTTGTAAAAAATGTTATAATGCTATATATTATGATGGCAATCGCTGGAATTGGATGGGCAGCAATTGTTAGTCTACCTTTTGCTATTATGACAGAAAATGTTTCTGATAAAAAGATGGGGTTGTTTATGGGTATTTTTAATTTATCTGTAGTTATTCCTCAGCTTATAGTAAGTCTTGTTATTGGTCATTTTATAGAAAAAGCACCGGACAAATCATTAATTTTTATAATTAGTGGTGTTTCATTATTGTTATCATTTATTTTATGGCAATTTGTAAAAGATATTTTTAGCAGGAAAGAAAATGAATAAAATATTAATATTTTGCCTTATAATTTTATCTTTTGGGATTAATGCACAAGAAAAAAGCACAAATGACTTTAGGGTTCAATCTTTTTCGCTTTCCGATAGATTAGATATTTCTAGCATTGTAGATCCTGAAATTGGAAGGTACACTGCATACGATTTTGATATAAATAATTCTGACCATTTTATTGTAAAAGTAAAATCAAATGATTTTGTACCATATTTATTAATTAGCTCACCAAAGGGGAATAATATTTTTTCTTATCCACAAACAGGTAAAAATGTTGCAATTTTAGATACAGTTGCTAACGAAACGGGTAAATGGAGTTTATATGTAATATGTGATACTTCAGAATCAGGTTCTTTTGACTTAAAGATCAGTTTTTCAGACAAAAATTCTTATGAATTACCCAATACAAATGATGTAAAAACCTTATTAAAATATATTATTGCACATGCAGAGTCTGATTTTGGATTTTTATTATCGAGATGTAAATTAGAATCTGATAACAGATATGTATCACCAATAAAATTTCCGCAGTCCATTTCATCAGTGATTGATTTAAACAAGAAGGCGTACATAATTACTTTTTATAAGGGTAAAGATGAAGGAATAGCAGAAAAGACATATCAAAGTATAAAAAAATCATTAAAAGATAATTTAGATGATATATATATCAATAAAGAATTTACAAAAAGTGATATTTATTTAAAATTTACAAAATATAGTGCGCTCAAAAAACCCTCAGTTTATCTTCGTTTATATAAACCATCTTCGGAAGGAACTTTAGTAACAATAGAAGTAGAACCAAATTAAAATATTCTTAATCGTGGGAAAGAATTTTCCAGTTTATGGAAAATTCTTTCAAATTAAATAAGATATTGCGGTAATTTATTACTATTTCTTTGGCATATTATTTGAATTATAAAAGACAGAACAGTTTAAGGAAATGAATATGCACAAAGATATCTTCAAAGACTATACTGCTAAAGATAAAAGCAGTTTAATTCCATTATTACAAGACGTACAACAAATATATGGATATTTACCAGAACCAGCATTAAAAGATATAGCAGAATTTTTGGGAATGTCCTTAAGTGGTGTTTATGGAGTTGCTACGTTTTACAATCAATTTAGATTAACTCCATTAGGAAAGAATGTTATAAGGGTATGCAGAGGAACAGCCTGCCATGTAAAAGGATCTGAAAATTTATTAGTTGCTTTGGAAAACGAATTAGGAATTAAAAGCGGCGGAACTACAAGAGACAAGCTTTTTACTTTAGAAACAGTAGCTTGCATAGGTGCTTGTAGTATAGCGCCAGTGATTAACATTAACGAAGAATATTACGGTAGAGTTTCCGTAAAAGAAATTCCCAAAATATTATCAAAATATAAAAGGGATGCAAAAGTAACTTCTAAAGAACAAGAAAAGGTAGGTGCGTAATGAAAACATTTTTAGATATATGTTGTGGAGATCCAAAACATACTCCCGAAACACCATGCGAACATTTTGTAGCTTGCTGCTCGGAAGGTCCTTTATGCCATCATGACCCAAAAATTGCAGAAGAAATTAAAAACTTAAATTTACGTTTAACTTATCAAGTTCACGAAAAGCCTGTAATTTTTATCGGTATGGGAACTTGCGGTCTTGCAAGTGGAGCAGATAAAGTTTATAATGCTATTAAAGCAGAATTAGAAAAATTAAATATCGAAGCAGATATTGTATCAACTGGCTGTATTGGTTATTGTGCAAAAGAACCTATTGTGGATATAAAATTGCCTAATGGAGAAAGGTTATCTTATGCAGAAGTTACAGCAGCGGACGTTCCTGCTTTAATTAAACAAAGTATTGTTGAAAACTCTGTTTACGAAAAGAAGTTTTTAGGGTCTCTTAATCCACAAAGTGAAAAATACCAAAAACTTAATGATGTTAATTTCTTTAAAAATCAGTTTAGAATAGTTTTAAAGAATTGTGGAATAATTGATCCAAATTCTATAGATGAATATTTAGCTTCTGGAGGTTTTAAGGCTTTAGATCAAGCATTAAGACAAATGAAACCGGAGGAAGTGGTAAGAGAAATAATTGATAGCGGATTAAGAGGAAGAGGCGGTGGAGGTTTCCCGACAGGTAAAAAATGGGAATTTGCCTTAAAGCAAAAATCTGAAATTAAATATATTGTATGTAATGCTGATGAGGGTGACCCAGGCGCATTTATGGATCGTTCTTTATTGGAAAGTGATCCTTTTAGAGTTATTGAAGGCATGATAATAGGTGGATATGCTATAGGTGCATCTTTTGGTTATGTTTATTGTCGTGCGGAGTATCCATTAGCAATAGAAAGATTACAAAACACAATAACAAAATGTAAAGAATATGGCTTGTTAGGTAAGAATATTTTAGGAAGTGGATTTAATTTTGATATAAAAATTAAAAAAGGTGCAGGTGCATTTGTTTGTGGTGAAGAAACAGCTTTATTAGCATCCATTGAAGGAAAACGAGGCATGCCAAGACCGCGTCCACCATATCCAGCTGTTTCTGGTTTGTTTGGTAAACCAACTGTTATTAATAATGTGGAAACCTTTGCTAATATTTCAGCTATTGTTACAAATGGTGCTCATTGGTTCTCATCAATTGGTACAGCAAGTAGTAAAGGTACTAAAGTTTTTGCTATTAGTGGTAAAATTAAATATTCTGGTTTAGTAGAAGTTCCTATGGGTATAACTTTACGCAAAGTTGTATTTGATGTAGCAGGTGGTATTCCAGATGGTAAAAAATTCAAAGCCGTTCAAATAGGTGGTCCTAGTGGTGGTTGCTTGCCAGATTCTGTAATGGATACTGAAGTAGATTACGAATCCTTAAAGAATGTTGGTGCTATGATGGGTAGTGGTGGATTTGTTGTTATGGATGAAGATACCTGTATGGTAGACGTTGCAAAATTCTTTTTAACATTTATCCAAAACGAATCATGTGGTAAATGTGTTCCTTGTAGAGAAGGTACAAAACGAATGTTAGAAATTATTGAAAGAATACCAAAACGATACTCACCTAAGGAAGATAAATTACAACAATTACAAAGATTTAAAGGTATAATTCACTTACAAAGATTAGCAGATGTAATTAAGGATACATCATTGTGCGGACTTGGTCAAAGCGCTCCAAATCCAGTTTTATCTGGTCTACGTTACTTTAAAGATGAATATGAAGAGCATTTATTTGATAGAAAATGCCGCGCACATGTTTGCAAGGATTTATTAACTTACTCAATAGATAATAGTGCTTGCTCTGGATGTGGCTTATGTGCTCGTAAATGTCCATCTGGTGCAATTATTGGTGACAAAAAACAACCACATTACATTGTAGAAGTAAACTGTATAAAATGTGGAATGTGTGTAGAAACTTGTAGATTTGACGCAATAAAAGTGAATTAGTAATTTATAAATTTTTGAATTAGGAGAAAAAATGGTAGAATTAACCATAAATAATATAAAAGTTAAAGCAGAAGACGGAATGACAATTCTTGATGCTGCAAAATCTGTTGGGATAAAAATTCCAACTTTATGTCATATGAAAAATTTATTTCCTTCTGGAGCTTGCAGAATATGCGTTTGTGAAGTAGAAGGAATGCGAGGATTAGTTCCTAGCTGTGCTTATCCTGTTAGTGAAGGTATGAATGTACAAACTAATAGTCCTAGAGTAAGAAGAGCTAGAAAAACTATTGTAGAATTATTAATAGAAAACCATCCACAAGATTGTTTAATTTGTGTAAGGAACAAAAACTGCGAATTGCAAGATTTATCTGAACAATACGGAATAAGAGAGCATAGGTATGCTGGAGAAAAGAAGGACCATGCAATAGATATATCAAGTGCTTCAATGGAAAGAGATCCTGCAAAGTGCATTTTATGTGGTAGATGTGTAAGAACATGTAATGAAATTCAAAAAATTGGTGCAATTGATTTTACAAATAGAGGATTTAGAAGCAATGTTACAACTCCTTTTAATAAAGGATTAAATATTAGTGATTGTATTTTATGTGGTCAGTGTATT
This sequence comes from uncultured Melioribacteraceae bacterium, assembly GCA_964652025.1. Classification (GTDB taxonomy): domain Bacteria; phylum Bacteroidota; class Ignavibacteria; order Ignavibacteriales; family Melioribacteraceae; genus JAEXOD01. The sequence goes on from CAZYZX010000001.1 coordinate 372,549, forward strand.
TTAGTTTGCCCAACAGCAGCACTAAGAGAAAAAAGCCATTTAAAGGAAGTACAAAATGCACTTAATAACCGTAATAAGTTTTGTGTTGTGCAAGTGGCTCCTGCAGTAAGAGCAACAATAGGCGAGGAATTTAACTTACCTTTAGGTACAAATGTAACAGGGCAAATAGTAACAGGATTAAGAAGATTAGGTTTTAAGAGGGTATTTGATACTAACTTTTCAGCAGATTTAACGATTATGGAAGAAGCTACAGAATTTATAAAAAGAGTTAGTACAAATGGTACACTACCAATGTTTACAAGTTGCTGCCCAGGTTGGGTTAAGTTTATAGAAATGAACGAACCAGAGTTATTGGCTCATGTTTCAACTTGTAAATCTCCACATGAAATGGAAGGTGCTATATTAAAAACATATTATGCTAGAAAGCTTGGTGTAAAACCAGAAGATATGTTTGTTGTATCGATAATGCCTTGCACGGTTAAAAAGTTTGAATCAGCAAGACCTGAATTATCAGAAGAGCATATTCCTGATGTAGACGCTGTTTTAACGACACGTGAATTAGTAAGATTATTCAAAATAGCAGGTATAGATTTTAATGATTTACCTGAAGATAAATTTGACGATCCGTTAGGAGAAGCAACGGGAGCAGCAGCAATATTTGGAACATCTGGCGGTGTTATGGAAGCAGCGGTTAGAACAGCTTACTTTAAATTAACTGGTAAAAATTTAGAAAATTTAGAGTTAGCAGAAATTCGTGGAAACGAAGGACTAAAAGAAGCTACACTAAATATAAATGGTACTGAAATTAATATTGCTGTTGTAAATGGTATAGGCAATGTTAGAGGCGTTTTGGAAAATATTAAAAACGGAACAAATAAGTACCATTTTATAGAGGTTATGGCTTGCCCGGGTGGATGTATTAACGGCGGTGGTCAACCAATACATCAAAAACCAGAAAAAATTAAAAAACGTGTGCAAGTTTTATATGATATAGATGCTAAAGCAAAGTCAAGACTATCACATGAAAATGAATCTGTGCTAAAATTATATAAAGAATTTTTAGGGGAGCCAAATAGTCACAAGGCTCATGAAATTTTGCATACAGAGTATATTAATCGAAAGGAAATATTAAATATACAAAAATAATATGCAAAGTGGAATAGTAAGTACCATAGTAAAAAATTGTCGCAGATGTTACTCCTGCATTCGTGAATGCCCTGCTAGTGCAATAAGAGTAGTTGGTGGACAAGCAGTTGTTGTAACGGAGCGATGTATAAGTTGTGGACATTGTGTTAAAGTATGTTCACAACATGCAAAGATGATACTTAGTGATTCCGAATTTGTAGTAAATGAACTTTTACCAACCGGGAAAGCTTTTGCAATTGTAGCACCTTCTTTTGCGGCGGCTTTCCCGGATAATTACTTTAAATTTATAACAGGCTTAAAGGCATTAGGATTTAGTAAAGTAGCTGAAACAGCCTTTGGAGCTGATTTAGTAAGTAGGGAGTACAATAAAATATTTGAATCTAAGGGTGATAAAACTATAATTAGTTCATCATGTCCTGCTGTTTATAATTTTATTGAAAAATATTATACTAAATTAATTCCGATGTTAGCAGAAGTTGTATCCCCAATGATAGCAATGGGAAAATATATTAAAGAAAATTATGGATACGATGTGCCAGTTGTTTTTATTGGACCTTGTGTTGCCAAAAAAAGTGAATATGATGATTGGGGTGTAGAAGGTGCTATTGATGCAGTTCTAACTTTTCACGAAATCTCGGAATTGTTTAATCAATATAATATCGATTTAGATATTTTAGAAAATTCTAATTTTGATCCACCTTATGCAAATTTAGGTAAGTCCTATGCATTACCAGGTGGATTATTAAAAACAGCTGATATCCCGGCAGATATTTTGGCAAAAGAAATAATAATTGTTGAAGGAAAAGATAAAGTTGTACAAGTTATTAATGATATTGCTGAAGAGCGAATAAAATCTAAATTTGTTGATATATTATTTTGTGAAGGTTGCATAAGTGGTCCTGCAATAGATAACAATTTAAATTATTATAGTAGGCGAGAAAAAGTAATTGAATATGTAGAAAGGCATATTAATTTTTTGGATAAAAACGTTTGGAAAAGCGAAATATATAATAGCAGAAATATTGATTTAAGTAGAAGATTTTACGATAAAAATCAACGTAGACCAATGCCAAGCGAGGCAAAAATTAAAGAAATATTAGCCAAAACAAATAAATTTAATAAATCTGATGAATTAAATTGCGGTGCATGTGGATATAAAACTTGCAGAGATTATGCAATAGCTATAGCCAAAGACTTAGCAGAACCAGAAATGTGTTTGCCATATTTAATAGATAAACTTGAAAAAGCCTATACAGAATTAAAGGAAACACAAGATGCTTTAGCAGGAGCAGAAAAATTGGCATCTATTGGTCAATTAGCTGCTGGTGTTGCACACGAAATAAATAATCCCTTAGGATCTATTATGTTATATGCTTCTATGTTAAAGCGTGATTTAGAAAAAAAGACAATGGAACAACAAGGTGTAGAAGACCTAAAATTAATAATTGAAGAAGCAGTAAGGTGTAAAAATATAGTATCTAATTTATTAAATTTTGCAAGGCAAAGTAAATTAAATGTTACAAATCTTCACCTAATTGATTTAATTAATGAAGTTGTTAAAACAATTTTACTAAAACCAGAAAACCAAAATATTAATTTTGAACTAATTGATAATACTAATAATTTAGAAATAGAAGGAGATAATGACCAACTTAAACAGGTATTTATTAACGTAATTAATAATGCTTGTGAAGCTATGGAAGAAGTTCAAAATAAAAGCTTAACTATAACAGTAGAAAGCAACACAAACGAAGTATATGTTAAAATTAAAGATACAGGTTGTGGAATTGTAGAAGAAAATATTAAAAAGCTTTTTACACCATTTTTTACAACAAAAAAAATGGGAAAAGGAACAGGTTTAGGTTTGGCTATTACGTATGGTATTATAAAAATGCATAGGGGAGATATAAAGGTTAAAAGTGTTATAAATGAAGGTACCGAATTTACAATTAAATTACCAATAAAAATAAGTAAATTAATTAGCATAGAATAAGTAGGAGCTAAAATGGAAATTACCGAAAAATTTAAGAAAATTTTGTTAGTTGATGACGATATTGATTTATTAGAGCAAAACAAACTTTTATTAGAAGCAAAAGGATTTACTGTTGTTACAGCCGAAAGCGGAGAAGAAGGATATAATGTATTTTTAAATGAAAAGCCAGATGCATGCATAGTAGATTTAATTATGGAACAGCATGATAGTGGTTTTATTTTATGTCATAGAATTAAAAGAACTGAACATGGTAAAAAAATTCCTGTTTTTATGCTAACATCGGCTACTTATGAAACAGGGTTTAAGTTTAGTTCTGCTACAGATGAAGAAAAAGAATGGATTAAATGTGATGGGTTATTAAATAAACCTGTTGTTGTAGAAGAATTAATTTCAAAATTAGAAAATTTTTAAATTTTTAGCTTTTTTTTTATTTAAAACATTAATATCTTAAGATATTAAAATCTTATTTATTAATGTTTGAAATATGGCTAAAATTTTGATTGTTGATGATGAAAAAGGACTCCGATTAGGTACCAAAAGGTTACTTGAATCGGAGGGCTTTATAGTAGAGACCGCTGAAAATGGAACTGAGGGTATTGCAAAAGGTACTGCTGAAGAATTTGATTTAGCAGTAATTGATTTAAAAATGCCAGATATTGATGGGCTAGAAGTTTTACAGTCTATCAAATCAAAATTTCCTAATACTGTTTGTTTTATTGCTACAGCTTTTGCAAGTATTGATACTGCAATTGAATCCACTAGATTAGGTGCATATAATTACATTCCAAAACCTTTTACACCAGAAGAAATCTTACACCATTTAGATATTGGTTACAAGCACCGTAAACTTTTGCTTGAAGCCGAAAAATTAAGAAAAGAAAGAGAGGAAAGTTTACTTGAGATTAATTTTGAAAAAAGTAGACTGAGAACAATTATTAATAATATTAATGAAGGTGTTCTTGTTATTAATACTAACGGAGAATTAGCATATTTCAATAATGCTGCTCTAAAGAATTTAGATAATTCTGATTTAAAAATAGGTAGTTATATTTTAGATGTAATTCCTAAAGAGATACGTGAATTAATAAATAAATATCTTAATTCTTCAGTTATTAATACAAAGTCTTATTCAACTCAAGTAGAAATTAAACCAAATTATCAGCTTGTAATAGAAGCAAATTGTTCACCAATAATTGATGAAAAAGATAATAAAATTTCTGGAATAGTAGTAGTATTACGAAATATTACAGAATTCAAAAAAATTGAGATGATAAAATCACAATTTGTTTCTATGGTTGCTCATGAACTTAAAACACCAATAGCAGCTGTTCAAGGATTTTTAAAGATAATAATGGATGAAACTTTAAATGTTTCTTACGAACAGCAAAGGGAATATATTTCTCGCTCAATAATAAGACTTAAAAGTCTTTTAGACTTAGTGAATGATTTGTTAGATATTAGCAGAATGGAAATGAAGACTAAGCAGAGAGAAATAGAGAAATTGGATCTAGTAGAATTAATAAATTCAACCATACAGTTTTTAGAAATAGAATTAGCTAAAAAAGCGGTTGTAGTAAATAAGAATTATGAAAAAGAGCACATATATTTTTATGGTGATCAAAACGAGATTACAAGATTGTTTACAAATATTTTAAGTAATTCTATAAAATATAATAAAGACAAAGGATTGATAACAGTAAAGATATATCATTCTACAAATTACGTAGTAATAGAAATTAGTGATACAGGAATAGGCATGAAGCCAGAAGAGAAGGCAAAATTATTTCAAGAGTTTTTTAGGGCAAAAAACGAATATACAAGAGGAGTTAGTGGTACAGGTTTAGGACTAACAATAGTAAAAAGAATTGTAGATGCATATCATGGAAAAATAGAAGTAGAAAGCGAATTTGGAAAGGGAACAACATTTAAAATACAACTTCCAATTAATAACTAAGAAAACAGGAGTAATTATGGCATTAATAGCTATTATTGATGATGATATGGATATTATTGAAGCTACAAGCTTGGTTCTAAAATCCAAGGGCTATAGCGTTGTAACTGCAAATAATCCAGATGATGGATATGCTATTGTTAAGGAAAATAACCCAAGTCTTATTATCCTTGATGTAATGATGGATGAACCAGATGATGGTTTCTTTTTAGCACAAAAGTTTCGTAGAGAGGGAATTAAAACTCCAATACTAATGTATACTTCAGTTTCAAAGGCAATAGGTTTCCAATATGGTAGTGGGGAAATGGTGCCTGTAGATGATTTTGTAGAAAAACCAATATCTCCAGAGCAATTAGTAAATAAAGTTGAAAACCTTTTATCCAAGAGTTAGGAGCTAAAATATGTTAGTATTAGAAAAAAATTCGTTAACTGAAGAAATCGAAAAGCTTGTAGAAAAATATGGCAATAAACGCAGTGCATTATTACCGATTTTACAAGAAATTCAATTAAAACATAGTTATATTTCAGATTTTGTACAACAAGAAGTTGCAAGATTATTAGACATTCACCCTGTAGAAGTTTATAGTGTAATTTCGTTTTATGCTTTTTTAAATAGTTCACCTAAAGGAAGAAATATTGTAAGATTGTGTCAAACGATAACATGCGATATGCATGGTAAAGACGCAGTTGCAAAAGCTATTGAAAGAGAATTAGGTATTAAGTTTGGTGAAACATCAAAAGATAAAAAGTTTACTTTGGAATATGCAAATTGCTTGGGAATGTGCGACCAAGGTCCAGCAATGTTAGTAAATGATAAGGTGTTTACCAAACTTACACCAGAAAAAGCTGTAGAAATTTTAAATAATATTAAATAGGTGAATTATGGAAATTAAAGAAAAAACTCGCAAAGGTCCAGTGATTTTTTCAGAATATAAACAAGGGGATGCTATTAAAAAAATATTGACCATGTCTCGTGAAGATATTCTATTTGAATTAAAAGAATCAAAATTAAAAGGGCGTGGTGGAGCAGGGTTTCCAACGGCTACAAAATGGATGTTAACGGCTGCGGCTAAAAGTGATAAAAAATATGTAATTTGTAATGCAGATGAAGGCGAACCAGGAACATTTAAAGACAGAGTTCTTTTGCAAGAGTATCCTGAACTTCTTTTTGATGGAATGGTTGTAGCTGGATATGTTATTGGTAGCGATGAAGGAATAGTTTATTTACGTGGTGAATACCAATACATGTATAACGATTTACTTAAGTTTTTGGATGAAATGAGAGGACTTAACTTATTAGGCAAAAATATTTTAGGTAAGACTGGCTTTGATTTTGATATAACAATTAGATTAGGTTCTGGTGCATATGTTTGCGGTGAAGAAACAGCGTTAATCGAGTCCTTAGAAGGACATAGAGGTGAAGCTAGAAACAGACCGCCTTTTCCAGTTAATACTGGTTTTATGGGTAAACCTACAACAGTTAATAACGTAGAAACTTTATGTGCTGCAGCACATATTACCGTAAAAGGTGGAAAATGGTTTAGAGAGCATGGTACAGATAAATCAACTGGTTCTAAATTACTTTCTATAAGTGGTGATTGTAATAAGCCAGGTGTTTACGAGCTTCCTTTTGGTACAAAAATTAATGAATTATTAGATATTGTTGAAGCAAAAAATACAAAAGCTGTTCAAATTGGTGGAGCAAGCGGTGTATGTATTCCAAAAAGTCAATTTGATAGAACAATTGCTTACGAAGATGTTGCTACGGGTGGTAGTATTATGATTTTTGATGAAAGTAGGAGCATGATTAAGATATTGAAAAACTTTATGGAATTTTTCGTTGAAGAATCTTGCGGACAGTGTACACCTTGTAGAATAGGAAATGTAAAATTATTAGAAGGTGTAGAAATGATAGAAAAAAATAATTACACCTTTTCTTATATAAACAAATTAAAAGAATTAGGAAAAACTATGCAGATTGCTTCTAAATGTGGTTTGGGTCAATCTTCACCTAATTCGTTTATTTCTATTTTAGAAAACTTTAAAGATGAAATTTTTAACAATAGTAATGGAGGTAGAAATGGAAACTAAAGAAACTTTACGTGCACCAGAAAGTCAAAAAGCGCATGTTGTAGAAAAGCCTACCGACCTAAATACTATTGGTGGAACAATATCAATAGAGATAAACGAAAAGAAAGTTTCTGTACCATTAGGTACTACAATTTTAGAAGCTTGCAAAATGAATGGGATTCACATTCCTACACTATGCCATCATGACGACTTATGTATAGCTGGTGTATGTAGAATTTGTGTTGTAGAAGTTGAAGGGATGAGAACTTTACAAGCATCTTGTGCATATCCAATTACTGCTCCTATTAAAATTAAAACTTCTTCACCATTAGTTAGAAAAGCAAGAAGGCATATAATTGATTTAATGTTAAGCGAACATCATGGCGAGTGCTATAGTTGTGTTAGAAACAATAATTGCGAATTACAATCATTAGCCAAAGAATATGGCGTTGATGGATATAATTTTGGACACATAAAAGAGTCCAAATTTGAAATAGACCGTTCATCATATTCTGTTATTCGTGATATGGATAAGTGTGTTTTGTGTAAAAGATGTGTAAGAACATGCATCGATTTACAAGAAGTTGGCGTTTTAGAAGCTATTAATAGAGGTGATAAAACCAGAATTGGTACCTTTATGGATAAGCCTTTAGCGGATGTAATTTGCATTAATTGTGGTCAGTGTATTAATCGTTGTCCTACTGGTGCTTTGCACGCAAACGATCCATCGGATGAAATTTGGAATGCTATAGATGATCCAACAAAACATGTTGTTATACAAACAGCACCTTCTCCACGTGCTGCTATTGGAGAAGAATTTGGATTAGAGCCAGGTCACTCCATGACTTATGAATTAAACACTGCTTTACGAAGAATTGGTTTTGATGCTGTATTTGATACTAATTTTACAGCTGATTTAACTATTATGGAAGAAGGAACAGAGTTATTACTAAGACTATATAAAGCTATAGTAGAAAAAGATGAAAAGGTGGCATTACCACAATTTACATCTTGCTCTCCTGGTTGGGTAAAATATCTTGAGCATTTTTATCCTGAGTATATAGATAATTTAAGTAGTGCTAAATCACCACAACAAATGTTTGGGGCATTATTAAAAACATATTATGCTCAGAAAAAAGGAATAGATCCTAAAAATATAGTTTCTGTTGCTGTAATGCCATGCTCTGCAAAGAAATTTGAATGTAACAGACCAGAAATGCGAGACTCTGGTTATCAAGATGTTGATTATGGATTAACATCGAGAGAATTGGCAAAAATGATTAAAGAAGCTGGTATCCATTTACCAGAAATGCCAAAATCACACTTCGATAATCCATTTGGTGATGCAAGTGGTGCTGGTTTAATTTTTGGCGCAACTGGTGGTGTTATGGAAGCTGCTATTAGAACAGTTGTTGAACTGGTTTTGGGTGTTAAAGTAGAAAATATATTTGAAAATTGTGATGTTATACCTGTTAGAGGTTTTGAAGGTATTAAATACGTGGAATTACCACTTGGAGAAAAAATGGGTGAAGTGCCACAATTGTTAAAACATTTAGTCCCAAATTGGGACTGGTTAAAAGGCGTAACATTAAAAGTAGCAGTTGTTCATGGTACCGCAAATGCTAAAAAAGTTATGGATGATATTAAAGCGGGTGGCAAGTTTAGTGAATGTCATTTTATAGAATTCATGGCTTGCCCTGGTGGCTGTTTGGGTGGCGGTGGTCAACCAATTCCTACTAGTTTAGAAATTCGTAAGAAACGTGCTGAAGCCATCTACAAGGAAGATGCTGAGCTTAAATTGCGTAAATCTCACGAAAACGAACACGTATTAAGAATGTACGAGGAATTTCTAACAGACGGTCCTTGTGGACATATTTCTCATCATTTATTACATACACATTATACTAAACGTGGCAGATATATAGCATAATATCTAAAATAGGCGATGGTGTTTATACCATCGCCTTAATTAATTTTTTATACATATGATTAAATTAGTGCCTGATTGGGCTGTTAATAGTTTAGAATTTTGGGAAGCAATTACCCGTAGAAATTCTTTATTAATTAAGCTTCGATATCTTGCTATTATTTGTTTATTTGTTGCGTTGTATTTTGCACAAAATATATTATTATTAAACCTTAATAGTACACAACAAAAAGCTATTATTATTATTGGATTAATTATTTTTTTGTACAATTTACTAATTCATTTTTTAAGATATAAAGCTGGGTATGGTGAAGCTAAATTTAATAAAATGCACATTTCGCTTTTGCAAATGATTTTAGACCTTGTAATGCTAACATTTTTAGTGTATTACACTGGGGGTATTAATTCTCCTTTATCTTTATTTTATATTTTTCATATGATTATTGGTAGCCTAATTTTACCAGGCTACTTAATATACTCTATTTGTTTTACTATAATTATTACTTATGGTTTTATTATTGTTTTACAAAAGTTTAATATTATTTTTAATTATACTATACATAATTTATATAGCGCAACTATGCCAGAGCATACTTGGAGCTATATATTAGTTAACTTTTGTTTCTTTTCTGTAATGATGTTAATAAGTGTTTTTTTAGCAAATAAAATTGCTAAACAACTTTATTTAAGGGAACAAGAGCTTTATGAAAGTATAAGAAAATTAGAAGAATTAGAGACAGAAAAGCAGAACTATATAATTGGAATAGTTCATGAATTAAAATCTCCTATAGTAGCTGCTCAATCTTTAGTAGAGTTGATTTTAAACAATTTTGTTGGACCAGTTTCTGATGAAGTGAGAGAAAGGTTAGTTAGAGTTAAAAAAAGAACTGAAGATTCCTTAAACATGATTAATAATATTTTGAGGATATCAAAATTAAAATTGTTAAGAATTACAACTATTGAAGAAATTGATATTGAAGAATTAGTTAATTCTGTTTCTGAAAAGGTTACGGAAGTAATAGTAAATAAAAATATTGATTATAAGCTAGTAGATGACAGAATTAACAAAAAACCATTAAAAGGGGATAGAGTATTATTAGAATTGGCATTATCAAATTTACTTAACAACGCAATTAAATACACCAATAATAATGGTAAAATTGTTTTAAAGTTAGAAAATGATGATGACAATGCAATTATTAAAATTTGTGATAATGGTATAGGTATTCCGCAAAATGAATTAGAAAAAGTTAAAAATCAATTTTATCGAGCAACAAATATAAAAAATAAGGGTTACGAAGGAACTGGAATGGGATTATCTTTAGTTAATGAAATTGTAAATAAAATGAACGGGAATTTTAACATCGTTAGTCCTTCTGAAATTGGGGATGAAAAAAATACAGGAACCTGTGTTATTATTTCAATTCCATTCGAAAAATCTAGAGAAATAAAACCAATTAAAAAAATTTTATCTAAGGCAAATTTAAAAATATAAAATATTCTTTTGGGAAATTTTCCTTTGCTTTTAAGGCAGAATTAACGTCACTAAAAATTGCATAAATTGTGGAACCACTTCCACTCATTGCAGAAAATAATGCCCCATGTTGATAAAGTGATTTTTTGATATAAGCTAGTAAAGGATATTTAGCAAAAACAGAAGTTTCAAAATCATTCTTTAAGAATTGGCGCCATTTTTCAAAATCTATATTATCGGATTTAAATAAATCCTTTAAACAAAAATCTGAAGTTTTAGGAATGACATTAGCAAATGCTTCTTTTGTAGAAATATGTATACCTGGATTTATTAATAAAATGGGATAATCAAGATAAAAGTTAAGTAATTCTAAAATTTCTCCTCTACCAGTAGCGTAGCTTGGTTTAGCTTTTATAAAGAAAGGTACATCGCTTCCTATTTCCAAAGCAACTTTTTGCATTTGTTCTGTGGTCAAGTTTAGTTTAAACATATCGTTTAATGAAACAATAACAGCAGCAGCATCCGAGCTTCCACCTCCTAAGCCAGCACCTATTGGTATTTGTTTTTTACATTCAATTTCTACGTTAAATTTTTGTTTTGCTATATTTTCTAATTTTTTAACAGGTGAAACTAATAAATTATTTTCTTCACTTTCTATAATTTTATTATCACAAGAAAACGAAAATTTATCACTTAATTTTATATATATCTTATCGTGTAAATCTCTAATTGGATAAAAAACGGTTTCTAAATTATGGTATCCATCCTCGCGCTTAGAAACTATATTTAGGCCTAAGTTAATTTTTGCGCAAGCGTTAATTTCAATATATTTCATTTATTAAGTCCTTAATGTTTTTTATATGTTCTGGGGTAGAACCACAACAAGCGCCTACAAATAAGGTGTTATTATTTAAGAATTGTTTTACATATAATTTATAGTCCATAGGTGATAGTAGATTATTAAATGTTCCTTCTCTTTTATCATCACCCATATTTAAATAAAAGCCATTTTTATAAAAATTAAAAATAGTTTTATCAATTTTATCAAAAATATTAACAGATACACAATTAATGCTTATTGCTAAAGGTTTATACTCTATAATTTCGGTAATAATGTTTTCTAAACTTTCACCACTTAATATAGTTTTGCCATCATCTGTGTAAAGGCTTATTATAAAAGGTATTTTGTTTTGATTACAAAATTTAGCAATAATATTTATTTCATCATTGTGGCTTTGAGTTTCATTTAATACAAAATCAACCCCATTATCAAAAAGTAGTTCTATATGCTTTTTATGATTATACTCTAGTTTTTTTAAAGAAACAGTTCGTTCTTTTTGATAGCAATCTTCTGCGGGTGCATTTGAACCAGCAATAAAAACTCCTTCTTTATCTATTATGCTTTTTACTAAATCTACAGAATTTTTTACAAAATCGCTTAAATTTAAGTTATAATTGGAAAGTTCATATGCTAAGGGATTAGTTCTAAATGTATTTGATGTAATAATTTCTGCGCCAGCTTCTAAATATTGTTTATGTATAAATTTAACTAGTTCTGGGTTAGTAATATTATAAATCGAACTCCAAAGATATTTATCTACCTTTTGAGTTGATTGCTGAATTAAAGAGCCTAGGGCTCCATCTAAAATTAAAGGACGATTTAATTTACTTTGATATTCTAATAAATTTATATTATTCATTAATTATTTTCGAAATAATTAATTGTTTCGTTAATAATTCTATTCAAATCTATTTGTTCAATGCATTCTAAATTATATGGGCAGACTTTTTTCCAGCATGGGGCACAAGCTAAATTTTCTGGATATAATTTAATCCCTCTGCCATAAAGCTCTATTTCTGTCCAGCAACTTAATCCAAACCAAGCAATTACCCACTTTTTTAAAGCAATAGCTAAGTGCATACCAAAAGAATCGCCTGTAATTATTACTTGCGGAATGCTTTCGTAACAAGCACCTTTTCTAATGCCGTTTGTAGTTGGGGTGTTTATTACTTTATCTCCAAACTTACTAGCAATTAAATTATTCCTTTCTGTATCTTCTGGACCTCCTAGCAGCATAATTTTATATTTATTGTAAGATAAAAATCTTTCGATTAGGTATATGTGTTGTTCAACGGTCATTTTTTTATTAGGGAAAAGATTAGAACATCCTGTGTTAAATCCAATAATCTTATCTTCTGGTAAAATACCAATTTCTTTTTTATATTCTTCAATGTATGTTTTTTCCTCATCAGAAAAATTAAATACATATTCATCTTTTTGATAATATAATTTAAAGGTTTCAGCAAGATATTCTTGTCCGGTCTTTTGATTTATCTTAAACTTTAAATGATCATCCATACCTAAAAGATAATTATATTCAGCTTCGGGATTAACAGGAATAATCTTACCATTTTCATCAATGCCAAAACCAAGTTTTTCTTTGGCATTAATGCTATTTAATAAAGCACCAGAGCGTAATGATTTATCTACATTCATAACTACATCAAATTTCATTTGTTGCAATATGGATATTGATTCAAAATCATATGCAAATACTTTATCAATAAAGGGATTATTATACAAAATAGGGGTAGCTATTTTAAGTGTAATCCAATAAATTGTGGAAACAGGGTATTTTCTTTTTATTCCGTGTAATTGTGCTGTAGTCATAACCACATCACCCATTGCATCTAAATTGATTATTAAAATTTTGGTTCCCATAGGGTTATAGGATTTACAACCATTTGTGTAACAATTATGGTCTGAAAAACAAGGTTTATAACCATTAAAATTCTTACAAGTATAAATATTATTTTCCATATATCATTTTCTCAAAAAAATGTTTAAACTGATTTTCTATTTGTTCAAAAGTTAAATTTTCAAAATTTTCTTCTAAAGTAACAACTTCATCATGGGGTGATTTATAAGCATACCAAATTATATCATTAGTATTATATTTTACATATAAACCAAATACTGGAACAGAATAAATAGATGCCAAATGAACAATTGAAGTATCTGGGGTAAATAAGAAATTAAGTTTTGATACTAAAGCTGATATTCTTGTAAATTTATTTGAATAATAAATAGGGATTTTCCCTTTAGATATTTCATGGGCGGTTTTAATTTCGTTAGGGGTTGTAATAATAACTATGTTTACGTCAAAATTCTTTATTAAATTAATAAGTTTACTAAATCTATTAATTCCCCAAAAACGAGATTTATTCCCAGCAATAATGTTTATACCAATTAAAGGTTTATTAGAATTAAAGGCTTGCTCTAAAAATTCAGTAACGTGTGTAATATCATCTTTAGTATAATCGTATCTAATATTTAATTCATCAGTAGTATGGTTTACATTAAATAATTCAGCAATTTTGGCAATCCTTTCTACAACATGAAATTTGGTGCTATCTAATTTTTCAACTGTTTTAGTATATAATTCTAAATTATTTTTTTTTAGTCCAAAAACATAAGAATTAGTAACAAAGCTTAAAAGAATACTAACAGTTGTAGATGTATCATCATGCAAATCCACAACCACATCATACTTTTCTTTATTAAGTAACTCTTTAAACTTTTTGTACCCAGATAAGCCTTTATTAAAAACTATTGTTTTATCTACAAAGCTTTGGTTAGAAAAAACAAAAAAGTTTTTTTTATCAGCAAGTACATGTGTGGTTAAGTTTAATTTAGATTTTAATAAACTAATAAGTGGAGTAGTAACTAAAGCATCTCCAATTCTGTTTAATCTAATAAATAGAACTTTTTTATTGCGAAAATCATTAATTTCTACAATATTATTATTTCTATTAGGCTTAATAACTAAAAGCTTTAAGAGAAATTTTTTTATAAAATTTTCAATTTTTTTAATCATCAAAATTAGTCTTAGTTTTATTTAATAATAAATCTACTTTCTTTAAAATTTTTGTAACGGGTAAATCTAAAAAACATTGATGTTGTTTTGGGCAAACTAACAAATTGCAACCAATACAATCTAAATTTTCATTGTTAATATAACCATGTATATTTCCATAAGGTCCTTGTAATTTTGGATCTGTGGGACCATGGAGAGCTAAGGTGGGGGTTCCAATACCAGCAGATATATGCATGGGACCACTATCATTAGCAATAGTTAAAATACATTTTTTAATTATCGCTGCCATTTGAGTTATATTAGTAGAAGGAGCCAAAATAGCTTCTTTTTTCATATATCGCTTTATTAATTCAGCTTCCTCTCTATCACCGGGTCCCCATAAAATTAATATTTTTATATTATTGTATAAATTTATTAATTCATCACCAATTTCAGCAAATTTAATTGGGTCACATCTTTTGGATTGCCAGCCACCTCCTGGAATTAAGCATATTACTGATTCTTTAGAAGAAAATTTTTCTTTGAAGTAATTATCAGCAAAAACCTTTGCATTTTCATCAACACCAACATATAAATTTTTACTAGTTATTGATATGCCAAGGTCTTTTATTAGTTCTAAATTTAATTCAGCAGAATGCATTTTACCTCTTTCTAAAGGACCATAAATATTATAAGCATAAGTACGTCCTTTATAAGGAAAGCCAGCCCTATATGTTGCGTTGCTAAAATATGTAATTTGTGCACTTACTGGGTTGGAAAAAAAATCTATTACTAAATCATAGTTTCTTTTTCTGATATCGAAAAAAAGTTTTAATCTTTTTATTATACTTTTTCTATCAAAAGGAATTATATTATCAATTGTTTTAATAGGTTCTAAAATTGGTACCGAAGGATAATCAGTTAAAAAATCAATTTTGGCTTCAGGTAAAAATGCTTTGATATTATCTAAAACTATAGTTGTTAAAACTACGTCACCAATTCCTCGTAATTTTATTAACAAAATTTTTTTAATTTTATTAAATTCAATATTAATCATTATTTTTATACATTAGTAATAAAAAAAGAGCAATAAAAAAGAGTCCAAAATTTTCTGCTAATTTGTAAAAGCCAACTTGCATGCTATTTTCTGTTCCAAAACAGCCACAATTTATATTAAGTCCTCTTAAAATAGCTGTTATAATTAGTAAATTAAACGATAATAAAAGAGCTAAATAAATTAATAAATTTTCTTTTATATAAATTTTAAATATAATTAATATACCAATTATTAGTTCAAGCCAAGGAATAAAAATTGAAATAAATTGGGATAAAAACTCTCCAAATACTTTGTAATTCATAACAGATTCATAAAACTCTACTGGATTAATTATTTTTATAATACCAGCAATAATAAAAACTATGCCTATAAAAAACCGTAAAAAAAACAAAAAAATCTTATTATTAATAATCTTCATATTATTTCTTAAAAATAGGGAGTCTTAATTCAGTCCATTTTTCAATGCCATCTGTATAAACATAAACATTTTTAAAGCCTAAATTTTTTAGTTTTGTGGCAAGTTTTTTACTTAAGTCGCATTCATTAGCACTACAATAAGTAATATATATACCATTTTTATCTAAAAATTTAAGTAATGGGTTATTTGGGTTAAAATTAAACTCTGGTAAATTTATTGAATTATAAATATGTTTTTCAGAGTAATCCCAAGGGTCGCGAGCATCAATAAATAAAGCATCACCTTTATTAAAAAAATCTTTAGCTTCGTCTGAATTTAATAGTTTAATAAAATTTACTTTGTTATTATTTTTATTAAAAGAAAAGCTGTTATTATTATTTATTGAAATATAATTAGGCGAAATAATATTAAACTGATTTTTAATAAAATAAAATAATATAGCAATTGAAAAAGATATTAAAATAATAAATACAATTTTTTTGTAATTAACTTTCATAAAAAAATAAATATTATTTAGAAAAATAAGAATAATATTAAAAAGTTACAATATTAATCTACATCAGATATGTATTCACAATCACTTGGAATTTCAGGTTTTACTAAAAGAACTTCCTCTTTTAATAAAGATACTTGACCAGGGTTCATACCTTTTCGCTTTATAACATATTTCTTTAAAGTATAAAGAACAGGAACTGTACCAGCAGTTTTTGCTTTGCTATGGAAAGCTGTTATAGCTGCAGCTGATTTTAGAACGCTTTTGGGTATTGGTTCTTTTAGATTTTCGACTCTTAAAACTGCATGGCTTCCTGAAGTGCCTTTAACATGAAACCAAAAATCATTTTGTTTGGCAAATTTTGTTGTTAAAATGTCGTTATTATTGCTATCTTTTCCAACATAAAGTTTGTATTTACCTTGTATTAAGTAAGTCTTAAAATTAAATTTATCATTATCGGCTTGGCTTTTTTCATTATTCATAACAATTTTAAGTTCCTTGATAATTTTTTCTAATTCATCAATATTTTTTTTGGATAAATCCATATTTTTATATGCAATAATCTCATTAAATCGCTTGTTTGTTTTTTGGAATAATTCTACAGATTTATTATAATTTATTTTTTCGCTTGCGGCTTTAGAAAAATAATATTCGGCATTTTTAATTAAGTTTAACTCGGGTTTTATTTCAATATTAATGTAATCATTTTTTTCATAAGAAAATACGGCTATTGTTTTATTGCCAATCTTTTTAATATCATAAAGGTTTGTTAAAATAAGGTTTCCATAATACCTGTAAAGCTCCTCTTTATTTCCTTGCTCTATCCTTAATTTAAGTTTATTTAGCTTATCACTTAATTTTTCAAGTTCAGAATTAATATATTTTTCAATAGTTTGTTTTAGTAATAAAGTTTTTTTTACTTTTATTGATAAACTAAAATAGTAAAGAATAGCATCGTTTACGCTACTAAAAGTTTTTTCGTAACTAAATGAATTAGTAAAAGCTAAAGATTTTGGTAAAAACATTAATTTATTTGTGTTAGAATTTAATCCTACTAAAATTGCGTCTTTTTCTATTAAATTTATAATTTTATCTTTTTTTGGTGAAATATTATAAACATTAAAAAAGACGTTATATAAAAATTGAAAATCCTTAGTTTCAAAAAATTCTTTGCTATTAGAAAAAATAGTTGATTGATTTAAGTTATAAAAAGTACATGTACTAATTAAATTTATTTTTTCATAAATAAACTCATTATCAGCTTTTTTAAATGTTTCCAAAAGTTCATCATTTTTAATCAAAACATTTGTTTTTGGCCCAGAAAAGAAAAAGTATAAAATACCTGTAGAAAGATTAAATTTAATAATCCTATCAGATTGACAAATTTGAATATTAAGAATAGTAGCAGGCAAAAATTTTTGAAAAATATTAATCACATTTTTTTTAGCTTTTTTATGTTCTTTTTTTATATAAAAAATAGGGGAATTAGCAGAAGTGCTAAAAACAATATGCTTATCAGGATAATATATATCTCCGGAAACTTTGACTAAAAGATGGTCTTTTTCTTGAGAATAAGCTTCAAAAAAAGTTTTGCCTATAAGGTCAATAGAGATTTCGTTAGTTAATCGTTTTAAATATAAAAAGTTATTAAACATAGCTTAAGAGGGGAGTAAAAATACTCCCCAAAAATTTATATAACAATACTATGAGGGTCTAAATTAGGAGCTTCGATATCTTTAAAGTAATTTACTGTACCAACTTTAAGTTCAACAGTAGATGCATCATCACAAACAATAATACTTTTGGGATGAAGCTGCAAAGCGCTAACAGTCCACATATGGTTAACACCTTCTTCAACAACTTTAGCTAACGCACGAGCTTTAGAGTGTCCAGAAATAATAATCATTACTTCTTCGCTATCTAAAACAGTTTTAACGCCAACTGTTAAAGCAGTTCTTGGAACGGCATTTATATCATTATTAAAAAATCTTGAATTTGCAATAATAGTATCCATAGTTAAAGTTTTAACTCTTGTTAAAGAGCCTAAAGAAGAGCCAGGTTCATTAAAAGCTATATGACCATCAGGACCAATTCCACCTAAAAACAAATTTATTCCACCAAGCTTTTTAATCTTTTTTTCATAGTTTTCGCACTCTTTGTGTAAATCTTTAGCATTGCCATTAAGAATATTTACATTTTTTTTAGGGATATCAATATAATCAAAAAAATTAGACCACATAAAATAGTGGTAACTTTGTGGATGATCTTCAGGTAGACCAACATATTCATCCATATTAAAAGTTATAACATTTTGGAAAGAAACTTTACCTTCTTGATAAAGATTTACTAACTCCTTATAAACACCTAAGGGACTCGAACCGGTAGGTAATCCTAATTTAAATGGATTTTTAGGAGTTGGATCAAAATCATTAATTCTTTTTACAATATACCTAGCAGCCCATTGCGAAACCAAATCGTAATTACGTTGAATTATTAAACGCATAAGAACCTCTTAAAATAAATTAATTAATTTGGCATTCCTCGTTTTTTACGTTCATCACGTGTCAAGTCAAAAATTTTCTTTAAAAGTCTTTCCATACCTTCTGTTAAATGTATTTTCCTTCTAGACATTGCTCGCTTAGCAACTTCAATACATCTATCAATTGCATAAGTAGTAATTGCTTCTGGTCCACCCCAAGTAAAAGAGGGGAGATATTTTGGAGGGAAACCCCCACCAAAAACATTACAACCAACACCAACAACAGTACCCGTATTAAACATTGTATTAATTGCAGTTTTTGCATGGTCACCCATAAGCAGCCCCATAAATTGAGAACCAGAATCAATTTGTTCATCATTTATAACAACTTTAACGCTGCCATAATTATTTTTTAAGTCACTGTTATTTGTGTCTGCTCCAATATTAACCCACATTCCTAAATAAGAATGCCCTAAAAAGCCCCCATGCTGTTTATTACTATGAGAGTGTATTATAGAGCTTTCAATCTCTCCTCCAACCTTGCATACTTCTCCAATGCTTGTATCTTCATAAATTTTTGCACCAGCTTTAACTAATGTTTTTTTACCTATTGAACAAGGACCTAAAAGATAGGAATTAGGATAAATTACAGCTTCTTCATCAATGTAAATTGGTCCTTCTTCTGCGTCTAAAACTGCGCCTGGTTTTATTTTAGCTCCTTTACCTATAAAAATATTATCAGGATTAATTAAATAGGCTCCTTCGTATATTTGTCCATTCAATTTGTTTTCAACGTTGCTTGTCAATCTAAAAAAGTCATCAGTAATAGCTTTTCCATTGTTGTTAATAATATCCCATGGGTAAGATATTAATTTAACGTCAACTTCTTCTCTAAATAAATCAGAAAAATCAGACAGTGTAAAAAGGTCATTCATAGCATGTTTAAGAATATCAAGCTTTGAACCACTTACTCTTGCAGCAACTATTTGGTCAGAGTTAACATACAAAATATCGTCACCATCTAGTTTTACTTTACTATAAAAAGAGGAATCTGCTAAAACGCGTCCATTAATAAATAAACAGGAGTCTCCAATAATTTCATTAATAAGAACATTTGGATTGCTTTCTCGCATTGTTTCTGCTAAATATCCTCTACAGTGTAAGCTATAGGGTACATTTGGATAGCTAAGCAGAATCTTTTCTCTTAAGGTTAATATACCACATCGTAAATCATATACCGGTCTGGTATAAACCAAAGGAAGCAAACGTTTAAAGTTAATGCCTTCAAAAATACAAATTGAATCTACCATTAAGATTTCCTATTTTATTTAGCATATGTGTTTAATACATTTTTTAACCATTTTAACATTACAAATATTAAAACAGCACCTAATAGAGCTCCAAAAAAGTTAATTAAAAAGAAATATAGTTTATTATCAAAGCTAACCATTAATCCACTTAGAACGCCAGATAACTTATTACCTATAGAAGTGGATAAAAACCAACCACCCATCATTAAAGAAGTTAATCTAGCAGGACTTAATTTAGAAACCAAAGCTAAACCCATAGGGCTTAAGCATAACTCACCAATAGTTATAATTCCATAAGAGGCAATAAGATATAGTGCACTGCTTTTAACTTCACCATTATTAGAAGTTATAACTGCAAGCATCATAACGGTAGTAGATAAAGCAGTAATTAACATACCTAAGCCAATTTTAGCTGGAGTAGAAGGCTCTTTACCTTTTTTACGTAACATTCCAAAAAATCCAACTACAACTGGGGTAAGTATAACAACAAAAAATGGATTAACAGATTGGAAAATTTCAGTAGAAATTAATTTTAGGCTTTTACCTTTTTCAGGCCAGTTTTCTTTAGGTAAATTTTGGAAATAAGGCTCTACGTTAACTTCAATAATCTCTTTCCCATATTTATCTAAAATAGGTGCACCATGTGCATCTTTTTTAACAATTTTAACAGTATCTGGTTTAACAGTTTCTACTAATTTAAATACTTCTGCAACTCCTTCTACAGATTTTGGTATCTGTCTATCTGTGTAGCTTTTAGCCCATAAAGTTAATGCAGACCCATTTTGATGGAAAATAGCCCAAAAAATTATTACAACGCTAAAAACAGCAAGTAGAGCGCCAATCGAGTCTTTATCAGCCTTAGTTCTTGCTCTATACCATAAAGAACCATAAAAGAAAACAACTGGAATAGAAGCAAATAAAAATGCATCTGTAGAGTGAGAACCAATTAATGGATGACCAAATAAAAGTTGAGGTATGAACCAGCCAATAAATCCAAATACACCAGCGGGCACAAAAATTGTAAATAATATTTTACTAATTGGCATATCTTCTGGATTTAATGGTTTCTTTACGTCTGCATGTGCTATGTGTTTTGTCCCAGCCCAAAACCAAATTAATCCTATAAACATTCCAACTCCAGCAGCAAAAAATGCCCACCCCCAACTGTAGTGATTTCTTAAATATGCTGCAACAAAATTACAAATAAAGGCACCAATATTTATACCCATGTAAAAGATGTTATATCCAGAATCTTTAAATGGTTTATATTGTAAATCGTTATAAAGATTACCAACAAGTGTAGAAATATTTGGTTTAAAGAATCCATTACCAACAATTATAAATAGTAAACTTATATAAAAAATAAAATTTTGGAAAAAAGCTAACCCTATATAGCCTAATCCCATAAAAATACCACCTAAAGTAATAGCTTTTCTGTAGCCTAAAATTCTATCTGCTAAAAGACCACCCAAAAACGGTGTTAAATATACCAAAGCTATATATGTTCCATAAATATCTGTAGCAGATAGTTCACTAAATCCCATTCCACCTTTGCTAATGGGGTCAATCATGTATAAAGTAAAAATGCCCAACATTAAATAAAAGCCAAATCTTTCCCACATTTCTGTAAAAAATAGTACTGGTAGTCCTTTTGGATGGTTTTTAAACATAAGTTCTCCTTTCTTACTAAATTGATTACTTTAAAATAAAATATAACTAAATACTATTATATCACAAATTGTTTTTTTATATTTACAACTTAAATATAAAAAAAAACATTAATTTGTATATAAATTATGTCAAATTTAAAATCTAAAATAACAAATTTTTGGGAAAATCATTCTTTTTTTAGAAGATTTACAAAATTTTTCATTGGCTTTATTATTTTTTTATTTGTGTTTGATAATGTTTTAATGCCATGGTATGTTTACGAAGAGGATGTAGAAGTACCAAATTTATTAAATAAAACAAAAACAGAAGCAGAAATTATACTTAGTGAACATGGATTAGGGTACTATATAGCTGGTATTCATAAAAGTGATTCTGTACCGCTAAATCACATCTTAAATCAAATACCTGAACCTAAAAGTATTGTAAAGAAAGGCAGAAAAATAGCAATTTATGTTAGTGGTGGTGAAAATTTGATAAAAATACCAGAACTAACGGGTAAAAAAAGTATTGATGCACAACTATTATGTAATAAATTAGGATTGGTAATTTCTAGGATTGATACACTTGAATCATTAAATCCAAGAGGTACAGTAGTTCGCCAAAGTTTATCACCTAATACTGAAGTTACAAAAGGGACAAAATTAGTTATAACTATTAGTTCAGGTCCGCCCGAAGCTAATATTGTAGACACTGAAGAGATGCCAGAAAATCAAGATATGGTTACCAGAGTTCCAAATCTGTTTGGCTTATCATTTAATGAAGCTAAAAAAATGCTTGATGAAAGCAATTTATCTATTGGTAGAATATCTAAAATTTCATCAGAAGATTTATTACCTAATACTGTTATGGATCAACATCCAGCTCCTGATAAAAAAGTTAAAAAGGGAAGTCCAGTTGATTTAGTTTTAGTAGGTTTATAATGTATAATAAAAAGTTTATTGCTCCTTCTATTTTATCAGCAGATTTTTTACATCTTTATGAACAAATTAAATTTTTAGAACAAGGTGGGGCTGATATAATACATTGTGATATAATGGATGGAAAGTTTGTACCAAATATTACTTTTGGACCAATGGTTGTTAAAGCTGTTCGTTCTATTACAGAATTGCCTTTAGATGTTCATTTAATGATTAATAATCCTGAAAATTTTATAGATGAGTTTGTTGAAAGTGGTGCAAACTATATATCTATTCATTTTGAGGGAAATAACCATTGTGATAGGTTAATTAATTATATAAAAAGCAAAAATGTTTTTGCGGGTATTGTTATTAATCCAGCTACTCCTGTATTATTTATAAAGGATTTATTAAATATTGTAGACTTTGTTTTAGTTATGTCTGTTAACCCTGGATTTGGTGGACAAAGTTTTATAGATTATACAAAAAATAAAGTTACAGAGCTTGTTAATATTAGAAACAGCATTAGTAATAAATTTCTTATTGAAATAGATGGTGGTGTTAGCTTAAGC
Source organism: uncultured Melioribacteraceae bacterium (assembly GCA_964652025.1). Lineage (GTDB taxonomy): Bacteria > Bacteroidota > Ignavibacteria > Ignavibacteriales > Melioribacteraceae > JAEXOD01. The sequence continues at coordinate 395,863 of CAZYZX010000001.1, forward strand.
AATATAAAAGAATTAAAAGATTTAGGAGTTGATATTTTTGTAGCAGGTTCATCAATATTTGGTACAAATGATATTGTATCAAGAATTAAAGAAATGAAAAATTTGATAAACTAATGAGGATATTATGAGTAAATTAGCATTGATTGGTGGTAAAATTATTACTCCTTTTAGAATTGTTAATAATGGAGCAATATTAATTAAAGATGATAAGATATATGAAATTGGTAAAGTTAACGAGCTAACATTTAGTGAAGATACAGAAATAATTGATGTAAGTGGCAATATTATTGCACCAGGATTTGTAGATTTGTTAGTACATGGCGGTGCTGGTAGAGGATTTAGTGATGAAGATGATGAAAGTATACAGATAATTAGTGATTACTTTTTAAGTCAAGGCTCTACTACTATGATGGCTAGTTTGCATGCAAAACCGAAAGAAAGGTTATTAAAAGATTTTGAAAGATTAGCAAACTATATTAAAATGCATCCTGATTCTAACATAAAAGGGATACATATGGAGGGACCTTATTTAAATCCAGAATACAAGGGAGCAATGAATGAGGACTATTTGTGGGAGCCATCTGTAGAAAGCTTTTTGGAAATGTATGAAGCTGCTAAAGGATATTTAAAGATTATGACTATTGCTCCAGAGCTACCCGGTGCATTAGAAGTTATAAGAGAAGCTTCTTTTAGAGGAGTTATTTGTTCTATTGGACACTCTACAGCATCTTATGAACAAATTGTTAAAGCTATTGATAATGGTGCTACTCACGTAACACATATGTTTAATGCTATGAAACCTATGCACCACAGACATCCAAGCATAATAACTGCTGCACTTTTACGCGATGAGCTAAAAATAGAACTTATTGCAGATACTTTTCATGTTCATCCAGCCATGATGGAATTATTACTTAAAGTAAAAACAGCTAAAAATATTATATTAATAACTGACTCTATTAGAGCAGGTGGTATGCACGAAGGTGAGTATCATTTTTCTGACCAAAAAGTTTATTTAAAAGATAACATTGCTACGTTAGAAGATGGTACCTTAGCAGGTAGCACGTTAACTTTAAATAAAGCAGTTAAAAATCTATTAGATACAACAGAAATAAAAATTACAGATGCTTTTAGAATGGCTTCATTAAATGGAAGTAAAGTTATTAATGCTGGAAGAGGTATCTTAGCATCTGGTAAAATTGCAGATTTAGTAGTTTTGAATAATAACTTTGAAGTAATTATGACTATAATTAGTGGTAAAATTAAATTTAAAAAGAATTTATAACTTATTATATTATAATTAGTTTAATTAATTTATTTAAATTATTTTATATGATTAATTCTTTTTTATATAACCTTAAAAACACATACTCTAAAATTAGATTTTTAAATAATATTGCCTTCAATAATTATGTTTATTTATTATCAAGAAATTATGTGTTAGAATTTGAAATAAAGAATGAAGAAATAATATTAAAAGAAGATGATAATCTAAAGTATATAAATAACAAATATTATTTATTCTTTGATAATTATAACACTATAAGTGATTATTTAAAAATACTTAACGATGAAGCAATTAATAATAAATTGAATGATTATTTTAATTTTGATTATGAAATAAAAAATAAAACTGATTTTAACATTATGGGCATTTTAAATATTACACCAGATTCGTTTTCTGATGGCGGAAAGTATATAAACGAAGATGATGCTTATAATCAGTTTTTAAATTTATCTAATAACGGTGCAGATATAATAGATATTGGTGGAGAGTCATCCCGTCCGGGAGCAAGTGATGTTGACAGTGATATTGAATTGCAAAGAACTATTCCTATTATAAAAAAAATTATTAAAAATTATCCCCAAACAATAATATCTATTGATACTAAAAAAGCTATAGTTGCTAAAGAAGCCTTAATTAATGGAGCAACAATTGTAAATGATATAAGTGGATTTGAATATGATAGTGAAATGATAAACGTACTAAAACAATTTAAACCCAAATATGTTTTAATGCATATGAAAGGGACACCACAAAATATGCAAAATGCTCCTTATTATTTAGATCCTGTAAAAGAAATTATTAACTATTTTGAAGAGAAAATTAATATTTTAAAAAAAAATGGAATTAACGATATAGTTATTGACCCTGGAATTGGTTTTGGAAAGAGAACTGTGGATAATTTTGAAATTATTAATAGATTAGATGAGTTTAAAGTATTAGGTTATCCAATATTAATTGGATTATCTAAAAAAAGATTTTTAGGTGAAACTACGGGTGCTGAAATAGCTAATAGGGAAGTTGAGACTATAATAATGGAAACCATAGCTGTGAATAATGGTGCTAGTTATATTAGAACCCACAATGTAGAAAATTGCAATAAATTAAAGCTGCTTTTTAACAATTATAAAAATTTATTAAAAAATGTTTGAATTATTTAAAGTTGGATTTTTATCTTTTACTTTTTTGGATTTAATAGATATAGTTTTGGTTACTTTAATAATTTATAAACTTTATAATTTTATTAAAGGAACTATAGCACAACAAATATTTTTGGGATTAGTATTTGTATTATTACTATCATTTATAGCTCAAGCTGCAAATTTAAGGGCTTTAGGATGGTTATTAAAATTAATTACCGATATTTGGGTTATTGCGTTTATTGTTCTTTTTCAGCCAGAAATTAGAAGAGTATTAGTTTTATTAGGTAGATATCCAATATTAAGGAAATTTGCAAAACAAGATACTGAAATGGCTGATATATTAACAGAAGCTGCATTTGAAATGGCTAAAAATCAACATGGTGCATTAATTGTGGTTGTAAAGTCTTTTGGTATTAGAAGTATTGCTGAAACGGGTGTGCTATTAAACGCTAAATTAGATCAACATTTATTAAGAAGTATTTTTTATCCACGTTCTCCACTTCACGATGGAGCAGTTATTATAAAGGATGGTTTAATTGAAGCAGCAAAATGTACTTTGCCACTGGCAAATATTACATCAATTGATGGTATTAATTTAGGAATGAGGCATCGTGCAGGGTTAGGGATTTCTGAAATAGCAGATGTTGTTTGTATTATTGTTTCTGAAGAAACAGGAACAATTTCTATTGCAGAGTCTGGTAAGTTAACTCGAGGACTTTCCAAAGATGCATTAAAAAACCATTTGCTTAATAGTTTAAAAATTACAAAAGACAAAGGTTGGAAATCTTTATTTGATTAATAGTAATTTTAAATTTGCTGCTATAATTCCTTTTTTTAATGAGGCTTATTATATTAATAAAGTTGTTCTTTTAACCGTTAATTATGTAGATTATGTTATTTGCGTTGATGATGGTTCAACAGATAATTACGAGTTAAATTTTCCCGCTAATGATAAAGTAATTTTAGTTAAGCATGATAAAAACTGCGGAAAGGGAAAAGCAATTAATACAGGTATAGAAATTGCAAAAAAAATAAAAGTTAATTTCGTTGTTACTTTAGATGGTGATATGCAGCATGATCCCAAATTAATACCTAAATTTATTAATTTAATAGATGAATATGATTTAATTATAGGTAAAAGAGACTTTAAAGCAAGACAAATGCCAATATCAAGAAAAATTAGCAATTTTTTGTCATCAAAAATTATTAGTTTAGTTACAAAACAAAAAATTTTAGATAGTCAAAGTGGTTATAGATTGATTAATATTAAATTATTTGATAATATTGCAATTGAAAGTTTTAGTTTTGAAGCAGAAACAGAAATAATTTTAAAGGCTGCAGAATTAGGATATAAAATTGGAATGGTTCCTATTTCAACTATTTATTCTGATAATGATAATAGTAAAATAAAAAATTTTAACTCTATAATTGGTTTTATAAAAGTTATAATTAAATTTTTGTATGAAAAAAATAAAAAGAAATTTTATAATAAAAGGACTTAAAAAAAATCTTATCTTTAAAGATGCTGCAAATATTATAATGACTTTTAAGTTAAGTTTTTTAATTAGTTATATTAACAAATACTTAGAAGATGATAATATTGATAATTTACATGACTTAAGAATATCTGTTAGAAGAGCACGTTATACTTTAGAAAATTTTTACAATTGTTTTAGTAAAAACTTATATTTAAAGTTATATAAATCGTTATCAGATTTGCAGGATAGTTTAGGTGAAATTAGAGACTTAGATGTTATGAACGAAAAGCTTGTTTATTTTGAAAAAAATTACGGTATAGAAATTCCAGAGAAACTTAGAGAAGAAATGAAGAATAAAAAAAATGATCTAAAACTGAAAACAGACGAAATATTGAAAGAATTTTTAAGCTCTAAATCATTAAAAAAATTTATAACTAAAAAAAGAGGTGAGTTATGAAGCTAAGATATTTTTCACACTCCTCATTTCAACTAACAACTGATAGTGGCAAAGTAATATTAATTGATCCATTTTTGGATGGAAATCCGACCTCTCCGGTAACTTCTGATGATGTTAATGCAGATTATATTATTATAACACACGGACACGGTGACCATATAGGCGATTCATTTAAAATAGCTAAAAGGTGTAACTCTACATTTATTTCTGTAGATGAAATAGCAAATTATTGTATATCCAAAGGCTTTAAGGCACATAATATGCACATTGGGGGAAGTTATAAATTTGATTTTGGTAGAGTAAAATTTACAATTGCTCATCATGGTTCTTTAACGCCAGATGGACACTATGGAGGACAACCAGCTGGTGTTTTAGTGTTTGCAGATGATAGATGTGTTTATCATACAGGTGATACAGGTTTATTTTATGACATGAAGTTAATTGGTGAATTAAATAATATAGACTATATGCTTTTGCCAATAGGTGATAATTATACAATGGGTATTGATGATGCAGTAAAAGCTGTAGAATTGGCTAATCCCAAAATAGCAATCCCAATGCATTATAATACATTCCCAGTTATAAAAGCAGACCCATTTGAATTTAAAGAAAAAGTTGAAAAATTAAATAAAAAATGTATTGTTTTAGAATATGGAGAAGAGATTACTCTATAAAGAAAAAAATATGGGAAAAATAATAGCAATTGCAAATCAAAAAGGCGGTGTAGGAAAAACCTCAACCGCCATAAATTTAGCGGCGTCTTTAGCTGTAGCAGAAAAAAGTGTTTTAATAATAGATATTGATCCACAGGCAAATTCTACAAGTGGTATTGGAATTGAAAATGTAAATAAATCTGTATACGAAGTTTTATTAGACCTTAATGATATTAATGATGTTATTATTAATACTTTAATGCCTAATTTAGATATTTTGCCTTCTAATATTAACCTTGTTGGAGCAGAAGTTGAGTTAGTTTCTGTAGAAAATAGGGAAAATTTATTGAAGGAAGCATTAAAAAATCTTAAAAAAGATTATGATTTTATTTTAATAGATTGTCCTCCTTCTTTAAGTTTGTTAACATTAAATGCCTTTACTGCAGCAGATACTGTTTTAATACCGGTTCAATGTGAGTATTTTGCTTTAGAAGGATTAGGTCAATTATTAAATACAATTAATTTAGTTAAAAAAAGTTTAAACCCCACTTTAGGTATAGAGGGGGTTTTATTAACTATGTATGATAAAAGAGTGAGATTATCAAATCAAGTTTACGAAGAAGTTAAAAGATTTTTTGGTAACAAAGTTTTTAATACAGTTATTCAAAGAAATGTTAGAATTTCTGAAGCCCCAAGTCATGCAAAACCAGTTTTGTTATATGATTCCTTATCAATTGGTGCACAAAATTATATTTCTTTAGCAACTGAAATTATACAAAATAATAATAAAGGATAATTTACTTTGATGAGCAAATTTAAACCAGGATTAGGACGAGGATTAGATGCATTGATAAAAACAGTGCCTAATGATAGCGCAAATGATACTGATATTATAAAAAAATCTGATACTTTGCCAATAGATGATGGAAAATCTATAGACATTTTGGCGAAAGTTCCTGTCGAAAACATAAAACCAAATCCATATCAACCAAGAGTAAACTTTTCTAATGAAGCATTAGAAGAATTAAAACAATCGATTGTAGAAAATGGGTTAATTCAACCTATAACCGTTAGAAGGGTAGAATTAAATAGTTACGAACTTATATCGGGCGAAAGAAGATTACGCGCTTGCAAAGAACTAGGTTTTGCTGAAATTCCTGCGTATATAATAAAAGTAGATTCTAAAGAATCTATGATTGCATTGGCATTAATAGAAAATATTCAAAGAGAAAAATTAAATCCAATTGAAATTGCACAAGCTTATAAAAGGTTAGTAGAGGAATGTAATTTAAGTCAAGATGAAATTGCTAAACAAGTAGGTAAAGACCGCGCAACAGTAGCAAATTTCATAAGATTGCTTAAACTTCCAACAATAATTCAAGAAAGTGTAGCAAAAGAGGAAATTACTAATGGACATGCAAGGGCTTTGTTAAGCGTTCCTTCCGAAGCTTTACAAATTGAGCTATTAAACAAAGTTATTACTCAAAATTTATCTGTTAGAAAATTAGAAAGTTTAGTTAAAAAATTTGTGGAACAATCTGTTGTTGAGAAAGATAATAATAAGGATGTAAAAAAACAGGAACTAAACTTAGATAATATATCTGCAAAAGACTTAGAAAATAAATTAAGAAATATTTTTGGTACAAAAGTTTTATGTAAACAGTTTAAAGATGGTAGTGGAAATATAACAATTGAATTTTATTCGGAAGATGAACTTGAAAGATTATTGGACCTATTTAACATTATTGAAAAAAATAATTTTTAGCATTTTATTATTATTTGTTGTAGCAAATACCGTTTATGCGCAAACGGAACAAAATGATAATCCAAACGTCCAAAGTAGTGATTCAGTTTTTACAATGACCAAATCTCCTTGGGGTGCTGTATTAAGAAGCGCTGTTATTCCAGGTTGGGGTCAAATTTATAATGAATCTTATTGGAAAACACCAATTATTGTTGGTATTACGGGTTATTTTGTTTACGGCTATATCAGTAATAATAAACTATATAAAGATAATAAAGAACTTTATAACTTGGCTTTACAAACAAATAGTGGTTTAGCAACTGCTTATAAAAATAGACGAGATTTTTATAGAGATCAACGCGACTTATTTATATTTTATATAGGTCTAACATATTTTTTGAATATGGTAGATGCTTATGTTGATGCTCAAATGTTTGATTTTTCTGTTTCTGATGATATTTCTACTGCAAGTAAAACTATAAATATAAAATTTTATTTTTAATGAAAAATCTTTTAGAATGCCCAAATTGTAAAACCTTAAATCCAAATTACCGTTTGGTTTGCAAAAATTGTAAAGCTTATTTAAGAGAAAGGGTTTTTAATATAGATTTTTGGGCTATATTTTGGGGAATGTTTGAGTCTCCTATTAAAAGCTTAAACAAAATAATATTTGCAGAACATAAAAATTTTTTATTTATAACATTATTAATGTTATCTATTAAGTTCTCTATTAATACATTTCTGCTTGCAAATTTATTTAATAAAGATATAAATTTAACTTCTGATGTTTTAGTTAACTTAGCATTTTTATTTATAACTTACTTATTCATCTTTGTTCTATATTCAATTATAATTACATATTTGTATAAGATTATTAAGGTGGATACGAGAATTAAAGATAATTTTGCTCTTTTAATTTTTAGTCAGTCTGCAATCTTATTTTCTTTATTTTTTCTTTTTCCGGTTGAGTTAGGCGTTTTCGGTATACATTGGTTTGTTTTTAATCCTTCACCATTTATGATTAAATCTAATGTAGCTTATGCACTTGTTGCAATTGAAGCTATTTTAATTATATGGGGATTAATACAAGTTATTTTAGCTCATTACGTTCAAACAAAGTCAGTTTTATTATCTATAATTTTAGGTGTTGTTTTTTATAGTGTAATTCTGCTTTTATTTTTAGTTTTCCCGTTTCAAATTTCTTAAATAATCTATTATTATTCCATATCTAAGTCCTCTAGTGCTAACTAAAGTAAAAGAGGAATTTAGTATATCTAATAATGAAGATAAGATTAAAGCACCAGATAAAATTAAATCTTCTCTACCTAAAAGTACTTCACCATAAACTTGCAAGGCTTCTTTAGGAGAAAGTATTTTTAATTCATTAATCAGTAAATCTATTTCTTGTTTTGTAAGTTTCTTATTTTCTACAAATTCATCTTTATAAATTTTAATATTTTGTGCCATGCAGCTTAAAGAAGTTGGAGTTCCAGCAACAGATACTATTAATGTATCAGGACTAATTTTGATTGGTATATTAAAGGTTTGCTGAATAAAATCTAATGCTTCTTTAACATTTTTATTGTTATTTCCTTCTAAAAAATATTTTTCACTTAAAGTAACAACACCAATTTTAAAACTATTTGCGTAAATAATTTTTTCTTTGCTACCATAAATAATTTCCGTGCTACCACCTCCAATATCAATTACTAAATAATTATCAGAAGTAGGGCAATTAGAAATTGAACCAATGTAAGATAATTCTGCCTCCCTTAAGCCATCAATAATTTTAATAGTAAGATTTGTTTCTTCTAATACTCTATCAATAACATTCTTATTGTTTTTTGCAATTCTCATTGCTTGAGTGGCAAAAGGTATTATTAAATCGCAATTATATTCTTCAGCTATTTTTTTATAATTTGAGATTATTTTAATTAACAATTCTATTTTATCTTCTGATATTGTACCAGTATGTAATAAATTTTTACCTATTCTTGGCATTTCGTATACATTAAGCAGTGGTATAATATTATCAGGGTTAACTGCTTTAGCTATAAGTAATAAAACTGTATTAGTTCCGATATCAATTGAAGCAATATTCATAATTTTTTTGTATTTTTGTAAAATAAATAATTAAGGATTGAAATTTATGGAAAATTTATCAAAAATAAGCAAATTTATTTTCTTTTTGACAGTTTTATTTTTTATTCTTTGGAGTGGTACTTATATTTCTAAATTCTTGCTAATTTATCAATTTTTTGAACCAACAATGGATTTGAAACCTGAATTTGCTAATATAGATTTTGCGCCAATTTTTAGAACAATTTCATCGGTAATAAATCTAAACATTTTAGCATATCCCGCTTATTTTGTTTTTTTAGTTTTATTTATAATTGTATCTAAATTAAGTATTAAAAATGAAGGTTGGTTATTTATAATTTTAGCTTTTACTATTTTAACTGCTCCATTTGAGTTTAATAGTTTATTTAAAGATTATAAGATTTTACAGCTTATAAATAGTGAAAACTTTTCTAATTTAGTTAATTTAATAAAAATTAAAATTGTTGAGCAAAATAGTTTTCCTATAGTTCAATTTTTATTTATTGTTGCAAATGTTTTTTTATTAGTATTTAAACCATTACACAAAAAAGTAAATAAAAATGAAAATTAAAGAAAAAGAACTTGAAGATATATTAAGTGATTTAAAGTCCATAGCAACCCAAATGGGAGCAAAAGTAAGGTTTGAAAAAGGTGACTTTAAGGGGGGTTATTGTATCTTAAAAGAAAATAAAATAATTGTATTAAATAAAATTTCCAATTTGCAGCGCAAAGTTTTAACATTAGCTTCTGCACTTAAAGAACTTGGACTTGAGGATGTATATATTTCTCCAAAGTTAAGAGAATTTATTGAAGAAATGGATGAGACAAAATGAAAATATTAGTTATTAATGGACCAAATTTAAACTTATTAGGAATAAGAGACCAAACCCAATATGGTAGCTTAACACTAAATGATATTGAAAAAATTCTAAAAAATGAATTTAAAGATATTGTCTTTGAGTTTTTTCAATCTAATTTAGAAGGAGAAATAATAAATCAAATACAAAATGCACGTAGTTATTTTGATGGAATAATTATAAATGCTGGTGGATATTCCCACACTTCTGTTGCTATAAGAGATGCTTTAGAAATAGCTACAATTCCAAAAATCGAAGTGCATTTATCTAATTTAGCAAAGCGAGAAGATTTTAGACATAATATGATAACTGCTGCTGTTTGTGATGGTTACATAAGTGGATTTAAAGAGAAAGGTTATTTAGCTGCAGTTTATTTATTAAAGCAAATATTGTTAAATAAATAAAAAAATAATTTACTTTTAAAAAATATCCTTTAAAGTTTTTTATTAAATATTATTTATAACTTGATTTATTTTAATTAATTAATTAAATTTATTAAAGAAATTATATTAATAATTAATTGGTCTTGTTTAATGAAAAAGTTATATTATTCTATTAGTGAAGTAAGTAAACTTGCTGAAGTAGAACAATATATACTTAGATATTGGGAAAGTGAATTTGAACAATTAAGACCATCAAAAAATAGAGCTGGAAATAGGGTATATACAAATGAGGATATAAAATTAATATTTAAAATCAAAAGATTACTTAGAGATGAAAAATATACAGTAGAAGGTGCAAAAAAAGTGTTAAGTGAAGGTGAAGAAAAAGATATAGAAAGTGTAGAAGAAACTGAAAATATAGAAGAAGAAGAAGTAATAGACGAAAAAGAAAAATTAAAACGAGATTTAATGGAAATTAGAAACTTTTTACTCGAAATTAAACGTTATCTTTAGAAAAGAGGTAAAAAATGATTAAATCTGTAAAATTTGATAAGCCAATTCCAATTAAAAATATAGAAGTATTTTTAAATCACCCTTCATATGAAATTAGAGAAGAAACTAATACTTTAGTTCTGGATTATTTTGAAACCGCTTTGGACTTAAAAATAAATCAAAATAGTGAAATAGAAGAAGTATTTTGCTATGATGAATTTTTATGCAGTGAAGAAAACCTTTTAGGTTTTGCATATGCAATTTTGCCAGAAGAGGGGAATTTTATAGTAGCCTACGATACTTTAGGAACAGAATATAAGTATAATAAGCAATCATTAGAAGAATATTTAGATGATTTTTAGTTTTTTGTATATACAACTATTAAATGAACAGGCTTGTTATATAAAAAATTAAAAATCTTATCAATTAATAACCAAATCTTAAACGGTAAGAACTTTAATATAGTGTAGGTTCTTAAAAAAATTAATAACTTATTGCCAAAAATATAATAATCTGTCTTTAAATTTAATTTTTCACCGGTATCAATAAAAAACTTTTCAGTAAAGCTATGTAGATGTGCATGAATAGGTGTTTTTTTGTTACAATGAATACATAAAACATATCTAATAACTTCATTATAAGGTGTACTTATAATCAATTTCCCTTTATGTTTTAATAGTTTAGATAAAGAATTTATAAAATTAAATGGATCTGTTACATGTTCAATCACTTCGCTGGAAATTACAACATCTATCGTTTCATCTTTTAACGCAGGGCTAAACGAGTCAAAAACTAACCCAAAATGACTATTTGTATTAGTTTTTTGTAAACTTTTTTTTACATTTGTTTTAGATAAGTCATTAGAAATAACTTTAATTTTTTTATTAGCAAAATAATCAGCAACCCAACCAGAACCACAACCAACATCTAAAATAATATCACAATCTTTTTTTACTAAATAGATAATATATTCTCTTAATCTACGTTCATCATCTTTAGTGGCACCGGGTCTTTCTTCAAAATAATCAAACTCATCTGCATCAATTTTATAGTGTTTTACATAATCAAAATTATTTTGCAAATTATACCTCGTCAACATCATCAACAAAGAATACTAAAATTGCGGCAACTATCATAGAAAAACCACCCAAAAGCAGTGCATAAATAGCTTGATTGCCAAAAAAGTTTTTAACGAAAAATCCTAAAATAGCAGCAGCTACTATTTGAGGGATTACAATAAAAAAATTAAAAATACCCATATAAAAACCCATCTTTTCTTTTGGGAGTGCACCTGCCAAAATTGCGTATGGCATAGAAAGTATTGATGCCCATGCTAAACCAATTCCAATTTCAGAAATAATTAATAAGGTAGGATTTTTTATAAAATAAAAAGAGATTAAACCTAATGCACCCGCAACTAAAGAAATTGAATAAGTAACTTTACGCGATGTATACTTAGCAATAATTGGTATTAAAAAAGCAAATAAAGCTGCAAATGCACTATAGGATGCAAACAGAATTCCAACCCAATTTGCACCTGTGTTATATTCTAAAGATTGCGGGTCCGTTGCATTATAAATATGATGAGTAACAGCAGGAGTTGTGTAAATCCACATGCTAAAAAGTGCAAACCATGTAAAAAATTGAACAAATGCTAAAGAAACCATTGTTTTAGGCATTGTTAATAATGAAACAAAGATTTCTTTAATTCCTTTCTTAAAACTTAAATTTTCTTTTTTTCTTTTTTCAAATTCATTAAAATCATCTGGAGGGTATTCCTTTGTTGTTAGAACAGTCCATAAAACTGCACCAAAAAAAGCTAATGCACCTAAATAAAATGAATAAACAACCGAAGGCGGTATTTTGCCAGCAGTAGCCTCGTTTTGAATACCAAACCAATTTGTTAAAATATAAGGTAATGCACTAGCAACAACAGCACCAATTCCAATAAAAAAGCTTTGAACGGCAAAACCTAAAGTTCTTTGTTCGCTTGGTAAAAGGTCTGCAACAAGAGCTCTGAAAGGTTCCATACTAATGTTAATGGAAGCATCCATTAACCAAAGCATGCCAGCGGCAACCCATAAATAAGGCGAGTTTGGCATAATAATTAAGCCTGTTGATGCTAATATTGCACCAATTAAAAAATATGGTCTTCTTCTACCTAATTTAGACCAAGTATTATCGCTTAAATATCCAATAATTGGTTGGACTAATAGACCGGTTACAGGGGCTGCTATCCACAAAATTGGTATATCATCTATTTTTGCACCTAAGGTTTCAAATATTCTACTAACATTAGCATTTTGTAAAGCAAAACCAAATTGAATACCCAAAAATCCGAAGCTCATATTCCAGATTTGCCAAAATGAAAGTTTTGGTTTCATTATAATTCCATAGATTGTTTAATTAAATAATTTTTAAGGTTAAAAATACAAAAATGTTTTTAATTTTTGTATTAATTAAGAATTTTTTATTTTTTTTTCATATTTTCAAATATTAAATTTTAAAGTTATGAAAAAGAACAATTTACTATCAAAACGAAAATACGAACACATTGAACTTTGTTTAAATTCTGATGTGAACTTTAAAAAAACTAATGGCTTTGAAAAATACGATTTTATTAACGTTGCGTTAACAACTGTAGATTTTAATAAAATAGATTTATCAACAACATTTTTAAATAAAAAGATTGAATATCCTTTTTTAATATCATCTATGACGGGTGGTATTGAAGAAGCATATAATATAAATAAAAATTTGGCTTTATTAGCAAGTAGTTTAAATATACCTATGGGATTAGGTAGCCAAAGACCAATTTTACAATCAAGCAAACATTTAGATTCTTATTTAATTATAAGAGAAACTGCACCTGATATACCGATTATATCAAATTTAGGTATTTCGGAAGTTATTAACTTATATATTAAAAGGAAGTTAAACACAATAAATAAACTAATAGATATAGTAAATGCTGATGCTATATATGTTCATTTAAATCCTGTTCAAGAACTTTTTCAGAAAGAGGGGAATAAAAATTTTAGTTTATCCGTAGAAAGTTTAAATGAATTAATGCAAAAAATAAACGTTCCGGTTTTTGTAAAAGAAGTTGGGAACGGAATTGATTACGAATCTGCAAAACAATTATTAGAATTAGGTATTAAAGGAATTGATGTTTCTGGAAGTGGCGGAACGAATTGGCAATTAATTGAAATGCAACGCGCGGGAATTATTAATGATGCTTTTCTTGAGTGGGGTTTACCAACATCCTATTGCATAAGAAGAGTAAATGAATTAAAAAGAGATTATGATTTTTATCTTATTGGTTCTGGCGGTATAAAAATTAGTATGGATGTTGCAAAAGCGTTAGCACTTGGTGCAGATTTGGTAGGTGCTGCAAATATTGTATTAAAAAGCATTTTAAAGACTGGACTTGAAGAAACACAACAAATGATTAGTAATTGGTTTGATGATGTTAAGCGAGTTATGTTTTTAACTAATTCCATCAATTTGAAAGAATTAAGAAATAATAAATTGATAAGAAAAGAGGAGCTGTTTTGATACCTGAATTAAATTATAACGATTTTTATAAGCAAGAAATAACAATACTAGATGATAAGTTTAACAATTTATTTAACGACTTAAAACCTAAATCCCTTTATGAACCGATTGATTTTATTTTAGTTAATGGTGGTAAAAGGCTTAGACCAATATTAGTGTTAATTTCTTGTATTGCTGCTGGGGGTAAAAAAGAAGATGCATATAATGCAGCAATAGCTGTAGAAATATTACATAATTTTACGTTAGTTCATGATGATATTATGGATAACGCTACAAAAAGACGTGGTTTGCCAACAGTTCATAAGAAATATGATTTAAGTACTGCAATTTTAGCAGGTGATAGTATGGTTGGCTTTGCTTATAAATATCTTTTAATGGATTGTAAAGTTAATGCTATAGAAATTATTTCCACATTTACCAATGGAATTATTGAAGTGTGTGAAGGACAAGGATTAGATAAAGAATTTGAAATTAGAAATGATGTTTCTTTAAAAGAATATCTTTTAATGATAAAGAAAAAAACTGCTTTATTAATAGAAACATGTTGCAAATTAGGTGCGCAAATTGCGAATGCTGATAATGTTATTGTAGAGGCTTTATCTGAATTTGGAATTAATTTAGGTATGGCTTTCCAAATTCAAGATGATTTATTAGATATTTTTGGCGATGAAAAAGAATTTGGTAAAAAAGTTGGTGGGGATTTGTTAGAGGCTAAAAAAACATACTTATTTTTAAAGGCACTTGAAAAAGCAGAAGGAGAAAATAAAAACTTATTATTAAAAGTTATTGAACAAAAAGGTGCTAAAAAAAGTGAAATTCCATTATATAAGCAAATATATATGGATTTAGGTATATTTGATGATGCACAAAAATTAATAAAGAATTATACTAAAAAAGCATTAAAATCGTTAGATAAGATTAATTCTGACATAGGTAAAAGATATTTAACAGATTTGGCAAATTCTTTAATAAAGAGAACAAAGTAGTGATTGAGAGAAAAGTAACAATAGTAAATAATGCAGGTTTACACACAAGGCCTGCTGCCATGATAACTAAACTAGCATCAAGGTTTAAATCTGATTTTTATATTATAAAAAATGGTGTTAGTGTAAATGCTAAAAGCATAATTGGTGTTATGACATTAGCAGCTGCCAAAGGCACAGAACTAACCTTAGTTTTTGATGGTGAAGACGAGCAATTAGCAGCGGAAGCATTGACAGATTATTTTAATAGAGGTTTTGACGAACCATAATTTTGGGGAGAAATTTAATGGTAAAATCTTCATCAAACATTTTAACAGGAATAGCTGCCGCACCAGGGTTAGCATATTCTGAGTGTTATATTTATAAAAAAGAAGATTTGGATATTTCTAAAACAAAGATTAATGATTTTGAGGAAGCCAAACAGAACCTATTAGACGCTTTAGCTAAATCTAAAAAAGAATTGTTAAAGATATTTAGCTTAGCAGTAGATAAACTTGGGGAAAAGCGCGCTGCTATTTTTGAAGCACAAATTATGATTTTAGATGACCCTATACTATTAGGAAACATTCTTAATCGTATTAAAGAAGAAATGATTAATCCCGAATATGTTGTTTATGATGAAATTACAAAATATCAGGATTTAATGAGTTCATCGGAAGAGCTTTATTTAAAGGAAAGGTCATTTGATTTAGAGGACATAAAAAATAGAATAATTAAAAATTTGCAAAATAAACGATGGCTTTCTAAAATTACTGGAGATGTAATTGTAGTTACAGATAATCTTACACCTGCCGATACAGTTGTTTTTGCAAAAGCTAAAGTTAGGGCATTTGTAACAGATTTTGGCGGTTTAACAAGTCATGCGGCAATTTTGGCAAGAAGCCTTAATATACCTGCGGTTGTAGGTTTACATGATGCAACAAAAAAAATACAACATGGCGAAAAAATTATTGTAGATGGTTATAATGGGTTAGTTATTTTAAATCCTAATCCTAATCAAATTGCTTTTTACAATAAAAAAATTGAGCAATTGCATGTTGTAAATGCAGAATTAGAAAAATCTGCATATCTTACCGCTAAAACGTTGGATGGTAAAAAAATTGAAATATTAGCAAATATTGATTTAATTGAAGAAATTAATTTAATTAAAAAAAATGGAGCTGAAGGAATAGGGCTTGTTAGAACAGAACAACTATTTCTTGGTTCTCAAGGATTTCCTGATGAAAATGAGCAATATCAAAATTATATGGATATTGCCCAAAAAACTTATCCTTATGATGTTGTTATTAGAATATTTGATACAGGTGGAGATAAGGTTTTACCAGTTGACGTGCAAGAAGATAACCCATTTTTAGGTTGGCGTGGAATAAGGTTTTTATTAGATAATCCTAGTTTACTTAAAACTCAAATTACAGCTATTCAAAAAGCCAATCAATTAAATAATCTTAAATTACTAATTCCAATGGTTTCTAATATTAATGAAATACGAAAAGTAAAAGCATTAGTAGACGAATGTTACGATAAACTTGTATTAGAGGGGAATACCAATTTAAAGAAAGTACAAGTTGGTGCTATGGTAGAAATTCCTTCTGCTGCAGTTATGACAGATGAGTTTGCTGATGAAACAGATTTTTTAAGCATTGGCACTAATGATTTAATACAGTTTTTATTAGCAGTTGATAGGGGAAATGAAATAATTTCATCGCTATATCAAGAGTTTCACCCAGCAGTAATAAAAACATTAAACTATATTATTAAAACAGTTAAAAATAAAAAGAAAAAAATAAAATTAAGTCTTTGCGGAGAAATGGCTGCAGACACAATGGCAACAGCATTATTAGTTGGTTTGGGATTAGAATCATTTAGTGTTTCACCGGCTGTGATACCACAGTTAAAGCAGGTAATATTAAATATAAATTATTCTGATGCTGAAGAATTAGCTAACAAGTGTTTATCACTAAAAACAGAAGAAGAAATTAATGCTTTATTACACGGATTTTTTGAGGAAAAGATAGCAAATAAAATAAATAATATTTTTGAGGATAATAATGAAAGAATTAATTAAAACTTTTGATGTATCTAACCAATATGATGTATTATTAAATTCTTTTGAGCAAATAGAATATGCATACAATAATAATTATGATATTGATAGTAATTTATTTTCTAATATAAATAAAATTGTTATATGTGGAATGGGTGGCTCTGCTATTGGAGGCGAAGTTATATCCAATTTGTTTGGCAATCAAATTAATATGCCAATTTTTGTTAATAGAGGATATAATATCCCAAATTTTATAGATAAATATGCCTTAGTAATAGTTTCATCATACTCTGGTAATACAGAAGAAAGTATTTCCTCATTTAACCAAGCATTAACTACTAACTCTAAAATAATTGCTTTTTCTACAGGTGGAAAATTAGAGGAATTGTGTAAAGTTAATAAAGTGTCTTTTATAAAACTTAAAAAAGGTTATCATCCAAGATATGCTTTGTATTTAATTACATTTACATTAGTTAAAATTTTAGAAAAAATTAACATATTAAAAGATCAATCCTCTTTTTTAAAGAATTCAATTGAGTTTATAAAAAATAAAGGAAAAGAACACGCAATAGATAATTCCTTAGCTTATAAACTTGCCAATGAATTTTTAGGTTTTATACCAATAATTTATGGTGTATATGAGTTTAATAATTCCTTAGCAAATAGAATAAAAGGGCAATTTAATGAAAACTCTAAATTACATGCTTTTTATAATCTGCTGCCGGAAATGAATCATAATGAAATAATAGGATGGGAAACATATAAAGAACAAGACGTAAGGTTTAAAGCAATTTTTTTAACTGATGAACTAGTGCATGAAAGAATAAAAATTAGATTTAATGTTTTAGAAAAGTTATTAATTAACAAGGGCGTTGATGTTGTTAAATTTAATAGTAATGAAAAAGATTTTAACTTTAGACTATTAGACCTGCTTTACCTAAGTGATTGGATTACATATTATCTTGCAATATTTAGGGGAAAAGATCCTGCGGAGATAGAATATATTAATCATTTGAAAGAAGAATTAGCTAAAATTTAATGTTATTGATAAAAATAAATCAATTGATTAATTATTTTTCTTGAAAAAAAGCTATTTTATTATATTTTTGTGCTTTTAAATAAAAATAATATGTTAAATCTCGTATTAAAGATACGATTTAATGATAAAACTTGATTATAATAAATAAATTTTGTATTTTTAATATTTTAATTTTTTAAATGATAATAAAGTTTACAAATTATACAGACGGAATTCATGAATTTCGTTTTGATGTGAAAGCTAGCGAACTTGGACTACCAACTGAATTTAATAAAAATGTTCAAGTATTAGTTAGCATGGATAAATCACCACATCAAATAGTATTAGATTGTGAATTAAATACTACTGCTCTTTTACAATGTGATAGATGTATTGAGTCTTTTGACTATGAAATAAAAAATTCGTTTCGTTTAATTTATTTGTTTAAGTCCAAAGGTGCGATAGAAACAGAAAGCTTAAATTTAGTTTATATCACACATGATGAAACGAAAATAGATATTTCTGAAGAAGTTAAAGAATATTGCTTGTTAGGAATACCATTAAAAGTGTTATGTAAAGAAGATTGTAAAGGTTTGTGTAGTACATGTGGAATAAACTTAAATTTTGAAACATGTAATTGTAAACCTGAAATTAATAACCCAATTTGGGATAAATTGAAGAAGTTAAAAGAATAATAAAATAATAGGTAAAAATATGCCAAATCCAAAACGTAAAATGTCTAAAAGTAGACGTGACAAAAGAAGAGCAAATTACAAAGCATCAGCTCCTACTTTAGGTAAATGTGAAAACTGTGGTGAATTAAAATTAAGTCACCGTGCTTGTCCAAGTTGTGGGCATTATGCTGGTAAATCTATGTTTGTTCCAAAGGCGTAATGAGATAAGAGGATAGCTATTGTTACGCAAAATTGTTATTGATACTATGGGGGGTGATAATGCACCCTTCAATGAAGTATTAGGTGCAATTGATGCTTTAAATACCAACAAAGACTTATATCTTATTCTTGTTGGAGTGAAAGATAAACTTGAAAAAGAGTTATCCAAGCTTAGTTACGATACTGAAAGATTACGTGTAGTTCATGCAGATGATGTTATTGATATGCATGATATACCCGTTAATGCTGTACGTACTAAGAAAAATTCATCTTTAGTTATTGCAGCAAATTTAGTTAAAGATAAAGAAGCAGAGGCTTTAGTAAGCGCCGGTAACACTGGTGCTGTAATGGCTGCTTCTACATTGATAATTGGTAGAATTCCCTCTTGTGGGCGTCCTACTATTGGTGCTTCATTTCCTACTTCAACCTTTAAAGTGTGTCAAGTTTTTGATGTTGGTGCTAGTGTAGATTCGAAACCAAATCATTTGCTTGAATATGCTATTATGGGGACAGTTTTTGCCAAAGAGATGTATGGAATTGATAATCCTTCTATAGGGTTATTAAGTGTTGGGGAAGAAGATACAAAAGGAAATGAAGTTACCTTAGCTGCAAATAAGTTACTAAAAGAATCTGATTTAAATTATATTGGTAATGTAGAGGGGCGTGATATCTTGAATGGTAAAGTGGATATAGTTGTTTGTGATGGTTTTATTGGAAATATAATTTTAAAATTTGGGGAAAGCTTTTTGCATTTTCTAAAAGCTAGGCTTAAAGATGTTGCTGAAAAAAGTTTAGTTAATAAATTAAAAATTGGATTAGTTAAAGGTATTATTAAAGAAGCCCTGCGCGATGTAGATTATCAGACACATGGTGGCGTTCCTTTGCTTGGTATAAATGCAGTATCAATAATTGGCCATGGTTCTTCATCACCATTAGCTATTAAAAATATGATATTAAAAGCAAAGGAAATGCTTGATAAAGAATTAGTTAATAAATTTAAGGAATCTTTTGAGAAATATGGAAAATAAATTAACAGCCAAAATAACTGCCGTTGGGATGTATGTTCCAGACAAAGTTTTAGATAACAAATATTTTGAACAAATTGTTGATACCAACGATGAATGGATTATGACCAGAACTGGCATTAAGGAAAGAAGAATTTTAGAAAATGGTGCAACAAGTACCTTAGCCACTTTAGCTGCTAAGGATTTAATAGAAAAACATAACGTTGACCCTTTAACTATTGATGCAATTATTATCGCAACAGTTACCCCTGATATGTTCTTTCCAGCTACAGCTTGTTTAGTTCAAGATAACATCGGTGCAAAAAATGCATGGGGTTTTGATTTATCTGCTGCTTGTAGTGGATTTTTGTTTGCTTTAGAAACAGGTGCTAAATTAGTTGAAAGTGGTAAATATAAAAAAGTTTTAGTTATTGGTGCTGATAAAATGAGCAGTATTGTTGACTATACTGATAGAAATACATGCATTTTATTTGGTGATGCTGGCTCTGCTGTTTTATTAGAACCTGATAATGAAGGATATGGGGTTTTAGATAGCTTACTTCATGTAGATGGTAGCGGAAGAGAAGCTTTATATATGAAAGGTGGTGGAAGCTTAAATCCTGCCACTGAAGAGACTGTAAAAAATCGTATGCATTATATATATCAAGATGGTAAAGCAGTTTTTAAGGTTGCAGTTAAAGGAATGGCTGATATTTCTGTTGAAATTATGGCTAAAAACAACTTAAGCTCTAAAGATGTTGCTTATTTAGTTCCTCATCAAGCCAATCTAAGAATTATTTCTGCAACAGCCGAAAGAATGGGAATTTCTAATGACCAAGTTATGATTAATATTGATAGATATGGGAATACAACAGCAGCTACAATTCCTTTATGTTTAACAGAATATTATCGTGACGGTAAATTAAAAAAGGGGGATAATCTAATTCTTGCTGCTTTTGGTGCTGGTTTTACATGGGGTTCAATATATTTAAAGTGGAGTCTTGAATAATGGCTAAAAAAGCATTTATTTTCCCAGGACAGGGTTCGCAATATGTCGGTATGGCTAAAGACCTTTATGAGAATTCTGTTGAAGTTAAGGAAATGATAAAAACTGCAGATGATGCTATAGGTGTTTCACTTTCTAAAGTAATGTTTGATGGACCTGAAGAGGCATTAAAACTTACAAATAATACGCAACCGGCAATATTTTTACATAGTGTGGTTGCTTTTAGTATAATTCGATTGTTGCACCCTGATGCGGTTGCGGGACACTCCTTAGGAGAGTACTCTGCATTGGTAGCAGCCAAAGCATTACAATTTTATGATGCTGTAAAACTTGTTCGAGTTAGGGGTGAAGCAATGCTTAAAGCAGGGATTGAACAACCCGGTACAATGGCTGCTATTGTTGGTTTGGATAGCAATAAGTTAGATGAAATTTGTGTTCAAGCATCAGAAAAGGGAATTGTTCAAGCTGCTAATTATAATTCACCAGGTCAAATTGTTATTTCAGGTTCTGTTGATGGTGTTAAGTATGCTATGGAACTTTGCAAAGCTGCTGGAGCAAAACTTGTTAAAGAATTAGTTGTTAGTGGTGCTTTTCATTCGCCATTGATGAGTAGTGCTAAAGAGCAGTTATTAAATCAAATTAATGTAACACCATTTTTTGATTGTAAAATTCCTGTTTACGCTAATGTTACTGCAAAACCAGTTACTAATGCAGATGAAATTAAAGATTTGTTGGTTCAACAATTAACAAAACCTGTAAGATGGGAAGAAACTATTCTTAATATGTTTAATGATGGAATAGAAGAATTTTATGAAATTGGCCCTGGTAAAGTTTTACAAGGTTTAGTAAAAAGAATTGCTCCAAATGCAAAAGTTTTTGGTATTGATAAATTTTCTGATTTAGAACAATATTTATAAGATGCTTAAAATATCAAACTATTACATTGATGATATTATTTTTGACTTCAATTTTGTAAAAAGTTGTGATATTAAGAAATGTTATGGTGAGTGCTGCTATAACGGGGTTTATGCAGATTTATCTGAAGTTGAAAGAATTCTATTTGTAAAAGATAAAATAATAGAATTGATGGATGATAGCCAAGATAAAAATTATGAAAATTGGTTTGATGATATTGTAAAAGACGAAGATTTTGAAAGTGGCTATTGTAGAGGAACTAACGTATATAATAATAAATGTGTTTTTTTAGATAAAGTTGGATTTTGCACATTACAAAAATTAGCGTATAAAGAAAATATTGACAAGTGGTATTTTAAACCTAAATATTGTATATTGTATCCTTTAACTTTAGTTAATAATACATTAACAGTAGACACTGAAAATTTGGAATGTCATTATAATTGTAATAATTTTAGTTCGGAAAAAATATCAATAATTGATTCTTTTGAAAATGAAATAAAATACTTATTAGGTACAGATGGTTTTAATGAATTAAAAAATTATAAAATTGAAAAAAATAAAAAAATTACGGAGAAAGTAATTTGATACTAAAAGATAAACGAGCTATAGTAACTGGAGGAAGAAGGGGCATAGGTAAAGCCATTGTAAAAGAATTATTACTAAATGGTTGTAATGTAGTTTTTACAGATATAGTATTTACTGATGATAACCCTGAAGCAGAAGCGCAAGCAATGCTTGAAGAATTTGGAATTAAAGATGTTAAATTGTTTGGATTTAAAGCAGATGCTTCATCGATGCAAGACGCACAAGCTACAGTAGATTTTGCTGTGGAAAAATTAGGCGGTTTAGATTTTTTGGTAAATAATGCTGGAATTACAAGAGATAATTTATTAATTAGAATGTCTGAAGAAGATTTTGACAAAGTTATTAGTGCTAATTTAAGAAGCGTATTTAATTACACTAAATGTGCTGTAAAACCTATGATGGCACAGCGCTATGGTAAAATAGTAAATATTGCCTCAGTAGTTGGAATAATGGGAAATCCTGGTCAAGCGAATTATGTAGCATCAAAAGCTGGTGTAATAGGTTTAACAAAAAGTAACGCAAAAGAATTTGCTTCTAGAAATATTAATATAAATGCAGTTGCACCTGGTTTTATAGAAACCGATATGACAAACAAGCTAAATGATAAACAAAAAGAAGCTATGTTAAGCTTAGTTCCATTAAAAAGAATGGGTAAACCAGAAGATGTAGCAAGAGTTGTAAAATTTTTATTAAGTCCAGATTCGGATTATTTAACCGGTCAGGTTATTCCAATCGATGGTGGAATGGTAATGTAATTAACTAAACAATCAACAAATAAAAAGGTGAAACAATGGATGTTGAAGCAAAAGTAAAAGAAATCATTATGGACAAACTCGGTGTAGAAGAATCACAAATAGTTCCTGAAGCTTCATTTACAAATGATTTAGGAGCAGATTCATTAGATACAGTTGAGTTAATCATGGGTTTCGAACAGGCATTTGGTATTCAAATACCAGAAAATGAAGCCGAAAAGATTGCTACTGTTGGTGATGCTATTAACTTATTAAAATCAAAATTAGGTTAATAACAAACAATACTTTTATACAAGGCCACGACTATTGTCGTGGTCGTTCTATATTTTTATTTGGAGAGATAATATATGAATAAACGCAGGGTTGTAATTACCGGTCTTGGAACAGTTAATCCTATTGGTAATAATGTACAAGAGTTTTTTGAAGGCTTGGCTAATGGGAAAAATGGAGCCGGTTTAATAACAAAATTTGATACAACAGACTTTGATACAAAATTTGCTTGTGAAGTTAAGAATTTTGACCCTTCCTTATATATTGATAAAAAAAACATTAGAAGAATGGACCCTTACACAATTTTTGCTGTTTGTACAGCAAAAATGGCTGTGGATGATGCAAATATTAATTTGGAAACAATAAATAAAGAGCGAGTTGGTGTTGTTTTTGGTAGTGGTATTGGTGGTATGGACACATTTGAGAAGCAATATGACGCATTTATTAAAGGGGGTCCAAGAATGATAAGTCCATTCTTTGTTCCTATGATGATATCTGATATTGCTGCAGGACAGATTTCAATTCAATTTGGCTTTAAAGGTCCAAACTACGCTACTACAAGCGCTTGTGCAACTTCTTCTCACGCAATTGCAGATGCATTTATGTTAATACAACGAGGTTCTGCTGATATGATGCTTTGCGGTGGAAGTGAGGCTAGCTTAACAAGGATGTCTGTAGGTGGTTTTAATGCATTAAAAGCTATTTCAACTTGGAATGATAGATATATGGAAGCATCACGTCCTTTTGATAAAGACCGTAATGGCTTTGTAATGGCAGAAGGTGGTGCTACATTAGTATTAGAAGAACTTGAACATGCTAAAGCACGTGGAGCAAAAATTTACGCTGAAATAGTTGGTTGTGGCTTATCGGGTGATGCATTTCATTTAACGGCTCCTGCCCCTAATGGTGAAGGTGCTGTTCGTTCTATGAGAGAAGCAATTAGGGATGCTGGTATAAAACCAGAAGATATCGATTATATTAATGCACACGGTACCTCTACTGAGTTAAATGATATAAATGAAACTAAGGCTATTAAAACAGTTTTTGGTGAACATGCTTATAAGCTTGCGGTCAGCTCTACCAAATCTATGACAGGGCATCTATTAGGTGCTGCTGGTGCTGTAGAAGCTCTTGCGTCTATTTTTGCTATTCAGAAACAGATGGTTCCTCCAACAATTAATCTTGATGAACCTGATCCAGAATGTGATTTAAATTATACACCTAAAGTAGCTGTTAGTAGAAAAATAGATTATGTTTTAAGTAATACTTTTGGATTTGGTGGTCATAACGCAACTTTAATATTCAAAAGGTTTGATTTTTAGTCTAAAATGTTTATACCCAAAATATTTTATTTTTTATTTTTCAAAAAAAACTCTTATAAAGGTTTACCGCCATATTATAAGAGTTTTGATATAAATTCTTTAGAAAATCTTTTGGGATATAAAATTTATAATCCTATTATTTACATGCAAGCTTTTTCTCATAAGTCTTTTGGTGAATTTGCCTATAATCATTTAAGAAGCAATGAGAGATTAGAATTTTTAGGTGATTCTGTTTTAAACTTAATAGTTAGCGAAGCTCTTTATCAAAAGTTTCCTTACCAAGAAGAAGGGAATTTAACCAAGATGAGATCTAATTTGGTTAAAAAAGATGCTTTAATTGAAATTGCTGAAAAGCTTAAATTTGGAAATTATTTAATTTATGATAAAAAACTGATAAGTGAACACGACGAAGGCTTAAAAACGATTTCTGGCGATGCAGTTGAAGCACTGATAGGAGCAATTTTTTTAGATAAAGGATTTGAAACAGCAAAAAAATTTGTATTAAAATACTTTGTTTTACCAAATCTTAACGAAAGCAATTATTATATAGATACAAACTTTAAAGGACAACTTTTAGAATTTGTTCATTCTAAAAAATTACCAATGCCTGTTTATCGTGTTGTTAAAGAAGAAGGACCCGAACATGATAAAAGATTTACCGTTGAAGTATATTTAGAAGATAAAATGTATGGTTCGGGTTATGGTAAAACAAAAAAATCTGCAGAGCAATTAGCTGCTGAAGAGGCATTAATTAAACTTAAAAGAGAAAATAATTTAGTTCTTAATTAAATCCTTATTTTTGTTTATAAATTAAATTTTTGTATATTTTGTTTATATTTTTTTCGGAACGTGGCGCAGCCCGGTAGCGTACTTGAATGGGGTTCAAGTGGTCGTGGGTTCAAATCCCACCGTTCCGACTAACTTAAGGTACCTTGAGTACCTTTTTTATTATTTAAAAATTCCGATCAACATATGATAAACTACGAAGATAAACCTAAAGACCATTGTGGTATTTTTGGAATATACAAATCCAATGAGGCGGCAATTAATACCTATTATGGGTTACATGCATTACAACATCGCGGGCAAGAAGCTTCTGGAATTGTTGTAAATTATATTAATGAAGTTGGCAAAAATGTTTTCAATGTTCATAAGGGTTTCGGTCTAGTTAGTGAAGTTTTTGCCGATTCTACTATTTTAACCGAGCAACTTGCCGGATTTGCTGCAATTGGACACAATAGATATTCTACTACGGGCTCTAGCGAATCAAAAAAAAATATTCAACCGTTTTTAGTTAATTACCGAATGGGTAATTTAGCAGTTGCTCATAATGGAAATTTGACTAATGCCAAAAAATTAAGAGATTATTTAGTTGAAGAGGGTTCAATTTTTCAGACAACTAGTGACTCTGAAGTTATTTTACATTTAATTGCTAAAAGCAGAAAAGAAAATCAGATTGAGCAAGTTATAGAGGCTTTGGAAAAAATAGATGGTGCTTATTGTTTTGTTATTTTAACTGATGATAAACTTATAGCTGCTCGCGATCCTCTTGGTTTTAGACCTTTATGCATAGGAAAATTTAATGGGTCTTATGTATTTGCTTCTGAAACTTGTGCTTTGGATATTTTGGGTGCAGAATATATTAGAGATGTATTGCCTGGTGAGGTTGTTGTAATTGATGACGAAGTTATTAAAACAAATATCTTAAAAAGTTATCGGTTTTCTAATAATGTAAATTATAAACATTGTATTTTTGAGTATATTTATTTTAGTAGACCAGATAGTAGAATTTTTGGTTGTAGTGTTGATAAAATTCGTAGAAAATTAGGAAAAGTATTAGCTGATAAATATCCTGTTATTGATCCAGATGGTGAAAAGGTTATTGTTATTAGTGTTCCAGATAGCTCTAATACTGCTGCTATTGGCTATCAAAACCAGTTAGATAAAAAAGGTATTCCTTCTAAATTAGAAATAGGATTAATTAGAAGCCACTATATTGGTAGAACTTTTATTTTGCCAGGGCAACAAAAAAGAGAAGTTGGGGTTAGAATAAAGTTTAATACTGTAAAAGGTGTTTTACAAAATAGAACAGTTGTGCTTATTGATGATAGTATTGTTAGGGGTACTACATCTAGACAGCTTGTAAGCTTAATTCGAGAAGCAAATCCTAAAGCAATTCATTTTAGAGTAAGTTCCGCTCCAATTTTATTCCCTTGTTTTTATGGTATGGATTTTCCATCCAAAGAAGAACTTATTGCTAATATTTATAATAATGATATTGAAAAAATTAAAGAATATTTAGGAGTTGACTCTTTAGCATACATGAGTATTGATGATATGTTAGAAGCTATGGTAGAGCACCAAAAAGAAGATTTTTGTACCGCTTGTTTTTCGGGTAAATATCCAACCGATATCGATTTTAATTTTAATAAACTACAAAATGATATTTAATTTTATGAAAAAATTTTTTTCCGTTTTTTTCTTTTTGTATTCTTTAATTTTACCTCAAAGTGGTTTTTTTGTAAAGTTTAAAGAAAGCACATCAATTAATCAAATAAATTTTTTAATAGATAAATTTAGTACAAATATAAAAGAAAGTATAAATTTTATTGATTACAAATCTACAGAAAGTATTAAACCATTAAATAACTATTATTATGAAAAAGATTTTACAATTGGTAAAATCTTTTTTGTTAACTACAATAATGAAGAGATAAATAATTTAGCTGAAAATTACTTTAAAAATTTGGGTGAAGTAGAATATACAGAAGCTAATCACTTATATAAAATTGATTATGTGCCAAATGATCAATATTTATCCAAGCAATGGGGTTTACGAGTAACTAGAGCTTTTGAGGCTTGGGATATATCTAAAGGCACAAAAGATATACTAATAGCCATAATTGATACAGGAATTGATTATTTACATCAAGATTTAAAGGCCAATATTTATGTTAATTCGGCTGAAGATTTAAATAAAAATGATATACTTGATCCAGGAGATATTAACGGAATTGATGATGATGGTAATGGATTTACAGATGATGTAATAGGCTGGGATTTTACAGATAGGATAGGGTTTCCCTTTTCAACAGGTGGTGATTATTTAGGATGGGATAACGATCCTATAGATGAATATGGGCATGGAACGTGGGTTGCAGGTGTTATTGGTGCTGTTTCTGATAATAATCTTGGAGTTAGTGGTTTTGTTCCAAATGCAAGATTTTTAAATATAAGAGCTTTTGACCCTACTGGTAATGGAGAAGAAGACGATGTTGCTGCTGCTATTTTATATGCTATAAAAATGGGGGCAAAGGTTATAAATATGAGTTTTGGTGATACTAATTTTTCTCGCGTTTTGCAGGATGTTATTAAATTTGCTTATGAAAATAACGTTGTTTTAGTTGCAAGTGCGGGTAATAGCGCCTCTTCAATGCCTCATTATCCGTCAGGTTATTCTGAAGTAATAAGTGTAGGCGCAACTGATGAAAGGGATTATTTAGCTTCATTTTCAAATACTGGTTCTACTATAGATTTAGTTGCACCAGGTGTTAATCTTTATACCACAGATAGGAATAATAAATATAGAGATTTTAGTGGAACGTCTGCTTCAGCTCCTGTTGTTAGCTCGGCTGCTGCTTTATTACTAAGTTTAGATAATTTTACTCCTGAGGAAGTTAAACAAATTTTAAAGTCAACTGCGGTTGATTTGGGTGCTACTGGTTGGGATGAAAGATTTGGAGCGGGTAGGGTGGACTTTTTATCTGCTTTATCTGTTAAAGCCCCTGCTGTTATTAAAATTAATAACCCAAGACAAGATTTTGCTACTGAAAGTGATACTTTAATAATTAATGCGTCTATTCTTTCAGGCTTTTTTGATAAGTTTGATTTGGAGTTTGGTATTGGTTTTAATCCTACATCTTGGATTAATTTAATTAAAAATGGTAATTATCAATTTGTAAATCGTGATATTTATAAACTTAATTTATCAAACTTATCAGATTCTGTGTATTCTCTTAAGCTTAAAGTATATTTTAAGAATGGATTAACTACAGAAGAAAGAGTAAATTTTTACGTTTTAAGAAAAGGTGCAAACGCTGAATTATTAGCTTTTGCACCAGCTTATTATGGTGACTCACCAACAATTTTAGGTAGTATTTATACAGATAAGTTATCTGTTGCTTTTATGCACTACAGAAAAGTTGGGGAAACAGACTTTAAAGTTATTTCTTTAGACGGATTTTCTACAAATAATTTGTTTTTTAAGCAAATTCATTATGGATTTATTCCTTTAACAGAAGCTTTACCAAATCAAAACTATGAATGCTTTTTTGAAGTTAAAAACCTTGCAGGAAAATCTACGTATTTAATGGATAAAGGACAATACTTTAAAATAACAACATATGATTATATTTTAAATAAACCTAAAACAGAACAAAATTATTCTTTACCTTATGGTAGAATTTCAGATAAATCTTATTCAATTTCAGCTATTCCAAATAAGTTTATCTTTCAAAATGGCTATGATAACACTTCTACTTTAAGGTTATATCGGTTTTACGATAATAATTTTATAAAAATTGATTCTATATTTAATAGACAAGTACCAAAAAGTATTGGGGATTTTAACAATAATGGTAAATTAGACTTACTAAGTTACTTTTATCCAAAAGCAATAATAGATGAACAATCTGCAGTAAATTCAACAAAATTTATTCCTAAATTTGTAGATTCTACCGGAATTTTTAGACCTATAATGATAGAAGACATTAACAATGATAATGTATATGAACTTTTAGCATTAACAAATGATACGACCATTTCCGTTTATAAAATTAATCAAAATCTTAATCCAGAATTATACTATAAAGTTTATAATTTTTCTACAATTTCATCTAGTAATTATTACAAAAATTCATTTGGATCACCCAGTGCCGTTATTAGTTATGGCGTTTCTGGTAAAGCTGAAAAAGAACTTTGGTTAATAGATAGTGAAGGAGATATTGTTTGCTATTTTATTAAGCAGGATGGGACTATGCAAAATGGAATATATATAACAACTGGGTTATTAGGATTAAAAAATATATTAACAGCAGGGGATTATGATGGAGATGGACAAAACGATATTGCTGTATTATTAGAATCATCTGATGATATAAACTTTGCGCCTTTTAAGCTTTTATTAATTTTTAATATAAAAAACAATAATTTAAATATAATTGAAGAAATGTTTTTTATTGATCCATCAATACAGTTTTCTTCATTAGGTATTAAGCCTAAAAGTAATATAAAAATTGCAAAATTATTGGGACAAAACAATGAGCAATTAATAGTTAATTCATATCCATATACTTATTTTTTTAACTATGAACAAAGCAAAACTAAAGTAATTTTATTTAATAAAAATAATGATATTGGGGCAAATGAAACCTATTTTAATACTTTTGTAGATGATTTAAATAGCAATGGAATAAAGGAATTTGTTTTACCAATTGATGGTAGAATTAAATTTTACGAGTTTAACTCGACCAATCAACCTGCAGTTCCAATCGTTCAAAAATGTTATAGTTTAGACTCCAATAAAGTTTATTTAAGCTGGATTAAAACAAGTAATAAGACTTTAATTTATAAGGGATTAAATAAAAATAGTTTGTTTTTATTAGACTCTACTTATGCTAATTATTTTATAGATAGTAATCTAACAAATAATACTTTGTATTATTATAGGCTACAAGCTGTTGAAGAAAGTGCAAACAGAAATTTTTCAGAACTGACAGATTTAATAGAAGTATTTGTTCATAAAAAAATTAAACCTTTAAAAGTAACTCTTATTAAGGGAAATGGAATAATATTAGAATTTGATGGAAGAATAAGCACATCTATTTTTAATTTAGAATCATTTAAGTTAAGTAATGGAGTAAATCCATCTTCAATATCATTATCATCCGAAAAATCTTATTTAATTAATTTTAATCCCGAATTACCAAAAGGTAATTATACCTTAATAGGTAAAGGATTAATAGATTATTATGGGTCATCAATAGATGATTTTAATATTGAGTTTACAGTTGACTATTTAAGCCAAACAGATAATTTTTATATTCAGGATTATTCAGTTTTAGATAGTAAATCAATTAAAATAAATTTTAATTTACCAATAGATAAATCTTCATTTTCAAATTATGAAAACTATTTAGTTAATCCCAATAATACAGTTATAGGACTAGATTTTGAAGGATTAAATAGTGTTGTAGTTAAATTTAAAAATCCAATTAAAAGTACTGGAATTACCTACACAATTAAATTAGAAAATGTAAAATCATCAAAAGAAACTGGTTATATAAAAATAAATGATGGAGCCGGAAGTTATTTAGCTATTGCATTAAATAGTGACAATTTAGCAGATATTTATGTTTATCCAAATCCTTTTAGTTTTACAAATTCTGATGGTGTTATTTATTTTGCGAACTTACCATCAAAAGTTAATATAATAATATTTGATTTGCAGGGAAATAAGATAGCAGAAATTAACGAACGAGATGGAAATGGAGGAACAACTTGGAATTTAAAGAATATAAATGGAGAAACAGTAGGCTCTGGTATATATTTATATCGTGCTGCAGCCTTAAATGATGTTAATCAAGAAATAGAGGTTAAACTTGGTAAATTTGCTATTACAAAATAAAAGAGGTTTTATAAATGGGGTTTTTTAAAAATCTAAATTTTGATAAGTTAAAAAGTGGTCTATCTAAAACAAAAGACAAATTAGTAAATTTAATTACAGAAACCATAACGGGAAAGGCACAAGTAGATGAATCCACTTTAGATGAGTTAGAAGAAATTTTGGTAACTTGTGATATTGGTTATGAAACAGCAAATAAAGTTATTGAAAATGCAAGGAAAGAATTCAAAAAAGATAAAGAACGTAGTAAAGAAAATTTACTTAATATAATTAAAAATGAGCTTAAAAACATTTTAGTAAGTAACGAAAATATTAAAACTGAATATGAACTATCAGAAAAATATAAACCGGTTGTAATATTAATAGTTGGAGTAAACGGAGCAGGGAAAACAACAACAATTGGAAAGTTAGCTTATAATTATAAACAAGCAGGTTTAAAGGTCGTGATTGGGTCTGCAGATACATTTAGAGCTGCTGCAAATGAACAATTAGAGATTTGGGCTAAAAGAGCTGATGTTGATATTATAATGAAAGCTGCTGGAAGTGACCCATCTTCAGTTGCTTACGAAACATTATCAGTTGCCAAAAGTAAACAAGCAGATATTGTTTTAATTGATACTGCAGGTAGATTGCATACAAAACATAACTT
Organism: uncultured Melioribacteraceae bacterium; assembly: GCA_964652025.1. Lineage (GTDB taxonomy): Bacteria > Bacteroidota > Ignavibacteria > Ignavibacteriales > Melioribacteraceae > JAEXOD01. Next base: position 428,138 of record CAZYZX010000001.1, read on the forward strand.
AATGGAAGAACTTAAGAAAATTAAAAAAGTAATGTCTAAAATTTTAGATTATGCACCGAATGAGATATTTTTGGTTGTTGATGGAAATACAGGTCAAAATGCATTAATACAAGCTAAAGAATTTTCTAAATATACAGAATTAACAGGACTTATTGTTACTAAGTTAGATGGTACAGCTAAAGGTGGTGTGTTGTTTCAAATATCAGCGCAACAAAATATTCCTGTAAGATATATAGGTGTTGGTGAAGGAATTGAAGATTTACAAACTTTTGATGCAGATAGTTATATAAATGCATTATTTAGTTAAAAAGGAGCGTTTTTTATGTTTATGAAAAGACCTCAAAATAAAGTTTTTGATTATCAACCGAGATTTTATAAACCGGAGCAAGATGAAGTTGAGCGCCGCAAAAGAAAATTAAAATTTCGGGCAAATCAAAATTTGCGACGTAAAAACAAAAATCCTTTATTGTGGTTAGTAATAATAGGGATTATTATTTTTGTTTATCTTAAGCTTATCGGTTATGTTAAATAGAAATACTTATTGTTAAAAGTTGTAAATTCCCGTCCCTCTATTAGTTTACATAATATACATTATAAGACAATTTGAAGAATTTTTAATAATTTTAACTTCATTAATTAAGATTATTTATAGCTTAATGTACTAATTAAATTTTAATGCTTATCATATTTAAATTTCAATATCTTTGCTACCTAATAACAATTCTTTTTGATAATAATTTAATATATCAATTCGATAAACAATTCCAACTAATTTTTTATTTGTTTTATCAATTACTGGCAAATAGTCTAAATCTCCAGCTTCTAATAAACTTAAACAATAATCAGCAGATGAATCTTTATAAACATACTTAATGTTTTTTGTCATAAAATCTTCTGCAACTAAAAATTTTGCAATAGATTCTGTTTCTTCATTTAACAATGCTTCTCGTATATCTTCAAATGAAATTTGACCAGCAACTTGAAAATTATTATTAACAACCAATAAAGAATTTAATTTAATACTTCTTATCTTATTTATTACATCTAAAAAAGAAGTATGCAATTTAACTGTTTCAAATTCATATGTAATTACATCATTAACAAATATCTTTTTTAATAATGCTATTTTACGACCATAAATATCAAGTTCTCGCCCTTCTCTAGTAAATTTTAAAGTATAAAGAGAACCCTTTAAAATAGATTTTGAGACTGTGGTTGAAATGATAATGGTTAACATTAATGGAAGAATAATTTTGTAATTATTAGTCATTTCAAAAGTCATTAATAATGCGGTTAAAGAAGCATTAGTTGTGCCTGCAACTACCCCTGCCATTCCAACTATAGCATATGCTCCGGCAGGAGCAGTTGAGTTTGGAAATAAAAAATTAATTAAAAACCCGAATAAAGAACCTAACATTGCTCCAGTAACTAAGCTTGGTGCAAAAGTGCCACCGTTTCCACCAGAACCAATTGTTGCAGCAGTAGCAATAGGCTTAAAAATTAATATTCCTAAAAAAGTAATTAATATTTCATGAGAATATTCAACGTTAAAGTTTACATAAGTAAAACCATAAAGCCCAGGTAAATAAACCGCTAAAATTCCAACAATTAATCCACCCATTGCAGGCTTAATAATAGGATTAACTTTTTTTAGTTTATTGAAAATATCAGAAATAAAATAAAAAATCTTTACAAAATAAACAGCTACTAAGCCACTTAAAATGCCTAAAATAATATAAAACAACAATTCAATATTATAATTTAATTCATAAGTAGGAATTTTAAAGGCTGGCTGGTTGCCTAAATAGCTACGCGAAATGGCAGTAGCAAAGACAGACGAAATAATTATTGGGCTAAAAGTTTGTGCGCGAAAAGAACGTAAAATAATTTCAATAGCAAAGAGTGCACCACCTAATGGAGCATTAAAAGCAGCAGCTAAACCAGCAGCAGCTCCACAACCTAATAAAACTTTTAATCTATCATTAGATAATTTTAGTAATTGACCAAATGCAGAACCAATAGAAGCCCCAATTTGCACAATTGGTCCTTCTTTTCCACCTGCTCCGCCGCTTCCGATGCTTAATGCTGTTGCAATAATTTTTTTAATAGCAACACTTCCCTTTATTATTCCTCCCTTTGTAGCAGCGGCATCAATTACATTTGGTATTCCTTCTCCCCTATCACCTTTTTCAAAAAAATAAGAAAATAAACCAACTAATAAACCACCAATGGCTGGTAAAAATATTATAATTATTATCGAAATTAAACTGTAGTTATTTATTAATGTCTCTTTTCCAATTAACTTGGCTGGCAAATCGTAAAATAAGTATTTAATTATTTCTATTGTATGATGAAAAATAATAGCCCCAAAACCAGCTAAAATTCCAGTAATGCCGCCCAATACTAATAAATATGATTCTTGAGAAAAAGAAATCCGAGTAAACCATTTTTCAAATTTATCTCGGATTTCTATTAAATTTAGATTTTTAATTATGTTCAAAATCTACTCTAATACTTATAAAAACCTTCACCTGTTTTTCTGCCTAATTTATTAGCAGCAACCATTTTGCGTAATAAAGGACAAGGTCGGTATTTAGGATCATTAAATCCTTCGTGTAGAACATTCATAATATTTAAGCAAACATCTAACCCAATAAAATCAGCAAGTTCCAAAGGACCCATAGGATGATTCATACCCAATTTCATTACTGTATCTATATCTTTAGCAGAAGATACACCTTCGTATAGCGCAAAGATTGCTTCATTAATCATTGGCATTAAAACACGATTAGAAATGAAGCCGGGATAATCGTTTACTAATACAGGTTCTTTTTCAAGTTTTAGAACTAAATTATAAATAATATTGTATGTTTCCTCACTTGTGGAGTATCCTTTAATAATTTCCACAAGTTTCATTACAGGAACAGGATTCATAAAGTGCATGCCAATAAACTTATCAGGCCGTGTGTAAGTTTGCAATTCTGTAATTGAAATTGCCGATGTGTTTGAAGCAAAGATACAATTAGTATTAACTAAATTATTTAACTTATTAAATAATAATAACTTGGCATCTTTTTTCTCAATTATTGCTTCAACTACTAATTCGGTTTCTTTATCAATATCTTCCAAATTAGTAATTAATTTTATGTTATTTAATGCAGCTATTTTAGTATCCTCAGTAATTATACCTTTTTTTATTTGTCTATCCATATTTTTGGATATATTATCCAATGCTTTTGCTAAAATATTATCATTTACATCAATTAATTGCACATTAAAGCCATATTGTGCGAATACATGGGCAATACCATTACCCATTGTGCCTGCTCCTAAAACTGCAACTTTATGCATAATTAATCCAATAATAATTTTATTTGTATTTCTTAACTATTAATGCAGAGGCTTCACCACCACCAATGCATAAGGAAGCAAGACCATAGTTATAATTTTTACGTAACATTTCATAAATTAATGTAACTAATATTCTTGCTCCGCTAGCACCAATAGGATGACCTAATGCAATTGCTCCACCATGTGGATTAACTTTTGATTCATCTAAACCTAAAATAATATTGTTAGCTAACGAAACTACAGCAAATGCTTCATTAATTTCATAAATATCAATATCATCTTTGGTCATATTAGCTTTTTTAAGAACTTTATTAATTGCATCAGCTGGTGCTGTAGTAAATTCTATAGGTGCTTTTGCAGCAGAAGCTTGTGCAACAATTTCTACCAAAGGTGTGTAACCTAATTTTAATGCAGTTTCTTCAGACATTACAAGTAGTGCAGCAGCACCATCATTTAACTTAGAAGCATTTGCAGCAGTTACAACACCATTTTTATCAAATGCTGGACGTAACGATGGAATTTTATCAAATTTTACATTTTTTGGTTCTTCATCTTCATCAACAACAATATCACCACTTTTGGATTTTATAGTTATTGGTACAATTTCTTCTTTAAAAATTCCACTTTTAGTTGCTTCAATTGCTTTATTATATGATTTTACAGCATAATCATCTAACATTTCTCTTGTTAAATTGTAATCTTTAGCGCATGCTTCTGCACAATTACCCATATGCATATTATTATATACATCCCAAAGTCCATCTAAAATAACAGAATCAAGTAACTGTCCATGTCCTAATCTGTAGCCATTTCTTGCATTTTGTAATAAATAAGGTGCGTTAGACATGCTTTCCATACCACCGGCAATAATAATATCTGCATCGCCACATTGTATTGCTTGAGCAGCAAGCATAACAGCTTTTAAGCCACTACCGCACATCTTATTAATGGTTAATGCTTCGGTTTTATTTGGTAAACCAGCAAATATTGTTGCTTGTCTTGCAGGTGCTTGTCCTTGTCCGGCAGATAGCACATTTCCCATTATTACTTCGTCTACTAAATTTAAATCAATTTTTGATTCTTCTAAAATAGCTTTAATTGCTTCTGCTCCTAATTTTGAAGCAGTAAGTGATGATAATACTCCTTGAAAACTACCTATTGCAGTTCTTTTTGCTGATGTAATAACAACTTTTTTCATAATTCCTCTTTATTTATTTCGCCTTCAAATGATAAACAGCATTTTAATTTTCCACATGGTCCAGTTAATTTAGACATATTAGCTGTTAAATTTTGTTCGTTAGCCAATTGTGTTGTAATTTTTTTAAAGTTATATAGAAAAACTGAACAACAATATTCTCTACCGCAAGAACCAAGTCCGCCTACTCTTTTGGCTTCATCTCTAACCCCAATTTGTCTTAGTTCAATTCTTGTTCTAAATTCTGCTGCTAAGTCTTTAGCTAGTTCTCTAAAGTCAACTCTTCCATCTGATGTATAAAAAAAGAATAGTTTTTTCCTATCAAATTGATAATGGATATCAACAAGCTTCATATTTAATTGATATTTTTCTACTCTATCTTTAAAAATTGGTTTAGCTTTTTGTTCATCTTTTTTATTAAGTTCTAATTGTTCTTTATCTTTTTCTGTTAATTTTCTAATAACTTTTGGTAATTTATCATCTGGAGATGTGTATTTAAACATTTTTAATTTAGCTAAATTTCCAATTTCAACAACTTTTGTTATTTCAATTGTATCTTCACATTCAACAATTGCTAAATCCCCTTCAACTAAAATTTCTGCAATTTCCTTATCACATTCACAAAAATGATTACCTAACAATCCTGAACATTCAACTTCTACAATGTACCTATCCTTTAATTTAGTATTTATAATATAATCTACTGCATTATCTAAATTTGGGCAGTCGTTTTTACAATCTTCACATAAATTGTTAATTATAACGTCCTTAAAAGTATGATATGCATGCAAATCATAAATTTCGGGCTTAAAATCTTGTTCATTATTTATTTTTTCCACTTCATTATTCCTTAATTATTAGTAAAATTTGATAAAGCAACTACAATATTGGCTGATATAATGCTTATATTTACATTTTGATCTAAATTGTTATATAAATTGTCTAATTCATTTAATAAATTGCTAACCTTTAAATCTGGATATTTTGTATTAAACTTAACAATAGAATCCAAAAAAGGTTGATAACATTTATTACTTTCACTAACTCTATATATTTCTAAATTGTTTAACCAAAGGTAAATTAAAATAATAATAATTTTTATTAATTCATAGTCAGATTTTTTTATTATATCATTAAATTCAATAAAAGCTGTATTAAACCACCCAGCAAAAGAAAATCTTAATATATTAATAGTTTTATTTATAATCTTTTCATTCCCATTTTCAAGCAAATAAATAGCAGAAGCTACAGACCCAAATGCAAGAGAGTTAAAATTAATAAGATCTTCTCTATCGTAATTGTAAAACTTAGTAAGGATATTAGTAATATCGCTTAAAGATAAATCATTAAAACTTATTTTCCAACATCTAGATTTGATTGTGGATAATAAAAAATCTTCGTTTGAGGTAGTTAAAACATAAATTACACCCTCTGGAGGTTCTTCTAAGTTTTTTAATAACGCATTTTGAGCTTCATCACCCATTAAATGAGCATCTAAAATTAATATCATTCGGTAATTTATGTTATCAAAACTTAAAGAAGTAAAATTAGTAATATCTCTAATACTACTAATCTTAATACTTTCTGCACCCGAAATACTTATTTTATAGTATGGGTTTTCAGCTTTTAATTTTAATTGATTTTTAATTTCAGAAATCTGATTATCAGATAAACCTGCAAAAGGATTATCATCAACTTCATTTTTACCGCGTGGCAGTGGTAAAATTAATCTTATATAGGGTTCGTTAATTAATGAAATTTGATTTGCTATATTGGGATTTTTTGATATACTTGAGCTGTTTAGTAATTTTAAGAACTGAATAGCAGTATAAAATTTACCAACTCCCTCAGGTCCTACAAAAAGTAGTGCTTGAGGGAGTTTTTTATTATTAAAAAATTGAATTAAAGATTTTTTAACCTTTTCTTGTCCGTAAACTTCATCTAAAAAAGGATACATAAATTAACCAATTATGCATTTCATTCATCATCATCCGAATAGAAGAAATCTTCATCAGTCGGATAATCTGGCCAAATATCTTCAATAGATTCATAGAATTCATCGGAATCTTCCAACTCTTGAAGATTTTCAATAACTTCTATTGGCGAGCCAATTCTTTCAGCATAATCTATTAATTCTTCCTTTGTAGCTGGCCAAGGGGCATCATCTAAATAAGAAGCTAATTCAACAGTCCATATCATATTAACTCCGCTTTTTATTTATTGTTTATTTTTTTATGTCAAAAGCCGTTAAATTATCATAAAAGAAATTAATTGGATTAAGAGCAACACCATTATAAAGAACTTCATAATGCAAATGTGGTCCACTTGTTAATGTACCAGAATTACCTGTTAATGCAATTAAATCCCCCCTATTTATTTTTTGATTTGGTTTTACTTTACTTTGGGATAAATGACCATATAAAGTTTTGTAACCAAACCCATGATTAATAACAACTATTAATCCATAACCTTCTTTATTTTCTACTGCTTCTACTACTCCTCCACCAGTAGCAAATACTTGTGTTCCGATATCAGTAATTATATCTAAACCAGTATGCATTCTCATAACATGTAATACAGGGTGTAATCGCATTCCAAAATCATTAGCATATTCACCCTCGGTAGTAGGTTTTATTGCAGGTATATTTTTATATAAAGTTTCATTTTTATTTAAGGTTTTTTCTATTAATTTATAATCATTCTTAACATACTGTAGTTTAGACTTTAAGTCCTCTATATAATTATTTAGTACATTTAAATTATTTGTAATATCTGATGGTTTAGTAGATAAAAATGCATCAAATAGTTTTCCACCAGTGCCTAACTCTTTATATTCGGTATAATCTGTAGGAAGATTTGCTTTAATCCTTAAATATTTGTTTGTTAAAGCTAAAGAGTCTAAATTATTCCCTAATTTTTTATATTGTGTTAATAAATAATTTAGATTCTTTATTAATTCTTTATTTTGGGCTTTAAGGTTATCAATCTTACTATCAGGATTAATAACATTATCTACTACAAAGTATATACCAAATATAAAAAATGACATTATCAGAGAGACAAAAAATACAAGAAATGTAAACTTTTTCCTGAAATTTTTTATCTCTATAAATTTTAACTTTTGTTTTGAGAAATAAAATAAATTTTTCATAAAATCGGTTGCAAGTTAATAAAAAATATCATTTTATGCAAATATAAATGATATTTAATCTATTCAAAATCATGCTCAAAATAATTAATTGTTCTATCTACTTCACTAGAGTTCATTTTTATTTTTTCATTTAATCTTTCCTTAAATATCTTTGAAGCATCATAACCATAATGCTTTAACAAATAGTTTAAGGCAATAACTTCTGCTATAACAGTTAAATTTTTACCAGGTATAATTGGTAATTTAATATAAGGAATTTCAACATCCATAATAGTAATAGTTGGGTTATCTAATCCTAACCTGGTATATTCACTTTTTTCATCCCATAATTCTAGTTCAATAACAACTTCTAATCGTTTTTGAAATCTGATGGCTCTAACACCAAACATGCTTCTAACATCAATTAATCCAATACCTCTAATTTCCATAAAATGACCAACAAGTTTAGCACCACTTCCTAATAAAATACCTTCACCCTTTTTTGTAAAAATAACAACATCATCTGCAACCAATCTGTGTCCTCTTTCAACAAGGTCTAGTGCAACTTCGCTTTTACCAATTCCACTTTTACCAATAAACAAAATTCCTGCACCGTAAACATCCACAAAGGCACCATGTAAGGTAATTTGTGGCGAGAATTGATCGTCTAAAAAATCACTTACTAAATATGCTAACTTAGTTGTTAAATAAGGAGAACTAAATACAGGAATTTCAAATTTTGTTGCACAATCTAAAAAACCTTCTGGTGCTTTATTATTATTAGTTATAATTATGCAAGGTATATCAAACTTAAAAATTGTTTCTAATGATTTTATTCTATCTTCGTATGTTAATTGATTTAAGTATTTAATTTCTGTGTTTCCAAATATTTGAACTCTACTATGAGAAAACAAATCTACAAACCCGGCTAAAGCTAAGCCGGGTCTGTGCATATTTTGATCTTTTATAATTCTATTTAAATTTACAGAATCATTACATAAAGTAATCTTAAATCGATCTTTTATATTCTTATAAAAATATTCAACCGTTATATTTTCTTTACGGATAACTTTAGATTGCTTAAACATATTAACGAATATTAGCTAATTTTTTTGTTTTTACTTTTCGTAATTGGCGAACTAGTTTTTCTACAGCTAAAGAAACTGATTTTTCGAAATCTTCAGTTGTTTCTGAAACAGATAAGGTTTTGTGTGGTATTTTAATTACAATTTCTGCGGTTTTTTCACTTTCTTTAAGATGTGTAAAACTTAAAATTACTGTTGCCTCCATTATTTCGTCGTTATACTTTTCTAAGGAGGAAACTTCTGCTTTAATGAATTCTTTTAGGGATTCTTTCGCCCTAAATTTTCTGGATGTGATTTGAATGTTCATAACAACTCCTATGATTTTGGATGGGCTGTTTTATATGTTTTTTTTAATCTATCTATACTAACATGAGTATAGATTTGTGTTGTTGATAAATTTTCATGACCTAATATTTCTTTTACTGCCAACAAATCTGCACCCTCATCTAACATATGGGTAGCAGATGCATGACGTAGCACGTGCGGACTTTTTTTTTTAGTATCGGCTACCATGCCTAAAAATTGATTAGTTATTCTATATACAAATTTACTATAAATTGGGTTTCCACTTTTTAATATAAATAAATTATTGTTAATGCTATTTCTAACTTTTAGATATTCTGATAAATTATTTAAAGTTTTTGGTCCAATAGGAACAATTCTAAACTTGCTCCCTTTTCCAAATACTCGCAATGTGCCATTTTTTATATCTAAATCATTTAACTTTAAATTACATACTTCACTAACACGTAAAGCACAAGAATATGTAATATCAATTATTGCAGTTACTAAAAGCTTTTCATATTCAGAATAATTATGGTCTTTAATCAAACCGAAAATTTCCTCAATAGATTTACTATTTACAGTTTCAGGAAGTTTTCTTTTTACCTTGGGGTTCTTTATATACTGTAATGGATTATTTGTAATAAAATTATGCTCTAAACAAAAATTTGTAAAACCCCTTAAAGAAGCGAGATTTCTAGAGATTGATGAGGCACTAATCTTGGAATAATTAAGGTGAATAATATACTGTTTAATGTTTTTTTCATTAATTTTAGCAAGTTCTGTAATATTCTTTAAATTACAAAAGTCGTTAAACTTGTATAAGTCATTTAAATAAGAAATTTCAGTATTTTTTGAAACCCTTAAAACAGCAGATATATAATTAATGTATTTATCTATAGCTTCTTTTATTGTCATTTCTAACTAAATATTATTCAGTTGGCAAATTAATAACTTTTTATTAAAAGTCAATAGTTTTTTTTAATTCCCTTCTGAATTTGTTTTTGGCAATTGCCAAGATGCAAAATCACATTCAGGATATCTATTGCAGCCAAAAAAAGTTTTTCCTCTTTTTGTACGCTTTACTGTTACTTCCCCAATACCACATTTTGGGCACTTTAAACCTAATGTAACTTGTTCTGTGTAGTCACATTTAGGATAGTTTTCACAACCAATGAACTTTCCATATTTACTTGATCTATAAATAGTTTTGCCACCACATTTAGGGCATGTGTTGCCTGTATATTCAGGCTCCTTTTCTTCTTTTTTTACTTCCTTTATAGGTTTAATATTTTTACAAGTTGGATAGTTAGTGCATGCTAAAAATTTACCATACTTTCCTATTTTTATTTCCATATCACTGCCGCATTTTTCACACTTTACTTTTTCAATTTCTTTTTCTACCTGTTCTAATGCAGCAGAAAAAGGAATGTAAAAATCTTTTAACACCTTCAAATATTCTATTTGACCACCAGCAATTAAATCAAGTTCTTCTTCCATTGCTGCAGTAAAGTTTACATTAAAAATTTTGGGAAAATTTTTAACTAAAATTTCATTAACTTTTAAACCTAAATCAGTTGGAATTAATTTTCTATTGTCTGTAGTTACATATTCTCTTTCAGATAATGTACTTAATATTAAAGCATATGTAGATGGTCTACCTATTCCTTTTTCTTCAAGTTCTTTTATTAAAGTACTTTCTGTGTATCTAGCTGGTGGTTTTGTAAAATGTTGTGTCTTTTCTAAATCTTTTAATTCTAATTTTTGGTCTTTCTTTAGTCCTAATGGAATTGGAAACTCTTCTTTTTCTTGATTTACTTCTAAATCTTCTATGCTTTCATCATAAAGCTTTAAAAATCCATCAAATTTAAGAGAGCTACCACTTGTTCTAAATACTAATTCATCTGCTTTAATAGTAACAGTTGTAGATTCATAAATTGCAGATTCCATCTGAGAAGCAATAAATCTTGTCCAAATTAAATTATAAAGATCAAATTGGTCTTTGGTTAAATATTCTTTTATTTTTTCTGGTGCATATTTAATTGAAGTTGGTCTAATTGCTTCATGTGCATCTTGAACGTTTTTTTTCTTTTTTTCATAATGTTTGGGCTTGTCTGGCAAATAATCTTTACCAAATTGCTCTAAAATATAACTTCTAGCAGCTGCTATGCTTTCTTCGCTTAATCTTGTACTATCAGTTCTCATGTAAGAAATTAATCCAACATATCCTTCAGAACCTAAACTAATTCCTTCGTAAAGTTCTTGAGCAATTTGCATCGTTTTTTTGCTTTTAAACTTTAATACCTTTGATGCTTCAACTTGTAATGTGCTTGTTATAAATGGAGGATATGGATTTCTTTTTACATCTTTGGTAGTAATATCCTCAATTAAAAATAAACTTTTACTTTCTATAGATTTTACAACTTTATTTGCTTTTTCTTCACTATTAATAACATAGTTTTTTTCGCAAAACTCCTTTTTCTTGCTTTCGTTTAAGTTGCTTAAAAGAATTTTTATTGGTTTACCATCAACTTCAATTAGTTTTGCTCTAATCAAATCTTTATTAAAAGTTAAAAAATTACCCCAGATTGACCAATATTCACTTGGAACAAAATTATTTATTTCTGCTTCACGTTCACAAATTAATCTTAATGCAACAGATTGCACTCTACCCGCAGAAAGATTTGTAGATGGATTATCAATAATAGCTTTCCATAAAAATGGACTAATTTTGTAGCCAATAATTCTGTCCATCACGCGTCTAGCGCGTTGGCTATTTACTAAATTTATATTTATTCTACCAGGTACAGTTAATGCCTTTTTAACACTATCTTTAGTTATTTCATTAAATAAAACCCTATAAATGTTTTCATTAGTCCCATTTATAATATCTGCTATATCTTGAGCAATAGCTTCACCTTCTCTATCAGGGTCAGTTGCAATAATAACTTTTTCTGATTGATTAGCCAATTGCTTAATTTTTTTTATTATATCCCCTTTGCCTCTAATGTTCATAAAATTGGGCTTAAAGTCATTTTCTATATCAACACCTAATTGAGATTTAGGTAAATTTCTTAAGTGACCAACGGTAGCTTCAACAATATAATTTTTTCCAATATATTTATTTATGGTCTTAGCTTTAGAAGGAGACTCGACCAATACTAATGTCTTACTCATAAACTTTCCTTTTAGTTAATTGTATCAGAAGAAAATAATAGCACTCTGCTTCCGGGCAAAAGCTCTGCGTTTAAATCGATTAATGATATAAATACAATCCAGTTAATATCCTCTCTTGTTAATGCCCTATCATGTAAGCTAGATGCATGGTCTAAAATAAATTCTATATCTTCATTACTTATTAATGAAAGATTAAATAAATTTAATATATAATTATAGATATCTTTGCCAATTAAATCTAATTCTTCATTACTTAGTATTCTGAAAGATTGTTTCTTTAGATATTTATTATTATTGTTATTTATTTTAGTAGTCAAAACTTTATCAAATAATAAGCTAAAAGCAGCACTAATTGTTTGTTTATCGTATTCTTTATTTATTAATAGTTTATTAACCTCTTCTAAACTATAGTCCTTTTTTAGATTATCTAATATTAATGTAATTACTTCAACAATTTTTGTAACCATATCTATTTAACAATTTTTATATATTCAAACATTTTAACATATAAGTTTTCTTTTCGTTTCATTATTTTTTTTTCTTCTTTTTCTATATCATTATATCCTAATAAATGCAATATTCCGTGAATAATCAATCTAATTAGCTCTGAATTTAATGAGCAATTAAACCTTTTTGCATTTTCCAATGCCATATCATAAGAAATTAATATTTCACCCTCTAATATAACGTTATTTTCGTTATAATTAAATGTAATTATATCGGTATCATAATTATGACCTAAAAACTCTATATTAATTTTTAATAAAGATTCTTTATCAATAATACTAATTTGAAGATCATTTATTGTAAAATTTAATTCTTTTTTAAGATTATCAAGTAAAAGAATTATATTTTTTTTAACTATTCCATATTTAATAGGTGCGTAAATATCAATATTTAGCAAACTATCCCCTTGTTAAATATTTATTTCAAGTAATTCTTTAGAAGGTATGCAATTTACGGAACTTTCTATTTTTACCAAAAAGTTTTTTGTGGATTGGACTAAATTTTCAATCATGTCATCAGAGTAATCTGGATCGTAATGAAACAAAACTAAATTTTTAATATTTGCTAGTTTACTAAAATATGCTAAAGCAATGTTATTAGAGTGCCCCCACCCAATTTTTTTACTAAAATCATCTAAAGTATATTGTGAATCATGGATTAAATAATCTGCATTCGAGCAAAATTCTATTTGTGTTTTATTTTTTTCATAAATAGTTTCTAAATTAGGTAATTTGTTATTAGCGTCATATAAAATTTCGTTATCAGTCATGTAAACAATAGTTTTGTCTTTTTCTTTAACCTTAAATGCTAAAGTTCCATTAGAGTGATGAACTGCTTCTGTTTCTACAATTAATCCATCAAAATGATATTGCTTTAAAGGTTCAATTTTATTGTAATCAATTTTTGCTTTAAAAACTTCTTCTTTATTTACTGGAAAATAAAATGGATGCATTTGAGAATCGATAATATGCGAAACGTTCATATCACTTTTAGCACTAGAATAAATATTTATCTTAAAATCTGATTTAAAGAATGGTAGAAAAAATGGTATGCCTTGAATATGATCCCAATGAGAATGAGAAATAAACAAATTCAATTCTTTTATATTATTATTAGAAATTAATTCCATTCCCAAGTTTCTTAATCCAGTACCTGCATCAATAATTAAAGAGGTTCCTGTTTCAGAAATGATTTGGATGCAGGGTGTATTTCCGCCAAATTTTACAGTATTAGGACCTGGAACAGGTATTGAACCACGAGTACCCCAAAATTTAATTTTCATTTAACCCTTTTTTTAATGAGTTAATAGTTATTTCAGAATATTTTTTGTAACGATAAGCAGAATGTTCTAAATCTTCAATCTCTTCATCTCGTAAATCTCTTACTACTTTAGCAGGAATACCAGCAACTAATTTCCCAGAAGGAACTACAAATCCGGGTTTTACGACTGAACCTGCAGCTACAATACTTTTTGTTTGTACCAAAGCTCCATCTAAAATTATAGCTCCAATACCAATTAAAGATAAATCTTCTATTACACATCCATGAAGTTTTACACTATGTCCTATTGTTACTTTGCTACCTATTATTAAAGGATATTTACCATTTGTAACATGAAGCATACTTAAATCTTGCACATTGGTTAAATCACCAATTTTTACGTAATTAACGTCTCCTCTAATAACAGTATTATACCAAACACTACAATATTTACCAATTTCAACTTCACCAATAATTTTAACTCCATCTGCAATAAAAGAAGTTTTATCTATTATAGGAAATTTATTTTCATAAGGATATAATTTACCAAAGTTTAATGAAATTATCTCGGCGGTGTCCAATCTTTTTTTCTCCACTTAATTAATTCTACAGTAATGTTTCCTATTATTACACTTAATTTTGCGTAAACAGGAACTTTATATTTGTCTTTAGTAAACCAGCCTTCAAAATCACCGGTTAATCCGAATACGCCAGTAAAATCTGCTCTACCATTTAATCTTGTCGTTGCAATTTCGTATTTTACAGCATCTATTTTTATTTTTTCTTCTTTATCCAAAAAATTTATATATGTTTTTTCTTTCTGTTCATTAATAAAACAATGTACTGTTTCAGAGTGTTTATTTCCAGATTTTACTCTTGCATAGTAAAATAAAGATAATCCATCATTAAAATGGTGATTTAAATCACATGTAGAGTCTATTTCTACATTATAAGGCACTAATGTACCTTTTTTTACAAAAATTTTCCCTTTTTCATAATCAAATCTATGTTCTGTAAATCTATAATATTCCTTTGTTCTATGTGTAGCTTTAAATAAATTGCTATAATTCCCAATATTATAAAAACTTTCATAAACTTCATGTAAATCTACAAAAGGTAATGCATCATTACTATTAATATATACCATCGTTCTATAAATCGTTTGTCCATCTATAACTTTTTTTTCTAAAACCTTAAATTTTATTTCACCCAATTTAATAAAAGTATACTTAACAGAATAAACTAATTCTTCGCCAATTTCCCACTCAAAATTTTCTTGAGCACTTAAATTTAAGTTAATGAAAACAATAATATAAAAAATTTTTAATAAAAATTTCATACAACTAATTTTATTTAAAGTATTTTAATGCAAAATTAATCTCTGGATCATTCAAGGTTTCGACTAAATATCTTCCTTTTTTACCCCAAAACTTATTTGCTAAAGTCGATTCAATTCTATTTATAATTATTTCTTTATTTTTTATAATTTCATTTGGATTTAATTCTTTATCTGTTTTTTTTGCAAACTGTAAAAATTTATTAAACAATATATCAGAAAATATAAATTTTTTATTAAAATCATCAAGTGTTAAATAATATTTATCCAATTCAGAAAAATCCTTGTTTTCATAAATAAATTTATTAAAAATATTATTTTTTAATAAATCTAAAAAGGTCTTATCATATTTTTTAAAAGGAATTACCACGTCTGGTATTATTCCCATACCGCTAAATACTTTTTTACCTTTAGATGTAAATTTAAAGGAATGAGAAGAATCAATTTTATTAATTTCATCAACTGAATAGTAGTTTAATAAATTTTTATAATCCCTTTGTATAAATCTGCCTGAAGGAGTGTAATATTTTGCCAAAGTAATTCTAAATTCGGAATTATCATTAAGTATAAACGATTGCTGCACAAGTCCCTTTCCAAATGTGTTGTGTCCAATAATTAACCCTCTATCCCAATCTTGTATTGCCCCAGCTACTATTTCGCTTGCAGAAGCTGAACCATTATCAACTAAAACTATTAATGGCATTTTATCAGTTTCATCTTTTTCTGTAGAATAAAAATCTTTATTTATTTCAGAGTTTCGTCCTTTAATAGATACTATTAATTTATTTGGTGGTAAAAATAAATCGCTAACTTTTACTGCCTGTTCTAGATATCCCCCAGGGTTATTCCTTAAATCTATTAAAAATTTTTTGGCTCCTTGTTTTAATAAATCAGAAATGGCATTTTTTGTTTCTATGTATGTATTATCAGAAAACCGTATAATCTTTATATAGCCAATATCTTTTTTTAATAATGAATAATAATCTACAGAGTGTAATATTATCTCTTCTCGTTTTACTGTAAAATTCATTAAATCTTTTGAATAACTACGTAAGATAGTTAAATTAACAACACTATTTTCATTTCCTCGTAAAAGGCTAATAATTTTTTCTGTACTTAATCCTATTATGTTTTTGTTATCAACTTTAATAATTTTATCACCACTTATTATTCCTACCTTATCAGAAGGACCAGATGGCATTACAGAAATTACGTTTAGAGTATCATTTATTAAAGTAAATTCAATTCCAATCCCAACAAATTTACCACTCATTTCTTCATAGTAAGTTCTATACTCTTCAGAAGTTAAATAACCAGAATGTGGATCTAATTTACTTAATATACCATCAATAGCTTTATTAGTAAGAGTATCTATATTAATATCATCGATGTAATATTTATTAGTAATTTCTAATATTTCTGTTAATTTGTTAGAATTAGTATATATTTTATTATTAATAACAGCATTTTTAATGTTATTATAATAATACCCTAGTATTAACGCAAAAAGAAATAAAACTATTCTACTGCTAAAAATTCTTTTCATTAGATTTTTATTTTTGTATTAAAAACAAATATATTTTTATAATTAAATTTATTAAAAGTATTGTAATTGTAGTTATATATTAATTCAATAAAATTATTTTTTATAAATTCAAAATTTAATTGTAATAGAATGCTTTTAATATTTTTTTTATCACCATCTAAAAATTTTACATATTCATTATCGTTTGGTCTATGACCAACTAAAACAGACCCTCCAACATTTTTTATTAAATTTCCATTATTATTATAAACATTATTACCATGTTCTCCATATGTAAACATACAAGTAAATTCTAAATTGGATTGCAAATTATGTTGATATTTAATATTTATCATATGACTATTAGGTTCAATATTATCATTTAGTAAAAAATTTAGGCTTGTAAAATTATTATATGGAATTCTGTGAGAAAATACATAAGGTTCAATTCGTATGTATTGCAAAGTTATAAAACTGGGTATATACTTTTCCAAAAGGTTAATTTTTAATCCAAAGTCCCACAATAATTGATTACCATACCATTTTTTACCAATTTTTCCAAAGTCAATATCATCAATAAAAATAGTAAGATAATAAGATAAACCCTTTAATGCTTGTCCATTAATATCAAAAAACAGGGCTGAGTTATCTCTATCTTGATTAATGTGTTCTATACTTTTATAAAAATTAAATGGATTTAAATAACCTAAATCGATGCTTCTATTTCCATAAATAATAAACTCTCCTAAGCCAAAATTAAATTCATCAGCTATTTTAATTCCAAATCTATGGTAAACTAAATATTTATCTTTTAAGTTATGCAATTCACCCCATAAGGAGTCATAATGAACTTGTGGTCTATCTAATAATTTACCATGTATGTATGAAAAGTTAAATATATTATAATTTAATGTAAATTTAAAGTAATCTAAAGGAGGTGCATTATTTCCTAAAAATGGCTTTAAAGTTCCATATCCTAAATTTATTCTATCTCTACCAATTTTAAAGCTATAATTTGGTTTTTCAAAATAGAGGTAACCTTCAGTATCATCAAAATAAGAGTTAGCTCCTTGATAAGCAGGATTTAAATTGGCTTTATAATTATATCGTAAGTTTTCAAAATTTAAAGCTAAATTTTTATTGCCTTTATATGTTCCATTTGTTCCTCGTAAAAAAAAGCCTAAATTATTAATATATCCTTTTATTTCACCACCAAAATTAATAATGTTTGCTTTATCTTTTTGCGATATTAATAAGCTATTATTAGCAGTTAAATTTATAAAAATTCCATTTTTTAGTGAGTCTATATAGTAGTAAAAAGATTTATTAGAATTTATTAAATCCTTATTATTTTTATTTAATAAAGAATAATAAGTTGAGTCTGAACCATTAATAAAAAAATCGAACTCAAATAATAAATCTTGTAAAATTTGTTTATCGGTAGTATTTAAACTATTTTTATTTTTGGATAACTCCAATAAAAACGATACTACTTCGGAATTAGATTTTGGGATTTCGAAGGGATTGTAATTTGCTATGTATCCGGCAGAGTTTAATCTTTCTAAAAACTTATAAACTTTATGGTCAATAGGCACAAAGCCAGGTTTTGTAAAAACCAAAATTGGTGAAATAATAAAAATAAACAATATTTTTTTTAGCATTATCTAACTTCGTCCCAAATTCTAGATTTAGATTTTTTTAATAAAACTACATAAATACTATTAATTAACCAAGTAAATAAAAGTTTAAAGTGCCCCATTTTTCTATATCTGCGAGGTGATTCGTAAATTATTGTCTTCCTATCAAAATAAATTTTCCCCAATTTTCTTACACGTTTAAAAAATTCAAAATCCTCTCCTGCTATTATATTTTCATTATATCCTTTTAACTTGTCAAATATTTCAGTTTTAATAACATTGCATTCTCCTCTCCCCATTCCAACGCCAATTATATTTAGGGAGTGAAAATAATTATTATAAAAACTTTGAAATATCTTATCAATCAATTTAGATTCTTCTGGAAAAACTTCTACTTTGCAAGTATAAGCTATATATTTACCATTTAGTACTTTTTGCTCAATTGTTTTAAAAAGGTTGAAAGGGTTTTTTATAATCGAGTCACCACTTAAGAAAACTAAAATCTTACCAGAAGCTAATTCTCGCCCTTTGTTTCTGCCCATTGCAATAGTTTGTCTAAAATTATCTTTATGTACAATAATTTTATCTGTAAACATTTTAGCAATATTTACAGTGTCATCAACACTGCCACCATCTGAAATTATAATTTCATAATTAAATTTAGATTTAAGATTTTCATCGTTTAATTGTTCTAAAATTTTTGGTAAAAGTTTTTCTTCATTTAAAGTAGGAATAATAACACTATAAATCAAACGTATCTCTCCATTAATAACAGAATAATAAAAACTCGGTTTTAGGTGAAATTTTGATACCTGGTAGTGGTAAATGGAAATAATTTAATGTATTTTTAACAAATTGACCAAATTTACCAGGAATTGGTATAGCTTGCCAGTCTATATCAACTGATATAAAAATATTTCGTGTACCACCACCTCTTCCATCTAAATCTTTTACCCCCATACCTGCAGAAAGCATTAAAAAAGAAGGCCAATATTTTGCAATATCCTTAGGCAAAAGTTCTTTCATTCTAAAACTTAACCAATAAACCTGTCCTTCATAATCATCGCTTATATTTCCATCTTTATGTTTTCCATTTCTGTAGTCTTCGGATGGATAATAACTAACACGGGGTTGAAAATTTCTAACAAATGGAAAATAATATTTAGAGAGATGATATGAAGCACCTAAAAAATCTGCTCCAAAATCACCTGGGCTAAACCCCCATTGTGCTCCATATCCATCTTCTATTTCAACAAAAGTTTGAAATAAAAAAGCACCAAGAGAAGAAATGATAGCAGTTTCTTCTGGTGGTACATTTGCAGCTTCTAATGCAGATGATAATCCATGTGCCTCTATAGCTGTACCATAAAAATGACCGATTTTATCAATCCAAAGTGCATATTCCCAATCATTAATAATCCTAAATTTGGATGAACGGTCATTTTTCCACCATGCGTTATAATTATATAAGTGTACTGCTACACCAATCCCAATTGCTACACCACTTACAGCATATAAAATAGGTTTATTTATATCTTCCCCACCATATGGTTTAAATTTGTAAGCTGTATGTAACATACTAATTGGTAGCTTACTTTTATTAGTATCTGGTTTAGTGCTTGTAAAAGATGAATCTGACACTAAAACAGTTTGTGCATTATTAACATTATTAAAGTGTAAAATTATTAACAATGCAAATATAATAATCGTTTTCACTTTATTTTTCCGGTCTCATCAATGGGAATAATATTACATCTCTAATAGAAGGTTGATTAGTTAAAAGCATAGTAAGTCTGTCAATTCCTATTCCTAACCCAGCTGTTGGAGGCATTCCGTACTCAAGTGCTTTAATAAAATCTTCATCTATCTGTTGAGCTTCATCATCACCTTCAGCACGTGCTTTTGCTTGAGCTTCAAAGCGCTCTCTTTGGTCAATTGGGTCGTTTAATTCGCTAAATGCATTACAAATTTCTCTTCCTAATACAAATCCTTCAAATCTTTCTACTATACCTTCTTTAACTCTATGCTTTTTAGCTAAAGGTGATATTTCTAATGGATAATCTACTACGAATGTTGGTTGAATTAATTCTGGTTGAATTGTAACCTCAAACAATTCATCTATTAATTTACCTTTACTTTCACCACCTGTTAATTTTATGTGGTGTTTTTCGCATTCTTTTATTAACTCTTCTTTTGTGCAATTAATAATGTCTAAACCGGTTCTATTTTTTAATTCATCAACCATTGATACTCTCTTCCAAGGACCCTTAAAGTCAATTTCATAATTTTCAATCTTAAATATGGTTGAATTATTAATTTTTAATGCAATATGTTCAATCATTTCTTCAACAAGATTCATCATCCATTCATAATCTTTATAAGCAACATATAATTCCATCATTGTAAATTCTGGGTTATGTGTTTTGTCCATACCTTCATTTCTAAAATCTTTGGATATTTCGTAAACACCTGTAAAACCACCAACTAATAATCTCTTCAAATATAATTCATCAGCAATTCTTAAATAAAGCTCCATGTCTAACGTGTTATGGTGGGTAATAAAAGGACGTGCAGAAGCACCACCATATAAAGGTTGCAAAACAGGGGTTTCAACTTCTAAATATCCTTTAGAATCTAAGAAACTTCTCATTCCAGAAATAATTCTACTTCTTTTTACAAAAACATCTCTTATTTCGCTATTAACAAATAAATCTACATATCTTTGGCGATAACGCAATTCTTTATCAGAAAATTGGTCAAATATAACTTTATTACCAGCTTCATCAATCATCTCTTTAGCTATTGGTATTGGTCTTAATGATTTAGCTAAAAGTTCTAACTTTTTAGTATGAATAGAAATTTCGCCTGTTTTTGTTTTGAATACAAAACCTTCTACTCCAATAATATCTCCAATATCCAATAATTTAAACAAATCATATTTTTCATTTAAATCATCTTTCTTTAAATAAATCTGTATTTTTCCTTCATCATCTAAAATATGTGCAAAAGATGCTTTTCCCATTCTTCTTATTGCCATTATTCGTCCTGCAATACTTACATCTTTTCCCTCTAATTGCTCAAAGTTTTCTTTTATCTCTTTACTTTTTGCAGTTACATTATAGCTGTAAGCAAATGGATTAATCCCCATTTTTTTTATTTCTTCCAATTCTTCAAATCGTCTTTTTGTTAAAATATTCATTTCTTCATTAAATAAGTTTTCCACTTTTAACTCCTAAATCTATTTTCTAGAAAAATTTATTAATCTAATTATTGCTAAATCTTGCAAATATTGCGCTAAAGAAGATGGTACTAAAAAATTATTAACAACAATAGAAAATACAATAGGTTCACCCTCATTAGTTGTTAAATAACCAGATATAGCTGAAACTCCATTTAAGAGACCCGGTTTAGCTCTTACGTTATTTTCTGCAATTGTGTTTTTTAATCTATTTTGTAAAGTCCCATCTCTACCAGCTATCGGAAGTGAATTATAAAAACTTTTATACATTGAATTATGATACATGTAATATAGTAAGTTTACTATTTGTTTTGGAGTAACTAAATTTAATCTACTTAATCCAGAGCCATCGCTTATTAGCATATTATCTAAATTTATTCCCATTTTTTCAAATAATTTTCTATAAGCTTTTACTCCATTTTCAATTGTTCCAAAACTGTTAATTTCATAACCAATAGTTCTTAATAGCTGTTCTGCATAAAAATTATTACTATTTTTATTTATCTCTTTAATTATTTCCTTTAAAGGAACTGATTTATGCTCAAATAGTTTTTTTGTTTCACTATAATCTATTTCGTGTGCTTCTCTATCAGCATCAATAGCATATCCTTGTAATTCAATGTTATTTTTTTTAAGTATATTTTCAAATACAGAGATAAAATATTCTGTTGGGTCATCTACTGTAAGATATTCTGTAATTAAATTTTGATTTTGAGATATAGTTCCCTTAATAGTAACAACATCATTTTTACGATTTTTAATTATTTGTATATCGTTTTTATCATTATTATTTACGGTAACAACTTTATTTAAAAAGTAAGTATTGTTTAATCTAGGTTCAATTGTTAAAGATGCGGGTAAATCATTAGAGGTTGGTTTAATATAGATATTAATTAAATTATTATTAAAGCTTAATGCACCTGCTGGAGCTGAAAACCAAGAATATTCATAGTCTTTCATCCAACCAGTGCCATAGCCTTTATCGTCAAAGGCGTTATCATCACCTAATAAATTTCCTGTAATTTTAGTAATTCCTTTAATCTTTAAACTATCGCACCAAGCATTAAATATTGTATCTATATTGCCAGGTATAAATCTATTAGATATTGTAGGATCCCCAGAGCCTTGAATAATAAGATTACCGTATAAAGTACCTTTGAAAATATCACCATCTGCGTAAATTCTTGTTTTATATTTATAATCTTCACCTAAAAGTAATAAGCCAGCAGCAGTAGTAAATAATTTAATTGTACTACCGGTAATAAAAAGCTTATCTGTATTACGCTTATAAATTACTTCACCAGTTTTAAGGCTTTTAACGTATACACCCCAAAATGCACCGGCAAAATTATTGTCATTAAAAATATCATCTAATTGATTTCTTAATTCATTTATAGGATTGGTGATTGTTTTATTTATAATTAAGGAGTCTGATGACTTAGGTTGAGCATCAATAATGTAAATTATAATAAAAAATAAAACTAAAAATACGTTTCTAAATGTCATATTCTTTTTTAATACTATCAATAATCTTTTTTTCAATGTTAATGTAAGTCCCTTCTTTAATATCAGGTAAAATAAAATTACCAAATCTAATTCTTCTTAAAGATTCTACATGATATCCAAGTGCCTTGAACATT
This sequence comes from uncultured Melioribacteraceae bacterium, assembly GCA_964652025.1. GTDB lineage: Bacteria > Bacteroidota > Ignavibacteria > Ignavibacteriales > Melioribacteraceae > JAEXOD01. Next base: position 451,501 of record CAZYZX010000001.1, read on the forward strand.
TCTTTTACAAAGTGATAACGACCTTCGGTTGTAACTACATTAATAACCCTATTTGATTTTTTGTTTGATATAGTTATTTTCTCAAATACACTTCTTTTTTTATCTAAATAAACACCAGTAAGTAATTTTGTTTTATCTGTATCACTTAATTCTCTATCAATTTTTACAATATACTCTCTTTCAATTTTATGCTTTGGGTGCATAAAAATATTTGCAAAGTCACCATCATTTGTTAATATTAATAAACCTGTGGTATCTCTATCAAGTCTACCTATGGGAAAAATTCGTTTGTTTGTTTTTATTAAATCAATTACAACCGGTCTATTTTTTTCATCAGAACGGCTAGTAATAAATCCTTTAGGTTTGTTAAGTAAAAAATAAACTTTCTCTTCTGGCTTTATCTTTTCCCCATCAACTTTAACAATATCTTTAGTTGGGTCTATCTTAAATGAAAGTTCTGTTACAGTTTTATCATTAACTTCAACACGTCCAGTAATTATTAATTCTTCAACTTTTCTTCTACTATCTACTCCAGACTCTGCAAGAAACTTGTTTAATCTAATCATTTGTTGGGTCGTCTTCTGTTTCATTCTCCACTATCTCTTCAATTTGGTTCATTAATAATTTTCTTTTTTGCTCTTGAAAATCAGCATCTTGCATAATTTCTTCAATTTCTCTTGGCTTTGGTAAATCCGATAGTTTATTTAATCCAAAATAAATTAAAAATGTATCAGTTGTTACATATAATAAAGGCCGTCCTATAGTTTCAGCTCGACCTTTAATAGTAATTAAATTTTTTTCTAATAAAGTATTTATCATGTAATCAGAGTTCACTCCTCTAATGGCTTCAATCTCTGGTTTTGTAATAGGTTGTTTATAAGCAATTATAGCTAAAGTTTCAAGTGCAGCTTGACTAAGTCTTCTGCTACTTTTTTCTGAAGATAAATAACCTACATATTTTGCAAACTCTGGTTTTGTAGCAAACAAAAATCCATTAGAAACTCTAATTATATTTATCGAAATATCATTTGTTTTATATTTTTCATTTAATATATTAACAGCAGTTTCTATTTCTTCTTCTCCTATATCCTCTCCATCAATTTCTTTAATTGCTTTCGAAATTTCTGTTGTTGTTAATGGTTCTTCTGCAGAAAATATTAATGCTTCTATTATAGGTAAATAAATATTATCCATCAGCTAACCCATAAATTACAAATTCATTGAAATTAGGAGATTCTTCCAGTCCAATTTTACCCGCTTTAATTAATTCTAATAGTGCAATAAATGTAACTATTATTCTTATTTTTTCTTGCATTCCTTTTACTAATTCAATAAAATTTAGTTTTTTATTATTGCTAACCTTGTTCAAAATAAAATCTATTTGCTCATCAATAGATACATTTAACTTTTTTATTTGGTGAACAACTTGTTTTGGCTTTTCCATAAGCACTTTTTTAAAGGCTTTCATTAAATCATACAAAGTAATATTTTTTAATAACTTTTGCATATCAGTATAAGTTTCTTTAATATCGTAATCAAAATTTCCCCTATATGCAAGTTTTCTTTGGTCAGATTCAAAAAATGAAAGTTCTTCACTCATCTCTTTATATCTTTTATACTCTAAAAGAGCATTAACTAAATCTGCTCTTGGGTCAATTTCTTCCCCTTTTTCATCTTTTTCTCTTGGCAAAAGCATTTTAACCTTAATTTGCATTAAAGTAGATGCCATTAAAATAAAATCGCCAGCTACTTCCAAATCTAACTCTTTAATTAAAGCTAAATACTCCATAAAATCTTTTGTTAACTTGGAAATCGGAATATCATATATATCCAATTCATCTCTTTTTATAAAGAATAACAAAAGATCTAACGGTCCTTCGAAGTAAGGCAAAACTATTTTATACAACTAACCAATACCCATTTTGTTTCTAACTTCATTCATAGTGGTTTCTGCAACTAATTTAGCTTTTTCTTCACCACTTTTAATAATATCTAATACGTTATCCTTGTCATTTTCATATATTTTTCGCTTTTCTATAATTGGAGCCAAAAACTCATTAATTTTAGTTGCACATTTCATTTTGCACTCAACACAACCTAATACGCCGGAACGGCAACCACTTTCAATCTCATCAATTATTTGAGAATTAAATCTTTGCTGATAGTTGAAAATTAAACAAACTTCAGGATGACCAGGATCATTTTTCCTAATCTTCGCTGGGTCTGTTTTAGCTTTTTTTAGTTTCAATGTAACTTCTTCTGGCAAGTCGCTTAATAAAATTGTATTGTTTAAGGATTTGCTCATTTTGGCGTTGCCATCTAATCCAACTAATCTTGCAAACTTAGTTAAAACGGGTTCAGGTTCTGGAAAAACAATTCCATATTGGTTATTAAATCTTCTAGCTATTTCTCTAGTAATTTCTATATGTGGAACTTGATCTTCGCCAACTGGTACTGCTTCCCCTTTATAAAGTAATATATCCGCAGCTTGAAGTACCGGATATCCTAAATGTCCATATGTTACATTCTCTAAATCTAAATCTCTTACTTGATCTTTTAATGTTGGATTTCTTTCTAAGCGAGCGCTTGTTATAAGCATGGAAAAAATTAAAAAAAGCTCTGTATGTTCTTTTACTTGCGATTGTCTAAAAAATGGACTTTTATTTGGATCTAAGCCCGCTGCTAGCCAATCGATTACCATCTCTATAGTATTATCGTAAACGTTCGAACAATCTAACGAGGTAGTTAATACATGATAATCTGCTATTAAATGAAAACTTTCATATTCATTTTGTAATTTAATCCAATTTTCTAATGCACCAACATAATGGCCTAAATGTAGTTTGCCAGTTGGGCGCATTCCACTTAATATTCTTTTTTTTGCCATATCTCACAAAATTTTTTTAAAATAAACTGTAATTTAATAAATTTTTATAATACTTGTAAGTACATTCATTAATTAATTTTAATAATTAAATGATATTAAATTTACTTAACAAAAAGGAATGGTTTCCACTGCTCGCTAATTCTTCCGCAACTGTTTATTAGGAAAGTTATAGGTGTAGGCTTAAATGGTTTAATTTTTAACTTCATATTTGCTTCTTCAGGCGTTCTATCCCCCTTTTTATTATTGCATTTAATACATGCAGCAACTAAATTTTCCCAATCATCAGTGCCCCCTCGAGATTTTGGTTTTATATGGTCTATTGTTAGTTGTAAATCGCTTCTTCCACAATAGGCACATTTATAATTATCACGTCTTAAAATATTTTTTCTTGTTAAAAACACTTTTTGATATGGTCTACTTATGTAGTAATTTAACTTTATTACACTTGGTAATGGAAATTTATTATTAGTCGAAGAAATAATTTTTTTATCATTAGGAACTAACATGGTTGCTTTATTAAGCATTATTAGAACTATTGCTTTTTTAGCTGTACAAACAGATAATGGTTCAAAAGTTTGATTTAATACTAAAACTTTTGCATTCAGTGCATTACCATTGTTAATATATTTTTCGAAGACTTACCTCATATGGTTATTTACTTTTTATTAAACCTCCAGCAAGTACGTTCCCTTCAATATCATAAATTACTAAGGATTGACCTGGGGTTATTGATAATTTAGGCTCAAAAAATTCTAATATTATTTCTTCTTCAGTGCTTTTAACTACTTTTGCGGCAGATAATTGGTCTTTGTATCTTATTTTAGCATATACAATTTCATTTTGTGGTAATAAATCAACGCTTACGTAGTTTAATGAATTTGCAATAACAGTATTACTTAATAAATCTTCTTTATCTCCAACATAAATTTTATTGTTTTTAAAGTCAATTTCTGTTACATAAGCGGGTTTACCAAATGTAACACCAAGACCTTTTCTCTGTCCGATGGTGTAGAATGGAACACCTTTATGTTTGCCTACAACTTTTCCTTTATATATTAAATCACCCTCTTTTATTTGTTCAACTATTTCTGGACTTCTTTCAGTTAAAAATCTATGATAATTATTATCTGCTACAAAGCAAATTTCTTGGCTATCAGGTTTTTTAGCAGTTCGTAATTTAAGTTTTTCAGCAATTGCTCTAACTTCATCTTTTGTTAATTCCGATAAAGGAAATAAAGTTCTGCTTAAACTTTCCTGTGTTAATCCCCATAATGCATAAGATTGGTCTTTATTGTTATCTAACCCTCTTTTAAGTTTATATCTATAAGTTATATTATCAAAATAAACTTTGGCATAATGCCCTGTTGCAACATATTTTGCTTCTAAGCTATTTGCTTTTAATAGTAGCTCTTCCCATTTAATTTTCCTGTTACAAACTACACAAGGGTTTGGCGTTCTTCCTTTAAGATATTCTTCAATAAAATTATCAATTACAGCATGTTCAAAACTTTCAGTAAAATCGAATGTGTAATGAGGTATACCTAATTTATTTGCAACACTTTTTGCATCAAAAATTGCATCTAACGAGCAGCAGCCACTTTCATGTTTAGGAGCTCCGCCAACTTCCATAAAACCCCAAGTTTTCATAGTTACACCAATAACTTCAAAACCTTGCTCCACTAATAATGCTGCTGCAACAGATGAATCAACTCCGCCACTCATGGCAACTATTACTCTATTTTCGTTCAATTATTTCCCTTTCAGTTTTTCAAAAGTAAACAAATTTAGTACCAATTTTAGTTTAATTTTTTATATAATACGGCAAAACTTACCACATAATTTTGTGAATGACTTAAAGATATTTCTATTCCTTTATCATTAGATAAATATTCTCCCATTTTACCATAAATATTTGTTCTTGGAGTTCCATCAGGTTCATTGTAAATTTCCATATCTTTCCAGCTAAAACCATATATTTTACTAGATGAAAATGATTTTATTATGGCTTCTTTAGCAGCAAATCTTGCTGCATAATGTTGAAATTTGTTTTTATGTGCTTCGCAATAATTAATTTCAGTTTCAGTAAATATTTTGTTTATAAATAAATCTCCATATCTTTCTATACTTTGTTTTATTCTGTCAATTTCAATTATGTCTATACCAACACCAATTATCATTATTATTCCTATTTATGTTATCTTTTTATCTTTAATTAAAATACATCCACATTTAATCCTTTACCTTTAAGTTGTTTATTAACTTCATCCATTAAATCATTAAGTTTTTTTATAGCATCAACTAATTGGTAGTATGTTGCTTCATCGTATAGTAACTTACCTAAATTATTTTTTTGCTTGCCAGTTTCAATACTTAAATCATTAATTTTAGAAATTAAACTATCTGCACTAACCAATAATCTATTAACGTTCTTAATAGATACAGATATGTCTTCCCTATTTTTATCCAAAAAACTATTAGCGTTATTTACTAAATTATTGCTATTATTTAATAATAAATTAAATTCCTTTTCGTTTTTAGCTATTGTTAGATTTAAATTATTTATTAATTTTTTTGTTTCAATTAAAGTAGTTTTAATATCACTTTTTAACTGTTTATCTGTTACTATTTCATTAATATTATCAAGCGAAACTTTAACATCTTTAATTATGGATATTAATTCGTTTTGAACAGAGCCCAAAGCTGCCATTGTTGTAGATATATCTCCGGCAAACCTACCATTTTGAATTTGATTAAAGTCAATTAATTCACTTGAAGTTCCATTAGTAATTTCAATTTTTTTACCTCCCATTAAATCAAGCATCATAACATTAAAAACGGCATCTTTAGTTATCTCTGTATTGTTATCAAATGAAATTTTAACTAAAATTGTATTCCTTTCTAAATTTATTTTACTTACTAATCCTTTTTTTACCCCATTAATATAAACTCCATCCCCAACGTTTAACCCGGCTACTGAATCAAATCTAACGTTTAAAGTTTTATTTTCAGAATATAAAAAAGAATTTTTAGCCCAACCTATAATCCACAATGTAATTAATATACCCAAGAAAACAGTAATTCCAACCTTCAATTCGGTTTTTTTTTCATTTCTCATTATTATTACCTTCAGTAGAACCGTTACTTAAAATAGTAATTATTATTTTATTTATGCGTTTATTTTCTACTTCTTTCACTCTAAAATTTAACCCATTGTAATTAAAAGTTAATCCAACTTCTGGAATAGTACCAGTATGTGTGTAGATAAAACCACCGATAGTATCATAATCATCATTTTCAGAAGAAAGATCGATGCCGAATAAATCATTAATTTCAGAAATGGTAACTTTACCCAAAACTTCATAACTATTTTCAGATATTTTAACTATCTCAGTTTCTTCTTTATCATATTCATCTTTAATATCACCTACAATTTCTTCTAAAATATCTTCTAATGATACTAATCCCGCAGTTCCACCATATTCATCAACTACAATCCCTACATGCATATTTTTACTTTGAAATTCACGCATTAGGTCGTTAATCATCTTAGACTCTGGGATAAACATTGGTTTTCTGGCTATTTTTACTAAAGATACATTTTCTTTTTCTTTTTCATCAATTAAAAATGGTAAAAGATCTTTTGCATAAATTATACCAATAATATTATCTAAATTGCCTTCAAAAAGAGGAATTCTACTATGTCCAGAGTCATTAATAGTTTGAATTAATTCCTCAAAGGTGTTTTCGGTAGAGATAGCAGCAATATCCACTCGTGGGGTCATTACTTCTCTAACACTTACACTTTTAAATGATACAATACCATAAATTAATTCTTGTTCTTCTTCTTCAATTGTTCCAGCTTCAACTCCAAGATTTGCTAAATCTGTAAGTTCGTTACTTAAAATTGCTGTAGATGATTTATCAATTTTTAATCTTGCGGTAGAAATTTTTATTAATTCAGTAATTATTTTAGTTATTGGATACAATAATATACTTACCCAATATAAAGGTATTCCAATAACTTTAACAAAAGTTAAATTAAACCTGGTCGCTAAAATTTTAGGAATAATTTCCCCAAAAATTAAAATAATTAAAGTTAAAGTTAAAATTTGGATTGATAATACTATATTTAAGTCCCAATTAAAACTTTTTGCTATATCTTTTGCTAAGGTTACAAATATTACAGATGCCCAAACATCGACAAGTGTATTTCCTATTAAAATTGTAACTAATAATAACCTTGGGTTATCAATAAGATAACCCAAAGATAATCCTAAATATTTGTTAGTCTTTTTAACTTCTTTAAGTCTTTTTGAATCAAAAGAAAAAAGTGCAACTTCAGACCCTGAGAAAAATCCAGAGGCTATTATTAATAAAATAAGTAATATTACTATGTTAAAAGTATTTATATCCAAAAAAATGTAAAACTCCTAATTGTTATACAATACATTTTATAGATTAAAATGGTAAATCATCGGATTCAGCTTGAACCTGATTATCTTCAACTACATTATTAACTTCTTGTTCTGGTTCACTAATTTCTGTTTGTTCTTTTGATGAACTATCTAAAGGAATTAATTTTTCAGATATAATTTCGGTAACATTTTTTTTAACTCCATGTTTATCTGTATATTCCCTAAAAGAAATGCGACCTTCTACATAAAATTTTTTCCCTTTTTTAAGCATTGATTTGTAATAATCGCTAATATCATAAGCAACTACATAAAACCATGTAACTTCGTTTTGCCATTTGTCATCTTTTTTAAAACTTCGCGTAACAGCAAGATTAAATGTTGTAACGGATATATTGTTTGTAGTAAATCTTACTTCGGCATCTTTACCTAAATTACCTATTAACATAACTTTGTTTAATGAAAAAGACACTTTGCACCTCATATTTTTTATTTAATTAATAATAATTTTAAATTGTAAATTTTGTTATTTATTTTGAAATTTGCAATATAAATCCCTGTAGAAAGATTATTATTTTCAAATTTAATATTATATTTACCTAAATTTAATGTTTCGTTTATTAAAACACTAATTTCTTCTCCTAATAAATTATAAATTGTAAGTTTTACGTTTGATGGATTATTTAATGTAAAAACTAAGCTAGTAGATGAATTAAACGGATTAGGATAAGCATTATCAATAATAAAATCAAAATTTTGGTTTTTATTATTATCAACAATAGTTTGCTCTTCTTCAAAAAACGACTTTACGTTTCTAATAATTTTATTAAAACTAGTGTCATCAGCAGTCGATTCCAATGGAAATGCTAGATAAACTAATTTCCCATTTGTATTCAAATTGTTAAAGTGACCATTATAAACAATACCAGCACCTTTATTATTATAATAATTGAATGCATTAACGCTACCGTTTATTGGAGCAATAACATCAGGATAATCCTCGTCGTAAGTTTGACCAATATTAAATTGTAATGAATCAAAGATTGCATAATAACTTGTTTTAACTGTTTTTGATAGAGAATTATCTGCTATATATGAAGATTTTAAGTAGTTAGAGTAAAAATCTTTATCAGTAACAGAACCTTTTTCCCATAAATCGTAACCAATTTCGCTACCACAAATAAATAGGTTCCCTCCATTATCTAAATAGTTTTTTAGAAGATTTTGCTCAAAGTCATCTATAGATTCATCTCCAGAGCTTTCATCTCCTACATACCAAAAAATGCCGTCGTAATTATTTAGATTTATATTAGATATTTTTAATGTAGAATTTTTAATGTTATCAAAAGAAACTCCTGCAGATTTTAATCCTAATCCATAACTGATAGAAAATGGATTAAAAATTCCTTGGAAGCTTGCCGTTCCAATATTTCTATTAAACCCATCAACTATTAAATAATTTTTAGTTCCCTCTTTAAAGGATACACCTAAAATATTTGAATAATTTGATTCAGATACAGTATTAAGTAAATTTTTTACAACAGATACTTTATAAAATGTTGGTTCTATTGGTAAGTCAATTGAAACATTAGAAGTTTTTAGTAAATTTTCATCTAACAATAAATACCAATTCTTACCGTTATTTGAACGATATAATCTATATCCAATTAAATTTGTTGTATCAGCTTGCCATGCTAACTTAACTTTATTCCCTTCTTTTATAGCGCTTTGTAAAAATATTAAAGTTTCGTTAAAATTATTTTCCATTGAATTATACTTATTAGGAGTATAGGCACTTAAATCGCTAATAGCATAAGACCAATAAGAAACAGCCCAATCTCTTGAAGAAGCTTCTGCAATTCTTAGTGCGCCGTTTTGAGCTCTATTTATAAATAAGCGTACGTGTCCAGGTTTTAATATTGCGTCAGCAGGCTTTAATTTTGTCCAATCTCTTAATTGTGTTGTAATATTTGGCATATACGATGTTGATGCGTGATAACTTAATTGCCAACAGCGGCTTACAAAACCACTGCAATCCACTCCAACTGCATAAGAAGAAACTCCCGTAGTGTGAATATCGCCAGCATAATAGTTATAATATGTAATGCCTGAGTAAAAATCACTTAATGAACTAAATCCTCCCCACATATAAGGTATTTTAGCATTTTTACCAACAATTAAATAAGCAGGTGTTTTTACTATATCTCCATCAGGCGCAGTTACGCCATTTGGTGCTAAATTGTTGCTTTTACAAGTAAATTTATAATTAACATAACTATCCGCAATATTTAAACTTGATAATCTGCTTACTGCTAAATTATTTTCATTTGTATAATTAGTATTACTTATAATTTCCTTATTTGTTGTGTATAAATCGTAATGTATATATTTATTTGCAAATTCATCTGGATAATTAACTTTATTTTCAACTTGATTAGTTAAATTACTTAATTTTAATATTGTAATATTTTCATTATCACTTAAAAAATGAAATAATTCCCCATGTTGGTTTAAATGAAATTCCTTAATAATAGTAAGATATTTAATAGTAGGAATATTTATTGTATTAATTAATAATCCGTTTTTATTTAATATTAAAATTTCTCTTTTTACTTTTAGTGGAATGTTATTAATTATTTTTTCTATTAGAATATAATAATAACCGTTTGCATCTTGCCCTATTAAATCCGCATAAAAAATATTGGTTTTATTAACTTTAATACTTAAAGAATTATAATTATCGACTAAATATAGTTCCCCTTTTTCATTAACAAATAGATTAATAGAAATACCATTGCTATTAAAGTATGAACCATCTTTGCCAAAAAAAATATCATCTTTTATGTTTATAGCAGAAGTTGATAAATCGTCTGTACTAAAAATTTCCCCATTAAAATTGTATAGTAACCCTTTACTATTGTGCAATTTTTCTAAATTTTGGTAATTAACACTATAAATATTTCCATTATCAAAGGTGCGCAAAAATATTTTGTTTCCATCAACTAAAAAATCAGAAATTGCATAAATCCCACAATTTTCAATTCTAGGTTTTTCAGGCAAATCATTTAAATTTAACTTTAAAACAGTATCAAATCTAACTTGAGCAAACAAATTAATCGTAATAAAAATAAAAAAATAAAATCTAATCATAAACATTCCTTTCAAAGAAATAAGCGAAGGGTAAAATTACCCCTCGCTTTTGATAATATTATTTAATTAGTAACATCTTTTTAGTTATTGATTTATCACCTTGTGTAAGTCTATAAAAATAGGTACCAGAACTTAAATTATTGGAATTAAATGTAATTTGATAAATAGTTCCCTTTTCTGCAACTTGATTAAATAAAACTGCAATTTCTTCACCTAAAGAATTATAAACAGTTAATTTAGTTAATTCTGTTTGTTCTACAGAAAATTTGATTTGTGTAGAAGGATTAAATGGGTTAGGGAAATTTTGCTCTAAATTAAACTGTTTAGGAGCCAATGTATTAACTTCAATTACATTACTAAATGAATAAGAGCCATTTAAATCTATTTGTTTAAGTTTGTAAAAGTATTTGCCAGATTTAACGTTATAATCAACAAAAGAATATTCATTAATTTGAGAAGAGTTAATATTACCCTTAACAAAGCCAACAGTAACAAAATTTAAATTATCTTCACTTCGTAAAATTTCAAAGCCATAATTATTAAGTTCTGTTGCTGTTTTCCAATTTAAATAGATCCCCTTTTCAATTATGTTTGCAGAAAATGAGACTAATTCTACTGGTAAAGGAATAGTATTCATATGGAATGGACCACCACTTAAAGTGCTAAAATTAGGATTAAAACCTAAATTGCCATTAGTTATTGTTCCCGGTACGGTTACATCACTAAAATAAGCAGTAGATGATACAACTGCAGCAAACAGTTTGAATTCATCTAATGCTGTAGGATTACCAATTTGGTTCAAAGGAATTTTTAATTCCCATCCTCTGTTTATGTCGTGATCATTATAAAAAGCAAATTTTATTGATTTATTTGTAAAAATTCCATCAGTTTCTGGTCCTTCTGCAATAGCACCAGTTTGGTTAGCCATACCAATATATTGTGCACTATTGCCAGATGTAGAATATTTTACCGCATCTAAATAAACTGAAGTATTAGAAGACCCAGGATTAATAACAAAACCATAATGCGTTTCAAAGTCATTTTTAAAATTACCATTTGTGGTTGCTCCAAATAAATGTCCTCCATTTGTTATATTTCCTAATGGAGTTCCAGCAGCTGCACCCAACCCAGTAAGTTTAGAAATACCTAAAAACAAAACAATCCCATCGCTACTTGAAGTGTTCAAGTAACAATCGCTTGCCAAATACAAAAATTCATTATCAATGTGTGCAAAAATTCCATCTATATTTATAGCAGGTCCAAAACCAGCATTATTATCTAAGTCTGGGTGATAATTATCATATTTTTCGTTAATTCTACCATTAATTAAAAATGGATACCATACTTTATAAGCACCAATACCATTATTTGTGCTTAAAACATATATCATTTGACTACCATCATTATTAAATTTAATATCTACATCACCCGTTCCATTTGGGTTATTATTTAAAAATAGTGAAGGAGTTACAATATAAGTTAATCCTTTGCTAAAATCGTTCCCTACCATAACTAACCTTGCATTTTCTGTAGTAGCACCTCCATGTTGAAAAGTAAAAATATAGGGAACGCCATTATGTTCAAAATATTGTATTGAGTTTGAACCAACACCAACTTGGCTGCCAGGAATAGTGCCTAATAATGTACCATTTAAATCCCATTTGGTAACATATTTACCATTACTATTTAAAACAAAAGATTGGTTATTTATTGGATAAACAGATGGCATATTATCAATAGAAGTACTAGGTAACGTCACAACTGTTTCTATAGCAAAACTATTACCAAAATCATTTGTACCTAATACGTACACTTTTTTATTTGCTTGATCCGCAAACCAAATTTTTGCAGAATTATCATTAATTTTACCAACAACTTTAAAATTATCGCCTACTCGTTTAATTACACCATTTAAGTTATTTTCAAAAACTACAACTGGTGCACTACTTTCATTTACCCATTTATATATTTTTATTGCAGAAGCATCGTTAGTTAAATTTATGCCAAGAATAACCCCATCATCAGTAACTTCAATATCGTTTAATAGAAAAACACCACCTGAAATACCTGTAGTTGGCAAATTACCAACTTGTTCACCAGTATTAGCATTTAATATATAAACATTTAAAGAACCGTTTCTAGAAACTACATAAAGACGGTCTTGTCCATTTACTAATCCATATGCTAAACCTCTTTCAGTATTTCCAGATGGACTAAACCAACTGAAACTATTTCCTGCTCTAAAACACTTTTCCCACAATGTGTCTATTTGGGCATATAGGCTTAACTGTAAAGTTAGCAGGAAAAATATAGTTAATATTTTTTTCATAAGTACTCCCCTCAAATTTATTGGTTGTTTTAATTCGTTTCTTCTCTAACCCAAGCATCTTTAAATACTGATATTTTCCAAAGTTCATTTCTTACATTTTCTGCATCCTTTTTACTTTGAAAAGCGGGGTCAATTTGTACGATATATAGTTTCTTTAAATCATCGTAAATAATATTTAAATTATATTTTAATTTGGATTTAACTTCTTTCATAAAATTTTCAGCAGCAGACCTAGTGGTATATGCCCCAACTTGAACAAAATATATGGTTGAAAGCTGTTTGTTTTCAATAATAACTTTGTTTTCTGATTCATCTGTAGTTGGAATTTTATTTTCCATTTTTTTAGTATCGTTATCATCAAAAACATATACTTCTTCTTTATTACTTTGTTGCTCATTTTGTTCGGTTGTTTCTTTACTACCACTGCAACTAATAAATAATAAAGATATTAAAATAAATAAAATAATATTTTTCATTTTATCCTCAATTTTTAAAATAAAACAGGGACGGTTATCCGTCCCTGAAATATAAAAAAATTAAAGAAATATTACAAAGAATAATTAAAACTTACTGCAAATAAATGAGCTACTGGTTTATAAGTACCATTAAAATAACCATATACTGGTGCACCTGGTACAGTTAAATTAACAGAGTTAGTAATAGTTCTTTCCATAAAGTGTAAGTAGAAATAAGAAACATCAACACCAATATTATCAGTAAATTTGTAACCAAAGCCAGCTGTAACCCCAATTCTATCTGCATCTGGTAGTGTAGGTTCAACTAATTTGTCTTCAACAGGATTTTTATCGTATAATAATCCAAATCTAAGTGCACTTACTTCGTTTAAATTATATTCAGCGCCAAGTCTTGCAATATAAGTATTTGTGTAACCACGATAGCTTGAAGAAACTTTACTACCAGTTGTAGGATTTGTATAATCTTTAAAAGTAATTTCTAATTTATCGTAGCTTTTCCAACCAACATATTGAAAATCAGCTGCAACAGTCCAGCATTTGGTTGGTTTTACAGCAACACCAACAACTAAGTTTTCTGGTGTTGTTAAAGGAGCAGAAGCAGAACCATAAGGAAGTTTAATAGACATTGGACCAGCTAGTGGATGAACGAAATCTAAGGTTGCTGGAGTAGTAGTTGCTGTTCCTTCAAATGTAAATTTATTTTTGCTTCTATAATCAACACCTAATGAAAATTCTTTAACTGGTTTCCATAAAAATCCAATATTAAACCCAACTGATGTTCCATCTCCACTTAAAGCAGTAAATGCATCCGGTCTAGGAGCCGATGTAACAGGATCTCTTAAAGGAAGGTTCTTATTAATTTTAACATCACCATAAGCAATGTTTACGCCAATACCTATTGAAAACTGATCATTAAATTTGTAAGCTATTGTAGGCTGAAAAAAGAATGTTCTAATTTCAGTATCAATAGCTAAATATCTTCCAGCCCATGTTTTATCCCATTCGGTACCAAGTCCATATGGATTATTTACACTAAAACCAACAAATAAATTCTCGTTTAATTTGTGACTAAGATATACTGTAAAAGGAGTATAAACTTTGCTTTTAAGTTTATATTCGTTGGTTAACGGGGTTGGACCAGTAAACTTGGTCATTGGAGCAATTAAAGAAACACCAGCAGAAAAAAATGTTCCGTTAAGTTGAGTCATTCCTGCAGGGTTAAAAAAAACTGTTGAAACATCATTTGCCAAACCCGTAAATGCATTTGCCATACCCATTGCTCTAGCACCGTTTTCGTTTATTTGAAAACCACTAGCAAATAAATTTGTTGTTAAAAAAATTGCAAAAACAAACGAAAGTATTTTCTTTCGCATTTTTCCTCCGATAATTAAAAAAAATTAACGGACAAATATCGTATAAATTGATGAATAAAACAAAAAGAAAATTCATTATTCATTAATAACTATTCAATTAATAAAATTTTTTGGTCTTTTTCTACTGGTGAATTTTCCTCTACGTATATTTCTTTAATTATTCCACTTACAGGACTTTTTAAATCATTTTCCATCTTCATGGCTTCAAGTACTATTAATGATTCCCCAAGTTCAACATTTTCTCCAACTTTCTTTTTTAATTTTACTAATAAACCGGGCATAGGAGCTTTAAAAATTAAATGGTGAGATTGCTTTTCTTTTTGTGCTAAATATTCTGTTGCTTTTTCCATTAGTAAAGTTCTAACTATTGGTTCATAATAATGACCATCTATAAGTGTAGTATATTTTTCGCTATTTTTGCGTGTTGCAGTAATAGAATAAACTTTATTATTTATATGTAATAAATATAAATATTCACTTACTTTGGATAATTCATATTTAATAATATTATTATCAATTTTTAAAGTTTCTGAATCTATAATGGAAATATTTATTTTTTTATTATCAATTGTTATAACATAATCATTCATTTATTAAATCCCTCCATCTATTAGTGGGTGTGCATTCAATTTGTTTGGGTTTTAATGAATTCTCTTCATGTTTTAGTAATGTAGCAATAATAGCGGCAACATCAGAATATTTATTATTATCAAAGTTTTTCCAATTTAAAGGTATATTTGGTAAAAATTCTTGTTCAATAAAATTAATAGTAAAACTACCATCTTTAAATGAATTATTTTCAAGTATCCACTTTAAAGCGTGGATATTAGTTATAACGCCTGCTATTTGATACTCCCCTAACGCCCTATTTAATCTTTCTATTGCTTCTTCACGTGTTCTTCCATAACCAATAACTTTTGCCAACATAGGATCGTAAAATCTAGATACTTCTGTTAGTAAATCTATACCTCTATCGACTCTAACACCTATTCCACTTGGTAATTTATGATGAATAATTTTACCAATAGAAGGTGCAAAATTATTATCTACATCTTCTGCATAAACTCTAGCCTCTATTGCATGTCCTAAAATTTTAAGATCATTTTGGGTAAATGACAACTCTAAATTTGAAGCAATTCTGATTTGCTCTTTAACTAAATCAATACCGGTAATTAATTCAGTAACTGGATGCTCTACTTGTAATCGAGTATTCATCTCTAAAAAATAGAAATTTTTGTTTTTGTCCATTAAAAACTCAATAGTGCCGGCATTATAGTAATTGCAAGCTTTTGCTGCAGAAATTGCTGCTGCAGTGATTTTACTGCGGGTAATTTCATCTAAAAAAGCAGATGGAGCCTCTTCAATAATTTTTTGATGTCTTCTTTGAACAGAACAATCTCTTTCAAATAAATGAGCATAATTACCAAATTTATCTGCAATAATTTGAACTTCTATGTGTTTAGGATTTTCAATATATTTTTCGATATAAACCGCAGGATTACTGAAAGCCTTTAAAGCCTCGCTTGAAGCAAGTTTAAACGACTCTTCAAACATTTCTTCGCTATCAACTTTACGCATTCCTTTGCCTCCGCCTCCAGCAGAAGCTTTTAACATAACAGGATAGCCTATTTTTGTAGCTATTTTTTTTGCTTCTAATAAATCTTCTATTGGTTCTGTGGTGCCGGGAACAATAGGAACATTATTTGCTTCCATTAATTTTCTTGCTTCAATTTTCGAACCCATCATTTTTACAGATTTTGAAGATGGACCAATAAAAATTAAACCTGCTTTTTCAACTTCCTCAATAAAATCTGCATTTTCAGATAAAAAACCATATCCAGGATGTATTGCATCTACATTAACGCTTTTTGCAATTTCAATTATCTTTTTTATGTTTAAATAAGATTTTGATGCTTCGCTACTTCCTATGTAATAAGCTTGGTCGGCTTGTCTTACATGTAGTGAATGTTTATCTGCATCAGTGTATATAGCTACAGAGGTTATATTTAACTCTCTGCAAGCTTTAATTATTCTTACGGCTATTTCGCCTCGGTTTGCAATTAGTATTTTTTTTATCATAAAAATCCTATTTTAATTCTACAATGGTTATTCCTTCTCCACCACTTTCAATTGGAGCAAAATAAAATTTACTAATAAATTCTTGTTCTTTCAATATATCCCATACAATTTTTTTAAGTGCACCAGTTCCTTTCCCATGTAAAATTTCAACTCGTTCAAGTCCATTGGTATAACTTTCATCTAAAAATTTTATTATTTTATTAGTAACTGTGTTAACTCTTTCACCTCTAATATCTAAGGTATAATTTATATTTGCAATATTTACTTTTTTATTTAAAGTGTCTTTTTTGTATTCATCTTTACTAATTACACTTATACTATTTTTATTCGCTTTTACTTTTAGATTTCCAACTAATAAAGTTATGTCATTTTCATCCACTATAGATTCTATTATTCCTACAGTATTTGTATTGTTTAATTTAACAAAATCGCCAATTTTAAAATTTGGTTCATTTTTTTTAATTTCATCTTTATTTAATTTAACATTTTGTTTTAAATACTCTATTTCTTGTTTCCCTTTTTTAATAATTTTGCTATCTGCAGAAGATTCTTTTATTTCCTTTATTACTTTTTCAATTATACTATTTACATTTTTCAACAATAAATCAGCTTCTGCCTTAGCTTTATTTATAATCTCTTTTTTCTCGCTTTCTAATTTCTCTAATTTTTGTTTATATAATTCTGTTAATCCCTTTAATTTGCTGTTTTCAATTTCAGCTTGTTTTAATTTAGTGCTTAAAATATTAGATTTATTTTCTAATTCAATAAGAAATTTTTCGATATTAATTTTATCTGTATTAAGATAACTTTTGGCATCAGTTAAAAATTGATTATTAAAACCAATTCTTTCCGCCACTTCAAAAGCATATGACGAGCCAGGTATTCCTTGCCTAAATTTATATGTAGGTTCTAATTTTTGTAAATCATATTCCATGCTTGCATTCATAAAACCAATAGTTTCATTAGCTAAAACTTTCAGTTTACCTAAGTGAGTAGTAGCTAAAGTAATTGTACCTCTATTTTTTAAGGTGTTTAATATTGCTGCAGCAATTGCTCCACCCTCTTCCGGATCTGTGCCTGTTCCAATCTCATCTAATAAAACAAGAGTGTTATTATCTGCATATTCTAAAATAAACTTATATTTTGATAAATGTGAACTAAATGTACTTAAGCTACTTTCAATAGACTGCTCATCACCAATATCAATAATTATACTATTAAATAGTCTAAAATTAGAATCAGGATCTATTGGAATATGAAAACCACTATAGGCTAATAATAAATTTAAACCTAACGTTTTTAAAACAACAGTCTTTCCGCCAGCATTTGGCCCGGTAATTAAAGTTACAATATTATCTTTTACGATAAAATTTAAGGGAATTGTCTTTTCTTTACCAAATTTTTTTAATAAAATTGGGTGTCTCGCGTTTATTAATTCAAAAGGTTTATTATTATTAAAAGTTGGAAAACTACCATTAATTTCTAAAGAATATTTTGCTTTGGCAAATACTAAATCTAACTTTGCTATAATCTTAAGTAAATTTTCTAAATTATTTGCATAAACAGAAATTTTTTTTGTAATATCCTTTAATATTTTATCAATTTCTCTTTTTTCTGCAAATTTTAACGATAATATTTCGTTATTTAGATCTAATGTTTCAGTTGGTTCAATATATACAGTTTGTCCGGAAGCAGATTCTGAATGTATAAATCCTTTTACATGTCTTTTGTGTTCTGCTTTAATTGGTAAAACTACTCTACCTTCACTAATAGTAGCAAAATCATCTTGCACAAATTGACTATCTTTTAATTGCCTTAATATTCTATTAATAACCTTTTGCAAAGTAAAGTTTTTTTCTTTTATTTCAAATCTTATATCTTTTAATGCTTTACTTGCATTATCACTAATTTCTCCATTTTGGTCAAATATACTTGATATTTCACTTTCTAATTTTTTATCTATAAAAAGTTTTTCAATTAATTCTATCTTAAGTGTATCGCATTCTTCTTTATCTTTAAAGAATATAAATAAACTTCTAGA
This sequence comes from uncultured Melioribacteraceae bacterium, assembly GCA_964652025.1. Taxonomy (GTDB): domain Bacteria; phylum Bacteroidota; class Ignavibacteria; order Ignavibacteriales; family Melioribacteraceae; genus JAEXOD01. The sequence goes on from CAZYZX010000001.1 coordinate 470,248, forward strand.
TATTTCTAATAACTTAAGGATATTCTTAATTTGTTCAACAGATAATGAAGCACCATCTAATTTGCTTTTTTTTATTGTTTCATCTAAAAGTGGTAAGTATTGTATGGGGGGCAGTTCATTTTTAATTAATATCTCTTTTGCTTCACTAACAAGTCTACCCTCCAAACAAATCTCTTCAACATCTGTTAAAGGTAAGCTGTTAAACAACAATTCAATACCATTTTCGGTATATAAAAATGGACGGCAATAATCTAAAACTTTAAAAAACTCTAGATTATTTAATAAATTGGTATCATACATTTACTTATCAATTGTTTTTGTATTCGTTTTAATTAGTTGTTGTAGATAGTCTTGTAGGCTGCTATTATTACCTAATATTATTTTTGTTGCAGAAGGAACAATCAAATAAACTTTATTATAAAGTAATGATTTATTTTTGTCCTTTTCATCGGGGATGTTAAAATTTTGTAATAAAAGAAAAATAGCACTAACAAAAAATAAAACCTGTAAAGTACCTGCAAGTCCGCCTAATAATTGATTGAGAAGTTTATTAACTTTATCTAAGGGATGAATAACTCTTTTAAGAACTGAAAAAATAAGAATTACTAAAAAAAATAAAATAATACCTGCAAAAATATTGGCTAAGCTTTGCTCATTATTAAAAATTGGTAATATAAATTTTCCAAGATAATCTGCGAAAAAAAAAGATATATATAAAGCAACAAATAAACCAATTAATCCTATAAGTTTTCTTATAAGACCATCTTTATATCCTAATAAAAAACCTACGGCGGTTAAAATTAAAATAATAAAATCGATATAGTTCAATTTAGTTCAATAATTTGTCTACTGCGGCTTTAACTAATTTTCCGTCTGCTTTCCCTTTTAATGCCTTTGCTGCTAAAGGCATTAATTTAGCAAAGTCTGCTTTGGAAACAGCATTAATTTCAGAAGCAAGTTTTTTAACCTCTTCAAATATCTCATCTTCAGAAAGTTGTTTAGGCAAATATTCCAAAATTATATTTATTTCTGCTTTTTCTTTTTCTGCAAGGTCAGGTCTGTTTCCTTTTTCATATTGCTCAACAGCCTCTTTTCTTTTTTTTAATGCACTATTAAGCATATTAATTTCATCATCAACAGTCATTTCAGTTTTTTTACCGCTTTTCTCGTATTCTAAAATTAAAGCGCGGATAGAGCGTATTGTTTCCAATCTGACTTTATCACCAGATTTCATTGCCTCTTTAAGGTCATTGTTTATTTTATCTTTTAAACTCATATTTGCTCCCAAAAAAAAGGATGAGTATTTTCATACTCACCCTTTATTAAATTTTAAAAATACTTACGGTTTTAAAAGAGTAGAGTAATTTATACGACGAGCATCAGCACGACGTAATTTCTGCTGTACATCTGTTACAATACCCATGCTACTATTTTTATCAATTCTAAGAGAAACAATTACTTGAGGTAATTGAACTCTTTTATTGTACATTATATCTTGAATTTCATCAAGCTTAACAATAGCATCATTCAATTGTATTCTTTCGTCTCTACCAATCCATAAATAAATTACTAAACGCTTATTTTCAATTTTTTCAATTGCTTTAGCCTCTGGTAACTTATACTGAACCAATACGTCTACTTCACGCAAAGTTGTAGTAACCATGAAGAATAACAATAGAATGAAGATAATATCCGAAAGTGATGCAGTTGGAATTGCTGCCTTTGCATTAGCTCTTCTTTTTTGAAATTTCATGTCATTTCCTCAATAATTACTTTTTTATTTGTTCAGGTTCAGCAATAGAGATAATAATAGGAATCTCATCTCTTAATTCTTGAGTTTCATTTTCATCAAGGTCTATAACCTTTTTGCCAAATTTTCCGCGTGCATATTCTTCACGAACCTGGAAATAAGCACCTTTCACTTGGTCTAATGCTTCGATATACAAATTATAATTTGTTTTTCTATCAGTTTTAACCGAAACTACTAATTTTTTATTCTTTGGTAAGCCAATTTTCGATTTAATTTTTTCAACCAAATTTTGTTGAATTTGAGGAATAGAGATTATATCTCCATTCAAAAGTACGTCACCATTTTCGTTAATTAATAAAGCTGCCAATCTATCTTTAGATAATGGCACTACTTCTGCTTGTTCAGGTGGAATGTATTCCGGTAAGGTCAAACCAATCCCTGTATCTACGTCGATAACCGTAGAAACTAGGAAGAACAGTAACAGAAGAAACGAAATATCGGACATACTACTGGTTGGAATTTCAGGATCCGGTCTTTGTTTTTTCTTAATCTTTACCATATTAATTTTATTCTCTATTAATTAATAATTATTTTTTGTTCATTTCATATAAAGCATCAATTAATTCAATTGAGCTTTCTTCCATATCAACAACTATTTTATCAATTTTAGAAATGAAATAATTGTAAAGAACTTGTAAAATCATAGCTACTATTAGACCGAATAAAGTAGTTAATAACGCAACTGCAATACCGGTTGCAACAATAGAAGGAGATATTTGGTTTGCTTCTGCAATAGCATCAAATGCTTCAACCATACCTTGTACTGTACCAGTAAATCCTAACATTGGTGCTAATGCTATAAAAGTAGTAATCCAAATCATACCTTTTTCTAAGAAAGACATTTCAATTGCGCCATAAGCCATAATTGCTTTTTCTGCAGCTTCAACGCCTTCATGTGCTCTTAATAATCCAGCATGGAATACACTTGCAATAGAGCCACGAGAATTTTCGCAAACTTTAATTGCAGCTTCAACGCCACCATTTTTCAAAGCATCTTTTACCTGTACAATAAATTTCTTAGAATTTATATTTGCACGGGTTAATGTCCAAAATCTTTCTAAAGAAAAACCTAATCCAATTATTAAGCAACCCAATATTGGCCACATGAATGCACCACCAGCTACAAATTTTTGCTGTAATACGGTCAAAATACCAGTATCATTAGCTTGTGCAAATAAATAAGTAATAAATCCCATAATTGATGTTAGTTGCATAAAGAATAACCTCCGAAATTATTTTTTTATTTTTGTTTCTAATTTAATAAAATTTATAAAATCATTTAGTAACATTAACGATTTCATAAAAAAAAGTCAATAAATAAATTTTTGTTTTTAATCTTTTTTTTGTTTTTTTATAAATATTTTTTTTTAGATTTTAAACATAACAACTTTTTTACAAATTTTATAATTATTTAATACTTTTTAACAAAAATTTTGCAAATATTGGGTAGTGGTCACTAAATCCTCCTAAATATTTTTTACCTCCAAATGATGGTATTGAAGAACCTTTATATTTACCTTCTTTTGTTATCATATAATCTGGCTTAAATATACCAAATGAATTTTCAACATAACTAATGTAATTATTTGAACTATTGTATAAATCTTTGCTTATTATCATTTGGTCTATCATATTCCAAGCCCCCCTATATAAGTATGTGCCTTCTCCTTGTTCCTTTAAATTATAAGATAAATTTAATAGTTTTATATTTTTATTATTATAGTTGGTAATATCTTTGGCATTTAGAATTTCTAATATAGATTTATTACTAGGTTCGTCATTAAAATCCCCTATTATAATTAAGTTATTATATTCGGAATTATTTAGTTCGTTTAACAATGTTTTTGCTGCTTCTAATCTATATCTCTCAGAAGCATCTTCCCCTCCTCTTCTAGAAGGCCAGTGGTTTACATAAATTGTAATTTCTTTTTTGGGTTTAAATTGAATAAATTCTAACTCTACTTTTAATATATACCTAGTTTCAGAATGAAGAGAATCTAATTTTATGTGTAAAGGTTTTAATTGTTTCAGATTAAATAAGTTAGTATCATAAATTAAAGCATTATCAATCCCTCTAGGGTCTAAACTTTCGATGTGTGCTATACCATACTTTTTATTAAGGTTATTTACTAAGTCACTTAAAACATTTAAATTCTCAATTTCTATTAGCCCCAATATATCGGGTCCTTTTTGATCATTCATATCATTTATAACTTTTGCCAAATTTTTTATTTTATGTATGTATTTTTCTGTGTTCCAATTTGATTCTGAATTGGGTAAAAATTCAGAATCATCCTTTTGTGGGTTATCAAGTGTATCAAATAAATTTTCCACATTCCAAGAAGCAACGTATATAATTTTATCTTGTTGAGCATAATTTATATTGATGTAAAAAACAAAAAGCACTAAAATTAATTTTTTTATCATATTTAACTCTATTTTGTTATATTGTACTTTTAAATAATAATTGCTAATATAATAATAAAGGTTTAATAATAAAATGAAAAAACTTGTTCTTATAGATGGAATGGCATTGGTTTTTAAGGCGTTCTTTGCTTTTATACGTAATCCTTTATCTAATTCTAAGGGTGAACCAACTTCAGCTGTATATGGATTTCTAAATCAATTATTTAAAATTATAGAGGATACAAAACCAGATTATATAGGTGTTGCTTTAGATTCTAAGGAACCCACTTTTAGACATGAAATATTTCCGCAATATAAATCTAATCGAGATGTTTTCCCAGAAGATTTGGTACCTCAATTAGAACGTGTTCAACAATTTATAAATGCATTAAATATCCCTATATTTAGGTTATCAGGCTTTGAAGCGGATGATATAATAGGAACTATTCTAAGTAAGACTGCTAAAGATGGTATTCTTTCTTATGCATTAACACCTGATAAAGATTTTATGCAAATAATTGATAAAAATTTATATGTTATAAAGCCTACAAAAAATAATGATGAATTGGTTTTATATGACGAGGCTAAAGTTGTTGAAGAATATGGGTTTATGCCGATTTATATGATAGATTATCTATCTTTAGTAGGTGATTCTTCGGACTATATACCTGGTGTTAAAGGCATTGGTCCAGTAGCAGCTAAAGAGCTTATAAAATCATTTGGTACAATAGAAAACATCTATCAAAACATTGAAAATATTTCCAAAAAGGCTATAGTACAAAAACTAATTGATGGAAAAGACAATGCTTTTTTATCCAAAAAATTAGCTGCTATTAACTTAAATGTTCCTATTGAATATAATCTAGAGAAATTAAAATTTACGCAACCAAATTTCATAGCTTTAAATAAACTAATTGATGAACTTGAACTAAAATCTCTTCATAAAAAAGTAGAGAAAATATTCGGTTCAAATATCAAAGAGCAAGCTAAGAATGAAGTAGTTGAATCAGAATTAAACGAAACTAAATTAAATGGTTTTAATGAATTTGATAAATCAAAAGTTGAATATTTATTAATTACAAATTATGAAGATGCTAAAGAATTATTAAAAAAATTAGAAAAACAATCATTATTTGTTTTTGATACTGAAACTGATTCATTAGATACATTTACTCTTAATTTAGCGGGAATTAGCTTTTGCTTTGAACCTAATTCTGCTTATTATATAGCAATTAAACCCAATATAGAACAGGATGACCTATTTTCTAATGTAAAAAATTATCCGGGTATAACGGTTAGTGAATTTACTAATTTATTTAAAACGTTATTTGAAGATGATACAATAAAAAAAGTTTGTCAAAACGCAAAATTTGATATAGCAGTTTTAGATAAATATGGAATAAATGTTAAAGGGCTGTTTTTTGATACTATGCTTGCTTCGTATGTGTTAGATCCAGACCAAAAACATAATATGGATGATTTAAGTAAAAATTATCTTAATTACTCCCCTATTCCCTTATCCTCGTTAATTGGCGAAAAAAAAGAAGCTGAGAAAATATTTGATGTTGATGTTAAATTATTATCAGATTATTCCTGTGAGGATGCTGATATCACTTTTAGGCTTTATAAAATATTGGAAAATCAATTAGCAGGAACAAAGATGGATTTTGTAGCAAGGCAAATTGAATTTCCTTTAGTTTACGTTTTGTATGATATGGAAAAAACAGGTGTTAACATTAATATTCAAGTACTAAAAGAATTAAGTTCTCAAATGGAAAAAGAGATTAATACATTAGTTGAAAAAATTTATGAAGCTGCTGGAGAAACATTTAATATTAATTCAACCAAACAACTTCAATATATCTTATTTGAAAAATTAAATTTAGGTCTTACCAGAAAAACAAAAACAGGTTATTCAACAGATGCCCAATCATTAGAACAGCTTAAAGGAGAACATCCTATTATAGATTTAATTTCCGAGTACAGAGAAATTTCAAAATTAAAATCTACTTATGTAGATGCATTGCCTAAGTTAGTTAATCCAGTAACTAAAAGATTGCATACAACATTCAATCAAACTGTCGCTTCAACTGGTAGATTATCTAGCTTAAATCCAAATTTACAAAATATACCTATTAGAGGTGAGTTAGGTAAAGAAATACGCAAGGCTTTTATACCGGCTAATGATAATATTTTAGTTTGTGCAGATTACAATCAAATTGAATTACGTATAATGGCAAGTATAAGTAAAGACCCAAATTTATTACAAGCTTTTAACACAGGTGTTGATATTCATACGCGAACTGCGGAATTAATTTTTGGATTGTCGAAAGATCAAATTAGTAGTGATATGAGAAGAAAAGCTAAGGAAGTAAATTTTGGGATACTTTATGGAATTGGTGCATTTGGACTAAAAAATAGACTTCAAATTACACAAACACATGCTAAAGAAATTATAGATAATTATTTTATTACATTCCCTAACGTTAAGAATTTTATGGAAGAAATGATAAGTTTTGCTCAAAAAAATGGTTATGCGGAAACTATTTCTGGACGGCGTAGATATTTAAAGAATATTAATAGTCAAAATAAAACACTAAGACAATTTGAAGAACGAGTTGCAATTAATATGCCAATACAAGGCACTGCTGCAGATATGATAAAATTGGCAATGATTAAAATTTACAGTGAATTTAATTCAAGAAATCTTAAAAGTAAAATGATACTACAAGTTCATGATGAATTAATTTTTGATACATATGAAGATGAAATAGACGTTGTTAAATCTATTGTTAAAGAAAGTATGGAAAACGCTTTAAAGCTTGAAGTACCTATTGAAGTATCTATTGGAGTTGGTACAAATTGGTTAGAAGCTCATTAATTTTTTTTTGTTTTTTTTCTTATTTTTAATTAGTATATTTATTTTATCAATCATTAAAAAAGTATGGGAGGTATTTAATGTATCAAAAAGTAAGAAGAAGTTTTGTTTTAGTAATTTCTTTGTTTTTAGTTTTTGGTTGTGGTCAATCTACAACAGTAACTAGAATTGCAACAGATCAAGTAGTAGATTTGAGTGGAAGATGGAATGATACTGATAGTAGATTAACAGCAGAGCAAATGATTAATGGATTATTAGATAGGCCTTGGGATGATGAATTCCAAACACAAAATGGTAGAAAACCTGCTGTAATTGTAGGAACTATTCGTAACTTAAGTTCAGAACATATTGAAACAGGTATTTTTATTAAAGATATTGAAAGAGAATTAGTTAATAGTGGTAGAGTTAAATTTGTTGCAAGCAAAGAAGAACGTCAAGAAATTAGAGATGAAAGGTTAGATCAACAAAGTTATGCAACAGAAGAAACAGCAAAAAGTATTGCAAATGAAACAGGTGCAGATTTTATGTTAAAAGGAAGCATTAAAAGTCAAACTGATGCTGTTGATGGTCAACAGGTAAAATTTTATCAAGTTGATTTAGAACTTATCAATTTGGAAAATAACGAAAAAGTTTGGATGGATAGTAAAAAAATTAAAAAAACAGTAGAGAAATCTAGTACAAAATGGTAATTAATAGATTTGATTTTAAAAAGGGTTTAATTAAAGGCGCATTTATTCTTACATGCTGTTTTACTATTTTTACTTTTACTTCTTGTGGAAGTGTGAAAACAAATAAAGATCATTTTGTAAAAATAGATAAATTTGTTAATTCAAGAAGTTTTGACACTGCTGCTACTTATTTAACTTCTGTAAAAGAAGAAAACTATGGCGAAAAGGACCGGGTTCTTTATTGGTTAGATTTGGGGCTGCTATATCATTATAAAGGTGACTTTGTAAATAGTAATTTAATGTTAGAAAATGCAGAAAGAGCGATTGAGGAGCTTTATACAAAAAGTATATCAAAAGGTGCTGCTTCCCTTTTGCTTAACGATAATGCTTTAGATTATTTTGGAGAAGATTACGAAGATATATACTTAAATGTCTTTAAGTGCATTAATTATATTTATTTAAACAAACGCGATGAGGCTTTTGTTGAAGTAAGAAGAATTAATGAAAAACTAACACTACTTGAAGATAAGTATGCAAAAATTTCTGAAGAGTATAATCAAAACGAAGATAGTAAAGTTAGTATAAAACCTGGTAAAACTAAATTTTACAATTCAGCATTAGGAAGGTTTTTATCTTATTTACTTTATCGGTCTGAAAACAACATTGATGGTGCTAGAATAGATAAGGAAAAAATAAGAGAAGCTTTTATTAATCAAGCTGATATTTATCCTTTTTACAATCCTTTAAACGATAGTACTTACACTATTCCAGACTCTCTTGCGGCTATTGATTTAATTAGTTTTTATGGTAAAGGTCCAGAAAAATTTGCTAATGATTTAGTAGTACATACAGATGATAATTTGATTATCATTTATACTTCAGATGATATAAATAAAAAACAATTTGATGTTATTAATTGGGATGGTGTTTCAAAGGGGTTGCACTTTAAGTTATCTTTACCAAGAATGGAAAAGAAATCTACTTCTGTTACAAAAGTTGTTTTAGAACTAAATGGGAACGATATTGCAGAATTTAATAAGTTAGAAAGTATAGAAAATGTAGCTTTGGAAACATATAAGGTTAAAGAACCAATTATTTATTTAAAATCTATTGCCAGAACGGTTATTAAAGCAATTATTAATGAAGCTACCAATAAGGAATTAGATAAACAAACTGGTGGTGGAATTATGGGATCTTTGACCAGAGCGATGACCGGTGCAATGTTAGATGCAACTGAAAATGCAGATTTACGCTTGTCAAGGTACTTCCCCGCTATTGCCTCAATTTCTGAGATTCAAGTTAAACCAGGAATTTATGATATTAAAGTTAAATATTATACAGGTAATCAGCTTGTTTTTGTTGATAATTTAGGAGCTAAAGAAATTAAATCTAATAATTTAAATCTTTTTAGATCCTTTTATTTAAATTAATTATATAGTGAGAATATAATGCAAAAATTGGTAAAATTAGTTTTATTGCTTTTTGTTTTAACAATAAGTAATATTAAAGCACAAAATTTACCTGAATGGATTAATAATCCATACTCTATTTATCCTGATATCAACTATTTAGTTGCTGTTGGTGAAGGAGATACCAGAAAAGCTGCAGAAAACAATGCATTAAGTAATTTATCTTTAATCTTTAAATCTGACATAAAAGTTGATAATACCCAATTAGATAAGTATAATGAACTTTTTGGTGATAAAGAATCTTTTCAACATCAATCCAATGTTACTAAAAAGGTTAATATTTCTGGTGGCCAAACTTTGTATAACGTTAAATTTGGTAATACATTTACTAGTAATACAGGAAGAGTTTATATTATTGCTTTTATAGATAGAATGGAAACATCAGAAATTTACAATGAAAAAATTTCTAATAATTCATCAAAAGTCCAATATTTTTTAAACTTAGCTAATAAATCAGATGATATTTTATCTAAATATGCAGCTTTAAATGCTGCATATTTATTTGCTTTAGAAAATGAAAAATTGATATCTCAACTTAAAATTATAAGTCCAGATTTTGGAAATTTAAAACCAAATTATAACTTTGATGAAATTAATAAGTCTACTATTGACGCTGCAAAAAAGATTTCTTTTAGTGTAAGTATTGAAAATGATAGCGATGAAAAAATTGAGTATTTAATTAAAGACTTAATTAATGATAAAAATTTTATTATTAATTCTAATCCTTTGCTTATTATTAGTGGTAAAGTTGATTACGAAAAACTTGATTTACAAAGAAATGAAAAGTTTGTTAATTGGACTTTATTCTTAAATGTTCTTAATAATAACAATGAAACTGTTTTAACATGTTCATTTAAAGGAAGAGAAGGCAGTGTTTCCTATGATGCTGCCCTATCAAGATGTATTAATGAAATTAGTAAAAAAATTAAAAATGACTTTAATAATAGATTAACAGAATTTTTTGATGGACTTGTAAAAAATTAAAACCGTTTTTGTTACGGTTTTTAGTTACTATGATAAAAAACATAAAAAAAATTTTATTAATAGCTAAATGGGAATTTAAAGAAAAGTTTTTACACAAAGCTTTTATCATTTCTTTTTTACTTTCACAGTTTTTGTTAGTATTTGCTTTTTATTTTATAAAATTAGATAAAACAGAACATTCAACTGATGTTATACCTATTGCAGTTGTTTCAGAAAATAATAACAATAATTTAATTTCTAAAAAGTTAAATTATGTTGATAATTTTGTTTTTATAAATGTTAATAAAAGTAAATATTTAGACTCCTTAAATAATTTTTCGGTTCAAAAGCTTTTTTTAGAAAAGGATTTTTTAGCTTGTATTATATTAAATAATGATAATATTAATTTAGTTATTTCTTCAGATTTAAATAAAAATGAGATTGTAAAAATTCAAAATTTTATTTATAATAATTTAAACTTAACAAGCACTTTTATTACTAGTTTAATTAATGTTAATAATTTAGCGCTAGAAGATAAAATATTAAAAAAAATAGGTGTTGTTCTAATATTTATTTTTACAATCCTAATATCTTCAAATTTGTTTATTCGTGGTTTTGCTGTAGAAAAAGAATCTAAATTATTAGAAATATTATTTTCTAGCACTACTCCTGCTAATGTAATTTATGGTAAAAGTATCGGATTTTTGATTTTTATTTTAGCACAATTAATAATTTGGCTTGTTTTTGGATTTATAACTAATAACATTTTAATTTATGAAATATTTACATCAATTAATTTATTATTTATAATGTTATTACAAGTTTTATTTTATATTGTTTTTTTTGCAATTGCTTCTTTATTATCTAAACATGAAAGCGATTCCAATTTAATATTAAGTATTACAGTTTTTCTTTTGCTTTTGCCATTTCTTTTCCTTGACAAATTATTATCAGTTACCAATAGCACAGTTAAGTTATTTTTAACCCTTTTCCCTTTTACATCATTTCCTGCTATTGTTATTAAAAGTATAAATCAAAATATATTTTATGATGAAGTTTTATTTATTATTTTAATTTTAATTACTTCAATATCACTTTTAATTTATTTTATTACAAAATTTATAAATTCTGGCACAATAACTAAAAATTTGTTATTTTCTTACAAAAAAAAGAATAAGCAATGAAAAGCGTAGGAATAATGGGTGGAACTTTTGACCCAATTCATAATGGTCATTTAATTACAGCCACTTTTATAAAAGAGATCATTGGATTTGATAGCATTTTATTTATCCCCTGCTATATATCTCCACTAAAAACAGATATAAAAAGCTTAGACTCTTTACATCGGTTAAATATGTTAAAACTTGCAATAAAAGATATTAGTTACTTCGAATACTCGGATATAGAATTACAAAATCAACAAATATCTTTTACATATAATACCTTATTAAAATTAAAAAATAGTTACGATAAATTAAATTTAATAATTGGTTATGATAACTATGCTGTTTTAGATAAATGGTATAATCCAGAAGGTATTTTAGAATTAGCTAATGTCTATGTATTAAATAGACAAATAAATAAAGAACAGTATAATATTACTCATCAATTTAGCAGTAAAGTTACATTTATTGAAAATCCAATAATAGAAATTAGTGCTAGTGAAATAAGAAATAGAATAAAAAGCGGAAAAGATATTTCCTTTTTCGTACCAGATAAAGTTAAAGATTACATTGTTCAAAACAATTTATATAAATAATGAAAAGCTTTTCTAAGACAATTTTTATTTCGGTTTTTGTATTTTTTAATGTAATTTTTCCACAATCTAAGGAAAAAAGATTAGAAGATGGTATTATTTATATTACAAATTATGTTGCTTCAGCACAGTTTGATTCATTATCAAAAAATCATAACGACTTAGATTTAGTAGATTCTATTTATTTTAATACAGTAAAATTTTATGATTACAATTATAGTGAAGCTTTATTAGCTTTAACTCTTGCATGTCTTCCAATTAAAAGTTTTAATATAAAAATTCCCCTATTAGGTACTATAGTGCCTTTATATGTGCCTGTTCCTATTACTAAATTAACTAATAAAAAAAATTTTAATTTACCAAAATATTTTTTAATTAACAAAAAAATTAATGATGTTGATAAACTGAGTCATTTTTTTGGTAATGCTTTTTTTAGTTATAATTTGCAAAATGTAAATTTTACAAATTTATTAGGATTTTTTGTAGAATATTTTGAGGCTATTTTTAAAGTTGAGGGTGCTTTAGATAAAAGAGATATATTTGTTAATAAATTAGGTATAAATTTTGGATTAGAATTAAAATTTAATAAATTTGTAAAACCATCTGATTATTTTTATAAATTAAATAATTATAGTGAAAAGTTATGAATAAAATATTAATAATTGATGACGAACCCGAAATATGCGAAAGCATTAAAATGATTTTAGAATATGAAAATTATCAAGCTAAATACTTTTTAGACCCACAGAAAGCTTTAGAATCATTATTTTCTGAAAATTATTCATGCATTCTTTTAGATATTCAAATGGATGGACTAAATGGATTTGAAGTATTAGACTTGCTTTATAAAAACAATAATAAAGTTCCTGTTATAATGATATCTGCGCATAGTAGTTTAGATAATGCAGTTAAAGCTACAAAATTAGGAGCGTTCGATTTTATTGAAAAACCTATTGATAGAGATAAACTACTAATTAGCATAAGAAATGCCGTTGATAAATATAAGTTGATTTATGAAAATGAAAAATTAAAAGATAGTAATTTGTTTAGTCATAAAATTTTGGGTAATAGCCCTGCTATTAAAAGTGTTTTGGCAACAATTAATAGAGTAGCAAAAACTGAAGCTAGAGTTTTAATAACCGGAGAAAATGGTACAGGTAAAGAATTAGTAGCAAAAGAACTGCATTTACAAAGTTTAAGAGCAAACTATGATTTTGTTGAAGTTAATTGTGCCGCAATACCAAATGAATTAATTGAATCTGAATTATTTGGACATGAAAAAGGTTCTTTTACGGGTGCTATAAAACAAAAAATTGGCAAATTTATGCAAGCGCATAAAGGCACCTTGTTTTTAGATGAAATTGGAGATATGAGTTTACAAGCTCAAGCAAAAGTATTAAAAGCTATTGAAGAAGGTAAAATTGAAAGAGTTGGTGGTGAACAGAAAATTGATGTTGATGTTAGACTGATTGCTGCAACAAATAAAAATCTTATTGAAGAAATTGAAAAAGGCAATTTTAGAGAAGATTTGTATCATAGGATTAATGTTATTCCTATTCATATTCCCCCATTGCGAGAAAGGCGTGAAGATATTCCTATTTTAATAGATTTCTTTAATAAAGTTTTTAGTGAAAAATATTCTTTACCCCAAAAAGAGTTTTCTCCAGAATTGATAAAATACCTTTCTAGTTTAGAATGGAAAGGAAATATACGAGAACTTAGAAATTTTGTTGAAAGAATAATAATTATGTTACCAAATAAATATCTTAAAGTTTCGGATGTTCAAGATATTTCCTCAATTAAAAATAAAAAACATGAAGAAGATGACCTTTTCGATATTTCTAACTCTTTTCAAGAATTTAAGGAAAAAGCAGAAAAGATTTTTATTTTGAAACAATTAGAAGCTAATAATTGGAATATTAGTAAAACTGCTGAAATTTTAGATATTCAACGAAGTCATCTTTATACAAAGATGAAAAAATATGGTATAGATAAAGAAGGAATTGAGTAATTAATATTTTGGATTTCTCATAGCTAATAATTTTATCATTATGTCTCTATATTCGCACATTATATTAATTGCTTCAAATTCAATAGATTTATCTGTTAATTTAGATTTTATTTTTACTTTAAATACTTTAGTGTTATTTCCTTGAATTTCTTTTAAATATTCTTTCCTTTCAGATGGGTCGAAAATTTCGAATAAAGTTTTTTTAGAAAGAGGATTAATTAATATTCCAGTTATATCTTGAAATTGTGCGCTTGCATCTACAATAATTCCATTATCATGAAAAACTTGGTATGGGAATAAATCAAATACTACCTTTTGATAATATTCTAAAGCTGCTTTTAATTCAATTTTATTGCTTAAATTAATTTTCAAATTATTTAAATCAATTGTACCTTTCTTGGCTTCATCTTCCTTAATTTTTTCAAAATCATCCTCAATTTTCTTAAGTTTTGTAATATCCTCTGCATATCCGTAGATATATTGGATAAATCGTCCAGTTTCTTCAAATTGAGGAAACATATAATCTTTTAGCCAAATAAATTCACCATTTTTATCTAAAATCCTATATTCACCCGTAGTTATCTCGTTAGGTGCTAATTTAAGTCTAAGCTTATGGTATACTGGTAAATCACCTTGGCTAATTATTGAAATCCATCCACCTAAATCTTCAACATCTCGTAATTCAAAACCAGTAATTTTTTTAAAGGCTTTGCTTGCTTCTATTAATTGAAATCGATTGTTTGATATTACCCTTAGTGTATAAAAAAAAGAATCTTTAAGATTAGTAATTAAATTTATTTTGGTATTAACAGAATTTAATTTTTGTTCTGCTTGTTTCCTTTTCTCAATTTCGCTTTCTAACATTATTTTATAATTAGAAGTCTCTTTTTGAAATTCTGATTTAACAGTTTCGTACGTAAAACTCCATTTATCAACATTCATTATTTCTAAAAGATAATACCTTTTATTTGTGATAATAATTGGTGTAATTGCCACTTCATACATCTTTTGAATGGATTTGCTAAAAATAATTTTTTCATAGATAAAATTTATTTTCTTATCTAACATATCTAAATTAATATTTCTCAACTCTTTAACTAAAAATGGGTCAATTTGATCAAATTTTGTTTGAGATATTTGTGTTGATGAAATATTATAAAATGATAATGCAGCAAGATTATTTAGTAAAATGGAGTCATTTATAAAATCATATAGAAGAACAGGATTGACTAAGTTATCTATAATAAGTTTATTTAATATCCTAATATTATTAAGAACTTTTATTTTATTCTCAAGTTCTTCAAAGGTTTGTCTAGAAAAATTATTTAAGGAATCTCTGTTTTCTTCCATATTTTATCCAAAATATTATTAAAATTTTTCTTTTCTCATTCCAATATGGCACAATGCAAAATCATATTTAACTGGGTCTTTATTATCAAATTTTTTAAGATTGTTTGTAATCTCTTCAGCCATCCTCCAGCTAACAGTTTTTAATGTTGTTAAGCCAATCTGTTTAGAAATTTTTGCAATGTGCGTATCAATTGGTATTACTAATTTATCTGGTAAAAATTCTACCCAAAGTCCAAAATCTAATTCATCTTTTCTTATCATCCATCTTAAAAATAAATTCATCCTTTTGCAGGCACTTCCAGAAAGAGGATCGGGAAACATAAATCTTAAACCTTGTGTAAGCGTGGAATATTTTTTAAGCCTCTGTTTAATGTTTTGTGAAAAAAAGGAAATAGAATTCTTCAAATTATTATCTTTATCAAAATAATATAATAAAAACATATATTTAATAGACCCATAATTGCTAATAATTTCATTTAATACTGCATATAATGCGATTATATCATTATCTGTAAAAAAACGATGATAGATACCGTTAAATTTATTCCTATCTTTGTTAATATTAAAATTAAGAACAAAATCGTAAGGTGATTGTCCCATAATTTTATGTAACTTTTCTAAAATTGATATAATTTGCTTAATATTGCCAAATGCAAAAGTTGATGAAATTATCCCACTAATTTCTATATCTCTTGGGTCTTTAAATCTATGCAAAAATTCCAAAGGATCGGGTGATATTTTAGATTTATCAAATGATTTATATGCTAAATTTAATTTCTTTCTAAGTTGGTTTTCTGATAAAATCATATTAAATTTTTACTTTAGCTGAATTAATCAATTGACGCATTTCAGTTATTGCTTTTTCAATTCCTACAAAAATGGAACGTGCAATAACTGCCTGACCTATACTTACTTCATCAATATCTTCTAGAACAGCAAATTCTTTAATATTAGTATAGTTTAACCCATGCCCTGCATTAACGCCTAATCCTAATTTTTTAGCATGTTTAGCTGCTTGTCTAATTCTATCTAGTTCGTCAAACCTTTCCTCTTCATCTATTAAATTTGCGTAATGTCCTGTATGTATTTCAATATAATCAGATTTGATTTCCTTTGCAGCATTAATTTGTTCTAAATCAGGTTCAATAAATAAAGAAACTTTAATATTGTTGTTGTTAAGCTCCTCTATTGTATCTTTTAATACTTCTAAATTATCAATAACATTAATTCCACCTTCTGTAGTTAACTCTTTTCTTTTTTCTGGAACTATTGTAGCAAGTTCTGGCTTTACATCACATGCAATTGAAATTATTTCCGGAACGGCAGCCATTTCTAAATCTAATTTAGTTTTTATTAACTTTCTTAGTTGATATAAGTCTTCTTCGTTTATATGTCTTCTATCTTCGCGCAAATGTACTACTATTCCATCAACACCGTATAGTTCTGCCATTAAAGCATAAGTTACAGGATCAGGATCTTTTTCTCCCCTCGCATTTCTTAATGTTGCAACGTGGTCAACATTTAAACTAAATTTCATAATTTTACCTTTAATTAATTTAATTAAATAAAAAAGAAAATTAATAAAAATTTATTAATTAATAAAAGCATTTAATAATACTTTTAATATAATTTTATAACCTACAAAAAATATATTAAAAGAAAACGATTTTAACTTTATGATCCGCTAATATATTTTTAATAAATTAACAATTAAAGGTTATTAAAAGCCAATATCTTCTAAGAAAAAATAAGATATTGGCAATTTAAAGATTGAAAATATTAAATATCGAATTTAATTCCTTGAGCTAAAGGTAAAGAAGTACCATAATTAATCGTGTTAGTTTGTCTTCTCATATATGCTTTCCAAGCATCACTACCAGACTCTCTACCACCACCTGTTTCTTTTTCCCCACCAAAAGCACCACCAATTTCTGCTCCACTAGTGCCTATATTTACATTTGCAATTCCACAATCTGAACCAGAAGCAGATAAAAATTCTTCAGCCTCTCTTATATTTAAGGTAAATATTGCAGATGATAAACCTTGTACAACACTATTTTGCAATTCAATGGCTTTAGAAACATCACCAGAATACTTTATTAGGTAAAGTATTGGTGCAAAAGTTTCTTCTTGTACAATTTTATAATGATTTTCTGCCTCTACCAAAGCTGGTACTACATAGCAACCAGATTCATAGCCTTCCCCACTTAAAACTTGACCTCCAAAAACAACTTTTCCACCTTCACTTTCAACTTTTGATAATGCATCTTTAAAATCCATTACAGCCGCTTTATCAATTAATGGTCCAACATGATTTTTTACATCTAAAGGATTTCCTATTTTTAGTGAAGAATATGCATTTATTAAAGATTCTTTCACTTTATCATAAATTTCTTCGTGAATAATTAACCTTCTTGTAGTTGTGCAACGTTGCCCTGCTGTTCCAACAGCACCGAAAACAATTGCTGGTATTGCCATCTTTAAATCAGCATTGTTTGTTAAAATAATTGCATTATTTCCACCTAATTCTAAAATAGACTTTCCAAACCTACGTGCTATTACCTCTGCTGCGTGTCTACCTACACTTGTAGAGCCCGTTATAGATACTAATGGTACTTTATTATCACTTATTAACATCTCTCCAACTGTAGAGCCTTTTCCAATAATTAAATTAAATAAACCTTCGGGTAAATTTTGTTCTTTTATAACTTCTGCAAGAATATTTTGAACAGCAATAGCTGTTAAGGGTACTTTTGAAGATGGTTTCCAAAGATTAGTATCACCACAAACAGTTGCAAGCATGGCGTTCCAAGACCAAACAGCTACAGGAAAATTAAATGCACTTATTATTCCTACTACTCCTAATGGATGATATTGATCATACATCCTATGTTTAGGACGCTCCGACTGCATTGTATAACCATAAAGTTGTCTGCTTTGTCCTACTGCAAAATCGCAAATATCAATCATTTCTTGTACTTCACCTAAACCTTCTTGTAAAGATTTTCCCATTTCATAAGAAACTAAAGTTCCCAAAGGTTCTTTGTACTCTCGTAACTTTAAACCAATTAATCTTACTATTTCTCCCCTTTTAGGTGCTGGAACATTCCTCCACTCTAAAAATGCTTTGTAAGCTGTTTCAGAAACTTTTTTGTAATCTTCTACAGAAGCTTGATAAACAGAAGCAATATACTTGCCATCAACTGGAGAATAAATATTTAACTCACCTGCATCAGTAGTTTGGTTCCAATTTAAACCTGTTGAAGAACCATAATTTTTTTCTTTGATACCTAATTTTTTTAAAAAGTCCATACGTTCCCTTTACTTTGTTATAAAATATTTAAGTAAAATATTATAATATTAAAACATTACATTACGATAATATCTTAAAAAAATCAAGTAAATTTTTATTAAAGTGGGAAATAATTATTTAAAGTTAAAAAGGCTTCTACTATTGTAGAAGCCTTTTTTGAATAATAAAAAAGTATATTAAATTAACAATTTGTAACTATTTAAAGCCTTCATATAATTAGCTCTTTCAAAAGCAGCAGGCTCTTCAACAGATTTTTGACTCATGCTTCCTTTCATATATTCTATTGATGGATACTCGTTTTCTTCCATCCAATTTTGTAAATCAGTTAAAATTTCTGTAACACGTTTACGTCCATTTCTAAGAATTTCACTACAAATCATTGAAACATCTGCACCTGCCATTGTCATCTTTATAACATCAGCAGCACTTTGGATACCACTTGTTGCTGCAAGGCTTGCATTTATTTTACCATATAAAATGGAAATCCATCTTAAGGGTAAACGCATTTCCCAATTGTTACTTAATACTAAATTAGGTACAACACTTAAATTACTTAAATCAAAATCTGGTTGATAAAATCTATTAAATAATACTAAACCATTTGCACCTGCTTTATCCAATTGAGATGCTAAATTTGCCATTGATGTAAAATATGGGCTTAACTTTACTGCAACCGGAATTTTAGTATTGCTTTTAACTGCTTTTAATGTATCAACATACATTGTTTCAATTTCTGCACTTGTTAATTGTGGGCTTGTAGGAATATAATAAATATTAAGTTCTAATGCATCTGCACCCGCTTCTTCAATGTTTTTAGCATATTTTACCCATCCACCTGTGCTTACACCATTTAAACTTCCAATAATTGGTATATTAACAGATTTTTTTAATTTAGCAATATGATCTAAATATTCATAGGGACCAGTTCTAAATTCATCTGGTTGTGGAAAATAAGATAATGCCTCTGCATAACTTTCTGCACCGTAAGTTAAATAATGATCTAATTCTCCAGATTCGTGTGTAATCTGTTCTTCAAATAAAGAATAAACTACAACTGCAGAAGTCCCAGCATCTTCTAAAGCTTTAACACTGTCTACAGATTCGGATAACGGGGATGCCGAAGCTACTATTGGGTTTTTTAATTTTAACCCCATATATATTGTTGATAAATCCATTTTGACTCCAAAATTTTTATAAAATTTCAATTTAATTGCCCCGAATTATCGGGGCATTTATTTTAATTTTCAGTTTTATTGCTGTAATCTAGTGAAGCTAATTGTTCGTAATATTTCCATCTTTTTAGAACTTCTTCTTGAGCCATAGCTAATAATTCTTTAGCAGCCTCTGGATGTGACTTTGTTAACATCTTATAGCGAGTTTCATTATAAATATAATCTTCTAATTTAATTTTTGGAGCTTTTGAATCTAATTTTAAAGGATTTTTCCCTTCTTTTGCTAAATCAGGATTATATCTAAATAATGGCCAGTGACCGCTATCTACTGCTAATTTTTGGGATTCAAAGCCTTTAGCCATATTTATTCCATGTGCTATACAATGCGAATATGCAATAATTAATGATGGACCGTCATATGCTTCTGCTTCAACAAAGGCTCTAATTGTATGTAAATCATTTGCTCCCATTGCAACTTTAGCAACATAAACATTCCCATAGCTCATTGCCATTAATCCTAAATCTTTCTTTCCAGAACGTTTACCCGAAGCAGCAAATTTTGCTACTGCACCAATTGCTGTTGATTTAGACATTTGACCACCCGTATTGGAATATACTTCTGTATCAAGAACTAAAATGTTAACATTTCTACCGCTAGCCAATACATGGTCTAATCCGCCGTACCCAATATCGTAAGCCCATCCGTCACCACCAATAATCCAAACAGATTTTTTAACCAGAAATTCTGCAATGTCGCTTAATCTTTTAGCATCTGGATCATCTATTGTGGATAATTTATCCATCAAAATCTTTACTCTTTCTCTTTGTTCATAAATTCCTGCTTCATCTTTTTGGTCTGCATTTAATATTGCATTCACTAATTCTTCACCAATTAGAGAAGATAATTTATGCAATAATTCTTTAGCTTGTTCGTTCTGTTTATCAATTGTTAAACGCATTCCAAAGCCAAATTCAGCATTATCTTCAAATAACGAGTTTGCCCATGCCGGTCCTCGTCCTTCTTTGTTCATAGTCCATGGTGTAGTTGGTAAATTTCCACCATATATAGATGAGCAACCTGTAGCATTTGCAATATAGCTTCTATCACCAAATAATTGTGATACAAGTTTTACATAAGGAGTTTCACCGCATCCGGAGCATGCACCAGAAAATTCAAATAATGGTTCTAATAACTGGCTTCCTTGAACAGATATAGTATTTAACTTTGTTCTATCAAATTCTGGTATATTTAAGAAAAATTCGAAATTTTCTCTTTCAGTTTCACGTAATGGAATTTGTGGAGCCATGTTAAGAGCTTTGAATTTTGGCTCTTTTTTGTTTTTAGCCGGACAAACCTCATAGCATAATTCACAGCCTGTACAATCTTCAACTGCAACTTGAATTGTATAAGCAAAGTCCTTAAATTCTTTACCTCTTGCATCAGTATACTTAAATGTTTTTGGAGCATCTTTTAACAACTCTTTATCATATACTTTAATTCTTATTGCTGCATGCGGGCAAGCTAACGAGCATTTACCGCATTGAATACATACTTCAGGATCCCATGTCGGAACTTCTAATGCGATGTTTCTCTTTTCCCACTTTGTAGTTCCAGATGGATAAACACCATCAATTGGCATATCACTAACTGGAATTTCATCTCCCTTTCCAGCAATCATTTTGGCTAATACATTTTTAACAAATTCTGGTGCTTTGTCGCTAACAACTGGAGGTAGTTCTAAATTGCTTGTAACTGTATCTGGAACTTTTACTTCAAATAAGTTATCCAAAGTTTTATCTACAGCTTCGTAATTTTTAATTACAATTTGCTCACCTTTTGCTCCATAAGTCTTCTTAATTGCTTGTTTAATTTGAGCTATTGCCTCATCTTTAGGTAAAATTCCAGAAATAGCAAAAAAGCAGGTTTGCATAATTGTGTTTATTCTACCACCCATTCCAGTTTCATGTGCAACTGCACTAGCATTAATTACATAAAATTTAAGCTTTTTATTTATTATTTGTTCTTGCACTTTTCTTGGTAATTTATCCCAAACTTCATCTTTACTGTATGGGCTATTTAATAAAAATGTACCATTTTCAGTTATTTTATCTAATACATCAAATTTATTTAATAACTCAAATAAATGGCAACCTATAAATTGTGCTTTCTGAACTAAGTAACTGCTTCTTATTGGGCTTTTCCCAAATCTTAAGTGGGAAATTGTTGTTGAACCTGATTTCTTAGAGTCGTAAACAAAATAGCCTTGTGCAAAATTATCGGTTTCTTCCCCAATAATCTTTATAGAATTTTTATTAGCACCAACAGTTCCATCAGCACCTAATCCAAAAAATAACGAGCATTTTACATCTTCAGCTTCTGTAATAAAGCTTGGGTCATATTCTAAGCTACTATTTGTAATATCTTCTACAATACCAACAGTAAAATGATTTTTAGGATTTTCTTTTTTCAATTCATCAAAAACAGCTTTAACCATTGCCGGTGTAAATTCTTTAGATGATAAACCATATCGACCACCAATAATTTTTGGCATTTTTTCAAATGGTTTATTATCACTACTCATCATTTCGTTAATAGCAGTAACAACATCCAAATATAAAGGTTCACCTAACGCACCTGGCTCTTTTGTTCTATCTAAAACAGCAATACTTTCAACTGTTTTTGGTAAAGCATTTATAAAATGTTTTACAGAAAATGGTCTAAATAATCTAACTTTTATAACGCCAACTTTTTCTTCTCTTTTTGTTAAATATTCTACTGTTTCGTGAACTGTTTCAGCTCCACTACCCATTAATACAATTACTCTTTTAGCATCTGGAGCACCTACATAGTCAAAAAGATGATATTGTCTTCCACTAATTTCGGCTAATCTATCCATTGCTTTTTGTACAACATCAGCACTTTCTAAATATAATTTATTTACAGTTTCACGACCTTGGAAATATACATCAGGGTTTTGTGCGGTTCCTCTAATAGTAGGATGTTCTGGAGATAAAGCACGCTTTCTAACAGCAGAAACATATTTATCATCAATCATCGCACGCAAATCTTCTAAACTTAATTCTTCAATCTTATTAACCTCGTGTGAAGTGCGGAATCCATCAAAGAAATGTAAAAATGGAATTCTGGACTCTAATGTTGCTTTATGAGCAACTGCCGCTAAGTCCATTACTTCTTGTACAGAACCAGAGGCTAATAAAGCAAATCCAGTTTGACGTGTTGCCATAACGTCACTATGATCTCCAAATATAGATAAGGCTTGAGCAGCAATAGAACGAGCACTAACATGGAAAACAGTAGGAGTTAATTCTCCTGCAATTTTAAACATGTTAGGGATCATTAATAATAAGCCTTGTGAAGCGGTAAATGTAGTAGTTAATGCTCCGCTCTGTAGTGCTCCGTGTACTGCACCAGCAGCCCCACCTTCACTTTGTAATTCAGATACAGACGGAACTGTTCCCCAAATATTCTTTTTGCCTGCAGCTGCCCACGCATCAGATAGCTCTCCCATTCCTGATGAAGGCGTAATAGGATATATGGCTATTACTTCGCTGTTGTGATACGCTACATACGCTGCGGCTTCATTTCCGTCAATTGTTATTTTCTTTTTTTCCATTAATTTACCCCAACTTTTTATTAAGTTATTTAATTAAGTTTTTTTTATATTTCAAAAATCAAGCCAACTTTAATACTTGTTTATCCTTTATTTTTGTTATTTTTATTACTCGCATACTATTAAATTTTAGAAAAAAAGGTCATTTTATCTTAAATTTAAGAAAATAATTTTGCATAAAAATAAAAAATACTATCATAAAAATACATAAATTATTATTTATTACCAAAATATCTTATTTAATTTTTCTTGTTAGTGTTTAAATGAAATACATTAATAGGACTTATTGAAAGGTTTGTGCTATCTATTTTATTATTTCTTATCTTTTCTATTTTATTTAAAGTATCACGTAATACTCCTAAAGACCTTTGACTTAATAGGTCAATTTTTATAAGTCCTAAATCTTCAATCGAGTACATATCTGGTTGTGTTACAATTATACCTAAACCTTTATTGCCTGCATATTCTAACGCAACATAATTTGTTATTGGCTCTTTTGTAATTACTATTCCGCTTGGATGAATGCTTATATGCCTAGGGTAAGAAGCAATTTTTGTAGCAATTGCAATAATCTCTTGCCATGTAGGATTAGAAAAATCCAGCTTTTTGGATTCAGGGAATTTTTCTGCAAGTACTGGTAAATTTTCTGCACTTGTCCACGGAATAAATCGGCTGTATTTTGAAATTTCACTTTGCGAAATTCCAAATACCTTTGCTATTTCTCTAAATGCACTTTTTGCTCTAAAAGTAACAGTTGTAGAAATCATAGCTACTTTATCATAACCATATTTATCAAAAATATAACGAACTAATCTATCGCGCTCTTTCCACGAAAAATCTAAATCAACATCTGGTGGTGAAAGACGTCCCCTATTCAAAAATCTTTCGAAATATAAATTATGGCTAATTGGATCTATTTGTGTATAACCTAAACAAAATGCTACTAAACTATTTGCTGCGGAACCTCTGCCAATGCTAACCATTCGTCTTGTTTTGGCTTCTCTCACAATGTCCCAAACAACTAAAAAATAATCTAAAAATCCTAATTCATCAATAACTTCTAATTCGTATTGCAATCGTTTTACTGCTTTTTCTGTTATTGGTTTAAATCGTTCAGATAATCCCTTAAAGCTTACTTTCCACAAATAAGAAAAGGCAGTTTCATCTGGTGGTAATTTAAATTCTGGAAATTTATATTTTCCAAATTCTAAATTAACGTTACATTGCATTGCGATATCATCTGTATTCCACATTGCCTCTGGTATAGATTTCCATAGATTGTTTAATTCTTCCGGAGTTTTTAAATAATACTCGCTATCAACAAGTTCTTCATCGTCTAAATTTGCTAATGTTTTATTTAGTCTTATAGCTGTTAATGCTTTATGTATAATATAATCTTCTTTTTTTTCAAAATATACAGGATGGGAAGCCATAATTTTTATATTATTTTCCTTTGCAAAATTAAATAATAACCTAGTGTTTTTTTTGTTTTTATCGGTTATTATTAATTCAGCATACATATTATTTGTATTTATATTATTTTCAATTAAAAGTTTTAGTAACTGTACAGAATTAATTAGCACAAAAATATTATTAGAAATTTTAGATAAAGTATCAAGTATAGAAAAGTTATCATTTAAGTTTTTAGCAGTTATTATTTTGCAAATTTCCTTATAACCATTATTATTTTTTGCTAAAAGAATTACACTAAATTTATCATCATTAATTTTTGTACCTAAAATTGGTTTAATTTTTTCTTCTAATGCAATTTTAGCAAATTTAATTAACCCATACATGCCATTATCATCGGTTAAAGAAACATATGCAGAGTGATTTTTTTTAGCAAAAGCAATTAATTTTTCTATTGTTAAAGCCCCATTTAATAAAGAATAGTTAGAATGGGCATGTAATGAAAACATAATTAAACCTTCCCTACAAAAATTGATTCAAAGCCATATTTATCTCTAATTTTAGAAACGGCTCTGTAAACTTTATTTTTGTTTACTTCTAAATTTTCAAAAATTGTATCATATTCTGTATAATCACTTAAATTACTTAGTGATATACCAATAAGCCTTACTGCAACCCTTCTAGTATAACACGAGTTGAATAATCTTAATGCTGTAGAATAGATTATATCGTCAGAATCGGTTTTCTTGTTTAAAGTTTTAGACCTGGTAACTGTAACAAAATCTGTGTATCGCAATTTTAAAGTAATTGTAGATGCTACCAAGTCTTCATTTCTTAACAATTGACAAACTTTTTCTGTTATTTCAAATAAAGTTTTTTCAAGTTTATCTTTTTCTAAAACGTCTGCATCAAATGTAGTTTCTTTAGATAAGCTTTTTCTTTTGTGGGTAATGCTTAAAATATTATTTCCATTGCCATTAGCTTTTTCCCAAATATCTATTCCTATTTTACCAAATGTAGTAAAAAAATAATCTTGTGGTATATTAGTTATTTCTTTTATTTTATAAAATCCTTTTTCATTTAGTAATTTTAACGTAGCTTTCCCAACACCTGGTATTACTTCTATAGGCATATTAGCCAAAAACTCTTTTTCAAATCCCGGCACAACATATGTAATTCCTTTTGGTTTATAGCAATCTGAAGCGATTTTAGCAATTGTTTTATTTGTACCTATACCAATTGAACAAGGTAATTGTAAAAGTTGCCAAATCTCGTTTTGTAATTTTTCTGCAAAAACAAGCATATTTCCATATATTTTATTTGTACCTGTAAAATCCATGTAAAATTCATCAATAGATGCCTGTTCAACTATAGGGGCATATTTATTTAATATTTTGGCTACTGCATCAGAATATTTTTCATACTCTGAATAATGCCCGTGTAAATAAGTACCATGTGGGCAAAGTTTGTAAGCTTGCCCAATAGGCATAGCAGAGTGTACCCCAAATTTTCTAGCCTCATACGAGCATGCGGCAACCACTCCCCTTCCGTTTGGATCTGCACCTACTATTACAGGTTTATTTTCCAAATCTGGATTAATAATTCGCTCTACAGATACGAAGAAAGCATCTAAATCTAAGTGAAATATCGTTCGCATTTTTGGCTATTATGCTTTTAATTTACTTAAACTTGGAAAGGATTGTAAAATGGTTTCTGGAATATTAATTTTTGTACGATTGTTTAATAAATACATAAATTCTAAAGCATTTGCAACTGCATTGCCAGAAGGATGATTGTTTAATATAACAAAAACCTTTTTTACCTTATCATAAACTTCTCTAATGTTGTTCTCTATTTCTGTAATTTCTCCAGGTAAGTATAAGTAATTATATCTTTCATTTTGTTCTTCGTAGCTTTTTGTTTTATTGTATGTTACTATAGAGTTTTTCCACTCTTTAATGTTTCTTCCATGTAATCTTAAATACAAAATGTTGCTTGTTACAAATGGAACTAATGGAAGTGCATTACCAAGCTTGGGTTGGTCTATAATACAAAAACTAACTTTTGCATCAGTTAAAAAAGCTATTGCATCTTTATTGTTCCAAGAGTTATGCCTCACTTCTAAAACTTTATCAAAAGTGGAAAATATTTGAAATAAATTGTTTAAGTAAGCAACATTTGCACTATTAAATTCAAAAGAGTAAGGAAATTGCATTAATAGTGCACCTAATTTTTCTGATTTATTAAGTAATTCTAAATTATATTCAAAATATTTTATTTGTGTTATACCAAAATTTCGTTTGTGAGTAAAATCTTGGTTTAATTTAACTGAAAATAAAAAATCTGGGTTGTTACTTACTTTTTCAATCCATTTTTTTACTATTTCTGCTTTAATATAAGAATAAAAAGTTACATTTACTTCTACAGTGTTAAAGTATTCCGAATAAAATTTAAGACGGTTATCTTCTGTAACAGTACCATAAAAGCAATTCTGCCAATCTTTATAATACCAACCTGCAGTGCCTACGTAAAAATTTTTTTTCATTGTTATTTAGTAAAAAATTGTTGCAATAATTTTTCTACTTCCGCCATAGTTCCTATGCTCGCCTAAATAAATACCTTGCCATGTACCTAAATTTAATTGCCCATTTGTTATAGGAATAGTAAGTGAAGCACCTAATAATGTTGATTTTACATGTGCAGGCATATCGTCATCTCCTTCGCATGTATGGATAAAATAACTCGAGCCATCGGGAACAATTCTATTATAAAATTTTTCCATATCGGTTCTAACGTCAGGATCTGCATTTTCATTTAATGTTAATGAAGCAGAAGTATGTTTTATAAATAAATTTAACAATCCTGCGCTAATCCCTTTTAATTCTGGCAAATTACTTAAAACTTCATCTGTTATTAGTGTAAATCCGCGCTTCTTGGGCTTTAATACTATTTCTTTTTGAATAACCATAACTTAATTACTAATTTTATTTTTATATTTTTCAATTTCTAAAAGTTTTTCTTTTCTCCAAACTCCTCCTGCATAACCAGATAATTTACCGTTATTACCAATTACTCTGTGGCAAGGGATTATAATGGGAATTTTATTTTTACTGTTTGCAGTGCCAACCGCTCTTACTGCTTTTGGATTATTTATATTTTGCGCAATTTGTTTATATGATGCAGTTTTACCATAAGGAATTTTTTGTAGTTCTGCCCAAACTAACTTTTGAAAATCTGTACCAACAATATTTAAAGGAATTGTAAAAGCTTCTCTTTTCCCTTCAAAATACTCAGTTAATTGCTCTTTTGTTTGCTTTACTATATTATTTGGGTTTTCGTCTTTCTCAATATCTACAAAGTTAATTGCCACTAAAGCAATATCATTACAAATTATTTCCAAAACGCCAATAACACTTTTAAGGTATCCTTTATACGTTGTCATTTAAATTACCTTTATATTTAAATTGCTTTTTTGTCCATGCTTCTATAAATTCCTATAACTACGCCTATTATCTTAAAGCTAATTTTATACTTTTCTATTATAATAGGCGCATATTCTATATTTTCGGAATGAAGTTCAATTTTATCATCAAATTTGAAATATCGTTTTACTACTGCAGCATCTTCTAAAATGGCAACAACTATTTGACCATTTGATGGAATAATATTAGGATTTACTATAACAATATCATTATCAAAGATAAAAGCATCTTTTAAACTATCCCCTTTTACTTTTAATAAAAAAGATTCATTAGGTAAATTAATAATGGTTGGAAGTTCTACAGTGTCAATCGCATCTGGATATATTGTAAGTGGATTTCCTGCAG
The DNA here is from genome assembly GCA_964652025.1 of uncultured Melioribacteraceae bacterium. GTDB lineage: Bacteria > Bacteroidota > Ignavibacteria > Ignavibacteriales > Melioribacteraceae > JAEXOD01. The sequence goes on from CAZYZX010000001.1 coordinate 498,913, forward strand.
CAACTTCTCCTAATACAGGTCTTGTTATAAAAAATCTATCCTCTAAAGTAAGTTCTATCCCTCTGGATAAGTTTTTGCTTCGTTTTATGTAACCTTTAGCTGCTAAAGCATCTAAGTGCTGTTTAACTGTAGAACGATTTTTAAACCCAAATTCTAATGCAATTTCCGCTAAAGTGGGCATATTGCCAGTATTAGATTTTTTATTAATTATAAAATCTAATATTGCTTTTTGCTTTTGTGTAATTTCTTTTGACATATAAAATACCATACATTTGTATGGTAAAAATACAAAATTCAAAGCAATAAGTCAACAATTAAAATTAATAATATTTTTTTAGGTAAGGCTAAAAGTAGTATAAAAAGAAAAAGCCTTGTAAGTTTACAAGGCTTTTGATGTTAAGTAAAAATTCTTTTTAGAACGTCAATTAGCTTATCTCGCATAATTGGTTTAGAAATGAAATCACTAAAACCTGCTTTAATAAATTTTTCTCTATCACCGGGTAAAACATAAGCAGTTACTGCAATAACAGGAACATTTTTATAACCAACCATACGTTGAATAGCACGCAAAGCATCCAATCCGTTATAATCACCTTGCAAATTCATATCCATAACTATAAAATCAAATTTATTCTTTTCTAAAAGTGGTATAGCATTTTCAAATGATTCTGCAAAACTAATTGATTTTAAATCTTTCATTTGAGATTTAAATAAAATTTGAGAGTCTATTTGATCTTCTAAATATAAGCAACTATAATTATTTAAATTAAATATTTCCTCTTTTGGTTTTTCAAAATCTTCTATACTTAAAGGTTGCTCAAAACTTTTTATCTCTTCATGGGGTTCATTTATAATATATGGTGCTTTTGAAGGTTGTGAAATTGCAGTAAAATCAATTGTTTCAGAAACCGAACTTTGTTGCTTATTTATATTTTCATATTCAAGATAATCTTGGTTAATTACAGGCTGTATTTCAGGCTCTGGTATTTCTGTTTTAGGAGTTTCGAATGCCGAATTTACACTTTTTAATACGCTAAAATTATATCTTAAAGGAAATTTTATACCAAGTTCACTAATTTTACCCGCTTTAGTTATTTCTTCCACTTTTCCACTTAAAATATATAGTAACTTTTGTAGCAATCTTACAGTAAATCTAGAAATACCATAATTTTTTCTAATAGTGCTTTCATCTAGTGTTAAAATATCTTTTAATTTCTTTAATAATTCTGGGGTAATTCCAATGTTATTATCTTTTACCGTTATAATACCTTCATCTGGATTTAAAGAATAAGCAGAAATATAAATTTTATTTTCTTTACTTTGGTTGAGCGCAAATGTAAAAAATAGATTTAGTAAAGTAATTAATTTATATTTATCTGTTTGTATAGCTAACGAGGATGATATTTTTCCGTAAGCAAAAGATTTATTTTGAGATAATAAAAGTTCTTTTAACTTATTTTGAATATCATCAATAATTTCTATAAAAACTACTTGCTCTGGAAAAACTTCTATTTGCCTTGTTTCTAAAGCTACATATTCAGAAGCATTATCTAAAATACGCATTAATAATTTTTGGTTTTCATTTATAATGTTTATTGCTTCTTCTTGTTCTTCTGTAGGATTAATAATACTTTCCGAAAGTTCTTGTGCAAAACCTTTAATAACATTTATTGGTGTTAAAATTTCATGGAATAAATGTGATAGAAAATCTATATCAAGCGACCCGGTTGAAGCAACAGGTTTTTCTATAATTTCTTTTTCTATTTTTATTATTGGTTCTGGAATTATATTTATTATTAAAGTATAAGTTTCTACTTGATTATTTTTAATTTCTTTAAAAATCTTAGCTATTGAATTTATCCGTTTTCCACTTTTAGACTTTAAATCTATTTCTAAATCATATAACTCGTTTTTAGTGCTATTAAGTATCAATGAATTAAATTTAGAACGGTTATCATCGGATATTAAACTTATCATTGGACGAGTTTCTAAATCTAATTTGTTATATTCTAATATATCTGAAGCAGTTTTATTTGCAAATTTAATAAAACCTGCATTATCAATAATAAAAACTAAAGAACTTGTGTTATCCAATAATAATTTATAAGTATTTTCAAATTCGTTTTTAGTTTTTTCTTCGAACTTTCTTATAAATGTTATATGTGCGTTTTTACCATTATAAACAATATCTTTTTTATAAATTTCTACTAAAATTGTTTCTCCACTGCTACGTTTTTGTCTAATTGGCCCTGTATAAATATCACTTCTATTTATACTTTCATTTGTTTCAAGCAAGGTTTGAATGTCTTCTGGCGTATAAAGGTCTGTTAAATCAAGTTTTAAAAATTCATTTCTTTTATAACCATATAAATTTAATGCAGAATCGTTTACGTCCAGAAATCTTAAATTATCGATTTCGTAAATAAAAACAGGTTGAGGAATGATATTAATTTGTATTTCGTTCATATTAACCTTGTTGTTTTTAGTATTTGTATTAATGTTATTTATTTTTATGCTTATATTACCTGTAAACATATTACCAGTAATAATTTTAGATAATATTACTTTAAACTCTTTTAATACTTCTCCATTTTTTCGATATAAATGAATAAATTCGTGGCTTCTTTTTTCTCTAAAATTATTCCTATACCGTTCAATTTCTGAAACGAATTCATCATCAAATAATTCACCAATAAATTTTTTATGAATATTGCTTCCTTCGAATAATTCATTTATCAAACTTAAATCTGGATTATATGAAATAACTTTGTTATTTTCATCAATAATACACAAATCTACAAACTCATCTAAACCACTATTAGTATTTAAATTATTTGTTTCTAAAATTAGATCTTCTGCAAAATTAATTATAGCAGCAACTTTATTATTAATAATAATGGGTATTTTATATAGTTTAATAGGTTTATTATCTAAATTTCTTACTTCGCTTATCAATTTAATGTTTATATTATATTTGAATAAATAATAATCAACATCTTTTGCAAATTCTATTCCAGTAGTTTTTGTTATAGCATTAGTTTCATTTCCCTCTAATAAATCTTTAGAAATACCTAACTTTGTGGAAAATGATTTATTAACTAATACATATCTATTACTATCATTTTTAATCCAAATCTTTTCAGAAAGACCGTCAATTTCATTAGAAAGCTTAGTTTTATTAATTAAAGAATATGGATAGAATTTGATTAGATTATTAATAACTTGAATAATATTATTATTTATTGGTAAATTTTCTAATTTTGTATCTGTTGGAACAAAACGAGTAAGAGATTTGCCATAGAAATTAAATGATAAATAATAATATTGATTTTGTTGATAATAAAACTTAGAAAGTAGTAATTCGCAATTTTCTGACCCAGCCAACGATAATACAACTTTTTTAAATATTATCATTTCGTATTTAATGGTTTCAGAAATTGTTTGATAAATAATTTCAGTATCATTGTTATTTAATAAAGAAGAAATCTTTACATTAATATCTAAATCCTTAATAAAAGTTTTAGTAATTTGATTAAAGCAAATAACTTTAGTATTCTCATCCAATAAAATGGTAGGATTGTTATTTCGGCTTAAAATATAATCAAAAAAACTATCGTTTTGCATATTAGTAAGGTATAGATATTTGAATAATATTGGAATACTCAGACGTCGTAATATCATTAGCAGCACGTATTCTATACTCGTATGAATTTCCTCTATATAATCCAGGTCCAGTATCAGAATAAGAAGTTACATTATTTCCAACAATTCCTATTCTTTCAAAATTTATTGAACCAGTCATTCTTCTTTCTATTTCAAATCTGGTTTCATTTTGAGAATTATCTGTCCAAGTTAAATCAACTCTTATCTGTCCCGCTGGTACGGTGCCTTGTAAATTAGTAGGCTTTTGCAATGGAGTAACTACTTCATTTGTAAAATCTGAATACAAATTACCTTTATAAGCTCTAACTTTAAAGAAATAAATAATACCCGGATTAAGGTCTGTTACTGTTAATGAATTTTTAGTTACTACTTGGTATAATTCATATAATCCATTAACTTGAGCCTTGCGCCAAATCTCAAAACCTGTTTCATCGTTACTGTTATCGTTCCAAGTTAAAAAGTATGAAACACCAGAAACTATTTCAGTTATCTTTAAATTTGTTGGAGATTTTGGTGGTAAAAGAGGAATATACGCAGTATCTTCGTTAGAATAAGGGGTATAAAAACCTTCAGTTGTTAAGTGTCTAGCACGATAAGTATAAGTTGTATTAGGTGTGTAAATAGAGTCATAAAAGATTTTAACATCTGCACCAACTTCACCAACCTCTATAAACGAACCATTAGTAGTTTTTCTTTCAATTTTAGTTCCTATTTCTTGCACAGTATTATCATTCCATCTTACAAGTACTTTTCTTAAGGCATAATCAAAATTTGCGATTAAATTAGATGGAGCAGGTATATCAAAATTTGCAGTAGTAACGGTTACTTCGTTAGAATAAGCTTTGTTGTTTGTTAATAAAGCTGCAATCCTATAAGTATAGGTATTTCTAGCACTTAATCCCATATCAGTAAATTCTGTACTATTAGGTGCAATTAAGCCTGCTGTTACCCAATTTGTGCTTTGGCTTACATTTTTTCTTTGAATTTCAAAACCATTTTCATTATTAGAGTTATCATTCCATCTTAAATAAACTTTTGTGGCACCTAAAGGTGTTGCAGATAAATTACTTGGTGAATCACCAGAAGTGCCACCTGTTGTGCTAACTACATTACTAAAAGCACTATAACCATATTGATTTTTAGCACGAACTTTATAAAAATAAGTTACATATGTTAATAAACCAAAATCACTATAATTTGTACTATTTTTTGGTAAAACTACATAAGGTTGACTTCCAAATGCATTCTCAGTTCCTGCACTTCTCCAAATTTCGTAAATATCTTCATTATTTCCATTATCTTCCCAAAGCAAAACTATAGCTGTTTCACTTATTTTGCTAAGCGTTAAATTTGTAGGTTTATCTGGTGGATCAGTATTTTCTTTAACATATAAATTATTAACAACATCGCTTTGTTTATATACATTATTTTTATTGTAAACAGTTACAGAAAGGGTTAATTTAGTATGCAATAATAAAGAATCTACAACAAAAAACAATTCTGGAATTTTACCATCATCACCTATTAAAAATATACCATTAGAAGTTCCATTTACAAACACTTCAAATTTTTGTAATCCAGGACCCCCTGTAACATCAGATGCTGTAAATTTAATTATGTTTTTGCCAACTCTAATACTATCCCCACTTTTAGGAGAAAGAATAGTAATTTTAGGGGTTGCTCCGCTACCATTATTTACAACATTATCTACACAAGCATAAAAAACAACAATTAATAAAGCTATTAGTATTATAATCTTTGTATTTTTCATATTAAATTTTATTATTCTATATTTTCAAAATCTATTAAAAATGATCTTGATTCACCTGACTTTAAATTATCAACAAACAATATTAATTTTTGAGAAGCTTCATCATAATTCCATTTTGGAAGTTTTGTATTAATAATATCAGATGAAATTTTAATATCTTTTACTCGTTTATTTAAGTTTACTTCAACTACATAATTATCTTGTTTATTTTTTGCAGGATTAGAAACTTCAACTGCAATTCTTCTTTTACTTCTTCTTTCATACTTTACTTCAACACTTCCTTTTTTTACCCACCAATTATAAAGATCGGTTAAATTGGTTAACCAAATATTTTTACCTTTCATATATTTGAATAATTCATTTAGTACAGATACATATTCTGGTTGTAATTGATAATTTGTATGAACTTTTAATACATATAATCCACCTTCAAATAACACTCTATCAATATCCTCTTCATAAGTATAAATTTGGAAATTAATATCAGTTAAGCCATAATTTTTTATAATTTCATAATCATCTCTGGCTGTTTTTGTAATTAATAAAATGGGCTTTTCATTACGAACTATTACTCTGGGAACGGATCGATCAGTTAACGAGTCCGTTAATATGAAAGGTATATTATATTTACTTAGAGCTTGTAAAGTGTTTTCATCAAAATAGCCAAAAGAAGGCATAAGTGCGGTTAGTTTAGCAGACCCTTGAGAAATTACATCAACAGAGTTTTTTATTAAGCTAAATTGTGTATTTTTATCAAATAATTTATTTATTGTATCATTTTCCGATTCCTTAAAACCAATATCTACTATTGCACCAATAGTACCTAAACTACTAATTTGTTTAATGAAATTTGTATTAGTTTCAGTTTGAGTTGGATCATAAAATATAGTTGGGGTTATACTATAACTTTTATTAATTAACTTAAGATTATAAATGTTTTCAGGATTTTCGGAAATTGTAGGAATGAATATTGCAGCTGCATTATATGGTTCTGGCCAATCTTTAACATAAGCAGTTGGAGAATAACTAAGCCAATTTAAAGAATTTTTAAATAATTTGTCAAAATAAACATAGTCTTCTTGTTTTCCAATAACTGAATTTATTTCAAAACCAAACCAAACATACCTGCCTTTTCCATATGTACCATATGCAATTCCAGCACTTTTTCTTATTTCATCCCTAACCAAGCCAGCTTCTCGTCTAAAATCATACCAAAAGCTTGCTTGGATAGTTCTTGGTTCAAAAATTTCTGCATATATTGGTCTATCATATGTAGTTATTTTTAATGCATAACCGGTAGGAATACCTGCGGTTAGTGGTAAATTACCGCGTAATGTATGAACCTGATAATATTCTTCTGGTTTAATTTCTTTTGTGAATTTCAAACCATAAACTTCTGTAAAAAAGTCCCATCCACGCCATTTACCAGAATTATCGAATGAAGAAGTTCCACCAGTTGCAAAAACACTTCCACCATTATCAAGGTATTTTTTAATCTCAGAGTTTTCTTTATCACTTAAAGCCTTACAACCAGGTAAAACAAGAATATCATAATCTTTGAATTTACTTAATTCTATATCTTGGTCTTGTATAATTTTATAACTTACTTTATTTTGTTTTAAAAATCTTTCCCAAGTGGAAACATTATCATTTACCCAGGTTGAACCCTCTGGTAACATGTTTTCGGTATATTTGGAATAAAGAACACCTACATTAATTTGTAATTTGGATCTCCCTTCTAAATTTTCTTTAGTAGGTGCAATCTCAGAAATTTTAAAGTCTCCATAAACGCCTTGCACAACTAAAAGAAATACTAAAATAGAAGCAATTACTAAAACTAATCCACCAACAAAAATAATTAGATAATTAGCTTTTAATCCAGGTAAATCGTTTACCGCCACCTTAAGTTATCCTCTTGTTTTTTCTCATTATTGGGTGCACTAACATTATCTTCATTTGTATAGCGCATAAACTTTCTTTTACTACTACGTCCGCTATCTTTTTGATACTGAGACTCGCCATAAGAGCTAGAAACAAATGTAGGACGCATTTGTGGGCCGGCAGAAGTACCAGCAGAAGTTTCTGCCATGCTGTCTCTTGTTCCATATTGTTCATCAGTAAAAGTTCTTCTACTTGATGTTTGAGTATTACGCTGTTCACCAACTAATGGTGCAGGAGTTACTAATTCTGCTTGAATAGTTGCTGGAGCTGCAGCTTTTTTTAACTGTCCTTTTCTTTCTCTTATTTTATATAATACATATGCCCCAACTGCCAAAATAAATGTGGATATTGTGGCAAATAAAATTATTAATGATAATATTGGTATAAGTTCCATTTATTTAACTCCTATTTTTTTACTTTTTAGCAGGTTGCCCTAACCCTAATCTTTCTAATTTACCCCAATTCATTTCTATTCCCAAAAATTCTTCAATAGTTGCCATAGCTTTGGTAACATCTATAATTAAAATAAATACTAAACGATATACTAAAGAGTAAGGAATTAGTCTTACCTCTTCTCTTTCTACAGCAATGCAATACAATGCAGCCATAACGTCCAGAATTGTTATCCCCATCCACCATAAAGAAATTAGGCTTGTTAATCCATATATTAAACCAACAGCAACAAAAAATAAATTACCAAAAATATTCATTGCTGGCCAAACAAGTGCTTCAAAAGCCATTGACCAAAGAATAATGGTATTGTTAAAATTTAATGTCGGGTTAATTATATGCTTTTTGTGCTTTCTAATAGCTTGTAAAATTCCTCTTGTCCATCTATACCTTTGTTTTAATAATTGATGAAGCTTTATTGGAGCTTCTGTGTAAGATATTGCCGCTGGTTCATATCCAATTTTCCAACCTTTTGCCAAAACTTTTAATGTTAAATCTGCATCTTCTGCAAAAGTATCACTGCTATAATATCCAGCATCGTGCAATGCACGTTTTCTAAAAAAACCAATAGGACCAGGGATAATATTTACCATCTTTAAAAATCCCTGAGCGCTTCTGGCTAAATTAAGTCCTTCTATATATTCTAATGCCTGTAAATCACTTAGCAACTTTTTACGATTCATTACTTTTACATAACCAGCAACCGCACCTATCGCAGGATCAACAAAATGTCTGATTCCCATTTTTAATGCTTGTGTAGATAGTTGAGAATCACCATCAACACATAGTACAAATTCCGCCTCTGAATACTGTATACCCGCATTTAAAGCTTTAGACTTTCCACCATTTGGTTTGTTAATTAAAGAAACTTTAACTATAGAATAGGTGCCTTGTCTATAACCAACTAATTCTTCAGCTACCTCTTTTGTATTATCGGTCGAGCCATCGTTAACTATAATAATTTCATAATTAGGGTAATCCAAATTAACTATTGATTCTACAGAGTCTTTAAGCACTACTCCTTCATTATAAACAGGCATTATAATACTTATAAATGGATAAAAAGGTTCTGGCTCTTCAACAGTATATTTTGTAATTTGTAAATACGCTAATATCATTATAGAAAAATATCTAAATAATAACTGAAATAAAAATAGCATTAATGCAACTAAAGATGCATAAACCACTAAACCGCTAAAAGATAACACAGTGTATGGTAAAGTAACTAAAATAATTATTAAAAAAACCAAAGAAAGTACACCGGTTACTATAATAGTCCTTATTTTTTCTTTTTCTATATCTCTTTTAGGAGGTTCAACTTCTTGGTTATCCAATAAAATTTGGTGTCTTTCGTTCATTTATTTATTCCTAAATGCTATTTTTAAATAACTAACGTAAAAATAATAATTTATAAAATTTAATTAAAGTAAAATTACAAAATAAAATTATAAATCATTAAAATCAATAAAATAATTATCAAATACTCCAAAACAAATTTATTAAAAATGCTCTACTATTATATCCTTCATTATCTCTAATCGAGCTACTTAAATATCCCATAATATTCATAGTTAACCTTTCATAAATCTTGTAATTAACTTGCAAAGATATCTCTCTTAAGATATAATCACTTTTTGGCACATATCCTACTTTCCCACTTAACATAGCATTCCAATTATTATCTTTATAAAATGTCCATTCACTCCATAAACTATGGCTTTCAAAATTTTGAGGAGAGTAAAAAAGTGTATATTTTCTTACATACTTAAAATCACTAAAAAAGTATTCGTAACCAACAATTACTTCTGGATAAAAATATTTACCAATTCTAAATTGAAAATTATTCCCTAAATTATCTCCTACTTGTTCATATATATTATTGCCTAAGTAAACACTTGTTTTGCTAGCATAAAGTAATTGATAGTAAGATGAAATCTTTAAACCGCTATTAAACTCATATGAACCATCAAACTTTAAGTTTTGAGCAGTTAATCTAACTCCAACTAAGTATGGTGAATATAATATAGTTACCCCATCAGATTTATTGTATACTGCAGATAAATTTAATTTGCTCTTTTTGTTTTCGTATTTTAGAATAACATCTAAAGTAGGATGACTAAAATTATAAACACTTTTTATTCTTCCAAAACTAACACCAAATAATGTATTTGTAAAAGGTTTTAAGTAAAAATTACCTTTTAATTGTGTGAAATTCAATCTGTAATTACCATTACCAGCAAAACCTCGTGACCATGTTAATCCACCAAATAAAAATTTGGTTAAACTAGTTTCAAAAGTCAAATCACCATAAAAATATTCAAAATTTAGATTATCATTAAAATAATATGCAGATGGTGAAATTAATAGATAAGAAAAAGTATAATAAGATAAAGATTTTAAATTAGACCAAAAACCAGGTTTTTCAGGCTCTTCTGGTAGCCAACTTAATCTTTTTTCAATGTAATAACCTTCAGGTGCTTTATCTAAAATAGACTCATATACAACTCTTGCAGAGTCATACATTTTGTTATAGTAATATGAATCCCCTAAATATAACTTTAATTCTACATTATCAGGATATTCATTAGATAATCTAGAAAATTCACTTAAGGCTCTTACAGAGTCTTTTGCCCAAAATATAACTTTTGCACGCAAAATGTCTATTGCAGGGTCATATTCTTCAGATAATATTTCATCATAGGTTTTAACGGCATTATTATAGTCTTCTAAACAAACATATGTATCTGCAATATTTAATAAAGTGGAAGTATTTGGTTTACGTTTTTGTATGAATTTATTATATAATTCAATTGCTTTATCACATTCTTTTGCCATAGCATATTTGTCTGCTTCTTCTAAAATCTTCAAATCCTTTTCTTCTTCAACCCTTAACTCCTGTAACTCAATCATACTTTTTAAATTTTGTACTTCAACATTATCAGCTTGTATTGAACATGCTTTATCACAATAAAATCTAGCATTATCATAATCTTCTAACTGAAAATATAACGTACCCATGGTTATTATTGCATTTAAATTATTGGGCTCTTTCTTTAGTACAAATTCCAAATTTTCTTTTGCTTCATCTAAACCAACATTACTCCAAGTAAGTAACTGCCCGGCTAATAAATGATATTTTGCAGAGTCAGGATTATCTTGCAAAACTTGTTGAATTTCGGAAATCGCATCATCAAAATTTCTATCATAGCTTAGATACTTAGCTAAATAAAATCTTAATTCATAATCTTCTGGCTTTATTTCTAAATATTCTCTCAAAATCTCTATGGCATCTTGATAATTTTCTGATGAAGCATAGTTTTGTGCTAAAAGTAAAGCAGCATTTCTATTTTCTGGATTTTCTTTTAGTAAATTAATGTTTTTTTCGATTTCGTTAGCATAAAAATTAGCTTTTATTTGGTCATATTGTTTCTTTAAATTTATATATCTTTCTTTTTCCGCTTCAGTAACTTCTAAAATTTCTAATTGTTGACCAGCTTCCTCATATCGATTTTCTTTCATAAGTTCTTCAACCAATAAATATCTATTTTCAGTATTATCAGGATTTTTCTTCAATAACCTATAATATTTATCTATTGGATATTCTCTCTCGAAAGAACGCGGTCTATACTGGGTTAAATATGCTTCGTTATTAACTAAGTCTAATCCATCTTCAGCTTCTTTAAAGAAAGGTTTAATACTTAAAGCATTTTCAAAAGCTTTTTTAGCTATACTAAATTTACCAAGCCACATTGTAAAATAACCATATCTACTCCAAAGCCTCCAGTCTGAGGGATATCTTTCTACATAAATCTTTAAAATTCTTTCACCCTTAACAATATTTTTTGTCCTACTATTAATTTCAGTATATCTTATAATTTCATCGGGTGAAGCATTTTTATCTCGCCTTAAATATTCATCATACCAGTCTTCGGCTGTTTGCCATTCTTCAAGGTTTCTATATGCTTTTCCAATTTCTAAATAATTAAAAGGATTATTAGGATTGATTGAAATTTCTCGTTTATATCCTTCTATTCGTTTGTATAAAATAGCTTTAAAGTCTTCCCAAGCTCTATTTAAGTCTTTACTTATATTACTGTTTTGTGGTTCTATTTTTAATGCTCTTCTATAATCTAAAATAGCATAAGGATACTCTCCTCTTTTTTCAAAACATTGAGCTCGCAAATGGTATCCATCTGCTAACCTAGGATTTGCCGTGATATATTTATTTAACAATGATATTGCTTCTCCATATTTGCCACTTTGAATTTGTACTAAAGCCATTCTTTTGAACACTTTAGTATCTTGCTGTGCAAATATTACATTAATATTTATTAATATAATTGTTAATATGGAGAATGTTTTTAATTTCATTTTACTTTAAAATGTTTGTTAATACTGTAAATTTATTGTTTTGTTCATCCATTTTTATTTTGGATAAGACATATTCAGCATTCTCTAATTCTTCATTAGCTTTTATGATTTCAAAAGATAATATCTCGTAAACTGCTTTAATAAACTCTATTTGTTTACTTGGTAAATAATTATGAAAATTAGAAAAAATATTGTTTATTTTAGCATCTGTTGGTCTTATAATTAAAATTATTACTTTATTATCTATAACACATAGTTTATCTTTTTTATCAGTAACAGATATTAATGCATTTTGTAATTGCTCTATATTTATCAAACCTTTAATTTTTGCGACTGGGTCAAGTTTTATTACTAAAATAGAAAATTGTTGACCTGTACTTTTATGTAATGCTATTTGATTATTTAAAATTAAACTAAAATCATCTATTTCATATAGATTAATAGGTTGTTCAAATTTTTTAATTTGTAAATCTTTTGAGTCCTCTTCAGCTAATTTACTTAATTTACTTAAATCTATTTCAAATTTATTTGTGAATTGTGAAAAGTTTTCTTTATTGATTTCATTTTGTGAATTTGAAATTTTTAAAGTATCGAAATTTACAGAATTTGATTGTAGAGTTTCAAAAATAGACTCGTTGCTTACATTCCTATTTATTTTATCTTTTGCAGTTCTATCCTCTTCTTCTATATTTTGTATTATATTTTCTTCTATTCCATCAATAGCTTCTACATAAATTCCTATTTTAGGTCTAATTGTATATTCTTCAGAAAACTGTCCTTCTGTGTGACCAACATTTGGGGTAATAATTATTTTGCCACCATAATAAAGGTTTAATTTAGTTGGGCTTTTTTTAAGATAAATTATACCAGTTACATTACTTGCAATAACATCAATAATAGCTTCTGTATGTTTTGTGGCAGGTTCAGATACAACATAAAAGCTAGAAATATCACGATCTTCTATTTCTTCCAAAGTTTGTAAAAATACATTTTGTAAATAACCTAAATCATTAAATCCTAAGTAATATGTTAATTCGTCAAATACAATCCGTTGAGGCTTTTGTGCTCTATAATCTTTAACTACATCGCAAATATCTTTAAAAAATTCACCTAAATTTTCATCTGGATTTTTATAATCATCATATTCATTTGGTGGAGCAACCCTAACAACAATTATTTTGTCTTCGTTCATATATTTTTGAACGTCAAAACCTATTGAGGCTGCTTGAATAATTAAGTCTTTAGGTCTCATCGTAGTAAAATATAAGCACACTTGATCGTTTTCTGCTGCAGCTTTTGCAAATTGTAAAGATAATAAAGTTCTACCAGATTTTTTTTGACCTATGATTAAATAACTACCACCTTTATAAATACCACCCCATTTTTTATCGATAAGTTTTAATCCAGATGGTATTAAATTTATTGTTCTACTCATAATTACACCAATTTTTATTATTTATATCAAGTATTATGCCATATTAATTTATACGGAATAATTAATTTATATTTTACTTTAAACTATTTTATTTTAATAACTTACTTTTTATACTAATTATATAGCACATTGAATATTTTAATTTATTGGTAAAAAATTAAATATGTTTCATCAATAAAAAAATCTCAAAATGATACATTTATCTGCTAGAATAAAATCCATAAACAAAAATTGCAGTTGCATTAGAAACAATTGTAGGTTCATTAGTTATATAATCGTTTCTATCATCTCTATAATAAGCTTCTTTTGTTTGAAATTTTTTATATTTATCGTAAGATTCATATTTAATGTTATAGTTTTTTATAATTTCTTCTCCAATTGGCCCTGCCGCTAACCCACCAGGTAAATATTTTTTAAAGTAACCTACTTGATGATGAAAGTTTTTTGTGTAATTTGTACCAATTTTAGAAACAAAAGAAACACCCCAAGGATTACGTCCTAAAATATAATTACGTTGTAACACATCAAGGGAATCAAATTGTTTTGAACCTGTGAGTTTTTTATACAAGATATTTTGTAAAGAAATACCAAGCAATGTATTAGTTGTACCCCAAGTATAAGCTGCACCTTCAGAAAAAATTTTACTATTTTTTGTATTATTAAAACCAACTAAATTGTTAAATATATTATTAGCATAAGTAATATCATATTGTGCTAATTTATAAAATGCTAAACTATTTATATCTCCCCAACTCCACCAATAGTCGCTTCCAGCTTTATCTGCAAAGTTTTTTGCGTCTTTTAGCAACTCACTTCTTCTAGTAGAATTATATAATTCAATTGCTCCAAGTGCCATTTTCCCTAAATAATTTTTATCTAAATACATACCCGTACCACTGCTATCTATATCAGGAACAGATTTATAAATAGAATATAAATTTTCTGCTCTTGTTAAACATATATTAGCAAATTCAGGGTATTTTAGCCTTTCATCCCAAATTCTATAAGCTAAAGACATTGTTGCAACATAAATTCCAATTAAATTTTTACCAATACCAACAAATCCAGGTCTATCAAATTCTAATGGGTCATTTTCAGGCATTCTCCATCCTACTTGCTGGTCTTGCCATCCTTGAACTTGAGTAATAAATTTATCAGACTTAAAATTAGCTCTAATTAACCAATCTAAACCTATTTTGGCTTCTTCTAAAATATCTGGAACACCATTTTTATTATGGTCAAATTCAAACTTGGTAGGATTTTGCTCGTAAGCTAATAACAATAAATAAGTGGTATATGCAGTTGTATTTAAAAACTTTGTATAATCCCCTGCGTCATGCCACCCACCTGTAAGGTCAACAGTAGTTTTAATTGTGTCTTTTCCATAAATTAGCTTGGCAACATCCGCTTTATGGCAAATTTGGTGAAAAAATGGATCTGTATACCCACATCTTTGAACTCTAAAAAACTGTAATAAAGAATCTGTAAGAGCGTTATAAATTCCTTTTCCTATAGAAAAATTATAAGATTTTATTCCTTCAATTTCAATATAATATTTGCCATCAGTTTTGAGAGAACTAAAATCTATTAGGTAACTATATTTAAATTCGCCATAAGAACCTAAGGATTTACCTAAAGCAATTTTTAAAACATCCTTATTTGAACTATTCTTTACAACAACAGATTTATTATCCAACAATTCATTTGATAAAACAATACCACTTTTATAATCTTCTGGCAAATATCCTACTTGGTCTACGCGTATAAAAATTTCCTTCTTAATTAAATTTTCTGAAGCGGAGTTACAAGTTAAAAGTAATAAAGGTAATAAAAGAATAATAATTAAATTTAGTTTTTTCATAGCATGTTAAAAATTGTTGATAATAGTTAATATATTCTATTTTTTTATAATTCCAATACCTGGTCTATCTACCAATGTTATTTTTCCTTCAATTACTTTAGTTCCTTCATATGGGTCATTCGAAATTAACAAATTACCGTCTAAATCAGCCCATTCTACTAATGGAGAAAGTTGAGCAGCTGCGGCAATTGCACAAGAAGTTTCAGTCATGCACCCAATCATTAATCTCATTCCTAGTGCTTTTGCTAATGTAAACATTTTATGTGCTTCTCGCATACCGGTGCATTTCATTAACTTAACATTTATACCTGAATAAACGCCATAAGCTTTTCTTACATCTTCAAGTCTCTGAACAGCTTCATCACCAATTGTTGGTAAAGGACTATGTTCAGTTAGCCAAGCCATATCATCTATTTGTTCTTTGGGCATTGGTTGTTCTACAAAAACAATTCCTTTTTCTTTTAACCAATGAATCATTTCTAATGCAAAATGTTTATCTTTCCAACCTTGATTAACATCTACTGTTAAGGGTTTATCTGTAACAGACCTTATTGTTTCAATCATTTCTTTATCGGTTTCTCTTCCTAATTTAACTTTTAAGATTTTATATTCATCTGCCTCTCTAACTTTTTGTCTAACAACTTCTGGTGTATCAATTCCAATTGTAAAAGTTGTGTACGGAGTTTTATTTTTATCTAACCCCCATATTTTATACCAGGGTTGATTCATAATCTTTCCTAACAAATCATGCAATGCTATATCAACAGATGCTTTTGCAGCAGGGTTTTTTGGGGCTACTGAATCTACATAATTAAGTATGTTTTCCAAATCAAAGGGGTCGTTAAATTGAGATAAATCTAACTTTGATAGAAAATTTGCTACAGTTTCGTGAGATTCTCCCAAATATGGAGGCATAGAAGCTTCACCATATCCAACTATTCCCTCCCATTCAATTTGTGTTAACATAACTGGAGTTGTTGTTCTTGATGATGTTGCTATAGTAAAAACATGCTTTAATTCTAATGTGTAAGGTTGATATGATAGTTTCATCTTTGAATTCCCAAAATTTTTTGCTAATATTCTTTCACTTGTAATCGGTATCATCAATGCACCAGTAGCTAATCCAGCACTTTTAATAAAATCACGCCTATTCATCTTCATTTAACAATTCTCCTTTATATTGTCCAAAGTTTTTTAAAAGGTAAATACCATTTTTATCTAATGAACTTAATACTCGCTTAGCTCTAATAAATTGTTTTAATCTATATTCATTAAAATTTGGTTTGTTTTTATCAAAACTATCAATACTAATTTCTCCAGCAGAATGAATAAAATCATTATTCCCAATATATATAGCTACATGAGTTATTCTTTCAGGTTTATTTTCAGATGCTTTTGTTCCAAAAAACAATAAATCACCTGGTTTACAATTTTCAAATCCATGTTTAGTATCAACTATTTCACCTGTTAACACTTGTTGAGAAGCATCTCTTTGTAATAATACTCCATTCATAAAATATACTGTTTTAGTAAAACCACTACAATCCATAGCTTTAACAGATGTTCCACCCCATAAATATGGCATCCCAATAAATTTTTTTGCCGTTTCTACAATGGATTTTTCAGTTGGAATTGTATTGCTTAACCATAAATTAAAATCTTGGCAAAACTCACTTTCAATATATCCTATTCTACCATTTGGGTATTCTACTTTTACAAAGTTTCCTTCACTTTCCAATAATTTAAGTAAATCACCCATTACAATATCACTAACTCTCAAAGAATTTTTATCAGGCAAAGAGTACACAAAACCAAATTCGTTAGTGTAAATTACTTTTTTAGCTCTAATCCATTTATTTACTCCATCTAAATCTGTTAAGTATACACCATCTTGATCTACCCATCCAATGTAATTATCTGGCGTTTGAATTTGAAACCAACCATTTTTTTTGTTAAAAACTTTAACGGCTGTTCCTAATAAAGATTGCGTAGCCATTTCTGATGCATGGTCTGGTTTTACCCTTAAATTGGCTACTGAAAGATTAACTATACCAAATTTATTTATTCCTAAATTTTTTGATGGTAAAAGAACAATTTTATTTTCATATTTTATTTTAGATTTATTTAGCTCTTCAATTAATTTATTGTATGCTTTTTTAATATTTGTTTCCCCCTCTAATACAAAAATATCATTATTTTTATTAATCACAATATCAAAAATAGCTGTTCGTTTATCTGGGGCATAGTCTTCCTTAACTTTACTAATTATAGAATTTAATTGTTCCATATTTTTATCCTGCGCAATAATTATTGAAAAAAATAAATACAAAACCGTAACATAAAAAAATCTTTTTCTTATCATAGCTACCTTTAAAAAAAAATTAATAATAACCTATTAATTTAATAAAATTATTACAACAATAGTATATTTTTTTAGTATAAATTAATATTTTTAATAATATTTTGAATAAAACTACATTTTCTTTTGTTTTTTTTTTATTTTTTTGTAATATTAAAAATTAAATCCTTTTTTTAATAACAAATTCTAACTAAAATAATGAATAATTACGTTCGAGAAAGTTGGGGTAGTAAGATAGGTCTTATTCTTGCTGTTGCAGGAAATGCTGTGGGATTGGGTAATTTTTTAAGATTTCCCGTTCAAGCGGCTCAAAATGGTGGTGGGGCTTTTATGATTCCCTATTTTATTTTCTTTTTACTTCTTGGCATTCCATTAATGTGGATTGAGTGGGGAATTGGTAGACATGGTGGTAAATTTAATCATGGAAGTACACCCGGTATGTTTCATGAAATTTGGAACCATCCCATTTCTAAATACATAGGATCGCTTGGTTTATTTATTTCTTTTATTATACTTGTTTACTATACTTATATTACATCATGGACTTTGGGATTCAGCTTCTTTTCAATTACTAAAATGTATTTTGGATTAGAAGATTTTAGCTTAATGAAATCTTTTCTTTATAGTTATCAAGGCAGAGAGGTTTCTACAAGTTTTTCTAATATATTACCTGCTTACTTATTCTTTTTAATTACATTTTTAGCTAATTTTTATATCTTATATAAAGGTATATCTAAGGGAATAGAAAAACTTGCTAAAATTGCTATGCCCTTATTATTCATTTTTGCAATTATTATTGCAATTAGAGTTATTACATTAGGTACTCCAAATCCAGCCGTGCCCGAAAATTCTGTTTTATCTGGGTTTGCATTTATTTGGAATCCTGATATTACAAAATTAAATGACCCTAAAATATGGCTTGCTGCAGCTGGTCAAATTTTCTTTACACTATCAGTTGGTATGGGGTCTATACAAGCATATGCTAGTTATTTAAGACCCAAAGATGATATCGCTTTATCGGGGTTAACAACTGCTGCTACTAACGAAGCCGCAGAGGTAATACTTGGTGGTTCAATTGCTATTCCTATTGCTGTTGCTTTTTTTGGTGTTACTGTTACTACGCAAATGGCAGCGGGTGGTGCTTTTGATTTGGGATTCGCTTCTTTACCTTTAGTTTTTGAAAGAATCCCTTTAGGAAATATTTTTGGCTTTTTATGGTTTTTATTACTTTTCTTTGCCGGTATTACTTCATCAGTTGCAATGGGTCAACCAATCATTGCATTTTTAGAAGATGAGTTTAAGTTATCCAAAAAACAAGCTGTTTATGCAATTGCAATTTCAACCTTTGTTGTTGCACAATTTGTAATATTTTTCTTAAAATTTGGTGTTTTAGACGAAATGGATTATTGGGCTGGCACTTTTGGGTTGGTAGTTTTTGCTTTATGCGAAGTAATTATTTTTATGTGGTTTTTTGGAGCCGATAAAGCTTTTGATGAAATTACTACAGGTGCAGAAATTAAAATTCCTTATCTTTATAAATACATCATGAAATATGTTACTCCTGCTATTCTTACTATAATTATGTTATGGTGGTTAATTAACGATGCTATCCCAACTTTCATGTTAAAAAATGTAAAGCCAGAGAACGTTCCATTTGTTATTGGAACAAGGATAGGAATGTTTTTAATTTTATTAACTTTATTTGTTTTAATTTACAAAGCTTTTAAATTTAAGAGGACTTAATGGAATTTAAATTAGAAGGTATACTATTTTTAATTTTTTCTTGGTCTGTTATTTTGGGATTAGTGATATTTTGTTATAAAAAAGTTTTATTTCCTAATAAAACAAAAAAGCACTCATAAACGAGTGCTTTTTACTTATAACCAAAGATTAATTTTTATGCAAAAAAGGTTGTTGCAACATCATATAAATCATCGGTAACAAGTTTAAGTTCACCAACAGCTTCATCTAAAGATACGGCAATAATTTTTGTACCTCTTAAAGCTGCCATTTTACCCCATTCACCATTATTAACTAAATCTGCTGCAAAAACACCAAATCTAGTTCCTAAAACTCTATCAAATGCTGTTGGGGTTCCACCTCTTTGTATATGTCCTAATACTGTAGCGCGTGTTTCAAAACCAGTTCTTCTTTCAATTTCTTCAGCAACAACATTTCCAATACCACCTAACATAACATGTCCAAAAGAGTCTTTTTTCATACTCGCCAAAATAAATGATCCGTCTTTATCTTCAGCATCTTCTGTTTGAAATTTAGCACCTTCTGCAACAACAACAATGCTAAAAGATTTACCTGAAGCATGTCTCCTTTTTAATGAATCGCATACATCATCTAAATTAAATTTCTTTTCTGGAATTAAAATAATATCAGCACCGCCTGCAATTCCACTATAAAGTGCAATCCAACCTGCATGGCGTCCCATAACTTCTACTACCATTACACGATTATGAGACTCTGCTGTTGTATGTAATCTATCAATTGCCTCTGTTGCTATATTAAGAGCTGTATCAAATCCAAATGTATAATCAGTTGCGTTAAGGTCGTTATCAATTGTCTTAGGAACGCCAACTACATTAACACCTGCTTTATATAATTTGGCAGCTATACCTAATGTATCTTCTCCACCAATTGCTACTAATGCATCAAGTCCCATTTCTTTCATATTGTTAATAGCAGTTTGCTCTCCATTGGGTACTTTATAAATATTTGTTCTAGAAGACCCCAATATTGTACCACCTCTGTGCAAAATTCCAGATATTTCTTCAAGTCCTAATGGTTCATAATTTTTTTCTAATAACCCTTTCCATCCATTTTTTAATCCCACACATTCATGTCCTAATTTAATAGATTTCCTTACTACTGCTCTTATTACTGCATTTAAGCCCGGGCAATCTCCACCGCCAGTTAATATTCCTATTTTCATTTATAATCTCCTTAAAATAAGTTAGTTTTTACAAAAGTTTTAGTTTAGCTAATTTTACTAATAACTGTTTTACTCCATAGTCATCAAATAATACAGTTACTCTTTGCGTATCACCTGTGCCACTTATGGCTTGTATTTTTCCAGTGCCAAAGTTTTCGTGAGAAACTCGACTACCAACGCGCAAATTTCGACGTTCTTGATCAAAATCATCAAATCCTTCTTGATAGAATTCATCAAAGTAATTTTTGCGTTTGTTCCCTGCTTTTCTACCTGGTCCTCCATTTACATCAACTACAGCTTCTAGATCTATTTCTCGTAAAAATCTAGATTTTTCTTGATATGCTACTTCACCAAATCTATATCTAGACTTAGCATATGTTAAATAAAGTTTTTTCTCCGCTCTTGTTGTAGCTACATAAAATAATCTTCGCTCTTCTTCAATATTTGCATCAGAATCAAACTTTTTGTTTAGTGGGAAAATATCTTCCTCTAAACCAGTAACAAAAACTATAGGGAACTCTAACCCTTTTGCCATATGCACAGTCATTAGTGTAATAGAGTTTTCCGCATTATTTAGCTGGTCAACTCCACTTATCAAAGAAACTTCTGCTAAAAAGTCTTCGACTGTTGCATTTGGATTTTCTTCAACATATTCTTTTACTGCGGCTAATAATTCTTGAACATTTTCTGCTTTCGCTAAAGATTCGGGAGTATTTTCTTCCTTAAATAACTTTATAATCTCTAATTCTTCTACTAACGAATGAAGTAATTCATATAAAGGTAAATTTTCCTTTAATTTAATATATTTATCTAATAAAAGTTTAAACTGCTTAATATTTTTTTGTATTCTTTCTTTTACTTCTATTACTTCAAATATTCTACTCATCGTAGTAAAAAGAGTAATATTTAAATTTCTACTAAAAGCAATCATTTTACTTATTGATGTACTTCCAATACCTCTTTGTGGAAAGTTCATTATTCTTAACAAACTTTCTTCATCAAGTTGATTACTTAATACACGTAAATAGGCTATTAAGTCTTTTATCTCTTTTCTTCTATAAAACTCTATTCCACCAATAATTTTGTAAGGAATTTTTGTGCGTCTAAAAGCATCCTCTAAAGCACGACTTTGCGAATTTATTCTATAAAGTATTGCAATGTCGTTAAGTCCAATTTTTTTATTGGATATCTCCTTTTTTATATGTTTAGCTATTTGTAAAGCTTCATCTTTTTCATCAGAGCATTTTATTACAGTTATCGGTTCCCCTTCTGGATTATTTGTCCACAAATTCTTTTTAATTTGTTCAGTATTATTTTTAATAACAGAATCGGCAGCCCTTAGAATTGTTTTAGTTGACCTATAATTTTGCTCTAATTTAAAAACTTTTGCCTTAGGAAAATCTGTCTCAAATCTTAATATGTTTTGAATTTCTGCACCGCGCCAACCATAAATACTTTGAGCATCATCTCCAACTACAGATATTTTACCGCGATTATTATTTAGTAATTTAAGTAATTCGTATTGAGCTTTATTTGTATCTTGATATTCATCTACTAAAATATACTTAAACTGTTTAACATACTTTTGTAATACTTTGGGATTGGTATTAAATAGCTCAATAGGTTTTAATAAAAGGTCATCAAAATCTAAAGAGTTATTTTCTTTTAATCTTTTGTTATATTCTAAATAAATTTCTCCAATCTTTTTTTCGTTAGACGTTTGAGCATAATTATCTAAATACTCTTTTGGAGAAATCATTTTATTTTTAAGATTACTTATTTTATGTTGTACATTTGAAGCAGATAATCCTTCTATGTTATCGTAGTTTAATAGTTCCATTATGAAAGAAATTTGAGAAACACTATCTTCCCGATCGTATATACAGAAATTAGCTTCATAATTCATTTTTTTTGCTTCAATGCGTAAAATTCTTGCAAAAATAGAATGAAAAGTTCCCATCCATAATTTTTTAGCATCATCACCAATTAAAGAAATGATGCGTTCTTTCATTTCCCGTGCGGCTTTGTTAGTAAAAGTTAAAGCAAGAATATTTTCAGGATCATATCCAGTTTTAATTAAGTATGCAATCTTGTAGGTTAATACCCTAGTTTTGCCAGAACCAGCACCAGCAATAATTAGTTGAGGACCGCCTATGTATTCTACGGCTTTTAATTGCTCCGGGTTTAAATCATTAATTTCTTTCATAAGACCTATTTTTTTTAAATTGCAAATATAACAAATTTCTTGCAAACTTTCAAAAAATTATGCATATTAAAAGTTTGTTATATTTTAGGTCTTACATATTTAAAATCCCTTCTATTATGAAGGGATTTTTATAATAAATTATTTTTTCATTTCATCTTCTAGTTCTTTAAATGTCTGAGAAGATCTAAAACGAGTGTATAATTCTTCTTGTTTTTGTAATTGTTGCATTAAAGCAGTATTTGCAGCTCCAATAGGATACTCGACTAAAACATAAGCACGCCAATTTTTGCCATCTTGATATAACTTCTTTTCTTTAACTTTACTACCTGTTAAACTTTGATTAACAACAGTTTTGGTAGCTTGTGTAAATTGTTGTAAAAGTGTAGTATTTTCACCTGCTCCAACTTCTTCATCAAACTTTTTTTGTAACCCTTGCATTTTAATTTCAATTTGTTGTGCTACTTTTGTTCTAGCATCGGTTGTAGCTTTATCAATTGCCAATTGCATATCTTTTGATGTTGCTGTAGCAACTCCATATAAGTAGCTTCCATCTTCTGGTGGTGTTAAGAACCATTCTGGAATTTCTTTTTTATCTGTTTCTGGTAATGGTTGAGAACCTCCACACTTAATAAATAAAACACTAGCAATAATCATAAAACTTACAAAAAATTTTTTCATTACACCTCCATTATTTTTAGTTATTTAAAGCCGTGTTCAATATAGCATAAATAAATTTAATTTCCAATTGAATTTTTGTGTAAATTACTAGCCTCTATCAATGCCTCAGTTAATAGTTGTTTAATTACATATTTTCTGTAATTAATATTAGAGCGAATATCATTTATTGGACTAATATAATTATTTATTAATTTACATGCTTCTTCAATATTTTGCGTAGTAAGACGTTTATTAATTAAAAAATTCTCAACTTGTTCAAGCCTTTTAACTATTGGGTTTACACTTCCGGTAGCAATTTTAATTTCATAAATAGTATTATTTTCTATTTGTGCTACTAAGGCTAAAGATGCTTTACTTATAGCCATGGAGTATCTCTGCCCAACTTTTCTAAAATATTGGTAATTATATTTATTCTTTATAGGTATTTTTATGTATGTTAAGTATTCGTTTTGATTTAACAAAAACCTTTTATAATCTATAAAAAAATTATTAAAAGGAATTATTTTATATTTATTCTCTTTTTGGGGACCAATAACTAACTCAGCATCTAAAACAGATAAAACAGGTAACGAGTCACCAGCTGGAGAAGCATTACAAATATTTCCGCCAAGCGTTCCCCTGTTTTGAATTTGAACAGAACCTATTTGTTTTAAGCTATTTACTATTATTGGATAATTGTTTTTGATATATGGAAAATTAATAATTTGGGTGTAAGTTGTTGCTGCTCCAATAATAAGTTTATCGTCTTCAATTATTATGCTTTCTGAAATTTCTTTAATACTAGATAAGTCAATTATGTTTTTGCAATTTTTCCATTTTTTTTCTTGAACAAGTAAATCAGTTCCCCCAGCTATAAAATCAAACTTTAATTTATTGTTTAATAATATTTCGTCTAATTCTTTAAGGCTGGTTGGTTGTAAAACTGTGTAGTTATTTTCATTTTTCATTGTTAAATTCAGAATTAATTAATGATATAAAATTATTATCTTCAGAAAATGAATAAATAGAGTCAACTATTTTAGAGTATCCTGTGCATCTGCAAATGTTTCCTCCTAAACCTTCCTCAATTTCATCTTTACTAAGTCGTCCATTTTTTTCGTTAAACAAAGATATGGTTGACATAATAAAACCTGGGAAACAAAATCCACATTGAACGGCACCGTTCTCTAAAAAAGAATTTTCTAATAATTTGTAAGATTTCCAAGATTTTATATGTTCTAAAGTTTTTATATTTTTACCATTAACTTGGAATATTGGAATAAGGCATGAGTTAACTCTTTTCCCATCTAAAAAAACTGTACACGCACCACACTCTCCTTTACCGCAACCTTCTTTTATACTAATTAAATTAAAATTATCTCTTAAAACATCTAATAATCGTAATTTTGGGTTTATATCCAAAACAACATTTTCATTGTTTAGTGTAAAATTTATTTTCATTTATTCCTCTTCAAATAACTTATTGTAAATCGTTTCTGGTAATATAGGTATTTGATTAAATTCCTTTTCAAAAACCATCCAGAATGCACTTGCTACTGCTGGAGGTGCAGCAACTAAAGGTAATTCCCCTAACCCTTTTGCACCAAAAGGACCAAATGGATAATTATTTTCAATTATATTTACCTCAAATTTTGGTGTATCAGTTAAAGTTGGAACAATATAATCATTAAAGCCACTAACATCATAATGTCCATTTTTAATTTCAGTTCTTTCATATAATGCAAATCCAATTCCTTGTAAACTTCCACCTTGTATTTGAGCAACAGATTGGTCATAGTTTATTGCTTTTCCAATATCATGTGATGTGTAGTAATTAACAACCTTGCTTTCAAATGTTATAGGGTCAATTTCAACTTCTGCAACACTAGCTGCCCACGAAAAAACTGGATATGCATCTCCCACATAATTAATATCATCAAATTTTATTAATGGTGGATGTGAATACTCTTTATAGAAAGTTTCATTTGCAATTATTTTAGATATTTCTAAAAATGGTATAACTATTTCTTCACTATAAAAATATCCTTCTTTATAATCAAAACTTTTGTTATACTTATTATAAAGTATTTCTTTTAATCTTTTTATAATTTCTTCTGCGGCTTCAATTAATAAACTACCAATAACCATAGTAGAGCGAGAAGCTACAGTTGGTCCACTATCAGGTACTAAATCTGTATTTACTTCAGAAAGCAAAACGTCATTAATACTTATACTTAACGCATCAGAAAGTATTTTTCTAAATGCAGTTCTTTCTCCTTGCCCCATTTCTGTTTGTGCTGTGAATATTTGTGGTTTACCATCCTCCATTATGCTAACTTTTATTTTACCATGAATTTTATTCTCCCCTGTTCCCGTAAATCCAGCACCATGTAATGATAATCCAATTCCGATTCCTTTTAGCTTTTCACCCTTGTTTCTTACTGGATACACTCCCTGTTTTAATTTTTCTAAAATCGGCTTGTTATTATTTTTATACTCAGAATATTTATTTTCATAATCACTCATCCTTAAAACATCATTTAAAGTTATAGTGGATGATACACTATACAAAAGCTTTTGCGATGTTATTGTTTCTTCCCCTTGATTAATCAAATTTATTTTTCTAATCTCTAAAGGAGTTTTATTTAGTTCAAGAGCAATTTTTTCCATAAGCATTTCAATTCCAAAAACTGCTTGTGGTCCACCAAATCCTCTAAATGCGCCATTGGGTACTGTGTTTGTTGCTAAAGCTTTTGCTTTTATTTTTGCATTTGGAATATAATAGCAGCCTGCTGAAGTTAATGCACCTCTAGATAATACCACCGTAGAAAGTGTTGAATATGCACCGCCATCTAAATAAAAATCAAGTTCTAATCCAATTATTTTACCTTCTTTATCTATATAAGCGGTGTAATTTCCAGCTGATGGATGTCTTTTGGTTGTATATAAAATATCTTCTTCTCTATCATAAAACATCGCTACAGGTTTTTTGCTCTTTATTGCTAATAAAGCAGCATGCCCTCCTAAAAGTGATGGAAAATCTTCTTTCCCTCCAAATGCACCACCAGTGGTTGACTGTATTACAGTGATTTTATACTTATTTTCAACCATTTTTTCTAATGCATTCTTAATATAGTATGGACATTGCATCGAGCCTTTTATTATTATTCTTTCTTTTTCGGGTATTGCAATTAATCCTTGCGGTTCTAAATATAAATGCTCTTGATAACCAGTGTAAGTGTTAATTTTTATTGTTTTATATGCTTTTTGTTTAGCTTCTAAAATATTTCCCTTATTAATATTTATTTCTTTTATAATATTATTATCTTTATAAACTTTTATATCAGAATTTTCTGCTTCTCTAAAATCGAATAATGCAGGTAGTGGTTCGTATTCTATTTTTATAAAATTTATTATTTCTTTTAATTTTTCTTTATCTGCATGTGCTAAAAGTAAAATTGGTTCTCCATAATATTTTACCAAATTTTCAGCTAAAAATGGCATATCAAATTCTAAAAAGGCTACTCGATTATATGGAATATCTTTATAACTAACAATTGTAAAATCATCCCAATTAATGTTAGAATCAAAATTTATAGATTTTATATATCCATGTGGAATTGTACTTCTAACAGTTATACCATATATTAAACCATCAATTTTTTCATCTCTAATATATTTTGCTTGGCCGTTTAGTTTTTCTAATGCATCAACTCTTATTTCGCTTCTTTTAATGCCCATTTTTAGTCTCATCCTAATTTGTAAATATAAGATTGCATTTGTGCAGCAATTGATAAAGCTATTTCAGAGGCTGTCTCGCCTCCAATATCTATGCCAATTGGACTATTAATTAAATCAATTTCTGGTTTATTCCCCAATTCCTCTTTTAACATTTCTTTTAATTTGTTAGCTTTTATTTTGGATGCAATAACACCTATATATCTATGTTTTATTCCTCTCGAAAGTATATTTTTTACCACTACATAATCATAGGTGTGACCTTGAGTTAAAACTACAAAAAATGAATTATCTCTAAAATTGTAATTAAGTGAAAACTTATTATAATCATCTATAATTAATTCATCTGCAAATTCGTTTTTTGTATCAGGACGATTATCAATTAAAACAACTTCATAATTTAAGGGCTTTAGAAAGTAAGTTAGTTCTTTACCTACATGCCCGCCACCAAATATATAAACCGTATGTTTTACGTTGTATGTTTCATAAAAAATCCACATCTTCCCAGAACACATCATCGGCACAATTTCGGCATTTAACTCGTTTTCAACTTCTTTATCTGTTAAAATATACTCTTTTAATTCCGGTCTATTAATTTTTAATTTTTTTTCGCATTCTTCGGCAACTTTTACTTCAATTGCTCCACCTCCAATTGTGCCATAAGCGTTTTTATCTTGGTCTAGTATGTATTTAAACCCCACTTTGCCAGGAGTAGACCCAACTGTTTTTACAACTGTAGCTATACAATAACTTTTTTTATTAGCTTGTAACTCGTTTATTATTTTTATTAAGTTCATCGTTTTTCCTCAATAAATAAATAGTCATCTTTAGTATCAAAATCCTTTAACACTTCTGGGTAATCACATTCCCAATATTTTACTTTATTTGTAAAATTTTTCATTTCATATTTAAGATTAGAATTTATATTAGAATTTAATAAATGTTTAATAAAATTGAAACTAAATATTAATGGATGACCTTTTTTACCTTTATAAACCGGCTGAAAAATATCATTTGTTTCGTCAATTTGTGCTATAAAATTTTTATAAAAACTATTAGGTATTGTTGGTTGATCTACAAAATGATATAAACAATAATTATTATTTTCAATTTTACTTAATCCAGTTAAAAGCGATTGAAACATACCATTTTTATAGTTTTCATTATAAACTAAATAAACATTTTTATTAAGATATTTAGTTATAATCAAATCTTCAATTAAATTCTTGTTATATCCTGTTACAATAAAAATAGACTTAACAAAATCAATCGTCTTATTAATTATGTTTTCAATAAATGTTAACCCATTATAATTTAGTAAGGGTTTAAATTCACCCATTCTAGTGGATAGACCTGCCGATAATATTACACAATCGACTATTTTTTCCATTAATTTAATCCAAAATAGTTATCAATTTCTTCTTTAGTTAAAGCAGGTGTGTTTTTTGCAAACTTTTCAAAAGATTTTGTATCCTTTAATCCATTACCCGTTAAAAGCAAAAGTACTTTTTTATTATCACAATTAAAATTTTTTATCATATCATCATAAGCAGCTAAAGTAATAGCCGCTGCTGGTTCTACTAAAATACCATATTCTGCACTTAAAACACGCTGAAATTTTAGTGTAGTCAAATCGTCTATTCTTATTCCAAATCCATTACTTTCTTTTATAGCTTTAACTGCATTATATAAATTTCTTGGTGCACCTGCACTTAAGCTATCTGCAATTGTTTCGGAATTTTTATAAATAAACTTTCCTGTCTCTAAATAATCTATAATAGCTGAACCATTACTAGGTTGAGTTACAACTAATTGTGGCAACTTATCAATTAATTTAAGATTAAGCAAATCTTTAAATCCTTTATAAATACCTCCTAAAATAACTCCATCACCAGCAGGTATAATAATTATATCAGGTAAACCAATATCCTTAAATCGATTATAAATATCATATGCTGCAGTTTTTTTACCTTCTATAGTTATTGGATTATACGCAGTATTACGATTGTATAATTTAAGTTTATCAGTATAAATTAAACTTAGGTCAAATGCTAAATCATAATCTCCATTTACTCTAATTAACTCGGCTCCATACATCTCAATTTGCAGTTTTTTGGGGGTTGGAATTTTCTCAGGAACAAAAATTAAAGATTTTATTCCTAACCTTGCACTAATTCCTGCAATCGAAGAACCTGCATTGCCAGTGGATGCACAAATAATTGCTTTTTTATTTAACTGAATTGCTTTTAATGCTACTAAAATAGAAGCTCTATCCTTATAAGAAAAAGTTGGATTTCTTGATTCATCCATCAAGAATAGTTTTTTATTTTTATAATTTATAGAATAAAATAAGCTTGTTAAAGAAATTTTCTCTTTATCTCCTTCACTTATATTTTGTAATAAATTATTACTAAAATTTAATGGAAATAACTCTGGTAATGATTCTGGGTCAGCCGATATCGCTTCTTTTATTCTACTAAGATTATATTTTGTTAGTATATAATCAAAATCATAAATAACATCTAAAACCCCTTTTAGCGGAGCATTCTTTGGAATAGCTCCGCATTTAGGGCAAAGATAATATCCATTTTGTTCGATATATTCAGAATCAAAATTATCGTTACAATCTGAACATTTATAAAAGTAATGCATAATATTAATTTTTACATTGTTAATGCCATTATTGCTTTTGCAGTGTGCAAACGGTTTTCTGCCTCATCAAAAACAATAGAAATATCTGGATTATCTAAAATTTCGTCTGTTACTTCGTGACCTCTATCAGCAGGTAAAGCATGCATAAGTTTAACATTTTTATCTGCTAATTTTATTCTCCTGTCATCACAAATCCAGTCATGATATTTTTCTAAATTAGCTTTCATTTCTTTTTTGCATTCTTCTTCATTTTGTAAATAATAATCCTCATCATAAAAACCAAAGCCACCCCAATTTTTGGGTATAACTATATGTGCACCTTCAAAAGCTTCATCCATGTTATTGGTAAATGTTATTTTGCTACCGGCTTTTTCTGCATTTAATTTTGCTTTTTCTACAATATTTTTAGAAAGCGGAAATTCTTTTGGGTGAGCAACAGTTACATCAATTCCATATCTTGGGAATAATAAAATTTGTGTTTGAGGAACTGATAGAGGTTTAGAATGAGTATCTGCATAAGCCCATGATATAGTTACTTTTAATCCTTTAGTATTAGTACCAAAATGTTCAAATATTGTCATTAAATCGGCTAATCCTTGAAATGGATGATAAACATCATCTTGTAAAGACATTATTGGACGTTTTGAATACTTAGCCATTTCATTTAAGTATTTATTACCTATTCCATAAAAACAATTTCGAGATGCTATTCCATGACCCATTCTTGAAAGTATTATAGCTGTATCTTTTGGGGCTTCACCATGGGAAATTTGCATTTTTTCTGCTGTTAAATCGTGTGCATGTCCCCCTAATTGCGTCATACCAGCTTCCATGCTGTTTCTTGTTCTAGTGGATTGTTCAAAAAATATCATGAAAAGAGTCTTATGAGGTAATAAAATAGTTGGTTCTTCACGGGCAAATTTTTTCTTCAAATCAAACGAAGTTTCAAAAACTGTATCTAATTCTTGTTTTGTCCAAGTATCACAAGTTAAAAAATGTTTTCCTTTTAAATTAGTTTGCATTGTAATCTCCTTTATTTAGATATGTTTTTAGTTAAAATAAATGGAAATATTATATAAAATATTACTGCTTTATATAAATCTTCAAGTACAATATACTCTTTAGATGAATGTGCTAAACTTTCATCACCTGGTGCAAATCCTATTGTAGGTATTCCTTTCATTCCTGCAATTGAAACACCGTTTGTAGAAAAGCTCCAAAAACCACTTTTTGCTTCAGTTTCCAAGGCTAAGCTAGCTGCTTCTAACCCAGCTTTAACAATATCGTGCCCTTCTTCATAGTACCAAGTTGGATAGTATGCTTTATTCTTAAACTCTAATCCCGTCCAGCCTTTCCCTTTATATGTAGGAACTTCTATTTCTGCATCTATATTTAGAGAATTTGCAATTTGTTTTAGCTCTTCAATTACTGTTTGTTCATTTTCTCCAACAGTCATTCTTCTATCAATATGTATTTTGCATTTATCGGGAACAGAACATAACGATGGAGCTTCTGATTTTATGTTGGAAACAGTTATAGACCCTTTACCTAATGGTTGTTTTACAGGCAAATTATGGTCTAATTTTTCAATTTCATTAACAATTTTTGCCATTTTATATACAGCATTTATTCCCTTTTGGTTGTGTGCACCATGTGCAGATTGACCATAAGTGGATATTTCAACCTCCATTCTACCGCGTTGTCCTCTATAAACAGTTAAGTTGGTTGGTTCTCCTAATACTACATAATCGGGAGTAATTTTTTCATTTTCGGTTATATGAGTTAAAGGATATCCGTCCACATCTTCTTCTAAACAACTTCCTACAACATATAGTGTGAAAGGTAATTCTTCATCCTTAAATAATTCTTTTATAATTTTACCAGCAATTAAATAACCAGCCATTGCTGGTTTTTCGTCAACTGCTCCTCTACCATATATTTTGCCATCAACTATTTTTCCTTCAAATGGTGGATATTCCCAATCTTCTGATTCTGTTACCTGCACGGTATCGATATGTGCATCATACATTATTTTTACTTTACCATTTCCAATTTTACCAATAGCAGAACCTAAGGAATCATGATTATACTCATCAAAGTTATATTCCTTCATGCGACTAACTAAATACTCTACTAATTCTTTTTCATCACCACTATAACTTTTAATCTGCACTATTTTCTGAATTTCTTTATCAATCAATTCTTGATGATTTTTAACAATTTCTTTGATTTTTTTAAGATCGAGTTGCATTTTAACCTCTTCAATTTATTTTACTAAATTCTAATGCGTTATGTGGACATGTAGTAACACATAATCCGCAACTGACACATTTTTTATGATCAATTAATAATTTTTTATCATTAAATGATATGGCAGCATGAGCACATACTGTTTCGCAGCTTTTGCATAAATTACAATTATTTTCCATCCAAACAGGTTTATAAATTGGTTCTTCTAATAAATAATTAACTTGTTCTTTTTTATAATTTTTCATTAAACCAATTATTTGCTCTAAGGAACTATAACCTTTTTTCTCTAGCCATTTTAATAAGTTCTGATTGATTTTATCATAAACTTTAGGTCCATTTAATATAGCATGGGAGCATATTTGAACAGCACTTGCTCCAGCCATTAGATATTTTATAACATCTGTAGCACTTCTAATTCCCCCAACACCTAAAACAGGTTTTTGGGTATTAGCAGAAATCGTTGCAATGTAATGTAATCCAATTGGTAAAATTGCACGTCCGGAAAGCCATCCTCTACCATCACTACTGCCCATATATGGTTGTAAGGTTTCAATATCAAAATCAAAGGTAGGACCTACGCTGTTAATCCCAGCATAGCCATCTACCAAAGGTTCTAAAGCCTTTACTAAACCAGCAATATCAAGTATTGATGGACTAAATTTTGCTATTATAGGAACCGTTATATTTTGCTTTATAGCATAGGCAATATCTGTAATATTACTAATATCTTTACTTACGTAATGTATAGAAAATTCTACTGCATCAAAATTATTGTTATTCTTTAAATATTCCCCAAGTTTTATCATATCATCAGAAGTATAACCTAAAGATAAAATTACGGGCACTCCTAAACTTCTTATTTTGGGTAATTCTTCATCAATAAAGTATTTATAATCATATTCAGACCAAAGTTCTGTATTAATTAAACTACCCGGATGTGTTGAATATATATTTGGTATAGGAACACGTGCGGGTTTTACACTAATAGTTTTTGTTACAATTCCACCAACTCCACCTTCAACAGCTCTTGCTAAAACTTCGTAATTTGCGGATGTTGGCCCAGCTGCTGTGAATAATGGATTGCTTGCTACTAAATTCCATAT
Organism: uncultured Melioribacteraceae bacterium; assembly: GCA_964652025.1. GTDB lineage: Bacteria > Bacteroidota > Ignavibacteria > Ignavibacteriales > Melioribacteraceae > JAEXOD01. The sequence goes on from CAZYZX010000001.1 coordinate 532,314, forward strand.
TTTTGTTTCTAATTTATTTGTCATAGTCATCAATAGTTTGTTTAATTGCGTTAATAATAGGTTTATATCCCGTACATCTGCATAAATTACCACTTATACTTTCTTTTATTTCATTAATATTTGCTTTAGGGTTCTTTAACAATAATGCATAAGCAGAAATTAGCATGCCCGGTGTGCAAAATCCACATTGTATAGCTCCTTTATTTAAAAAATTTTCTTGCAATTTATTAAATGTATTATCATTATTTAGTCCTTCAACTGTATACACTTCGCAATTATTAATTTGTGTAGCAAGCATTAAACAACTATTTACTGCAATATTGTTTATTAGAACTGTGCATGCTCCACATTCTCCTATTCCACAGCCTTCTTTTACACTTAATAAATTACAATCATCTCTCAAAAAGTCTAAAAGTCGTTTATTTTTATCTAAATTTACTTCTAAATATTTACCGTTTAATTTAAATTTTATAATAGTTTTCATAGTATTAATTTATTTATTTCGTTAAATAATAGTTGTTGAAATACTGGCAATTTATAAGGATATGACCATCTTAACCCAGTTATACTTAAAATTTCATTAGCAATTTCTGAAACAAAATTAATTATATTATCCTCAGAAATTTCCATATTTTTATATTTATCTTCAACATTAAAAAACCTTGTTGCTATTGGAGTTATTGCTCCGCTAGCAATTTTGATTTCAGAAAAATGATTATTATTTACTTCAATTAGTAAAGCCAATGTTAATCTACTTATTGTAACTCCTTTACGTTTACCAACCTTAACAAACTTACCCTTGTAGTGTTTAGAAGGTTTAGGTAATATAATTTTTTCTAAAATTTCGTTTTTTAATAACTTTGTTCTATACGGTGCAATTAAAAACTCCGATAAAGGCATTTCATAGCAATTTAAGTTATTTTTTATAGAAACTTTGGCATCATAAACCAATAATGGAGGAACAGAATCTGCGCAAGGAGCACAATTAACTATATTGCCACCAATAGTAGCGCGATTTCTTACTTGTAAATTACCAATTTTAGAAACAGCTTCTGCTAATAAAGGAAAGTTACTTTTTATAATTTCATTTTCTATAATTTCTGTAAAAGTTGTGTAAGCACCAATAACAAAATTTTCATCTTGTTCATAAATTCCTTTTATATTGGGTAAATTACGTAAATCTAAAATAGTCTCCACATCCTTAAATCTAGATGACTCGTTTCTTATACCAATAATAACATCTGTACCACCCGCAATAATACAGCTATTTTTATTATTTTCTAAAATATTAAAAGCTTCATTAAAGCTAGTGCATTCATAATATTGTATCTTTTCAAACATTATAAACTCCCACGCACAAGTGAATTTGGAGAAAGTTTTTCTTTTATTTTAAGCTCTTCAATTGTTAAAGGAGCATTAAAGTATCTATTACCTGTAGCACAAGTTATGGCATTAGCAATTGCAGCAGAAGTTAATTCTAAGGTAGGCTCTCCTAAAGATTTTGCTCCCCAAGCTCCATAAATATCATTTCCTTCAATTAAATGTGCTTCAATATCTTCAATTTCAAGACTTGTGGGAATTAAATAATTATCATAGTTTAGATCTTTAATGTATCCAGATACATCTGTAAGATGCTCCCATAATGCATAACCTGCACCTTGAGTAACACCACCATATACTTGACCTTCTGCTCCTAATTTGTTTATTACTTTTCCACAATCATGAATAGCTGTTACTTTTTCAACATTTACTGCACCAGTTATAGTGTTTATGTCTATTTCTGCCACCTGACAGCCATAAACGTAAGTAAAGTATGCTGAACCATTACCATCATGCTCATTCCAATGTACATTTGGACCTTTATACCAGCCTAATGCTGCAATACTTAATCCTTTTGCATAAGCTTTATTCAATAAGTCATTAAAATATATATACTTATCATTTTTTATATCATAATAAACTTTATTATCTTTAAATATTATTTCATCTTTTATTTCATATTCCTTAAGGTCTATTAAAAAATTTATTAATCTATCTTTTAAAATTTGTGCTGCATTTTTTACTGCTCCACCACCCATCAATGTGCTTCTACTAGCTACAGTTGGTCCGCTATCTGGAATTATAGCAGTATCATGGTCTAAGTAATATATTTTTCCCGGTGATACACCTAAAATTTCTGCAGCAATTATTTGGAACGTAGTTCGCATACCTTGACCATTTTCTGCTAAGCCACAAGATAAATATATGCTCCCATCTTTTTGTATGGAAATATATGCTGCTGCTGCATCTATTCCTTCTGCTCCTAACGAGCAACCTCTATAACTTATTGATAATCCAATCCCCTTTTTTATTTCATCTTTGGGATAAATGAACTCACCTTTTTTAAGTATAATATTTTTTGTATCTTTTTTATCTTGTAATATATAATCTATTTTATTTTGATTTTTATAATTATTCCATTTTTCTTCAAAATTTGTAACAGTGTTTGCATAGTCTAAAATCTTCACCAAATTAACATCGTGATTTTCTAAGGTTTGACCGCTTGCTGTTTTAGAATTTTGCTTAAAGCAATTTATTTTTCTAATTTGAATTGGTGAAATGTTTAGTCGTGCTGCTATTTCATCTATAATTTGCTCTTGTGCAAATATTGGTTGCGGAGAGCCAAATCCTCTAAATGCTCCTGTGTAAGGATTATTTGTGTATACCGCCTTAACATCAGTCCAAACATGGGGTATTTCATAAGGACCGGTTGCTTGTACAACACTTCTCCAAGTAACAAATGGTGACATAGACGCATATGCACCACCATCTGCTAATAAATCAATTTTCATTGCATTTATTTTACCATCGGAATTATAACCTACAATATATTTTAATCTATATGGGTGTCTTTTGTAAGACTCTAATATGCTATCTTCTCTTGTATATTTTATTTTAATAGGTCTATTTAATTTTATTGCAGCAACAGCAGCTCTTGCAGCTAAAATATTCATTGTATCATCTTTACCGCCAAATGACCCACCTAAAGTAGCTTGTTTAACTCTAACATTTGTAAGAGGTAAACCTAAAACAGCTGCTACTACATTTCTACATGTAAATGGATTTTGTATACTGCCAATAATCTCTATATCATTTCCTCTTGTACCGGGAATGGCAATCACACATTCAGGTTCTAAATATGCATGCTCTTGATATCCAGTTCTATAAGTTTGCTTCAAAATAAATTCGCTTTCATTTAATCCTTTTTCAATATCTCCTTTTCTTAAAGGATAATGTATTATTAAATTTGATCCAAGTTCAGGATGAATTAAGCGAGTACTTTCATTTAAGCTAATTTCGGCATCAGTAATTGGATCAACGGGTGTAAAATCTATTTTTACTTTTTTGGTCAATTCGCGTAATTTTTCTACGTTATTACCTATAAGTAAAGCTAAAACATCTCCACATGTTTTAGTCTCGTTTGTTGAAAAGATAGGTTGATCTTTTACAATTGCACCAGTTTTTTTTGCACCAGGAATATCTTTCTCTGTAATTATGCCAAATAAATATTTAGATGTTTCTATTTGAGAAAAATCTACATTATGTATAATAGCACTTGTCCCATTTATTCTTAAAGGTACGCCATATAGCATATTAGGGTAACTGTAATCATCAGCATATTTAGCATACCCCTTTACTTTACTTATGCCATCTTCTCTTAAAATTGGTTTACCAACGTAATTAAATGTTTCCATTATTATCCTAATTTATTAAATTCAGAATATAAATCTAATGCAGATTTTTTAGCATTTTTATTAGCTTCTGCTTCATTTATTATATTTAAGCTATAATCTTTTAATAAAAATGTACCGTTTTTAATAAAATATTGTGCTTTGCTTTCAGTTAAGCCATAAATTATATGTCCCCAAACATTATCTTTGTTTACTGGTGTTGGAGGCATATAATCCCAAATTACAAGCTCAGCATTATCATTAATTTGTAATTTATTAATTTTATGGTAATTATTTAAAAAATCATTACTCTTAAAGTAAATATTTTTAACAAAATTAAATGTTTGTTCAAAAGATAAACCATTTAATCTAGAAATTAAAAATATATTTTTTAAGCTTCTTAGTATATTTTGGTGCATTCCATCTGTGCCAAGCAATACTAAGTTACTTAATATTTGATTATAGTAATGAACTCCAACAGCATTATTTAAATTAGAATCAATATTAATTGCCAAGGCGATGTTTTGACTTGCTAAATAATCTAATTCATTTATAGTTAAGTTTACCCCATGTGCAAAAATACTTTTAGAATTGCAAAGATTAAAATCAATAAATCTATTAAGTGGTCTTTTGCCAAAATTTAATAAAGATAGTTCACTATCTTCAACTCCTTCACAAATATGTACATGTATTCCGGCGTTTACATTTTTATTGTAATCAGCAATTTTTTCTAAAGTTTCATCTTCTAAGGTAAAGGATGCATGCAATCCAATCATACCTTTGCTATTTGGCTTATTTTTATATATAAAATCAAAATTTTCTTTAATAGCTGCATCACATTTATCTTTTCCATTTCTATCAGTAATTTCATAACATAAAACGTTATTAATAGAAAGGGTTTCATATGCTTTTGATAATAATTCTAACGAGCCTTTAATGTAATTTGGAGAGGAATGATGGTCAAAAATATAACCGACCCCGTTTTTTATAGCATCAATACCAGTTAATAAAGCACTATAATAGATGCTTTCTTCAGTTAAACATAAATCTTCTTTCCACCAGTAGTCAGAAAGTATTTTACCGAAACTATCTAATTTAGAGTTTATAGTTAAACCTTTAGCAAGTTTTGAATAGCTATGTTCGTGAAAATTAATTAAAGGTTTTGTTACTATTTTATTATTTAAATCTATTATTTCGTAGTTATCAAATTCTAAATCTAAATTAGATTTGTAAGAAAAAATCTTCCCTTCTTTAATAATTGCATTACCATAAAATGGTACCAGCTCATTCTCATCTTCAATTAAAAAAATACCATTTTTTAATATAATATTATTCATTATTAAGCAACAACCTTAAGAAATTTTCCTATTTTTTCTTTCTTTTCATTTTTTCTAGATTCATTATCAAATATTAATTCTCCACGTAAAAATGTTTTTTTTACGGTTACACCAACCTCAACACCTTCAAATGGAGTATATTTTCCTTTAGAATGCATTTTTGCATAAGTAATAATTTGCTTATTCCATAAATCAATTAAAGCAAAATCTGCATCAAATCCTTTTTGTAAAAGCCCTTTATTTTCAAAAATGAATTTATCGTAAGGATTTAATAAACTTATTGCTTTTTCTAAGCTAATGCGGCCGTTTAAAAAGCCAAAAGAAAGTAAAAAAGGTACTCTGTGTTGAACACCAGGAATACCACCATAAACATCCCAAAAATTAGAAGACATCTTTTCTATCATAGGATCACAACCAGCATGGTCAGTTGTTACAAAATCAATGGTTCCATCTTGCAATCCTTCCCACAATCCTTCTCTATCTTCTTCAAATTTAACTGGGGGTGCTGTCTTTAAAAAATTTCTAATTTTATCATTTTCAAAATCTTTTTGAGTAAAATATAAATAATGGGGGCAAGTTTCTGTAGTAATATTAATCCCATTATTTTTTGCTTCTCTAATAAGATTTGTGGCATCTTTACTACTTAAATGCACAACATGAATTTTAGTGCCATGTTTTTTTGCAATTTCAATCATTTTTTTTACTGCTCTAACTTCAGCTTCAATGCCCCTAGCTTCACAATATGCTTGCCAATCTGTGCGGTTTTTAAATTGTAATTCAGCAGTTTTTGTTTTTATAAATACTTTATCTTCTGCATGTACTGCTAACATGCTTTTCATTTTTTTCATTATTTCGGCAATATTATCTATTTCAGAATAGCTTAAATCCTTAAAGGTATTCATTCCTGATATTGTATAAACTTTAAAACCTGGCACACCTTCTGCAATTAAGTATTCAAGATTCTTTTTTATAGTATGGTTTTTATCCGCATTGTTACTGCTTATACCACCCCAAAATGCATAGTCAATTCTACTTCTACCTATTAAAGCTTCTTTCTTAAATAGTAAATTTTTAACTGAAACAATAGGTGGCACAGAAGTACAAGGCATATCTATTACTGTAGTTACACCACCAGCTACAGCAGCATAAGATGCATGTTCAAAATCGTCTCTATGTTCGTAGCCTGGTGTATTAAAATGTACGTGTGTATCTAAACTACCATACATCACAAAATTAAACGAGCCATCAATTTCAATAAAATCTGGATACGTTCTATCACCAATTTTATTTTTAAAGCTTTCTAGTAGTTCTTTGTTGTTTATTTCTATCCAATCAATTTCATCAGATATGTATTTTATATCTTCAATAGAATTGGAAAAGAAAATATCTACTAGTCTTAATTTATTACCTTTTGTATTTATAAAAACATTTTTTAATACTTTCATAATTAAAAACACTTATAAAGTTAATCCAACTTTTTTATTAAAGTCTTCAATTAATTTATCCCAATAGTCAACAATATTATACCTATTATGCCAATATTCTTCATTGTACCACTGGTCATTTAATTCTTCTGCAGTTTTACCTTGCTGTTCAACCCAAGTAAAGTATTTTAAATTATGCACTCTTTTCTTGTCAATATATGTTAATTCTTTAAAGTGCTCTGTATTCTGATTTTTTATAGCAATACTATAGTCTATTGCAGCTTGCTGAGGTGTATACTTCCCATTTATTTCGTTTTGCTCAATAATTCTGCTTTTATACATATCCATTGAATCTGTAAAAACAGTAAAAATTATATCATTTTCATTAAATTCATAATATTTTGCCATTTTAATTGCAGAAAGTAGATTTGAAATGCTTGAAATACCTAATAAGTGAAGTTTTTCAATAACTTCTGTTTTTACGCCCAATGTTTGTAAAAATTCTTTACCTACTTCTTCATTAAATAGTCTCATAACTGCTAATGGGTGATTATCATCTATTGCAACAGCAGAATCTGTATTTTTTACATTATGAATCCAAGGAATGTGTTTATCTCCAATACCTTCAATTCTATGTGCACCAAAACCATTGTAAAGAATAGTTGGACACTGTAAAGCTTCAGAAGCTAAAACTTTTACATCCTTAAAAGTATTTATTAAATAATCACCGGCAGCAATAGTGCCTGCGGAGCCAGTTGCGCTAACATATGCAGATAGTTTAGATTTATCTGTCTTAATTTTATTAAATACCCGCTCAATCATTTTACCAGTAACAGTGTAATGCCAAATAGAATTACCAAATTGGTCAAATTGATTAAACACGTAATATTGGTCACTTTGTGCTTCTAATTCATGGCATTTATCATATATTTCTTTTACATTGCTTTCGCAACCTGTTGTTGCGTATATCTCCGCACCCATATTTTTTAACCAGTCAAACCTTTCCTTGCTCATTTCTTCAGGTAAAATTGCCACTGCATGAACTGCTAAAAGTACAGAATTAAATGCTCCACCCCTGCAGTAATTACCTGTAGAAGGCCAAACTGCTTTATGATATTCCGGATTAAATCTTCCTGTTACTAAATATGGAGCTAAGCAACCATATGTTGCACCAACTTTATGTGCACCAGTCGGAAATGTTGACCCAACCAAGCCTATAATTCTTGCTTTTACGCCCGTTATTTCTTTTGGAATTTCAAAATAATTAATATCTCCAATGCCACCAGTTGTTAAATCATTTTGCCAATTAATTCTAAATAAATTTAATGGATGCGTTTCCTCTTTTCCGATACTTTTTAATTTTTCTATTATTTTTGGATTAATAGTTTCTGGATTTTGCAATTCACTAAATTTAGGTAAAATTATCCCCTTTTCTCTACATCTTTTAATAGTATTTTCAAGGTAATTTTCGTTTTCAATTTCCCAATTCCAATTTTTCATCTTTCACCTTAATAATATCAAAATATCCTTCTAAAATAAAAATTATATTCCTAATAAAAAAATAAAATTTAACAATTATTTAATAATTATTTAACATTAAATTAATATTACTAACATTGTACTCTTGTACCAATGTTTTTGTTAATAAGTATTTTTTATAAAAATTATCTATCAAGTATTCTCTTATTACTATTAAGTAATTATTTTTTTTATAAAAATTATTTTTAAGAATAAAATCAATCCCCTTAAATAAACCTTTGCCTTGGTCTTCTAATAATCCCCATTCATCAATTACAAAAAAATTATTAGAAGTAATAGAAACAGTATTAATTATTAACTTATTTAACTTTTCAAATATTTGGTTATTAAAAACGTAATTACCAACTTTAACTTTATCAATTTCATCAATATCTAAACCGCTTAATAGCTCAAGATTTCCATCTTCTAAATACTTTATGTATCTCAATTCGTTATCCTTTACTTGAACAAAACCACTAAAAATATTTTTTATTTTTGATAGTTTAACAATTGTTTCAGATTTTCCAGAATTAACTTTATCCGCTAATATTATTAAAGCCATTAGTTTTCCAAAACGTAATAAACAATAACATATCTTATTAGTAAAATATATTTTATAATACCAGTCTTGTTTTTTAATTCTTCTCTTAATGCAGCAATTAAAGCTTTAATTTTAGAAAAATCATTTATTATAACATCAACATCGTTAATATAATTTTTACTTTTATTAAATATTAAGTTTTTAGTAATTTTAGTTAAAAATGGACTTAAAACGATTGTCCATATTATAAAAATCAAAAAGAATCGAAGTACAACTATTAAATAATCCAAAAATTTTGCTTCTGGTTGTATAAAATATGATGAAACAATAACCAGAAGAATTATTAATACTTTAATTACTTTATTTATTTTTTTCTTTTTTTTGCCTGTAGTCTTAATATCATTATTATTGTTTTCAATAGGCACAATATTAAGTTTTTTTTCGTTAATTAAATCCTCATTTATCTTTAAAGTTATTATTGTAAAAATTATTCCGGATATTATATGAATTGAAATATAAAAAATTATTAAATACCAACTTAAATTTATGTTTACATTGTAAAGAAAAACTTGTTTGGCAATAAATTTGGCGTAAATATCAATTGCCTGCCACAAGGAATTACCAAATAATATTTGAAGAAAAATTAATTTCTGTAAGGAAAAAAGTATCATTGAGGAAAGAGAAAATGTAAGAATTCTAATTTGTTTATTTTTAATTATTATACTAAAAATATAGCAAAGAACACCTTGTGCTAATACAGAAAAAAAAGCATTTATTGGTGTATAAGGGCTTATAACAAATTTTATAAGTAATACAACTAATGTTCCCTTTAATATATTTTTTTTATAATCATTAGTAAATGATAACAAGCTTAAAAATATAACTGCAAGCCCCCCAACAATTAAGCCCGTAAATGGAACTTTAAATAAATGTAAAAACCCACCTAATACAGATTCGCTAAATGCCCATAAAGTAATAATTTTTTTTACATTATATTTATTATTTATATTTTCCAAAAAAATCCTTATAATTGTTTAACAAAATACTTTGTTATGATATTTATTTTTATTACTCTAATATTTTTAATTATTAATTTATTATTATTAATTTATACTAAACCAAAAATACGCAAAAACATATTATTAACAAATAATAATTTTTCTATTATTATTTCCTCAAAAAACGAGGAATTAAATTTACCCAATACATTAAATTTTATTAAAAGATTAAATTATAATCAAAATAATTACGAAATAATTTTTGTTGATGATAACTCTACTGATAATACCAAAAAAATAATTTTAGATGAGATTAAAAATATTGAAAATGCGAAATACCTATTAGCTGAAAAAAAAGTTTACAGTGGTAAAAAAGGAGCAATTGACTTAGGAATAAAAAATGCAAAATATGAAAACATTATTATTACTGATGCAGATTGTAATGTTCAACCCAATTTGTTAAATGAAATAAATACATTAATTAATAATAATGTGGATTTTATTATTGGTTTATCCCCTTTTTATTTGAATGATAATATCATCAGTAAATTATCATGCTTCGAAAATCTTAGAACAAATTTAATGATTATTTTTTCAACAAAAATTAAGTTACCTTATACGGCAGTTGCACGAAATTTATGCTTTAAGAAAAAGTTTTATTTTGAGATTGGCGGATTTAATAGTTTGCAAGATACATTAAGCGGTGATGATGATTTATTATTAAGAGAAGCAATTAATAAAAAATTAAAAATTGATGTTCTATACTCAAAAGATTCTTTTGTTTATAGTTATGCTAAAAATAGCTTAAAGGAATATATTAATCAAAAACTTAGACATACCAGCACATCATATTATTATTCACTAAAACAATTAATATTTCCTACAATTTGGCATGTGGTTAATTTGTTAATGTTTGTTTCCCCATTATTTTTAATAATAAATTGGTTTTATTTTATTCCTTTTTTTGTTAAATTAGCAATAGATATATTTATTGTTAAGTTTAATCAAAGCAAATTTAATTATAAATTTACTTTATTAGAAATTATTTATTTACAAATTATATACGAGCTATTAATAATATTTAAGTTTCCTTTATCTTATTTTTATAAAAAGCGATGGTGATATGGTACACAAAGAATTAGCCAAAAAAGCTATTGAAGCCAAAAACAAAGCATTAGCAACTTATTCTAATTTTCATGTAGGTGCTGCTTTATTAACAGATAGTGGAGAAGTTTATTTAGGTGCTAATATTGAAAATTCTTCCTATAGTTTAACAATCTGTGCAGAAAGGACCGCAGCATTTCAAGCAATTTTAGATGGTCACAGAAAATTTAAATCAATTGCAATTGCAAGCGATTTTGAAGGCTTTTGCCCTCCTTGTGGTGCTTGCAGACAAGTATTAATGGATTTATGTGGTAAAGATTTAGATGTTGTTATGATTAATAAGAAAGACGAAATTATTGTTCATAAACTTTCTGAATTATTACCCTTAAGTTTTGATGAAAATTATTTAAAATAGTTTATGATGAACACACCACATATTCACATGACCCCAAAAGATATCGGCTGGATTGAAGTTATTGCTGGCTGTATGTTTAGTGGAAAAACCGAAGAACTTATTAGAAGGTTAAAGCGAGCGCAAATAGCTAAATTAAATGTTAAGATATTTAAACCTGAAATAGATACTCGCTATTCTTCAGAAGAAATTGTTTCGCATTCTTCTTTGTCACTTCCTTCTATTATGGTTAAAGATGCACTAGAAATTTTAAGTCTTTCAGCAGAGGCTGATGTAATTGGAATTGATGAAGCTCAGTTTTTTAATAATAATTTGGTTGATGTTTGTAATACTTTGGCTAATAATGGTAAAAGGGTTATTGTAGCGGGCTTAGACCAAGATTACAGGGGCTTACCTTTTGAACCCATGCCACAATTATTAGCAGTTGCAGAGTATATTACTAAAACATTGGCTATTTGCGTTATCTGTGGAAATCCTGCCGATAGAACCCAGCGAATTGTTAAATCTGATGAAAGAGTTTTAGTTGGTGCCGCAGACCAATATGAAGCTGGATGTAGAAAATGTCATTACATACCTTAGTAAGGAATCATTATGGATATAATATCTCTAATTAGAGGAATTTTTGGTATAATTGTTTTATTAGGAATAGCTTTTTTATTTTCTAATAATAAAAAGAAAATAAATATTAGATTAGTGTTAAGTGGACTTTTGCTTCAAATAATATTTGCAATTTTAATTGTTAAAGGGGATGCATTAGGAAAAATATTTGCTCCACTTGCCTATCCTTTGTACTTCTTTAAATGGTTAAGTGGAATTTTTGTTTTACTTTTAAATTTTACTACAGAAGGCGCTCAATTTGTGTTTGGAAATTTAGCAAAATCACCGGGTGCTGATGGCTCGTTAGGTATGTTTTTTGCATTTCAAGTTTTACCAACAATTATATTTTTTGCAAGTCTAACATCTATTTTGTACTATTTGGGTATTATGCAAAAAATTGTTAAAGGGATGGCTTGGGTAATGTTAAAAGTTATGGGCACTAGTGGTGCTGAATCTTTATCTTGCACTGCAAATATTTTTGTTGGTCAAACAGAAGCTCCGCTTTTAATAAAGCCCTTTATTAAAACAATGACTAACAGCGAGTTGCTAACTATTATGGTTGGTGGCATGGCAACCATTGCCGGCGGTGTTATGGCAGCTTATATACAAATTTTGGGGCATTCTTACTCTGTGATGCATAATGTACCTTTAGAGCAAGCTCAATTATTGTTTGCCACTCATTTACTTGGTGCAAGTTTTATGGCAGCACCAGCGGCTTTACTTATTTCTAAAATACTTTTTCCAGAAACTGAAGAGCCTGTTACAAAAGGGACTATAAAATTAGAAATTGAGAAAAATGGTTCTAATGTATTAGAAGCAGCAGCAGCCGGCGCATCAGATGGTGTTCAATTAGCTTTAAACGTTGCAGGTATGCTTATTGCTTTTATTGCTTTAATTGCTCTAATAAATTATATCTTACAAGGTGTTGGTTATTATTTAGGATTTAATTCATACTTACAACAAAATTTTGGTCAACCATTAAATTTACAACTTATTTTAGGGTTTATCTTCCAAGCAATCGCTTTTGCTATTGGCGTGCCTACAGATTCAATTCTTCAATTTGGTAGTCTTTTTGGTACTAAAATTGTTCTAAATGAATTTGTTGCTTATGTTGATTTAGGTAATATGATTGCTAATCGAGCTTTAATTAACGATAAAGCAATTTATATGGCTACTTATGCATTGTGTGGTTTTGCAAATTTTAGCTCTATTGCTATTCAACTTGGAGGGTTAACACCTATGGCACCTGATAGAAGAAGTGATATTGCTAAATTGGGATTAAAGGCAGTTTTGGGTGGTTCTTTAGCAACTTTAATGACAGCAACTTTAGCAGGAATTTTATTTTAATATGAAAAACTACAAAGAAAAATATTCGGTATTATTAGATTACATTAAAACATCAGCTCCTTTCTCTCCAGAAATTTCATTAATTTTAGGTAGTGGACTTGGTGATTTTGCAAACACAGTTAAAATTATTCACTCTATTCCAACAGATACTTTGCCAAGTTACCCTACTAGTACTGTACAAGGTCATAAAGGTTTTATCCATTTTGCAGAGCATAACAATAAAAAGATTTTAATTTTTCAAGGTCGTATACACTTTTACGAAGGTTATACTATTGAGCAATGTCTTTTACCCGTGCTTATTTGTTCTCATCTAAATACTAAATTTTTATTATTAACTAATGCTGCTGGTGGTGTTAATCCAAATTTTAAGCCTGGCGACTTAATGTTAATTAATGACTTTTACACTCAAAATCTGAATATGGAGTTATCAACATTTCTTGGAGTATTATCCCCAGAACAAAAAAATAATCTTTTAAACCTTCCTTCACCACATGTTAATAAAATAATAATCGAAGCTGCATTAAATAGTCAGGTGCATCTTAAAGAAGGTTCTTATTGGTTTGGAAAGGGGCCAACGTATGAAACCCCGGCTGAAGTGAAAATGGTGGCAAAATTTAATGTTGATGCTGTTGGAATGTCTACTGCCCACGAAGCTGTTTTTGCTGCAGTTTTAGGTATTAATGTTGGAGCAATTTCTTTAATAACAAATCATGCATCGGGTATTAAACCAGAGAAACTTTCTCATCAAGAAGTTATTGATACTGCTAATTCTGTAAAGCCAAAATTTGAAAAATTAATAAAGAACATTATCGATTTGTTATAAAATTATTTATTAAAGATGCACATACGATGCAAGCAGTCTCACTTCTTAATCTATTAGGTGCAAGTTTTAATTTAGTGCTTTTAGCTTCCAAATATTCTAATTCTTTATCGCTAAATCCCCCTTCGGGTCCGATAATAAATGTATATTTTTTAGCTAAATCTAATTTGTTTATTAAAAATTCTTGTATTGTTAAATTACTTTCTTGATCTAAAATAATTACTTCACCATTAAAAGGTGTTTTTATTAATTGAATATTAAAGTTTATTACTGGTAAAAACGCCCTTAATGATTGTTTAATTGAAGAAATTGCTATTTTATTTAATCTTTCTAACTTAACACCTTTAGGTACAGTTCTATCAGAGTTAAAAATTGTAAAATTTGTAATTCCTAGTTCTATACATTTTTCTAATGCAAATTCCATTCTATCACTATTTCGTAAATTTGGAATAAAAAACTCAATGTTAGCTAAAGTATTACTATAATTATAAGTTTCTACTGTTTTTAATATTGCATAATCTTTTTTAATATCTGTTATCAAAGTTTTTAATATGGTTCCTTGTCCATCAGTAATATATAAATTATCATTAAGGTTATTTCTCATAACCTTAAATGCGTGTTCAAATTCTTCACCGTTTAGTAAATTTTCTATGTTATTAATGTTAATATTTTTACTAAAGTATAATTCAATGTTAGAAAGAAAAACCTGTTGCAATTATCATCTCACTTCTTTTGTATTCATTAAATGCATATTCAAGTCTTAATGAATTAAATGGTAAAATTAATAAAGTAAATCCCAAACCATAACCAGAATTAAAATCATTTAATGGCATTCTTTGATGATTATTAAAAACGGTTCCAGTATCTCCAAAAAGATAAAAATATAATTCAATTCTTGCTGAAGTAAGTTTTTTAGGAAGTAATGGTAAATCTACACTAAAATCCCAATTTTTTATAATAGGATGTACAATTTCAAATGATCCAAGTAAATAATTATTCCCCTCTTGAACTTCATTTTTATAACCCCTAACGTAATTATCCGTTCCTAAATAAGATAAATCATAAAAAGGTACTTTGTCTCCAAAAGTGTGTCTTAAATTAAGCCGCCATTTAATATAAAAGCTATTAATAAGCTTTTGATATTGTCTATAATCAAATGTTGCCACATTATAATTTACATCCCATAAACCAAAGCCTAATTTTGTAAGCATAGTTGAAGCATAAATACCTGATAGTGGGTATTGTATCAAATCTCTAGTATCGTATGTATAACCCAAGCCTATTTTAAATGCTCTGTTTAGATTACTGTTCTTATTTAGAATATAATTTAATCCAGATTCTTTAATATCAACATAAGAAAAACCTAAACCTAAGTAAGCAAAGTTAAAATTATCAATTCTTTTACCTAATGTAAAATCAATCTTCTTAAAATTATAAGAAAATTCACTTCCAAACATCTTTTCAGCACTATTACTTTTATTCAACATTTTTTGTACGGAAATATTCGTTAATAGGCTTAAATTTAATTTTTCAACTATAAGTGGATTAAAGTATTCAATATAATAAGATGGGTCGTAACCAAGTTCTATTTTTGTTTTAATTTCTTCGTTTCTTCCTCTAAAATTTTTATATTGAACATATAACCCATATGAAGCTTGATTTAGATTTTTATCTCTTAATCTTACAAATGGTATTGGATAAATATACCAACTTTCATCAACTCTAATTACTAAAATATTGGTAACAGGTTCTGTGGTTTGCTTAAAATATAATTTAACTTTATTAAATATACCCAAGCTAAAGATACGTTCGCTATTAAAATCTAATGTTTGCCCATTTACAACGTCCCCTACATTAAAGGTCAATTCTCGTAATATTATATAATCTTGAGTAACCTTATTTCCAATAATTTTAATTGAATCTACCTTTAAATTATCATATTTACCTAATACCAAGGAATCAACTTGAGCAAAGTATAATGAACTAGTAAACAAAAATATAAGAAGTGTTTTTATCATTAAATTTTACCAATAGTTTTTAAATACCACAAAGACTGCAATAAACAGCTATACACATATCTTGATAAACGATAATTCCTTTATCTAAAACGGGCTTAACGGCGTAATCGTTCCTTATGCCTTGTTGTAGCCATAAGATTTTGGGATTTACAGCAATAACATCGTCTATAATACCCGGTATATCCTCGCTTCGCCTATAAACGTTCACAATGTCTATTTGTTCATTAATATCTTTTAAGGATTTAAAAACCTTTATTCCATCTATTTCTTTTTCGTCAATTGTGGGATTTACACCAAAAACTTTATAACCTTTTGATACTAATAAAGAAGCAATTTCCCTACTAGTTTTATATGGGTTTTTAGAAAAACCAAGAACCGCAATAGTTTTTGCGGTTCTTAGTTGTTGTTCAATAATTTTTAGTTCTTTATCGTACATTATTTATAACTCTCTATTGGTAAGCAACTACAAACTAAGTTTCTATCACCGTATGCATTATTAATTCTAGATACAGTTGCCCAAAACTTGTTTTCTTTTGTATAGGGTAACGGGAATCCCGCTTTTTCTCTTGTGTATGAATGTTCCCAATTATCAGAACATACTTCTGTTATAGTATGAGGAGCATGCTTTAAAACGTTATCCTCTTTTGAATATATCCCTTTTTCTATTTCTTCAATTTCCTTGCGTATTTCAATCATAGCATCACAAAATCTATCTAACTCTGCTTTAGACTCGCTTTCTGTTGGTTCAACCATTAAAGTGCCGTGTACTGGGAAAGATACTGTAGGTGCATGGAAAGAATAATCCATTAATCTTTTTGCAATGTCTTCAACATCTACACTTGCAATTTGCTTAAATTCATGCATATCAAAAATTAATTCATGTGCAATAAATCCATTTTCACCTTTGTATAATACTTTATAGTATTTTTCAAGCTTAGCTTTTATATAATTTGCATTTAAAATTGCAAATTTTGTTGCATTTTGCAATCCTTTTTCACCCATCATTTTAATGTAAGCATGGGAAATTGGTAAAATAGATGCACTACCAAACGGAGCGGCTGAAACAGCAGATGTTCCCTTCCCATCAAGTGCAAAATGTTTTGGTAAAAATGGAAGTAAATGTTCTGCTACTGCAATAGGTCCCATACCCGGTCCACCTCCACCGTGTGGTATACTAAAAGTTTTATGTAAATTTAGGTGACAAACATCGGCTCCAATAATGGCTGGACTTGTTAATCCAACCTGGGCGTTCATATTGGCTCCATCCATATAAACTTGCCCACCATATTGGTGAATAATATCGCATATTTCTACAATTGCTTCTTCAAATACACCATGTGTGGATGGATATGTAACCATCAATGCTGCCAAATTATTTTTATGTTCTTCAGCTTTTAACTTCAAATCATTAACATCAATATTTCCATTACTATCGCAATTTACTACAACAACTTTACCACCAGCCATAACTGCACTTGCTGGGTTGGTGCCATGTGCACTAGAAGGTATTAATATAACATTTCTGTGTCCTTCTCCCTTGCTGCATAAATAAGAGCGAATTACAGATAATCCTGTATACTCTCCTTGTGCTCCAGAATTTGGTTGAAATGATATACCTTTAAACCCTGTTATTTTACATAAATCCTCTGCTAATTCATCTATTATTTTTTTGTATCCTAATGCTTGATCTTGTGGCACAAATGGATGTAGGTTTGCAAATTCGGGTATTTCTATTGCAAACATTTCAGTTGCTGCGTTCAATTTCATTGTGCAAGAACCAAGTGGTATCATAGATGAAGTTAAAGATAAATCTTTCTTCTCTAAATTTTTTATATATCGCATTAATTCAGTTTCAGAACGATACATCTTAAATATTGGATGTGTTAAATATTCTGATTTTCTAACAAGTGTAACAGGAATTGAGCTATCTAAAAAGTCATAATTAATATTTAAATTAGAATTAGAAGAAGCAACTTTAAATACTTCTAAAATATCATCTAAATCTTTTTGTAAAGTTGTTTCATCAACGGAAATTAATACGCTATTATTTTCGTACCAAAAGTTAATTTCTTTTTTTAAGGCTTCAGTTTTTATTTTATTTAATAAATCTTCGTTTTCTAAATCAACTTTTAAGGTATCAAAAAAGAATTGATTTGTTTGATTAAAACCTAATTGTTTTAATCCATAATTAAGGTATTTTGCACTATTATTTACTCTTGTAGCAATGTGCTTTAATCCATCTGCCCCATGATAAACAGCATACATACCTGCCATAATAGCTAATAATGCTTGAGCTGTACAAATATTACTTGTGGCTTTTTCTCTTTTTATATGTTGCTCTCTTGTTTGTAATGCCATTCTAAGCGCTCTATTTCCCTTTGCGTCTATAGAAACACCTATTATTCTACCAGGAATTAACCTTTTAAATTCATCTTTAACTGCAAAATAAGCTGCGTGTGGTCCGCCATATCCCATTGGAATGCCAAAGCGCTGTGTACTACCCAATACTACATCTGCACCAAACTCGCCAGGAGGAGTTAAAATGCATAGACTTAATATGTCTGCCGCAACCGCACAGTAAATGCCTTTTTCTGTAGCATTCTTAAATAATTCCGTAAAGTCTTTAATTAAACCATGATAATTAGGATATTGAACTAAAATACCATAAATCTCATCGCTTAAAACAAAATTTTCTGTTTTTTCTATTTTTAATTTAATTCCAAGTGGCAAAGCTCTTGTTGCTAAAACGTCAATTGTTTGTGGTAATAAATCTTCTGCAACCAAAAAAACATTTGCATTTTTTTTGTTAGCTTTTCTAGCATTAAATAACATAATCATTGCTTCAGCAGCAGCTGTAGCTTCATCTAATAAAGAAGCATTAGCAACAGGTAATCCAGTTAAATCTGAAATTACTGTCTGAAAATTTAACAAAGCTTCTAATCTGCCTTGGGATATTTCTGCTTGGTATGGTGTATATTGTGTATACCAACCTGGATTTTGTAAGATGTTCCTTTTTATTACAGACGGAGTAATTGTACCATAATAACCCATCCCAATAAAGGAACGATACAACTTATTTAATTTTGCTGTTTCGTTAATTTGTTGCAAATATTCGTATTCGCTTAGTCCTGTGCTGTTTTCATCAACTTCAAACTTTTTAATTTGTGCGGGTATTGTTTTATCAATTAACTCATCTAAACTATTTACCCCAATTTCCTGTAGCATTTTGTTAACATCATCGTTTAACGATCCAATATGTCTGTTTTGAAAATTGTCTGTTATCCTCAGTTCTTTCATATGTTAATCTCTTTCTTATTGAATTGTTTAATTTTTTTTTATTAATTGTTAATAAACTAATTTATCATTTTTAGAAATTGATTCGTTATAAATTTCTTGCATATATTCAGTTAATTTATTCATTAAAAGATTATCATTCAATGCTAAAATTTTTATAGCTAATAATCCAGCATTTTTAGATTGATTAATCCCTACAGTTGCAACTGGAACGCCGGCAGGCATTTGAACAATAGAAAGTAAACTATCTAAACCATTTAATGCTTTGCTTTGAACAGGAACTCCTATTACTGGTAGCTCTGTGTAAGATGCAGTCATCCCAGGTAAATGTGCGGCACCACCAGCACCAGCTATAATAACTTTTATTCCCCTCCCTTTTGCACTTTTTGCATATTCAGCCATATAAGCGGGAGTTCTATGAGCGCTTACGATTTTAACTTCAAATGGAACTTCAAACTTTTTGCAAATTTCTATTGCTCCATTTAACGAAGGAAGGTCAGAATCACTTCCCATTATAATGCCAACTACGGGATTATCCATTTTATTTCCTTATATATTTGCTACTTTTTCAATTTCTTCAGCTTTTTTTAATATTTCATTTAAATTATTTCCCACAATCGTAATATGTCCCATCTTTCTCCCAATTCTACTTTCTGCTTTACCATATATATGTAAACTAACTTCAGGGTGTTTTAATACTTCTTCATAATTTAATAATTTACCAATACCATTTCGTTTACCTAAAAGATTTACCATTACAGCAAATGGTTTTTTCATATCAGTTGAACCTAATGGTAAATTTAATACGGAACGAACATGATTTTCGAATTGGGATGTAACACAGGCATCTATTGTATAATGTGCAGTATTATGCGGCCTTGGAGCTATTTCATTAACTAATAACTTGTTGTCTTTTGTTAAAAACATCTCAATTGTATAAATTCCATATCCATTAACCGATTGTATACATTCTAAACCAATACCCTCTGCTTCAAATTTTAATTTATTACTAATATTCAATGGAGCTATTACTTTTTTACAAATTCCATTCTCTTGTATTGTTTCTACAACAGGATAAACTTTAACTTCATTTACAGTTCTTACAATAGTAACAGCTATTTCTTTTTCAAAATCTATAAATTTTTCTGCTAATAATGTATCATGACGTTTAGTTAATTTATCAAATGCAATTTCAAAATCTTCTACATTTTTTATAACAGCATTTCCATATCCATCATATCCTAATTTCTTAGATTTTAAAACAAATGGTAATCCTAAATTTTGTAAAATGATTTCATAATCAGATTTCATTTTAACTTCTAAAAACTTTGGTACAGGTATATTATATTTGTTAAAAGTAGTTTTTTGTATAAACTTATCTTGTATTAAAGAAATTGTATTAGATGATGGTATAACTTTTTTGCCTAAATTTTCTAAAAACTCTAACCTATCCGGATTTATAAACTCACTTTCTAATGTAATAACATCACAATTTTCTGAGAACTTTTTTAATAATTCATCATCATTAACATTACCAACAAAATCATTTTTTGTTAGCATGCCCGCTGGAGAGTTTATTTCTTTTTCTAAAATGGTAACATTAAAACCTAATCTATAAGCAGCTAATGTAGACATCCTAGCTAGCTGACCGCCGCCTAATATTCCTATATTCATCTAAACCTTAAATAAAATTAATTTAGCTTTAAATTTAAGAATAAAATTTTAGATTTTAAAGAAAAGTTAAATTTATTAAAATAAAATATAACCAATTTAACTCAAATTATTTTTGTTTTTTTAGCACAGATAGTAATTAAAAATATATAAATTTTATTTATCTAAATAATTATAATTATTTTATTTTTATTATTATTTTATTAATTTAAAAATTCTATTAAATTTGTTTAATTTACTATTTAGGTGTGGAAGGTTTAATTGAAAAATCCTGAGTTTGAACAAGCATTAAAAGAAACATACGAAAATTTGTGGAATGGTAGATTTAGAATGGCTCTTAACTCTTCTAAATCTTTATTGCATCTTGATCCTGAAGATCCAGAAGCTAATTTATTACATGCCTGGGCTCTATTAGAAAATGGTCATCCCGTAAAAGCAATGGATTTTATTAATAATGCCATTAATATTTCTCCAGAACAGGCTAATTTATTTATGATTAGAGGATATTTGTTTTCTAGAATTTGTATTTATGAAAATGCCAACAAAGACCTTATTAATTCAATTAAAAAACAGATAGAAGTTCTTACATTTACTTACTTAAATTATGCCCGCAGCTTAGCAGGCTTAAAAGAGTACGATAAAGCTTTAGACATAATTAACATCTTATTAATCTTAGATAACAAAAAAAGCTATGAAAAAATTAAAAAATATATAAATATTGCAATTGAATTATCTAAAACAAATAATAAACTTAAGCAAAAATATGCTGAGCAATTAATTTTTGAAGCTACTGAAGCTATTAAGCATAAAGAATATTGGTTTTCGCTTTTAGTAAGTCAAAAAATATTATCCCAAGATGTAATTACTCCAAGAATTTTTGGAGATGCTGAGCTTTTAGAACTTGAATCTTTAGTTTCCCTATTTCAATTTAAACCAGCTTGGGAAAAAGTTAAGTTGTTAAAACATAAGTATTCTGGTGATTCTAAATTTAAAAATATTTACAATATTTTAGAAAAATTAAAAGGTATTGAATTTGATATTGAAGATAAACCTATTGATGAAACCCCGGGAACAGAAATAAAGGCTGTTAGCGAGGATGATAATAGTACAACTACACAAAAAACAAATAACAAAAATATAAATGTTGATTTAACACCTAAATTTTATGAAAATAATTTTGCTGATATTTTTTCATTTAAACTATTTAGTGTAAATGAAGAAGAAGCAACTGGAGAACGTAATTATTACTCGCAATTTGATAAAAAAAATACATTTTTTATTGGTGCGGAAATAATTTTTAATAATTTATTTTTTGATATTGAAGATAAGATATTAAAAGGCACTGCTAAATGGTTTTTAAATGATACATTTTTAGGAAAAAGCGATTTTCATATCAACGTAAAAAAATCTTGGGATTCTGTTATTTTCGTTCAGTCCTACGGTACTAATCAAAAAAATGCTTGGGAAGATGGGGTTGCTAAAGTTCAAATTTATATAGAAAACACTTTAGTTGCCGAAAGATGTTTTGTAATTGGAAATGAATTTATTTTAGAGCGTTTAGATACTACCGATGAACAAATAAATGATAATTTAAGTGAAGACACTGAAGAACTAAGCTTAGAAAAATTATTGGAAGACTTTAACAAATTTACTGGACTTAATTCTGTTAAAAATGCGTTAAATGATTTTGTATCTTACTTAAATTTCATAAATGATAGAAAAAAATTAGGACTAAAATCTAAGGATGATTTATCAATTAATGCTCTGTTTTTAGGCAACCCTGGTACTGGGAAAACAACTGTTGCTAGATTACTTGGCAAAATTTTTAAAGCAATGGGAATTTTACCAAAAGGTCATATTGTAGAAGTTGACCGCGCTGGGCTTGTTGGTCAATATATTGGTGAAACTGCTCAAAAAACTGAAAAAGTGATTAATGATGCAATAGGTGGAATTTTATTTATTGATGAAGCTTATACATTGGTTAAAAAAGGTAGCAGCGGACAAGATTTCGGTCAAGAAGCTATTGATACCCTATTAAAACGCATGGAGGACTTAAAGGGTCAATTTTGTGTAATAGCTGCTGGCTATACAGACGAGATGGAGGATTTTTTGAATTCCAACCCTGGAATGAAATCTAGATTTAATCATAAATTTATTTTTGAAGATTATACACCCGATGAGCTTTATGAAATTTTGCTTAATTTAGCTGCTAAGGAAGAATACTTAATAGAAAATGAAGCTGAAGAATTAATTAAAAAGCAGTTAATTGATTTATATAGATTAAGAGATAAAACTTTTGGCAATGCAAGGCTTATTAATAATATTTTTGCTAGCTTAAAAATGAGTTTATCTAAACGTTATAATCAATTACCCGATGAACAAAAAACTAAAGATGCTTTAGTAACTATTACTGCAGAAGATGTTAACTATGTGTTTAGTACCTCAAGCAATAAAGATTTTGATATTCCAATTAACGAAGAATTATTAAAAGATGAATTTGATAAATTAAACTCATTAATAGGTCTTTCTAATATTAAAAAGGAAGTTAATGAGCTTATTAAACTTGCTAGATTTTTTAAACAACAAAATATCAACATAAAGGAAAGATTTAGTGACCATATCTTATTTTATGGAAATCCCGGCACTGGTAAAACAACAGTTGCAAGAATAATTAGTAAAATTTATTCGGCTTTAGGTATTTTACCTCGTGGACATTTAGTAGAAACAGATAGACAAGGTTTAGTTGCATCTCATATTGGTGGAACAGCAGAAAAAACAACTAATTTAATCAACAAGGCCATTGGTGGAACTCTATTTGTAGATGAAGCTTATACACTTACCAAAGGTGGTGAAAACGATTTTGGCAAAGAAGCAATTGATACTTTACTTAAGCGCATGGAAGATGATAGAGGTAAATTTATAGTTATTGCGGCTGGATATACTGATGAAATGAAGCAGTTTTTAAACAGTAACCCTGGTATGACTTCTAGATTTACTCGTACTTTTACTTTTGAAGATTATACCCCTGAAGAGATGTTGGAATTATTTAAAATTTATGCAAAAGAAAAAGAAGTTGAAATATCTGAAAATACTTTAGATAAAGTTTTTCATCATTTTACTGAATTATACCGTAATAGAGATAAAACATTTGGCAATGCACGAGTAGTTAGAAATTTCTTTAATAAAGCTTATCAAAATTATCTATTAAGATTATCTGAAATTGGCGATGACACAAGTGAAAATATTGAAAAATGCTTAATTATTTCAGATTGTTTTGAAAGTGATAATAATACTCAAAAAAATAAATACGAAATACAAATAAATCAGCAGTTACTAGATCAATACCTTGACGAATTAAACAAACTAACAGGTTTAGACTCTGTTAAAAGTTCAATTGCAAAACTTATTAATAGCTTAAAAGTATCTAAATTAAGAAAAGAACGTGGGTTACAAGTAATTGAAAAAAGTCTACACTCTGTTTTTATTGGTAATCCTGGTACTGGAAAAACCACTGTAGCAAGGCTTATTAGTAAAATATATAAAGAAATGGGCTTAATAGAAAAAGGTCACTTAATAGAAGTTGATAGAGCAGATTTAGTTGCTGGTTACAGTGGTCAAACGGCTTTAAAGACTGATAAAGTTATTCAACAAGCATTAGGAGGTACATTATTTATAGACGAAGCCTATACCCTTTCCCGTGGTAGTAATGATTTTGGTCAAGAAGCTATTGATACTTTGCTTAAACGCATGGAAGATTATAAAGGACAGTTTATTGTTATTGTAGCTGGTTACACACAAGAAATGAAAAGATTTTTAGATTCAAATCCCGGTCTAAAATCAAGATTTACTAATATTTTTAATTTTGAAGATTATACCCCTAGACAGTTGTTAGAAATATCTAATAATATTGCAGAAGCTAATGGATATAGATTAGATGAAGGCGCTTTACAATTACTTTTAGAAACTTTTAATAACTTATATAAAAATAGAGATAAAAATTTTGGTAATGCCAGAACGGCGCGAAATATTTTATATAAAGCTATTAGTAATCAAGAAGAAAGAATAGCTAAACTATTTAAACATAATGATGAAGATTTAATTACTATTACATTTGAAGATGTAGAAAAGATTACAGAAGAAGATTATTAGTCTTTTATTTCTATAACCGTAATTTTGTTGCCTAAATTATCTTCACAAACAAATTCGTAATTTTTATTGCTATTATTGCTTAGTGGCTTTAATATAATAATTTTATCCTTTAATTTTTTGTATATATTATTTATATTTTTAACTTCTAAATAAATTTCCGTATATAATTTGTTAGTTTTTAATGAATCATTCTTTATAATTAATCTAAAATTATTATTTACAAGAGTTATCAGTTTGTTATTAGTATTATTTTTATCATCAATAAAACTAAAATTAACTTTATAAAAATTTGCAGTTTCTTCTACCCTATCTGTTAATATTACAGAATTTAAACTATTAATTTTTAACAGATATTCTCTATTATTAGAATTTTCAGATATAACCCAAGATGATAATACCCAAAATATACCAACAATTATAAAAAATACAAGTAAAAATAGAATACTTCTATATTTCATTTATTTTTTAGCAAATTTTTAAATATCATGCCTGCTAAATTAATTAATATTTTTCTACTTACAATACGGTTTAATACAACTATTAATTTATTATAAAATCCATCTAAAACAGTTGGTTTTTTACCCAAGTACTTAAATGTAGTTTTAACTACATCTTCAGGATTTCTATAAATTCCATTTAACTTTAACCCTGCTGTATCATGAAAATTTGTTTTTGTACTACCAGGATTTATTGCTAATACGTTAATATTGTATTTTTTTAGTTCATACCATAATGCACTGCCAAGCACTTCATTAAAGGACTTAGTAGCAGAGTATACTGCACTAAATGGAGTTGGCATAAATGCTAATATTGAGCCCAAAAACACAATATTTCCCTTTTTTTGCAAAATCATCTTGTCTATTATTAATTTTGTAATTACGGTGGGTGCTAAGCAATTTAGTTTTATCATATCTTTTAAAACATTTGCATCTTGCTTATAAAATTCACTAGATAATCCAAATCCAGCATTATTAATAAGATACTCAATGTTTTTATCTTTTGTTATTTCAGTAATTTTATTGTAATTATCTTCATTAGTTAGGTCTAAGGCAGATACATCTACTTCTACCATAAATTTAGAAGTTAATTCTACTTTAATTTTATCTAACTCAAATTTATTTCTAGATATTAAAACTAAATTATAACCTAACTCTGCAAATTTAATTGCAAAAGCTCTTCCAATTCCAGAGCTAGCGCCTGTTACTATAGCCCAATTTTTCATAAAAACTCTTTATATTTATTGAATATTTATACGTTTTGTTCATTATTGTTTGCAAATAATTTTATTTTAATAAGTTTTTTATTAAATTTAAAGTTCAAAATTTAGAGAAAAATATGTTCTTAAAAAAATCCGAAAAAATAGCATTACACTATAAAGATTTACACCTAACTTACAATGAATTAATAAACAATATTAATAAATATTCATACCTAATTAAAAACAATGCTACTAAAGTAGCCATATTTTCAGAAAATAGACCCGAATGGGTTTATGCTTTTTATGGGATATGGAAAAATAACAGTATTGTGATAACAATTGATTTTATGTCTGGGGCTGATGAAGTTGCTTACATTTTAAATGATGCACAACCCGAAATTGTATTTTGCTCGTCAGAAAATCATAAAATTCTTTTATCAATTAAAGATAAATTAAATTATAATCCTACATTTATAATTTTTGAAAATATAAATTTAAATGAAATACCTAACGATTACTCTGATTTAACAATATCTGATATTAATAAAACCGCATTAATTATTTACACAAGTGGTACAACATCAACTCCTAAAGGGGTTATGTTATCTTATGATAACTTGCTTGCTAATATTGAATCTGTGGTTGATGCAAAGATTTATCATGAAAATATTAGAGTTATGGTCTTGTTACCTTTGCATCATGCCTTACCTCTTGTTGGTACTTTAATTGCGCCCTTATATGTTAATGCAACTATAGCTTTTTCACCATCTCTTAATGCAGAAGATTTAATTGCTACACTACAAACTTATAAAATTACTCTAATTATTGGTGTTCCTCGTTTTTATACTCTTTTACGAAGAAAAATTAAAGATAAGATAAACGCTAAGTTTATTACCAGACTTTTGTTTAAAATATGTGAAAAAATTGATTCTTACAAGTTTTCTAAAATTATTTTTGGTAAAGTTCATAGAAATTTTGGTGGTCATTTAGAAACTTTAGTTTGCGGTGGGGCTGCTTTAGATTATGAAGTTGAAAGAGATTTTAGAACACTTGGATTTGAGATTTTGGTTGGTTATGGTATGACTGAATGTGCCCCAATGATAAGTTTTCCAAGACCTGGTAAAGCTAAAATTGGTGCATCTGGTCAAAAGCTTTTTTGCAATGAAATAAAAATTGTAGATAGTGAAATTGTTACACGTGGCAGAAATGTTATGCAAGGCTACTATAACAAGCCAAAAGAAACTGAGGATATAATTAAAGATGGATGGCTTTATACAGGTGATTTGGGATTTTTAGATGATGAAGGTTATTTATTTATTACTGGTCGAAAAAAAGAGTTAATTATTCTTTCTAATGGTAAAAATATAAGTCCTATTGAAATTGAAGAAAAAATTTCCTCTGTTTCTGATATCGTGCATGAATGTGCAGTTTTTGCTAAAGGTGATGCAATTCATTTAATCATTCACCCAGATAAGAATAAAATTAATAATTTACAGAAAAATGAATTAGATGATTACATTAAATGGAATTTAGTAGATATTTACAATCAAAAAGCTACACCATCCAAAAAAATATCAAAATTTTATGTTGTTTTTGAAGATTTACCAAGAACACGACTTGGCAAAATTAAACGTTATGAATTAGATAAATTTTTAACAAATTTAGACTCCTCTGATAAAGTTAAAGTTGAAGAACCTAATTTTGAAGAATATAAAATTATAAAATCTTATTTAAAAGATTTAAAGACAATTGATATTAATCCACAAGACCACTTGGAAATTGACTTGGCATTAGATTCTTTAGATAAAGTTAGTTTCCAATTATTCATAAAGTCAACATTTGGAATAGATATTCCTTCGGAAAATTTTGGTAAGTTTAAAAATGTTACAGAGCTAAGTGAGTTTGTTAAAAATAATAAACAAAAAATTGAAACTGAAAATATAGACTGGAGTAACTTATTTAAACAAAAAGTTGAACTAAAGTTACCTAAAAGCTGGTTTACACATGGTTTACTAAAAAGTATTTCAAAATATTTATTAAAAATTTATTTTAGAATTACAAGCGAAGGAATTGAAAATTTACCCGATGGCCCAGCGATTATAACACCTAATCATCAAAGCTTTATAGATGGATTATTTGTTTCAATGTTCCTTAAAAATTCACAATTAAAAGACCTTTATTATTATGCTAAAGAAAAGCATGTTAATACTAGATTATTAAAATTTATTACTGATAAGCATAATGTGATAATAATGGATTTAAATAAAGATTTGATGAATTCATTGCAAAAACTTGCGGAAGTATTAAAGCAAGGGAAAAAAATAATGATTTTTCCAGAAGGAACAAGGTCTAAAGATGGTGAGCTTGGAACATTTAAGCGTGCGTTTGCTATACTTGCAAGAGAGTTAAATGTTCCGGTTGTTCCGGTATTAATTAAAGGAGCTTACGAAGCTTTGCCTTCTGGTTCTTTATTCCCTAAGCCATTAAAATCAATAAAAATAAAATTTTTAAAACCCGTTAATCCCAATGGTCATAGTTACGACACATTAGTTAACGAAGTATTTAACTTATTAGATAAAGAATTACGTGCTGTTTAGATATTAAATCATTTCGCTCAATAATTCTGGACGTGGTGAGGCTATGACTATTTTATTAACTAATAATCCCCTCTTACCAATAATATAAGCGCCAGCTTCAACAGCACTAGTTACAGCCGCAACTTCACCTGTTAATGTGCAAAATGCTTTACCCCCAAGTGCCATAGCTAATCTAATTTCTATTAATTTTACATTGCTCGCTTTTACAGCAGCATCCGCTCCTTCAATTAAAGATGCAACTGAATAAGCTTCTAATATACCAAGTGATTCTAATTTATCCACCTTATTATGACCAGCAATTGCCGGGAAAATATCTGGATGTACATTAGGAATAACAAAAGTATCTATAACAGAAAAATCTAAGTTATTAACAGCTGCATCAACACTTGTTTGTACTGCTGCAACATCACCCCCAATTAAAACCATATATTTACCAGAGCATATAGACCTAGATAATATTAATTCAACTTGAGAAGTTTTTAACATAATATCTGCTGCTAACATTCCGCTAGCAATGCTGGATAACTCTATTAATCCTAAAGAATTCATTTCCATATTATACCTTACTAATTATTACATATTCATTTGAAACAGTAACTACTTTACCACTAATAGATGCGTGTATATTTGCGCCTAATTTACCATCTTCATTTTTTATTATTAAGTCCCCTTTTTCTACTTTATCTCCAACCTTAACTATTGGAACAGATGGCGCCCCAACATGTTGTTTAGTCAAAATTTTTACAGTTGCTACTTCAGGTTTTAAATCAACATAAGGTGTTTTTACTTCGAATTTTTCTAAATCTAATCGTTTTAATAATTGTTTTATCGGTACTCTTCTACCATCTTTAACAGGATGTACTTTAACAGGTTTTGATTGTATATATTTAAAGCCTTGTTTTTTCATTTCATCTTTACTTTGTAAACATGCTTCACGTGGATATAAATCCTCTGGGCATGCATATAATGAACATAAACCACAAGCACAACATAAATCAGCGTATTGGTTCCAAAGCTCTTTACCACTTGTTGTAAATACTAAACTTCTCATAACTTTATGAGGTTGTACGTCATAACCTAATAAATACCTTGGACAAAATTCTGTGCAATAGCTGCATTGGTCACAAGCTGATTTACCAATTCTATTCATGCTTTCAATTGGTCTATTCATTCTAGTTATTAGATAATGATCTATTGGTAAAAGTATTATCCCTGCTGTTGTTTTAGTAACAGTTTCATCTAAATCATATGTTAGTCTACCCATTAAAATACCACTAACATAAATAGCAAATTCTGATTTTGTACTTCCACCAGCTAATTTAATTAAATCCCTAAACGATGTACCAATTGGAACAAAAAATGAGCTTGGCTTTTTTACAAGTCCAGTTACTCCAACAAATTTTTCAGTAAGTGGAATATTATTATAAGCATTATAAACATTATAAAAAGTTTCAACATTATTTACAACACAACCAACATCTAATGGAATACCATGTGGAGGGATTAGCCTTCCTGTTGCGGCATAAACCAATTCATATTCATCACCAGCCGGGTAATAATCACCCAATAAGCACATTTCTATGTTACTACCTAAATTTTTTGATATATTAGCTACTGCAGAAACATTTTTTTCTTTTATTCCAAAATACCCTTTTTTAGCACCGGTATTTTCCATCATCAATTCCATTCCCTTAACAATTTGTTCCGGAAAGTTAACCATTAATTCATAGTCTTTATGTATTAAAGGTTCACATTCGGCACCGTTAGCTAAAACGTACTCAACTTTAGATTTAGCTTTAATGTGAGTTGGAAATCCAGCACCACCAGCACCAACAATTCCGGCATTATAAATTAATTCCGATAAATTCATATTAATCCTTTCGCTTAATAACTACTATAGTTTTATCATCTTGGTATTGGCTTTTACTTGTTGAAAATATATTTACATCATCCAATATAGTGTAACAAAGTTCACGAGGTGATAAATGATAATTCTTTTTTATAATATTTTCTAAACGTTTTTCTTCGTATAACTCAAATTTTTCATTGGCAGATTCAACAATTCCATCAGTATAAATTACTAACACATCGCCTTTATTAAAATTAATACTATCTGTATCATATTTAGAGTGTGGAGCTGGTCCTAATAATGGTCCTGTAGGGTCCAAATATATTATTTGTTTATCTTTTGCTCTTAAAAACATTGGCGGATTATGACCACCATTAGCATATAAGCATAAACCTTTTTTGTCATTAGAAATTTCTGCATAAAACAAAGAAGTAAATCTATCATCACTAAAAATTTTGTTTATTAACTCATTCATTCTATTAAATAGTGGTGATATCTTTATTTGAAATGTACATGCCATTCGTAATGCGCCGGAAATATACATAGCTTCTGCCGCAGCACTTAACCCTTTAGAAGCTGCATCACCAACTGCAATTCCTAAACGAGATTCATCATCTCCAATCTTAAGATAATCAAAAAAATCCCCACCTAAAGTTTGCGCTGGTATAGTTACTCCAAATAATTCATATCCATAAAAATTTAATTCATGTTCGGGTAATATACTCCTTTGCAATTCTTTTGCTTTATCTAAATCTTCTATTAAATTTTTTCTACTATCATATAAACGACGTTCATTTATCTTTTGAGTTAATACAGTAGCAACTATATTTAGTGTATATCGTAGCTCATCATCAATATTATCACTGTTTACAGCGATTAAATATTCATAATAATTTTTCCCATTTACCTTTTTTTTGGTTCCTATGCCAGAGGCACTATATCTAAAAATACCTTTTTTTTGTAATATTTTATTTGTTTCGTTAGCTAATATTGTTCTTTCAATACTAATTAAATCCAGTATAGGATATTCTTCAATTTTTAGCAAAAAATTTGGCTCTATTTTTTGTACATTACCAGTTTGATATAGTAATGTATAAGCTGCTTTTTCTGTATCTAAATGCCAAACTCTACCACCTGTAATATTTATTTCGGTATTTTTTAATAATTGTTCTACAACTTCTATTAAAAGTTCACTTTCACTTTCAAATTTTTTTGACGCAACTGTTTCAATTGTTCTGTAAAGTCTTTTTTGTTTCATAAGAATTTTAATAATCTAATTAAAAAATATAAGTAAAAATATACTAATCTAAAAATAAAGATTATATAATTTTACTTAAAAAATTTTATTTGGAATAATATTCAACCACTTTTTTAATAGCATTTACAGAAGGTAAATTAAAACTATTTGCGGAAAGAGATTTCATTATGCTATCGTAAGATGGTCTATAAATTCCTTTAGGTATATATCCGCCACCTTCAAATACACCCAAACTATTTTTATAAACCTCTTCATTTGGTGTTGGAATTGGAGTATCTTTAGATAAAAGATTTTTCCATTTGGATTCAAAATTAACTAATGTTGTTAAATTTGCTTCCCATGGTTCAACATCTAATGGATAAAAACCATCGTATGCAACATCGCTAGTGTAATATTCATCTCCTAATCCTGCTAAAGCGTGTCCAAATTCATGTATAAATATTTTATCTGCCTTTGGATTTCTTGCTGCAATAGTTAAATAATAATTATATATTCCACCACCACCATATTTTTCTGTATTAACTAATATTACTATTTGATCGTGTGGAATATTCATTGCTACATCGGATACTGATTTATAATCATATGTCATTAAATATCTTTCGCTATCAAAAGTGTAAAATGTTGAATTAACTACTGTATTTTTCCATATATTATCACCCGGAATATCTGTCCCACTTTCTTCTGAATAAGATTCAACAGCCCAAATATTAATTTTATCTTTTAGTTGATTAAAAGGTTCAATCGTAAAAAGATAATTTGCAAATGTTTTACAATCTTCTCTAAATTTGTTAAGTTCATCTTTGGTATATCCTTCTGCTACAAATAAAACATCTAATTTTTTATTTACTTCCCCACTTTCGTGAACACTAAATTTATTAAAATTATATTTACTGTGTTGTTTAATAAAGTAATTGTTTGGTGAAGAAACATATTCAAAATTTTTAACAAATTCATTCTTCTTATCTCTTGTATAAAGTTCAATTCTAAATGAGTCTTTTGGCATGGGGAATGAAATTGATTCGGAAAAACTTCTAAAGGTTTTTTGAGCTTCTAAAGTAGTTTGCCACTCTCCAAATAATGTACAATAACCCTTAGAAAAAATTAATTTATTAGTCTTTTGGTCAAAAACTTTAAATAAATATTTCCCAAAACCTAAATTATCAATTAGATTTGTTTTAGACCCATACCATTCATTACCTTCATACATTTCATCAAAACTTATTAGTTCAGAGGAATCATTACCTGTTCTAAAGTAATCAAATCTTAAAGTTTTATTTGTAAAATAGTCATCATAATTTATTTGAGCAAAAATAAAAGAAGTACTAATAATAGTTAAAAATAAATATTTCATAACTTAATATCCTTAAATTAAATTAAAATTTTTTTCTACTACCTGGTTTTACAAGTTCAATTCCTTGTTTACATAAAGGACATACATCAGGCGTATAAGAAATGACCTCTAAACTAATAGAGCTAATTTGTGGAACACCAAAATTTATTTTCCCATTACTTCTATCAACTAACATTCCTACGCCAACTAATTCCGCTTCAGCATTTTTTACAATTTCAATTAATTCAAAAACAGAACCACCAGTTGTAACTACATCTTCACAAATTAGTACTTTTTCACCTTTGGAAAGCGAAAAACCTCTTCTAAGTGTTAGTTTATTATCTTCTCTTTCGGCAAAAATTGAGCGTTTTTTTAATTGTCTTGCTACTTCTTGACCAACAATAATTCCACCTAATGCGGGTGATAATACAGTATCAATATTATAATCGATAAAAAAGTCCGAAATTGTTTTACAAATAATTTCTGTTTTGTCTGGATACTGAAGTACCTTTGCACATTGAAAATATTGATTGCTATGCCTGCCCGAAGTTAATAAAAAATGCCCATTTAATAATGCCCCTGTTTCGTAGAAAATATCTAAAAATTTATTCATCTATTTCTCATTTAAAGTTTCAATTTTCTTTATTAACTCTATATCTTTAACAGTTAATTTGTTTTCAGAGTGAGTTGTTGTTAATATATCCAAAAATTTATAATCGTGTAGATATAAATCTGGGTGATGATCTAAACTTTCTGCAATAAATGCTACTTGCACTAAAAAAGATACAGCAGCAGCAAAGTTATTAAAAACAAAAGTTTTGCGGAGAGTTTCTCCTTCTCTCCGCCAATTAAAATTATTTACCAAATAATCTATTTCGTTATTCATGATTAACAGTTTCTATTTGTTCAGGTTCCTGATATTCTACAAAGTATACTTCATCAGTGCCTTCTTTATGCTTAATCAATATTTTTGACCCTTCTTTAAACGTACCTAATAATATTTCTTCAGCTAAAGGATCTTCTACATATTTTTGAATAGCACGCTTTAGTGGACGAGCACCAAATTTTTCATCAAATCCTTTTTCTGCTAAAAAGTTCTCAGCAGATTCATCTAACATTAAGTCCATCTTGCTTTCGCGTATATTCTTAATTAAATCATTAAGTTCAATTTTAATAATTTTCTTAATATCATTTTTGTCCAGATTTCTAAATACAATGGTATCATCAACACGGTTTAAAAATTCTGGATTAAACAATCTTTTCATTGCATCTTGAACAGTGTTCTTTAAGGTTTCGTATTTACTGGTTTCATTATCACTACCAAAACCAAAAGTACCCGTTGTTTTTATTTCTTTAGTTCCAACGTTACTGGTCATAATAATTATAGTATTCTTAAAGTCAACCTTTCTTCCTAAGCTATCGGTCAAAACACCATCATCTAAAACTTGTAATAATATATTAAATACATCTGGATGAGCCTTTTCTATTTCATCAAGTAAAACAACAGAGTATGGTTTCCTTCTTACTTTTTCTGTAAGTTGTCCTCCTTCTTCATAACCAACATATCCCGGAGGTGCTCCAACAAGCCTAGAAACCGAGAATTTTTCCATATATTCACTCATATCAATACGTACTAACGCATCTTCACTATCAAATAGATATTTAGCTAAAACTTTTGCTAATTCAGTTTTACCTACTCCTGTTGGTCCTAAAAATATAAAACTACCTATAGGACGATTTGGATTTTTTAAACCTGCACGAGCTCTTCTAATAGCTTTTGTAAGCTTTTTAACAGCTTCATCTTGACCAATAATTTTGGAAGATAAGAAATCTTCCATCTTCATT
Source organism: uncultured Melioribacteraceae bacterium (assembly GCA_964652025.1). Taxonomy (GTDB): domain Bacteria; phylum Bacteroidota; class Ignavibacteria; order Ignavibacteriales; family Melioribacteraceae; genus JAEXOD01. The sequence continues at coordinate 567,334 of CAZYZX010000001.1, forward strand.
AATTTTTCAGATTCTGCCTGTACAACACGAGTTACAGGTATGCCAGTCATCATACTTACAACTGTACCTATATCATCCTCTGTAACATCGTAAACAACATCTTTGGTTTTATTTTCCCATTCTAATTTCGCATTTTCTAATTCAATTTGTAAAGTTCTTTCCTTATCTCTTAATCTTGCAGCTTCTTCATAGTCTTGTTGTTTAACTACAAGGATTTTTTGTTGTTTAACCTTTTCTAATTCTTCTTCAATTTGTACAATTTCTTCACTAACGGAAAAATTCCCCATATGAACTCTGCTTCCCGCTTCATCCATAACATCTATAGCTTTATCTGGAAAATGTCTATCAGTAATATATCTATCACTTAATCTAACACAAGCAAGAATTGCAGCATCAGAATATCGAACGTGGTGGTGTTCTTCATACTTAAATTTAATACTTTGCAATATTTGTATCGTTTCTTCCACAGTTGGTGGGTCTACCATTACTTTTTGGAAACGTCTATCCAAAGCTCCATCTGTTTCAATATATTTGCGATATTCATCTAGTGTAGTTGCTCCTATACATTGTATATCACCACGCGCTAAAGCAGGCTTAAACATATTAGAAGCATCTAAAGAACCAGAAGCACTACCAGCCCCAACTATTGTATGTAATTCATCAATAAATAAAATTACATCGTCCGCCTTTTCAAGCTCACTCATTAAGGCTTTCATTCTTTCTTCAAATTGTCCTCTATATTTGGTGCCCGCAACTAATCCAGCTATATCTAATGTAACTACACGTTTTTCTTGAAGTATGCGCGGTACTTTTCTGTGAACAATTCTTAACGCTAAACCTTCTGCAATTGCAGTTTTACCTACACCTGGTTCTCCTATTAATACAGGATTATTCTTTTTCCTTCTACTAAGAACCTGCGCTACCCTTTCGATTTCTTTTTCCCTTCCAATAACTGGGTCTAATTTATCTTCCATAGCTAATTTGGTTAAATCCCTACCAAAATTATCTAAAACAGGTGTTTTAGTCTTTTCTGGCTTTTTAGTACTACCCAAAGGTGGATTTTGTGAGCCACTACCTAAATTAGGTTTACTTGGATTTAATGTGTTAAGTAATTCAGTTTTAACTAAATCGTAATCAATGTTAAATTGATGTAATACTTGAGTAGCTAGAGTATCATCTTCTCTTAAAAGGGATAACAATAAATGTTCGGTTCCTATTAAATCAGATTTATACAATTTAGCTTCATTTTGTGTTAATCTAAGCACTTTTTCAGCTTGTTTTGTTAAAGGGATATTACCAATAGTTAAAGTACCACCACTATGCTTAACTAATTCTTCAATTGCTTTTTTTAATTTTAATAAATCGCAGCCTAACTTTTTAAGTAATGTTACAGCAACACCTTCTCCCTCTCGTATAATTCCTAATAACAAGTGCTCTGTGCCAATATAATCATGACCAAGTCTCAATGCTTCCTCACGACTATATCTTATAACTTCTTGTAGTCTATCCGAAAAATTTGCATCCATATTTATTTACCTCATTTTTCATATCTAACACATAAAATTTACTTTTTGTTTCAAATGTGTAATAAAACATTAAAACAAATAAGCATAATTTATTTTTAATAAATTTTGTATATTATAACTTGAATTTTGTTAATTATTTTAATTTGCTATATAAATATAACAAAATTAATTTTATTATAAAACATAAATAGGAGTAGCAAATGGAAACAGCATTTCAGGGTATTTCTATAATTATTATTGTTGCCGTAATTATCTTTTTATTTTTATTTACTTATTACGTTCCAATAGGTTTATTTATTACAGCATACTTTTCTGGTGTAAAATTAAAAATCTTTAGAGATTTAATAGGGATGAGATTACGTAAGGTACCACCACACGTAATTATTAGAAGTAAAATTACAGCAACAAAAGCAGGAATTCCTATAGATTTAGGAAAATTAGAAGCACACTTTTTGGCTGGCGGTCATGTAAACAATGTTGTAAATGCATTAATTAGTGCAAATAAAGCAAATTTAGATTTATCATTTGAACGTGCAGCAGCTATAGATTTAGCTGGTAGAGATGTTTTAGAAGCCGTTAAAATGTCTGTATTACCAAAGGTTATAGAAACTCCTTTGGTTGCTGCTGTTGCCAAAGATGGAATTCAATTAAAGGCAGTTGCGCGTATTACAGTAAGAGCAAATTTAGATAGACTTGTTGGTGGTGCTGGAGAAGCTACAATATTAGCTCGTGTTGGAGAAGGAATTGTTTCTACAATTGGTTCTGCTTTCTCTCATAAAGAAGTTTTAGAAAACCCTGATAATATTTCTAAAAGTGTATTAGCAAAAGGCTTAGACGCTGGTACAGCTTTTGAAATTTTATCTATTGATATAGCTGATGTTGATGTAGGTATAAATATAGGTGCTATTTTACAAGCAGACCAAGCTGAAGCTGATTTAAAAGTTGCTAGAGCAAAAGCTGAAGAAAGAAGAGCTGCGGCAGTTGCTTTAGAACAGGAAATGATTGCTGAAGTTGCTAAAATGCGTGCTAAAGTTGTTGAAGCTGAATCAGAAATACCTCATGCAATAGCAGAAGCTTTTAGAAATGGTAATTTAGGTATTATGGATTATTATAATTTAAAGAACATTCAAGCTGATACTGAAATGCGTAACTCTATAGCTAAACCAGAATCTGCTAAAGGAACAGAAAAGAATGGATAATTTAGTTGAATATATTGTTGCTATAATTTTTATTATTAGCTTTTTAAGCGAGCTTTTTGGTAAAAAGAAAAATAAACCTGATGATGCTAATAAAAATAACAAAAGCAACAACTCTAATACAACTTTTGATACAAGTACTAGAAAAGTTGATGATATCTTTTTTGATGAAGTAATTTTTGATACTAAAAAAACTTATGACCAGGAGAAGAAGACACGCACTAGAACAAATATTGAAACAAATAAAAGAAATGATGAATTAATTAAAAAGAAAAAAAGTTTAATTGAAGAGTATGAAAAATTAAACAAAACAACAGAAAAACCAACAAAAAATATTCTTTCTAAAAAAACATCCGTTTACTCTGAACAAGAAATGAAGGTTTTTACAGAAAATATTAATATGACTAAACAAAATTTATTTAACAGAACTTCTCTTAAAGATTTTATTATTGCTTACGAAATATTAAATAAACCTTTGGCTTTAAGAAATAGATGCAGAAAAATATTGTAATAAAAAAGCTTGAAAAATTAGAGTCGGTACAAACCGTGCCGACTCATGTCTCCTTCAAATTAAACTATGAAAATATTCTTAATCCAGCACAGTACGAAGCAGTTTCTTCAATTGAAGGAAGTTATTTACTAATTGCAGGTGCTGGAACAGGTAAAACCCAAACTTTAGTTTACAGAGTTGCAAGATTAATAGAATTAGGTAACGACCCCACAAGTATTTTACTATTAACTTTTACAAGAAAGGCAGCCCAAGAAATGATGAGCAGAGCCTCTGCCCTTTTAGATGCAAGATGTTCTAAAATCATTGGTGGCACTTTTCACGGTTTTGCAAACATTACATTAAGAAAATACGCTAAAGTAATTGGATTAGACCCTGCTTTTACAATCTTAGATCAAGGTGATTGCGAAGATATTATAAATTTAATTAAAGGAGAATTAAAGTTAGATAATGAAAAATCTCGTTTCCCTAAAAAGGATACAATTTATAAACTTTATAATTTAAGCATAAACACAAATAAAGATATTTCCGATGTTCTTGCAAAAGAATATCCTCACTTTAAAGAACATATCGATAGCATTAAAACGATAATTCATAAATTTATTGAATATAAAATTAAAAATAATCTTTTAGATTATGATGATTTATTAATATATCTTAATAAATTTATTACTTCTAATGATGCTATAGCCGAAAGTTTTCTTAATTCAATTAAGTTTATAATGGTCGATGAATACCAAGATACCAATTATATTCAATCAATTTTGGTTAAAAATTTAGCTAAAAAAAATAATAATATAATGGTTGTTGGAGATGATAGTCAATCAATTTACTCTTTTAGAGGAGCTGATGTTCAAAATATTTTAAATTTCCCTAAATTATTCCCAAATACTAAAATAATAAAACTAGAAGAAAATTACAGAAGTACACAATCAATTCTTAATTTTACAAATGAAATTATTAAACAATCTTTGTATAAATTTGAAAAGATTTTATATACAAAAAAATTAGGTGGCGAGCTTCCTATTATTGTATCTACCAAAACTGAAAATCTTCAATCTCGCTTTATTGTTAACGAAATTTTAGAGTTGCGTGAAAAAGGAATAAATTTAAATGATATTGCTGTTCTTTTTAGAAATGCATATTTCTCATTTGATTTAGAATTAGAATTAGCGAAAGCCAATATACCTTTTATAAAAATTGGCGGTATTAAATTTGTAGAAACAGCTCATATTAAAGATGTGCTAGCATTTCTAAGAATTTCTATGAACATAAAGGACTTTGTTAGTTGGTATCGAGTTTTATTGTTGCACGATGGTATTGGTCCCAAAAAAGCAAAATCCATTTTAAATGAAATTAATGAAAAAAATTACAATTTTGATTATAATCCAGATATTTTAAGCAAAAAATTAATTAATGATAGTTTAATTAATTTATTTTATTTATTACAAAATTTATACAAAAAAAATCTTACTCCTTCGGAAAAAATCCAACTAATTTTAAATTATTACGACCCAATTTTTTCTATAATTTATGATGATTTTAATAAGCGCAAAAAGGATTTGGAAATTTTAGTAGCTATTTCTCAAAGATATAAATCAACCGAAACATTTTTAGCAGATATGGCGCTTGATCCACCCAAAGATAGTATTATTGATGTTGAAGCTGAAGAAAAAGATAGAGAACTTTTAACCCTTTCTACTATTCACTCTGCTAAAGGATTAGAATGGCATTCTGTTTTTATAATAAACGTTGTTCAAGGGCTTTTCCCCTCTTCTCAAGCATTTGAAAACTATGATAAACTTGAAGAAGAACGAAGGCTAATGTATGTTGCTGCTACAAGAGCAAAACAAAATTTATATATAACTTATCCTAATTTAATTTTTGATAGATTTGCTGGTTATACTATTGGTAAGCCATCTGAATTTATTAATACTTTAAGTGCTGATTTTGCTAATAATTGGATAGTTAGTGAAGAATAATATTTTTTTTATATCTATATTTTTTTTATTTTTAATTATGTTTTAACTATTTATAGGATTTAAGATGAAACGTGTTTTACTTGTATTTTTATTTTGTGCATCATTTATTTATTCCCAATTTAATGCTAATTATTATTTACAAACAAAAGGTGAAGTATACTACAAATTTAAGTTAAAAGATTATAGTTTATTAAATGAATTGAGTAATAAGATTTCAATTGATAAGTTTGAGAACGGTAATGTTTATGCTTATTCAAATGAGTTAGAATTTAATAATTTTCTAAAATATAACTTAGATTACGAAGTATTAAAACACCCAGGTGAGGTTGGAAAAGTACAGATGAGTAATTCATACACTGAACTTAAAAGCAGTTGGAATACTTACCCTACTTACGATGCTTATGTACAAATGATGTATGCATTTCAAGAAAACTATTCCACATTGTGCAAAATAATTGATGCTGGCACAACGGTTAATGGAAGGAAAATATTATTTGCAAAAATAAGTAAAAATGTAAACAACAAAGAACCTGAACCAAAAGTAATGCTAAGTAGTACAATTCATGGTGATGAAACTACTGGCTATGTTTTATTACTACGTTTAATAGACTCTTTATTATCTACTTATAATACTAATCCAAGAGTTAAAAACATATTAGATAATTGTGAAATTTGGATTAACCCAAATTCAAACCCTGATGGTACTTATAAAAGTGGTAATAGTACTGTTAATGGTGCAACCAGATATAATGCCGCTTACGTAGATTTAAACAGAAACTTTTGGGATCCTGCCGATGGTCAACACCCCGATGGATACGCTTGGCAACCTGAAACTATTACTTTTATGAATTTAGCAAACCAAAATATTTTTACAATTTCTGCAAATTATCATGGCGGAGCTGAAGTTGTAAACTATCCATGGGATACTTGGTATCGTAGGCACCCTGATGATGCTTGGTTTCAATATGTTTCTCACGAATATGCTGATACTTGCCATGCTTTTGCTCCTTCCACTTATATGAATGGTTTTAATAATGGAATTACTAATGGTTATGACTGGTATAGAGTTGCTGGTGGTAAACAAGATTATTATACATTTTTTGGAAAAAGCAGAGAATTGACTGTCGAAATTTCTGATACAAAATTATTATCCCCTTCTCTTTTACCTGCACATTGGGAATATAACAAACGTTCTTTCCTTAATTTAATTGAGCAATCTTTGTTTGGCGTTAAAGGCGTTATTACAGATGAGTATACTAATAACCCAATAAAAGCCAAAATTGAAATTCTTAACCATGATACAACTATTGATAGTTCACATATCTATTCAGATTATAACACAGGGTTTTATTCTAAGATGATTGCTGCTGGCACATATACATTAAAAATTTCTGCACCCGGTTATGTTACTAAACAAATACCTAACGTTACAGTAGTTAAAAGAAATGCAACAGTACTAAACATCCAACTAACCCCAAGCAATCCTATTCCGGTTGAATTAGTATCTTTTAACGCAATTTTAAATAACAATAGCGTTATTTTGTCTTGGGTAACTGCTACAGAAACTAATAATATGGGTTTTGAAGTATTAAGAAAAGTTAATGATGGAGACTGGGTAAAAATTGGTTTTGTTAACGGAAGTGGTACTTCTACAAATAATAATTATTATAATTTTATTGATGAAAATATTAAACAAGGTATTTTACAATATAAATTAAAGCAAGTAGATTTTGATGGTAGCTTTAAATTTTCTAATATTTGTGAAATAAATAATGTATTAAACTTAAACTTTAATTTAGCTCAAAATTATCCTAATCCTTTTAATCCAACTACAATTATTAATTTTACTATTCCAGAAGATAATTTCGTTCAATTAAAAGTATATGATCTTTTAGGTAAAGAAATAGTATCATTAGTAAATGAATACAAAAATAAAGGTAGCTACAAAGTAGAGTTTAATGCTAACGAGCTATCCGCAGGTACATATTTTTATCAATTAAAATCTGGAAACTTTTTAGCAACAAAAAAATTAATGTTAGTTAAATAGAATTAAAAAGGGACTGTTTAATTAAACAGTCCCTTAATGCTTATAAAGTTTTTTTAGTCTCTTTAAATTTAATCCCCATCTGTTCTAATTCATTGCTAACAGGTAAATAAATTTCTGGAATAACTGGTATTTGAACACCAATTGCATTAATTTTATTTTCTAAAATTAATTTAACTGCAATAGCAGCTGGCAAGCTAACGGTTCGTGCCATAGAAGTATCACCATTAGGAATACCATAATCAATTAAAAGAGACGTAATATGTTCTTTTTTATCTGAATATTCAGCTATAAAATCATGTTGTAAAACAATCATATCTCTTTCGCCTGCTTTGTATTGCATTAGTTCCAACATTCTATTTGCTAAAATATCTAAGTAAGTTGGGTCTGATTTAACAGATACTTTATCAAAAAATCCTAACCATTCAAGTTTTTTAATAACATGATTTTCAACTTCTAATCCTAATTTTTCTGCAACTATTTTTTTAATATTTGTAATATCATTTGTATTTAATAACTTTGCCAAAATTTCTGCTAATGTTAAATTTGATAATTCTTCCCTTACAGTGTCATCTAAAAATCCTAATTTTGAAATATTATATAAGGTTTCACACCAACCTAAATTCCTAAATGTCCCCCTAAATATTGTTTTTGCATCATGTAAACCGTATAATTCTTTATAGATTAAAGAATCTCTATTTGGGTAAACTTCAAGTAATCCTAGAGTTTCTATTTCTTTTTGCCAATGATTTTTAAACAAATCTTTCCCCTCAATAAATACATCTTTCCCATCTTTTAGGAAATGAGCATTATTTCTACCAGCCATAACAACACCGCGTGGGCTCCAAGAAAACTTATACCCAAATGGATTATCATTTACCTCTGGTGCAGGAAGACCACCACAAATAGACTCAAACGATATAATTTTACCACCACTTTTTGTAACTTCATCAATTATCTTCATTGCACTCATATGGTCAATTCCAGGGTCTAAACCAATTTCGTTTAAGAATAATAGACCTTTAGATTTTGCTTCTTCATCCAATTCTTTCATTGCTGCACTTACATAAGATGTGGTTACTAAATGTTTAAGATGCTTTAAACAAAACTTTGCAACTTTAACATGATATGTGTACGGTAATAAACTTATTACAACCTCGCTATTAATAATAACATTTTCTAATTCTGCTTCATTGTTCACATCCAATGCAACTGCTTTCCCATTCTTATGATTATCAATTAATGCTAAGGCTTTGCTAACGGTTCTACTTGCAACTACAACATTTACATCCTCTAAATTTAATAGATATTTTACTATTGGTTTTGTAACCAATCCAGCACCTAAAATTAATACGTTTTTCATAACCTACCCAATTTTATTTTAGATATTTTTCTATATATTTATAATTTGGTGTTAATTTACCCTTATAACAAATTATAGCATTTTTAATAATATCACTAACCTTTAAATTCTCAAAATCTTCATCAAAATTTGCTTCAATAATTTCTTTAATAAATGGTTCCAATGAATTACTAAAAGATATTGATGAATCCTTAGCCAATTCACAAGGTAAATTGTCAACCGCCATATTTACTACACCTTCTCCCTCAAATCCATCGGTATATTTATCATTTTTAACATTATAAACATATGCAGGATTATCTGGTTTTGTAGCTTTATAAGTTATTTCTATTGCGCCATCAATATCACAACTTATGTCACTTATTAAAATTAATTTACCATTATTATTTTTTTTCAAATACTCTTTAGTAACTAATCGTGGATATCGATTATCCCAATAAATAGCATTAATTAATACATTTATATATGGTAAAAATTCTTCAAATCTGCTCTCATATTTAATTGGATTTTGAAAATAATCTTTTAACTCAAACTTATCATCTTTGGATTTAGGTCTAACCATGTAATTTTCATCAAAAACAACTTTATATATTTTGTTTTCTAAATTATTATAATTAGTAACTAATTCATCTGGGGATAAATTAATATAGGGTAACAAATCGAAAATTTCTTGCGCACCTTTAGATACATTTCCATATCCCGCAAAACCAAAAACCAAGGGCTCAGATAATCCAAAATTAAAAATCTCTTCAGCAATTATTTTTATTTTTAACTTTGCATCCTCTAAATCATGGTATTCATAAGCTGGTTTTACATGTATAAAAGGTGTTTGTTTTCCTAAATAATTTAGTCTTTTTCCCAATCCATATAAAGCGTCAATCATTCCAGCTAAGCCCGCATATCTACCAAAAAAAACTAATCTTTTACCACTACTATCTTTAATACATTCGTAATCAATAAGTGTACAATTTTTATCCAATAATGCCTGTAACATTGGCATATTGTAACTTTGCCCCTTTATAGTATGAGAAAAAAATAAGTAAATTTTATTCTTTAAAATTAAATTAATTGGAATTTCTTTAACAGCAAAAATTACATCTACATTTGATAAATCTTCGTTTATTTCCGCACCGTTTTCTAAATATTCTTCATCTCTAAATGCTCTTGTTTTAAAGGGTTGTACAATAAAGTTAATCCCCAATTGTTGTTTTAAATGTTTTACCGTTTCAGGAATAATTGGAACTCTAATTTCCCATTTGTTCTTGTCTTCTCGTCTAATTCCTATTGTTTTTATCATATGCATCCTTTAAGTTTTGTTTGTTTAAAATCGTTATTTTTATGTAAAAAACAAAACAAATTTTATCTTTTTATTTTAATTTAATTGAGAATAAATTTTAATTATTTGCTATTTTTGTAATAAAAAAAATTATTATGAATGAAGGCAAATTATTTGTTGTAGCAACTCCTATTGGTAATCTAAATGACATTACAATTAGGGCTATTGAAACATTAAAACAAGTTGATTTTATTATTTGTGAAGATACTAGAGTTACTAATAATTTATTAAAAAAATACGATATAAATAATAAATTATATGTTCTTAATGCATCAAATGAAGATAGAAAAATAGATAATTATTGTAAATATATTTTAGAAGGTCAAAATGCAGCTTTAGTATCTGATGCGGGCACACCAACAATAAGTGACCCGGGTGGAAGACTAATAAATAAAGCAATTAAAATGGGTATTAACATTGTTGGTATACCAGGTGCAAATGCAGCTATTTTAGCATTAAGCATTAGCGGTATTCAATCAGATTCCTTTGTTTTTGAAGGTTTTTTACCTCAAAAAAAAGGAAGAAAAAGTAAATTAGAAGAACTAGCAAAAGAAGAAAGAACTATTATTTTATATGAATCCATGTATAGAATTGAAAAATTATTGGAAGAATTAACCATTGTAATGCCAAATAGGTACATTGTAATATATCGCGAACTAACAAAAATGTTCGAAGAAAGATGGGATGGTTATCCTATTGACATTTTGAATGATATTAAAAATAAAACTATTAAAGGAGAGTTTGTAATAATTTTAGCTCCAATAAAATGGACTCCTTAAATTATTCGGAGTCATATTCTATTAAAGATTTTACATCATAGTCCTTTAATTTATCTTTACCCTTTAAAAATGTTAAATCAATTAAAAAAGATATTTGAACTATTTCAGCGCCTAATTTTTCAACAAGATTACATGCAGCTTTCATTGTGCCACCAGTTGCAAGTAAATCATCATGCAATAAAACTCTATCCCCTGGTTTAATAGCATCTTTATGAATTTCAATTGAATCTGTGCCATATTCTAAAAAATAGCTCTCACTTATTGTAGCAGCAGGTAATTTACCCGGCTTCCTTATTGGAACAAATACAGCACCTAATTTTTCAGCTAAAGCCCCTCCTAAAATAAAGCCTCTTGATTCAATACCCACTACTTTAGTAATTTGTTTATCCTTTGCAAATTCATATAGTCTATTAATTGCTTCTTTAAGACCTTGTGGATCATTTAGCAATGTTGTAATATCTCTAAAAACTATTCCCTTTTTAGGAAAATCTGGTATACTTCTAATTAATTCTTTCAAGTCCATTTTTACTCCATCTAACATTTCGTTTAACTTTTCTATTAATATAATTAATAAATTCGTCAATTTCCATACAATTTATAACTTCTTGTTTTGTAACACCTGCTTTTTCGGCAATTTTTACTCCATATTTTAAAACTCCAATTTCACCAATGGAGTGAGCATCTGGATTTATGCAAAACTTTACTCCCTTGTCTCTTGCATAATAAATATATTTTCTATCTAAATCTAATCTTGATGGTGAAGAATTAATTTCTATTGCAACATTATTTATTGCACATGCATCAAGTATTTTCTCAATATCAATTTCGTATGGCTTTCTACGCAAAAGAATTCTTCCACTAACATGCCCTATAACATCTGTGTTAGGATTTTCTATTGCTTTAATTATTCGATTTGTCATTTCTTCTTTGCTTAAATCAAATTTGCTATGAATAGATGCAATCACAAAATTAAACATACTTAAATAATCATTATCGTAATCTAAATTACCATCTGGCAATATATCGCTTTCTATACCATGAAATATATTTAATGACTTATCTTTTCTTAATACTTCAATCTCTTCTGCTTGAGCAATTACCCTATTTTCTGTTAATCCATTTGCATAAATTGCTGTTTTGCTATGGTCTGATACGATAAAATAAGATAATTTATTTTTAATTGCATTTTCGCACATCTCTTCAATACTTGCTATTCCGTCACTCCAAGTAGTGTGGAAATGCATTAAGCTATTTATATCATTTAAACTTAATGTATTATTAAAACTTAATTTATCTAAGTATAACAAATTTTCTATTTCCCTTTGTGTTGGGATTAGATAAGTTAAATTTAACTGCTTAAAAATTTCTTTTTCACTATGGTAATTTGTTATTTTACTTAAATCTAAATTTGTTAAAAACTCGTTTGAACCAGTTAGTAAAAAATTTTGTTTAATTAAATTGTATTCATCTAATACAACATAAATTGTAATAGGAAATTTATTATTAAAATTAAGTTCAATTTTATAATAACTATCCAATTCTTCATTTTTATATACATCAAAGTAATTTCTTAATTCACTGTAAAACAATTTAATATCATCTGTTACTACAATAAACTCTAAATTACTAATCACTTCAGAAATTCTTCTTAATTCACCTGTTCTAATTATTTTGTAATTATTAAATTTATTTAAAAATTCTTCTTCAAATTGTTCAGCAATTTTTTCAGCTTTGCTTAGTAATAATTTGTTTTTATCTCTTTTAATTCTCTCTATTTCACTAATAACATCTTTACAAAATTTTTCTGTTATACCTTTAATCTGTGTTAATTTATTTTCTAAACATGCATTCTCTAATTCACTAATAGTATTTATATTAAATGTATTGTAAATTATTTTTATTCTTTTAACACCTAATCCACGAATCTTAAGCATTTCAAAAAAATCTTTTGGAGCTTTAGATAGCAATTCTTCATATACTTTATTAGTGTTAGTTTCATCAAATTCTTTAATAAATTCTTGCATTCCTTTACCAATTCCAGGAATATTTTTATACTGCCCAGAGTTGTAAAGTTCAAAAAATTTACCATTATAGGATTCAATTATTTCTGCTGCTTTTAAGTAAGCATTAATTTTAAACTTATTTTCATCAAAAAACTCTAATAAAGTAGCTGTTTGATTTAATAATTCTATAAGTCTTTCTTCATCTAACATAGTTATCTAAAAATTAATAAATTTAATTGAATTAAAGTTAATAAAAAACCAAATAAAAATCCCGCAAAAATTTGTAGTTTTGTGTGCATTTTTAAATATAACCTTGCCCAAGCTAAAATAGCGGCTAATGGAATTAATATAAAAGTATAAATACTATTATAATAAACCAATACAGCCAAAGGTGCAGAAATACCAATTAAATGTGCACTAATTTTCCAATATTTATTAATAAATATTAATAGAATTGTATTTATTGCATAAATCAACCAAAGATAAGTAAAATTATTATTTAATTTAAAAAAGTTAGAAAAAGCAAAACCAAGTAAAGTTAAAATTATACCATAAATATATAATTTAGTACGTTCTTCCTTTATTGATGCGTCATAATCTTTAATAAAACCATTCTTTTTGAAATATAGAAAAATTATTAAAGGAAAAACAAATGTAAAAAGAATGGATAATATTATGCCCTCTATACTATTATTAGATTTAGAGTAATTTAAATACAAAAAAATAAATAAAGTAAATGTAATTGGAACACAGATATAAGAATAATATTTAGCAAACTTAAATGCGTTCATTAAATTATATTGTAAATAATTCAGGGGAATTTTTTATTAGTTCATCTAAATAACTTAAAAGAATAGCTTCTACACCCGCATAGTCTTCAACCCTCATAATTTCTTGACGCACTTTTGCGCTATTTGGTAAACCCTTTAAATACCCTGTATAAAACTTTCTAAATGGAATAACAGCACGTCTCTCTTCTCTTATTTCAATTTCATATTTTAAATGTCTTAACGCAGTATTAATTCTAACATCTGGAGTTATTTTGGTGGTTATCTTATTATCTTGCAATAGTTCTTTTGCTTCTGTAAAAATCCAAGGATGCTCTATTGCACCTCTGGCAATCATCACACCATCTGGATTATAATTTTTAATAACATCAAGTACATCTTGAGCTGTAAAAATGCCTCCATTAACAATAACAGGAATTTTAACTACCTCTTTAATTTTTGGTATCCATGAATAATCTGCATCACCGGCATGTCCTTGCGCACGGGTTCTACAGTGCACTGTTAAAGCCTTTATGCCTGCATCTTCAAGCCTTTTTGCTACTTCTAAAATAACAATGCTATTATCATCCCAACCAATACGTGTTTTAACTGTAACTGGCAACTTAACGTTTTTAACAATTTCTTCTGCCATTTTTTGCATATATTCTGGATCTCTTAACAATCCTGCCCCAGCACCCCTATTGCATACTTTTTTAACCCAACAACCAGCATTTATATCTATTAAATCTGGATTTTCTTCTTCAGCCATTATAGCTGCTTTTACCATACTTTCTATATTTTCACCATAAATCTGTATTCCTACAGGTCTTTCATAATCCTTAATTCTTAGCTTTTCTTCTGTTTTTTTATTATTCCTAATTAATCCTTCAGAGTTTACAAACTCTGTATAAACTATATCTGCACCCAATTCCTTGCACAATCTTCTAAAAGCTAAATTAGTAACATCCTCCATAGGAGCTAATAATAAAGCGTCTTTTAATTGTATATTTTTATTAATATTAATCATTTTACTGCAAATTTACTTTCTAAATTGTTTAACATTTTAAAACTAATTAATAATGTAATTAAAGTTATTATAGCTCCTGTTAAAAATGGAGATCTAAAACCAAGATAATCATATGAAAAACCACCCCAAAGAGGACCCAATACCCTTCCTAATGCAGATAAAGATTGACTAAATCCTAATGTTGCCCCTTGGTTATGTTCTGGGCTATATTTGGAAATCATACTTAATATCACCGGTTGTAATATACCGCTACCAATTGAAAGCATAGAAATGCTTACAATTAAACCATAAAAATTAATGCTGTATGGAATAAAACCTAAGCCTAAAGATAGTACTATCATACCGAAAACAACTAGATTTTTATCTTTTATTTTAGTTGATAAGTATTTCATTAATCCACCCTGTATAATAGCACCAATTAAACCCATAATTACATACAATATTGTAATTTCTTTATTGGAAAAATGATAATACTTTGACCCTATTATTGGAAATGTACCATAGATATTTGCCATAGAAAAAACTATTAAAAAAAACATGGTTATAAGCATACCCGTAAAAGGTATTTTTAGGGTTTCAGCAGCAAATTTTAAATCTAATATTTTTAGCTTACTATTATCATATTTAATATTTTCTTTTTTAGATTCTGGTAAGAAGAAAAAAGAGAACAAAAATGCTGTAAAAGAGAAAATAGAGCTACCGTAACCGGCATATTCATATCCATATTGAGATAAAATACCGCCTATCATCGGACCGAATAAAAACCCAAGACCAAATGCCGCTCCAATTAAACCCATTCCTTTTGCTCTTTCTTGTTTTGTCGTTATGTCTGCTATATAAGCTTGAGCAACACCAATATTACTACCGCCAAATCCTGCCAAAACACGTGATAATAGTAATATCCAAAAACTGGTTGCAAATGTAAAAATAAAATAGCTAATAGAGGTAATTAATAAAGTGTAAACAATTAATGGTCTTCTGCCAATTCTATCAGATAGTTTACCTAATATTGGATTAAATAAAAATTGGATAAACGAAAATGAAGCAATTACAATTCCTATTTGAAAATCCGAAATATTTAATTTTTGGCTTGCAAATAAAGGTAATATAGGAATAAGTATACCAAAGCCTAACAAGTCAATAAAAACTGTAAAAAACACAATTCCAAGCGATGCTTTTTTATTCATTTTAATTCTTTATTCTGTTTTAATATTTATTTCACTTTTATAATAATTCATTATATATTTTGTATCTTCTAAAGCTTGTTTTGCTTTAAAAATATCATTGTTATTTAAAAAACTATATTTTTTATCAATATCATTAGAGTTCTTTAAAATGTAAAAATTTTTTTTATTATCAATATATCCATTATATACCCAAGTTGGGATACCTTCTATACTAGTTAATTTTAACTTTCCATCATGTTTAACAATATTAAAGCCTAAAATAATTCCACAATCTGTGTACCTTTTTCTTTGACCAGAAATAAAATTACCCAAACTATATGCAACAAATCCAGTATCTAAATTATGATTTCCCTTAAACTTTTTAATCGGTTGTAGCACATGCGGGTGACTTCCTATAACAATATCTGCACCATATTTAATTGAAAAATCTACAACATCATTTTGAAATTTATTTGGTAATCTGATATATTCATCTCCAAAATGAAAATATGTTAATATTATATCTACATTTTTTTCTTTTGCCTTTAAAATATCTGTTTTTATAATTGTTGTATCAATTAAATTTACTAAATATTTATCCTTTTCAGGTAAAATTCTACCATTTAACCCATAGGAATAAGATAAAACTGCAATACTTATATCTTTTATCGTAACTATCCTAATAGAATCTCTATCTTTATCAGAGTTAAATATTCCTGTATATCCTAAACTAAGTGAATTTAGTGCATCTATAGTTTTTATAATTCCAACTTTTCCTCTATCCATAGAGTGATTATTGCTTGCAACTAAAAAATCAAAACCGGCTTCCTTAATGGCTCGAAGATAATCGAAAGGACTGTTAAAATTTGGGTAACCTGTATATGTTAATTCTTTTCCACCAATAACAGTTTCTAAGTTTCCTAAAGCAATATCAGCTTGTGAAATAAAAGGTTTTACAAAATTAAATGATTCAAAAAAATTAAAACTATCTTTTGCAGATGTAATTTTTGCTGCCTCAACCTGTGGCATATGGCACATAAGATCTCCAACAAAAACTACATTTATAAAAGATGTTTTTATTTCATTATTTTCTTTTAATGAAATATTATTTAAAAAAAATATAATAGAAAATAACTTTAAAAAAAGTATTTTGTTAATTACAATGTTCATATTAAAAAAAATATAAAAAGTTCTGTAATTGCTTACAGAACTTTTCAAATAAAATTATAAATTATTTATTTGTTCTCTTTTTTTTGGGCTTTAATTTCTTGAATTTCATCACGCATTTCTTTGGCTAAAGTACGTATTTCGTTTAAGCCCTTTCTTAATCTTGTGCCCGCTACTGCACTACCTTTTACATAAAATTTTTCTACATCAGTATGTAAACTATTAACCAATTCGATTAATTGATTATATTTTTCACTCATTTTGTTATTCCTTATATTTATTAAATTAAGTTTTCGTAAATTATTTCTGCCACATCTTTTACTTCTACACTTTCGTTTTTATCAAATGTTTTTAATCCATCTGTAAACATTGTCATACAAAATGGACATGCAGAGGCTATAACTTCAGCACCAGTCTCTAATGCTTCTTTTGTTCTGTTTTCATTTACTCTTTCACCAACGGTTTCTTCTAAAAACATTCTTCCGCCACCAGCACCACAGCAAAAACCTCTATCCTTATTGCGTTCCATTTCCAATAAATTTAATCCGTTTACATTTTTAAGTACTTCTCTTGGTGCATCATATATATCATTATATCTACCTAAGTAACATGAATCATGGAAAGTTATAGACTTTGCTAAAGTTTCATCTTTAACCTTAATTTTACCTTCTGCTAATAATTTTTCAATTAATTCTGTATGATGAATTACTTCAAACTTTCCACCAAAATCTGGAAATTCATTTTTAATAGAATTAAAACAATGAGGACAAGTAGTAACAATTTTTTTAACATTGTAATTATTTAATGTTTCAACATTTTCTTGAATAAGCATCTGTGCTAAATATTCATTCCCAAGTCGTCTCGCAACATCCCCATTACATTTTTCTTCTTCACCTAAAATTCTAAAATCAATACCCGCTTTTTGCATAATTTTGGCAAATGCAACAGATACTTTTTGCGCTCGCAAATCATAAGAACCAGCACATCCAACCCAAAATAAATATTCGGCATTAGAATCTTCTGCCATTGTTTTAATATCTAAACCTTCTGCCCACTTTGCTCTATCAGATGGATTAACTTGCCATGGTGAAAAATTATTTTCTAAATTTTTAAATAAGTTATTCATTTCACTTGGAAATTCAGATTCTGTAAGTGTTAAATTCCTTCGCATATCAACTATAGCATCAACATGTTCAATCATAACTGGGCACTCCTGAACACAAGCTCCGCAAGTTGTACATGCCCATAATTCTTCATCACTTATGTAATTATGAACTAAGGTTTTATTTAATATTTCCTCATTTTTATTATTTTTTAATAATTCTTTACTTTTTTCTTCTGTTCTATGTCGTATATCAACAATAATTTTTCTTGGAGAAAGTGCTTTACCAGTATTATTTGCTGGGCAAGCTGCTGTGCATCTTCCACACTCTGTACAAGCAAAACCATCTAGTAAATGTTTCCATGTAAAATGGTCTATATCTGCAACACCAAATATATCGGTCTCTTCTTCTAAATCTAATTTTTTAAGGGCATATTTCCTGTCCCCAGTCTTGCCAAAGTATACGTTTGGAATAGATGTTATTACATGGAAATGTTTTGAATAAGGCAAGAAATTCATAAATGTAAAGATTGTTAAAATGTGTGCCCACCAAAATATTTCATAACTTAATTGTGCTGTTGCAATGTTTGCTTTACTAAAAAATACGTTTGCTAAAAATTCTGTTATTGGTCTATATTCATAATTACTTAATTTATAGTCATGTATAATAAAATTGGATATATTTTGACCAAACATTGTTATTACAACAATCATAATCATTATTAAAATAAATGCTGCGTCAATTTTCCCAGCTTTATCAACATCCAATCGTTTTATATTTAGAACATATCTTCTAAATAATGAAGTTAAAACAGCAATTAATACTAATACACCAAATGCATCATGTGTAAATGTTATTAAAGTAAATAATGGTCCTAGAAATTCTAACGAAAAATTTGAATAAAAACCTTGAACTATTGTTTCTAAAACAGCAAAAATAAAAAGCATAAAGCCCCAAAATATAAAAAAGTGTAAAGTACCAGCAATTTTATATCTAAGTAATTTTGATTGTCCAAAAGCAACTAACAACACATTTTTTATTCTTTCAGAAATATTATCAAATCTATTCTCCCCTTTCCCAAGTTTTAACATAGCTAATTTTACTTTAAGGCTATAGTATAAAAAACCAAAGGCAGCAATAAATACTAAAATAAACAAATAATTTTTTAATCCCATTTTTGTACCTAATTAGTTATAAAGTTGTATGTTTCGTTTAATAAAAAATCAAATTTAGGATTGCTTCCATTAAAAGGATGATTTATATCAAATGTATGACTTGCTTTATCAATAATTAAATGTTTACTATAATTTTTATTTGTCATATCATAAAGTTTATAGCTTTCTTCTAAGGGAACTGTTAGATCATTGCTACCATGAGCAATAAGTATTGGTTTATTTAAATTACTAAGTGCTTTTTGAATACTTAATTTATCATCTTTATTTTTTTCTATATCTTCTAAAAGGCTAACATTTAACTTAAACACCTGATTTGTTCTAGTATTAAGTACTTCAACATAACCATCTTTTTTCCATTGTAGCTTCTGCCTTTCAGTATATCTATCTAATTTTGCAATAGAAGCCCATAATGCAATTTTATTTACAAGTGGATTATGTGCACAAAATATTGATATTGCACCACCTCTACTATGTCCTAATAATGTCAACTGCTTTAAACTAAATTTACCAAAAACACCTTCGTTATATTTTTCTAATAAATAATTTAGCTCAAAAACTTCTCTACTAAATGTATTTTTAGCAAATTTATCCATTTCGGTAAACTCATCTTCCTTATCACCTATTCCATTAAAAGAAAAATTAAAGGTAATAGTAAAAATTCCAAGTTTTTCGAAATAATTAGCCATATATGGAATAAATCCCCAATCTTTAAAACCCTTAAACCCATGAACATATATTAAATGATATTTATATTCATCAGGATTATTTCCATATGTAGAAACTTTTATTGTTTCATTATCAGGAAGAATTATACCAAAATTTAGCTTCATGTATTTAATATAAAAAAAATCAATTATAAAAATAACAATTTTTTTTAATATTTTCATACTTTATATATTTTAGTATATATAATTTTATTAGTTTTTTGTGACATTTAATAAGGATTAAATATGGATTTTTCTTTTAATGAATCTGAAAATGAATTAAGAAAAATTGTTAAAGATTTTACTGACAAGGAAATAAGACCTTTAGCACCTTTAATTGATGAAAAGGAAGAAATACCACGAGAATTAATTGAAAAAATTGCAAATATGGGATTATTAGGTACAGCGTTTCCAGAAAAATATGGCGGTTTTGGATATGGTGAAATTGGTTTCTGTATAGCTCAAGAAGAAGTAACACGCGGTTGTGGTTCAACAGCTACTTTTATTGGTGCTCATCAATCATTGGGAATTAACTCTATATATTTAGGAGGAAGCGAAGAATTAAAGCAAAAATATATGCCAGATTTAACAGCTGGTAACAAAATAGCTTCTTTTGCATTAACGGAGCCATCTGCTGGAAGCGATACTTTTAACTTAAGCACCTCTGCAGAGTTTGATGGTAAAAATTGGATTATAAATGGCGAAAAATTATGGATTACTAATGCGGGTATTGCAGATGTTTTTGCTGTTTATGCAAGAACTAAAAAAGGGATAACAGGTTTTGTTGTAGAAAAAGATTTCCCCGGTATTAGTATAGGACCAAAAGAAAAAAAATTAGGAATAAGAGGAAGTGTTACTAATGCAGTTCACTTTGATAATGTTGTAGTACCAAAAGAAAACATGATTGGTGAAGAAGGACGAGGTTTTTTAATAGCAATGCGTGTTTTGGATGCTGGAAGGCTTGGAGTTGGTGCTTGTTCACTTGGTGCAGCTAAAGAATTATTGAAACTTTCTGTTGATTATGCAAAAAATCGTTTCCAATTTGGTCAAAGTATTATTAAATTTCAGTCTATACAATTTATGATTTCGGAAATGACATCTAAAATTTACGCTATGGAAAGTATGATTTATCGTGCAGCTAAAAATTACGAGCTTGGTAAAGATGTTTCTCAAGAAGCTGCTATTGTTAAACTTTTCTGCTCAGAAGCTGTTTCAGAAGTTGCTGATATTGCATTACAAATTCATGGCGGTATGGGGTTTTCTAGAGATTTACCTATTGAAAGATATTACAGAGATGCTAGAGTTTTAAGAATTTTTGAAGGAACAAGTGAAATCCAAAAATTAATAATTTCTCGTAAAACAATTAAAAAAAATGGAATTATAGATTTCAATGAATAAACTATTAGTAATACCTTCGATTGATATATCTAAGAGAAAAACAGTACGTGTTGTTCAAGGCATTCCAGAACTTAATGTAAAGGAATATGACAACGACCCTTTAGAAATGGCTTTAATTTGGCGTGCTGAAAACGCTAAATGTATTCATATTGTAGATTTTGATGCTATTCATGAAAATTCAACCATTAATCATGATATAATAAAAGAAATATGTAATTCTGTTATCGTTCCCATTGAACTTGGCGGTGGTATTAAAAACCTTGATGATGCAAAACGCGCATTCGATTTGGGTATTTTTAGATTAGTTATTGGTTCTTTAGCTTTTCTTAATCCTAAAGAGTTTATTAATATTTTAGAACATTTTGGAAGTAAAAAAGTTGCTGCAGCAATTGATGTGGTTAATAACAAAGTTATTGTAAGGGGAAGATCTGTTGATACAGGTATTGAACCAATTGAATATGCAAAACTTTTGGCATCTTATGGCGTAGAAAGAATTGTAGTTACCGATGTTTCTAGAAATGGGATGCTTAATGGTCCAAATTTAGAATTATCAAAAAATATTGCTTTGTCTTCTAAATTAAAAATTACTCACTCTGGCGGTGTTTCATGTTATAAAGACCTTGCTGATGTTCAAAGTTTAAGCTCAGTTGGTGTTGATTCTGTAATTATAGGTCGTGCATTATACGAAAATAAATTTCCATGCCAAAAAATTTGGCGTGTTGCTGAATCCGGAATTTTTTATTAGGATTTAATTATGAATAGTCAAACGGTTAAAAAAAGTAGCTTTTGGTCTAATTTATTTAAAACTACGCAACAAAAAGATAGTTTAGTAAAAATTCTTCAAACTAGCCCTATTTTTAGTGAGCTATCTGAAAAAGAATTAGATTTTATTATTAAAACAGTAAATCAAAGAATTTACCAAGCGGGTGAATACATTTTCTTAAAGGGTGACCCAGGTTTAGCTTTGTTTTTTGTTTTAGATGGACAAGTTGATATTATACTTAATGATGGAAACAATAAATATAAATTAGCAGAACTTTTTGTAGGTGATTTTTTTGGGGAAATTGCTTTACTTGGTGAAGATAGTAGAACCGCAAGCGCTTTAGCTGCAAAAGAATCTAAATTAGCCGTTTTATTTAAAAATGACTTGGATGAATTTATTAATAAATACCCAGATCGTGGAGTGAAAATTCTAAAAGGTATTAGTTCTGTTTTAGCTACTAGACTAAAAAATATGAACGAAGATTTTTTTAATCTTTATTTTTCAAAAATTAAAAGGGAGGACAAAGAAAATGGAAATGATAAAAAAAATTTTAGTGCCGATTGATTTCTCAGATTATTCAAAAAATGCATTAAAGTATGCCGCAGATTTTGCTAAATTTTTTAATGCAAAAGTTTCTGTAATCTATGTTATTGAACCTCTTGTTTATCCCTCCGATTTTAGTTTAGGTCAAGTTGCTATTCCTAACTTTGAGTTTGATGTACAAGACAAAGCTAAAGAAGAGCTTAATGTTTTAGTTTCTGAAATTTTTGGTGAAAACGCCGAAAATGAAATTATAATTAAATCCGGAAAACCTTTTATAGAAATAATTGAAACAGCAGCAGAAATTGACGCCGATTTAATAATTATCGCAACTCATGGTCACACTGGTGTAGAGCATCTATTGTTTGGTAGCACGGCAGAAAAAGTTGTTCGAAAAGCTCCTTGCCCTGTTCTTTCGCTTCGAGACCCAATTAAAGGCTTTAAGTTTAGTGGTAAATAAATGAAATATTTACTATTAATTTTGCTATTTTTATATAGTTTTTCTATTATTCTACCCCAATCTAAGGTAGAGGGTTTTTATTTAGGTTATGTAAATATTTTAGGTCAAAAAATTACATTAGAATTAGAATTTATTAACTCTGATTCTTCATTTGCTATTATAAATATACCATCTCAAGGTGCTAAAAATATTCCTGTTAATAATTTTAAACTCCAGGATGATAACATTTCATTTGAAATATTGCCTCCTCCAAACACTGGTTATTTTAAGGGTAAAGTTTATGGGGATTCAATTAAAGGTGAATTTTCTCAGATGTCTTTTAGCGGTTATTTCATCTTCAAAAAATCTATTAAACCAGTTAAAATTTTAGATAGTAGACAGAAAAATTTTGAAGAAATAGATATTTCCTTTAATAATGAAAATATTAAAATTACCGGTACATTATCATATCCTAAAGATAAAAATAATTTACCTGCTGTAATTTTAATTAATGGTTCGGGTGCCCAAAATAAAGATTCTGAAGTATTTGGGTTTAAACTTTTTGAGGTATTAGCTGATTATTTAACTAACAATAATATAGTTGTTTTGAGATGTAATGATAGAGGTGTTGGTGGTTCAACAGGTTCAGTTAGTGAGTCCACCTCTGAAGATTTTGCAAAGGATATGGTTGCAGCTTATAATTACTTAAAAACATTTCCTTTTGTTAATCCAAAAAAAATAGGTTTTTATGGACATTCTGAAGGAGGAATTATAGCGCCAATTGCTGCTTCAGAATTAAATAATGTTGCTTTTGTTATTTTAGTTGCTGTTCCTGGTGTTAATGGATTAGAGATTATTATTAAACAAACCGAATTAATAATGAAAGCTAATAATGCAAAAGAAGAAGACATTGACCAGGCAATTATTAAACTTAATAGGTTATTGAATATTTTGAAAGAGAATAATTTAAATTCCCTTAAAGAAGAGTTATACAATCAAGTATTAGATGAATATAACCTTATGACTGCTGAACAAAAGGCTTCAATTAAAGATAAAGACAGTTTTATAAACTCATTAGTTGATTTCAGATTACAACAATTTAATAACAATTGGTTTAAGTTTTTTATTAATTACGATCCACTACCAACCTTGCAAAATATAAAATGTCCTATTTTATTGGTTTATGGTGGCAAAGATAAACAAGTTGATTATGCACAAAATGGCAAAATTATAGAAGCTTTTTTAAAGCAAAATGGTAATAAAAATGTAACAACTTTATTTTTTGAAAATGCTAATCACCTATTTCAACTTGCAAATACTGGAAGCCCTAATGAATATGCAGAACTTGATAAAAATTATATACCCGGTTTTTTAGAACAAATAACAAATTGGATAAAAAATATAACAAATTAATATGACTGAGATAGAAAAATATTTCGAAGATTTTAGAAAAAACATTATAGGTATAAATAATAGTGTTATAACCCCATTTGGAGAAAAAAAATTAATTTATGCGGATTGGGTTGCTAGTGGTAGACTTTATAAACCTATTGAAGATAAACTAGTAACCGATTTTGCACCTTATGTTGGTAATACTCACTCTGAAACAAGCTTTACGGGCAAACTAATGACACGCTCTTATCATTTAGCACATTCTATTATTAAAAAGCATTGTAATGCAAATGATAATGATGTTATAATAAATGCAGGCTTTGGAATGACTGCTGTAGTTAATAAATTTCAAAGAATATTAGGATTAAAGGTTTGTGAACAGCTATCGAAATATACTAAAATTCCAGATAATGACCGTCCAGTAGTTTTTATAACCCATATGGAACATCACTCTAATCATACATCTTGGTTAGAATCTATTGCAGATGTAGAAGTTATTAAACCAACTGATGAAGGATTAGTTGACTATGACTATTTTGAAGATTTACTAAATAAATATAAAAATCGAACTCTTAAAATTGGTTCCTTTACAGCAGCATCAAATGTTACAGGTATTCAACCAGATTATCATAAAATGGCTAAAATTATTCATAAACACAATGGATATTGCTTTGTAGATTTTGCAGCTGCTGCTCCATATGTTGATATAAATATGCATCCTGAAGACCCATTAGAAAAATTAGATGCTGTGTTTTTTTCCCCACATAAGTTTTTAGGTGGACCTGGTACTTCGGGTGTCTTAATATTTGATAAAAAATTATACAATCGTAATGTTCCAGATCATCCTGGTGGAGGGACTGTAGATTGGACGAATCCTTGGGGTGAATATAAATTTGTTAACGATATAGAAACAAGAGAAGATGGTGGCACACCCGGTTTTTTACAATCTATAAAAACTGCTTTAGCTATTAAATTAAAGGAACAGATGGGCGTTAGTAATATTTTACAACGTGAAGACGAATTATTAAAAATAACTTTTAAGGAACTAAAACAAATACCTAAATTACATATTTTAGCACAAAATGAAGAACATAGGTTGGGGATAATATCTTTTTACGTAGAAGATTTACACTATAATTTAATTTGCAAAATTTTAAATGATAGATTTGGAATTCAAATGCGAGGGGGGTGTTCATGTGCTGGTACATATGGACATTATTTATTGCATGTAGATCCAAGTCGCTCAAAGAGAATTACAGACAAAATTAACAGAGGTGATCTTTCAGAAAAACCAGGCTGGGTTAGATTATCTTTACATCCTACTATGACAAATAATGAATTATATTACATAATAGATGCAATTAAACAGATAATTGAATTTGGGAAATCTTGGGCTAATGATTATACATATTCATTATCTACAAATGAATTTTATCACTATAATGAGCCCAATATTGATAAACTTTATATAGAAAAATGGTTTAGTTAATGTTTATTCTTTAATTTCTGCAACAACTATTCGCATGCCTTCAACTTTAACAACTTTTATTTTTCTATTGTGATTAATATATTCATTATCTGCCACTACGTCGTATCTTTTCCCATCAATTATTACAGTACCAGATGGTCTTAGGTCCGTTAAGCTAATTCCCTCTTTATTTATAAGATGCGAGTTATCAGGTATTGAAGATGTGTAATCTACTTTAACATCTATTGCATCAGTTAAAACTAAATTATTTAGAACAGAAGTTTTTGGTAGATATTTTAATAATATTGCAATAACAATCCCTGTTAAAACAAACGTAGCAGCAAGTTGAATTAATGCATTTGATAACATATTACTATCAACTGTTGGGAAATCCCCTATTAAGCCTAAAAATAAAGACCCAATAACAAAAATAATTCCTAATATTCCAAAAATTCCAAAACCTGGGATGAAAAATATTTCTGCTATTATAAAAATTATTCCAACAACAAATAAAATTATCTCAAAAGCACTAGCAATATTTAGAATATATCCGCTACCAAAAAACAATATTAAAGCAATTACACCTGCGGTGCCTGGCAAGCCCCAACCTGGGGTTTTAATTTCTGTAAATAATCCAACTAATCCTATCATAATCAATAAAGAAGATATAATTGGATTATTAAGAAATCTCACAAAATCCTCCGCCCAATTGCTCTCATTATAAACAACGCTCGCACCATTTGCATCTAAATAATTTATAACTTCATTAATGTTAGATAACACTGTATCCGCATATCCAACTTTACGTGCTTCTTGGTAAGTTAAAGTTATTAATTTAGTGCTATCATCAGAAATATCTTTAACAAAAACTCTTTCATCAACCATACCTTCTGCTATATCAGTTCTTCTGCCGGTTCTTTCAGCTGTTGAACGCATTTCTGCTCGCATATAAGATTGATATTTTTCCGAAACTTTTTGTCCTGTTTCATTAACTACAGTGCTAGCACCAATAGAAGAACCTTTTGTCATTATTATTTTATCGCAAGAAAGAGCAATTAATGCACCAGCTGATATTGCTCGTTTATTAATAAATGCTACTGTCTTAACTTTACTATCCAAAATAGCATCTTTTATTTCTGTGGCGGCATCTACCCTGCCGCCAAATGTATTAATATCAAAGATAATATATTTTGCATTATTACTTTCAGCTTCTTTAATAACTCTTTTTATGTATGGTGCTAATCCTAAATCTATTTCATTATGGATATCAGCTACATAAATTTTATCTTGAGCAATTACTGAAACTGCAAAAATTATTAAAAATAATATTATCTTTTTCATCTTTTTACTCTATTTATTTAAGAAAGCATAATTTAGCAGTTTATAAGTTAATTTAGCAGCATTAAAACTACTCATTTCATCTTTTTTACTGGGTGCCAATTCAACAACATCTAATCCAATAATATTACGATTTTTACCGATTAAATGCAATAAATTCATAGTTTCATCCCACATTAAACCACCTGGTTCGGGTGTGCCCGTGCCTGGTATTATGGCGGGGTCTAATCCATCAACATCAAAAGTAATATATACGTTTTGTTTTAGTGTGTTAAGCACTTCACTTTGCCAATCTGCATATTTACCCGTTCTAATATCTCGCATGTAAAAAGTTTTAATACCGTTTTCTTTTATAAATTTGCTTTCCTCAATTGCTTGAGCTCTTATTCCAACTTGTGTAATGTCTTTAGTCATTTCTGCAACTCGTGCCATAACAGAAGCATGGGAGTATTTAGAACCTTGATATGAATCTCGCAAATCAGAGTGAGCATCAAACTGCAGAATACTAATATCTTTATAATGTTCTAAGTGTGCTTTTATTGGTGCAGAGCTAATTGAATGCTCGCCACCCAAAACTATAACAAACTTTCCTAATTCTATCATTTCTTTAGTAGCTTTATAAATTAAATCTAATGACTTTTTAGGACTAAGGTTTTCAAAATTTAGTTCTTCTAAAGTACAAATCCCCTTTTCAAAACAAAGCTCTCTATCAATTTCTTCATCATAAAATTCAACATAATGGGAAGCTGCTATTAATGATTTTGGACCTTTTGCAGTTCCTTTTCCATAGCTAACAGTTTTTTCATAAGGAGCAGAAATAATAACAATTTTAGAATTTTCTAAATTAGAATATTCTTTTTCTATTGCTAAAAAATTACTTTTTATTCCTAATTCTTTCACTTATACCTCTTCTTTAAATTCTTTGTTTAAGATAAAATGCCCTAACTTATCTCGTTTAGTTTTAAGATATCGTTTATTTTTTTCATTAGGCAAAATTTCAATCGGAATCCTTTCTACTATTTCAATACCATATCCTTTCAATCCAATAATCTTTTTAGGATTATTGGTAAGCAATTTAATTTTAACAATCCCTAAATCGTGCAAAATCTGAGCACCAATTCCATAATCACGCAAATCAGCTTTAAATCCTAATTCTAAATTTGCTTCAACTGTATCTTTCCCTTTATCTTGCAAATGATAAGCCTTAATTTTATTACCTAACCCTATACCACGTCCTTCTTGACGCATATAAAGCAACACACCACGTCCTTCTTTTTCAATTAATTTAATAGAATGAATTAATTGGTCATGACAATCACACCGCATTGAATGAAAAACATCACCTGTAAGACACTCTGAGTGCACCCTTACTAATACAGGTTCGCTAGTTGTTATATCACCTTTTATTAAAGCTACATGCTCTTTATTATCTTGTAGCGATTTATATGCAGTAAGCTTAAACTGACCAAAATGTGTGGGGAAATCAATTGTTTCAATTTTTTCAATTAATTTCTCTTTTTTCATTCTATACCTAATTAGCTCAGTAACGGTTAGTATTTTAAGATTAAATTTTTCCGCTATTTTTATTAAATCATCTAACCTTGCCATCGACCCATCATCATTCAAAATCTCACATAATACTCCAGTTGGAAAAACATTTGCCATTTTACAAAGGTCTATAACCGCTTCTGTATGACCTGCTCTGCGTAATACACCTTCATCAACTGCTAGTAATGGAAATATATGACCAGGTCTACCAAAATCCTCTGGTTTAGAATTTGGGTCTGATAATTTTTTTATTGTTATTGCTCTATCATAGGCACTAATACCTGTGGTTGTGCCTTCTAAAGCATCTACAGTTATTGTAAATTGTGTTCCATGTAAAGCGGAATTATTGCCAACCATAAGCTCTAAATTTAATCTATCTAAAGATCCTTTAGTCATAGGTGTACAAATCATTCCTCTACCATGTTTTGCCATAAAATTAACTTTTTCTGGCGTAATAAACTGACCAGCACAAACAAAGTCTCCTTCGTTTTCCCTGTCTTCTTCATCAACAACTATAAGAATTTCGCCATTTTTTATTAATTCTATGGCTTCTTCAACTGAACAAAACATTATTTCCCTTCACTTAATACTGTGGAAATTGCACTTCTTTCAATTTTAACTTTAATATTATTACCTAAATCTAATAATACTGTTTTATCTTCTAAACCGGCAATAACACCATGTAATCCACCACTTGTAATAACTTTATCACCTTTCTTTAGTGCATTTAATAAAGCTTCTCTTTCTTTTGCTCTTTTCTGTTGAGGTCTAATGATCATAAAATAAAAAATAGCAAATATTGCTCCAAACATTATTAATGTAGATATTAGGCTTCCTCCACCATTTGGGCTTTGTTGTAATGCAAAAATTAAGTTCATTTTTCCTCCATGTTATTTTTTATATTTTTTGTTATTTTTTTTATTATTAATTCTTTCCATTCAGTAAATGTTTCATTTTTAATATGTTCTCTAGCTTCTCTAATTAAATTTAAATAAAACGTTAAGTTGTGAATTGTAGCTAATTCTAATGCTAATATTTCTTTAGCTACAAATAAATGCCTTAAATAAGCTCTGCTAAAATTTTTACAAGTATAGCAATTACATGTATCATCAACGGGTCTAAAATCAGTCTTATAAATTGCATTTCTAATTGTCAAATAACCTTTTTTAGTAAATAAGTATGCATTTCTGGCATTTCTTGTAGGCATAACACAATCAAACATGTCAATACCTCGTGCAATACCTTCTAAAATATTTTCAGGACGTCCAACACCCATTAAATATCTAGGTTTATTGTTTGGCATAAAATCAGTAGTAAAATTAATTATATCATACATTTGTTCAGTTGGTTCCCCTACTGCAAGCCCACCAATAGCATATCCATTAAAATCTATTGCTGTAATTGCTTTAGCACTTATTTCTCGTAAATCTTTATAAACGCTACCTTGTATTATTCCAAACAAAGCTTGCGAATGATCATATAATGGCTTAGTATTATCAAAAGCTTCTTTATTTAGCAAAGCCCAATTGCTGGTTAGTTCGGAAGATTTTTTAGCATAGTCATAATCACAAGGATAAGGGGTGCATTCATCTAATACCATCATAATATCAGAACCAATTGAACGTTGTATCCCAATAACTTTTTCTGGTGTAAAAAAATGCTTACTACCATCTAAATGACTTATAAACTCAACGCCATCTTGTTTTAGCTTTCGCAATTCATTTAAACTAAATATTTGGAACCCACCACTATCTGTAAGTATAGGTCTATTCCAATTTATAAATTTATGTAATCCACCAGCTGCTTCTAATACTTCTGTGGTTGGTCTTAAATATAGATGATATGTATTAGATAATATTATTTCCGCATTTATTTCATCGCTTAATATCCTTTGGGAAATTGCCTTTACACTGCCTTGAGTTCCTACAGGCATAAAAATCGGTGTGTTTATAACTCCATGATCAGTTGTTATTTTTCCTAATCTAGCTTTACTTTTTGCATCAGTTTTTAATAATTCAAATTTCAATTTATTATCCAAAAATTATTTCAAAAATCAGTCTCGGTAGGTCCATAATAATTTGTAATTCCACCTGTTAAATTTGTTATTTTCTTAAAGCCTAATTCATTCATAATATTACAAGCTTTAACACTTCTTATTCCTCTTCTACAATAAACAAAGTACTCCAATTCTCTATCTAATTTAGATATTTCATCAATAAAATTTTCCTTATAAAAATCAATTAGTAATGCATTAGGGATTCGAACTTCTTGATGCTCTTCAAGTGTTCTCACATCAATTAATACTGCATTTTCGGTCTTATTAAATATCTCAAGAAATTCCTGCCAAGTTAAATCCCTAAATTTTTGTTGTGATTTTGGCTCGTTGTTCTTAGTAAATCTATTAAAAATATTCATTTTTTCCTCTTATTTTTTAATCTAATTCTAAATTTTCCAATGTTAATTTAACTAAAATTATCCTTTTTAAGTCAGAATTTAGTATGTGAAAATTATACTTGTCTATCTTTACTTTTTCACCTTTTAATGGAATTCTATTTAACTTACTAATTATAAACCCTGCAACAGTTTCATAATCACCAATTGGAATATCTAAATTAAATTTTTCGTTAAGTAAATCAACTTCTGCTTTTCCACTTATCACAAAGGAATTCGTATCAATTTGTTTGTAAACAAAATCTTCGTTTAAGTCAAATTCATCATTTATTTCCCCTAAAACTTCCTCTAAAATATCTTCTACGGTAACAATTCCAGCAGTTCCACCAAATTCATCAACAACCACTGCAATTGAAGCATGTTTTGCCAAAAATTCATTTAGCATGTCTAAACTTTTTTTGGTTTCGGGTACAAAGATTATTGGACGCAATATTTCTTTAATATTTTTGGGTCTCTTAAATAAATCATATGCTATTATAACCCCTTTTATATCATCTAAAGTTTCCTCATAAACTATTAATTTAGAGTATCCAGACTCAATAAATAATTTATAAACTTCTTTTATATCTGAATCTATTTCCACACCCACAATTTCTGTCCTTGGCTTCATTGCTTCATATACTTTTTGGTTACCAAATTCAACAACATTTTTTAATATATTAGACTGTTCTTCATCTACTACACCAGCTTCGGTACTCTCTTCAATTAATTCATTTATATCATCTCTATCAAATAAGTGAAGAAGTGTCTCGTTTTTAGTATTACTTTGGTTTTCTTTTGATGATACAAAGAAAGTTATTCCTTTTATTACAGGGTATAAAATAATTGTTAAAAAACGAACTGGTATAATGAACATACTTAGTACTTTATCTGCTGATTCTCTTGCAAGGTATTTAGGAATTAACTCTCCAAAAAGCAGTAATATAATAGTAGAAAACATTAACACATATATATCATTAAGCTTAAATTTTTCTATTGCGATATAGGAAAAAACGGACGCAAAAGATATATTAACGATATTATTGGAAATTAAAATAGTTGTAAAAAAAACTTCTGGATATTTTAAATAATAATTAGATACCTTTGCAGAGTATTTATTTTTTCTTGCTCTTAATTCAATTTTAATTTTATTTGCAGTAATGTAAGCTATTTCTGTAGAAGAAAATATTCCACTTAATATCAATAATAAAATTAAGAAATAAATTTCCATTTTAGTAAACTACATCAATTTTAATATTTTTAATTAATTTTTCGTAATAATTATTATTATCAACAAAAATAAATTTAACATCTACTAATTTATTGTAATCAAAATTATCTGGTAACAATGTATCTTCAAATGTTGATACAATAATATTCCTTTTATTTTTAGATTTAAATGCTGGATTTTCTTTATATATAGGCTTAAAGCTGTATACAACATTATCCTCTTGAAAAACAATAATTTTTAATAACTTTATTTTTTGAAAATCATAGTTAGTGTTTTTATTTATTATTATATCAGACGACAATTTAAGATTATCTGTACTTACAGTTCGTGGCATTTTATCAACCCATATATAAATACTATTTATATTCAAATCTAATATATCATTTTTGTTAAAGCTAGTTTTTGTTGTTGAAGCACAAGCATATAAGCTAATAAAAGTTAGAACTAATATATATTTATTTTTAAATAACATATATAATAATTATTATACTAATAACATATAAAAATATATTTAATAACATGGGATAATCTTTAATTACTGCATCAATAGGATTTTCCCCAAAACGTTTTAGATAAATTAAATACATATATCTAAAAATACCATATAAAACAAAAATAATAGTAAAAATAAGATTTTCACTATGAAAATTTTGAATAGTGCTTGGAGAAACAGCATATAATGCATAAGAAACAATTAATCCCCCAGCAGTAATTGTGGTCAATTGCTCTAAAAATGGTAGAGAATATTTTCTAAGTACTTTTCTTGTTCTTTCATTTTCTGCTGTATAAGCTAATTCACTTCTTCTTTTAATAACTGCTAAAAATAATGAAACAAACAAAGTACTTAAAATTAACCAATTAGATACAGGTACTTCAATTACAAATGCACCAGCTAAAATCCTAATTACAAATCCCGAAGCTAAAGTTAATATGTCTAATATTACTATGTTTTTTAACTTAATTGTATATGCTGTATTTAATAATAAATAAAGAATTAAGAGCAGACAAAAACTAAAATTAAAATAAAAAAATCCGGGTATAATTAAAATTACAAAAAAAACTAAAATAATTATTGCATTTTTAATAGAAACTAATCCTGCAGCAATAGGTCTAAACTTTTTTATCGGATGTTCTCTGTCATTTTCAACGTCTATAATATCGTTGAATATATAAACAATACTACTAACTAATGAAAATTGGAAAAATGCAAAAAATGATAATTGAAAATAATCTAAATTTGTAAGTTTTTTTGCAAATACCAATGGAACAAAAATAAATATATTTTTAATCCATTGTGTTAACCGTATTAATTTAATATAATTTTTAAACATTACATGTATTAGCTTGTTCTTCCAAAACGTTTGTCAAATTCTGATAATGGAATTTTTATAACAATAGGTCTACCGTGTGGGCAAACATAAGGCATTTTTGTTGCAAAAAGCTTATCTACTAATGCCCTCATTTCTTGCTCGCTTAATCTATCCCCAGCTTTTATAGCTGCTTTGCAAGAAAATGATTTAGCTATATTATCCACAACTTCTAAATTTCCTAATTGTAAATTTTGTCTATATTCGTCTAATATTTCTATTAATATTTTCCGTTCTTCACCTGGCTTTATTTCGTAAGGTAAGCCATAAATTACTATATTATAGTTATTTTGAAACTTTATTTCAAAACCAAGTGAAAATAGTTTTTCTCTAAGTTCTAGTGCCAACTCATAATCGCCTGGTTCTAATTTAATCGACTGTGGGAACAATAATTGTTGTGATAACGAACCTTGCTTATTTATAGAATTTAATGCAGTTTCATAAAGTATTCTTTCATGTGCAACGTGTTGGTCAATAATCATTAAACCAGACTTTACTTGTGTTAAAATATATTTATTGTGTAATGAAACTATAAATGGTGATGATGCTTCTTCACTTCCAGAATTAAAATCAATTTGTTGATGATATATCTCAAAGCTCTTTTTTTCACTAAATGGCTCGTTTGCAGAACCAATTTCTACATTATTATTAATTTCATCACTTATTGCTCCAAAAATGCGGTCAATTTCGTCTTCACTAAAAATACTGCTATTAGATTTATTTTGTGGTCTATCAGAATAATCATTTTTCTTTATCGGTACATAGTCATTATAGTTAATTTTCGAAATATTTGGCTCAGAATCTGTAAACTTCATATTTGGTACTAAGTCGTAACTACCAATACTTTTTTTAATAACTGCATTTACAAATAAATAGATATCTCTTTCTTCATCAAATTTTACTTCAAGTTTTGATGGATGAACATTTATATCAATTTTTGAAGGGTCTATTTCTAAAAATAAAATAAAAAAAGGATAATCACCCTTTTCTAATATATTTTCAAATGCAGAAAAAACTGCATGATTAACTATTTTGCTATTAACATATCTTTTATTTAAAAATAATATTTGTTCAGATTTACTTTTCCTAAGATAAGTAGGCTTGGCAATATATCCATATATGGATAAGTACTCTGTAAACTCTTTTACTTCAATTAATGAATCTAATATTTTGTTTCCAAATACTGCATCAATTCTTTCACTTAAATTTTGTTTTGGTAAATCAAAAATTAAATCATCATCTACATAAAACTTAAAAGATATTTCTGGATGACTAATTGAAATTTTTTTGAAAGTTTCTGTAAGATGTTTTAATTCTGTAGAATTACTCTTTAAAAAATTCCTTCTAGCAGGTGTATTATAAAATAAGTTTTTAACAGATATAGAAGTACCTACGTTAGCCGCTCCCTTTTCTATAGTAATATTATTATTTTCATTTACCTTTATTATCGTTCCTAATTCATCATTTACTGTTTTTGTTTTAATTTCCAGTAAGCTTACAGCAGCAATTGCGCTTAATGCTTCTCCTCTAAATCCAAAAGTTTTAATTGCTTCTAAATCTTCATAGGTTCTAATTTTACTAGTTGCATGACGTTGTATGCTTAATATTGCGTCTTCTTCAGTCATGCCTTCGCCATTATCTATAATTTGTACAAGGCTTTTCCCCGCATTTCTTATTACAACTTCAATATTATTTGCTCTGGCATCTATAGAGTTTTCTAACAACTCCTTTAACACAGATTCTGGCCTTTGAACAACTTCGCCGGCAGCTATTTTATTTGCTATATAATCAGGTAATATATTAATTTTCATAATTTCTTTTATAATATTCGATATTAAATTTATTTCTAACTTCTTCTTTTATCATCAGCCAATTTTTTTTATCTATTTCTGGAAATTTATTATTACCAATATAATCTTTTTTTATTTTACTTATAATCATTTCATCAGCTAAACATATAGTTTGGTTAAATAAATTTTCTCCACCAATAATAAATAATTTTTCAGTTTTTAATTCGTTAGCATAATCAATTGCACTTTTAATATCATTAAAATAAATTACATTCTCAGTATTTAATAAATTTTTTTTTGATGTTATTACTAAATTTAAACGGCCTTCTAAAGGTTTATTTAATGATAAAAATGTGTTATAACCCATTAAAACAGGAAATCCGTAAGTTGTGTTCCTAAAAAACGTTATTTCTTCTTTGATATTCCAAGGTAACTTACCATCTTTTCCAATAATATTATTATTTGCAACAGCTGCTATTATTATTATTTTCATTTATTAATAATTTACCAAGGTATTTTAACGCCCATTTCGTTTAGTTTATTTTCAAATTCTATTCTTTCAATATTAGACTTTAATTGTTCTTCATTGTATTCTAACCAATTAATATCTTTTGCTATTTCAATCGCTTTTTGATTATCTCCATTTATCAATGCAGTAATAATTTCTAACTCATATTTAGAAAAAGTTTTAGAGTTTAGCACATAATCATTAAAAGCTTGCCATGCAATAGGTACCCATCTTTTAACAATCTCATTTCCAATTACATTTGCATATTCTCTAATTTCAAACTGTGCATGTTTATCCATTCTCAATTCTAAAAAATGAAGTAAGTTATGTAAATCAATTTTCCAGTAAGCTTCTGTATAAGTGGAAAGAGGCAAATCTTTTCTAGCTTGTTCTCTTGCAACACCTAAATCAATTCTTTTTTCATATACTTCTCTAGCTTTTGTATGAAATTCGGCTTCCTCTTTACTTAATTGTAAACCAATTTCCTCATCAATAAAGCCTTCGCTTCCCTGTTTGTTCCACTTTGCTTGTAAACGCCAATTCTCAGGTTCTGTACTTTGCATACTATCTATAGCAATTGAATATCTTGTGGAGTATTCATTTACGCTAGCCATTCTATGCCTAATCCATTGTCTCCAGGTATCCATTGGTACTCTTACATGAAATTTTATCTCACACATTTCAAACGGCGTTGTATGCCTATGACGTAATAAATACCTTATTAAATTTTTATCCTCATTTAATTTTTTCGTCCCTTTACCATATGATACTCTAGCCGCTTGAACTATAGATTCATCATTTCCCATATAATCAACCACTCTTATAAACCCATCATTTAATACCTTAAAAGGTTTACCAAGTATCTCTTCTAATTCTGGTGCTATTTTCTTTTCTATTTTTTCAAATTTATTTTCCATTTTCCTCTCTTAAAATTTCATTTATTATTTGTTTCGATATTTTTTTAATTCCAAATTTTATATATTTTTTACTTTCTTCTTCAGACTTAAAATAATCCTCTATTGATAATATATTTAATTTATCATCTTTAATTTTAGAACTTTTACCCGTAATTACAAAAATTTTTTTGGCTTTTATT
Source organism: uncultured Melioribacteraceae bacterium (assembly GCA_964652025.1). Classification (GTDB taxonomy): domain Bacteria; phylum Bacteroidota; class Ignavibacteria; order Ignavibacteriales; family Melioribacteraceae; genus JAEXOD01. The sequence continues at coordinate 604,488 of CAZYZX010000001.1, forward strand.
TCATTTGCATAATTAATAATTATTGCTGTTCCTTTATTCAATAAACTTGTATTATCAAAACTTCCCTCACCAGTTAAAACCATGTCTGCTTTTATTTCTGCAATTTTAAGTTTATTTAATATAAACTCTTTTGAAGAAATAGTTTTTGCATTAAAAAAATACTGTAATCCAAAAGCTATTCCACCACCTGCACCGCTAAAATTATTAATTTTATTTATATTAAGAATTTTACAAATATTCTTAAAACCAATTTCAAAAAGTGATAAATGTTTATTGCTAATTCCTTTTTGAGGACCAAATGCATAAACTGCCCCTTCGTTACCTAATAAAGGATTTTGAACATCGGTTATAATTTCAATATCAAACGATAGTTCTGGCTTTTCATAATTAATTGTATCAGCTAATATATATTTTGCGGGAATAATCTTTATATCTCTTTTGTTTCGTTTTAATTTTAAGTTAAAAGGAATTAACATTCCTAACCCCATATCACTTGTAATTGTACCACCAATTCCAATTATGCATTTGTCAATTATCTTTTCCTTTCTATTTATTCTATCTAATTTATTTAATAAAATTCCAAGTGGCAAAGAAGTAAAAACATATGGATTTAGTTTTGTTGAATTTACTAAAGATTTTTTACCAATAATATTTGCACTTTCAACAAAAACAATTCTATTAACTTTATCATAGCCAATTTCTATTGTCTTTAAAACATTATCTAACGAAATTAATTTTATTTTTTTTATGCTTAAATTAAAATAGAATTTACATACATCTAAAAACCCATCCCCACCATCGCTAATCGGTTTTTTGTAAAATGTTATCCATTTTAATAAGTTTTTGTTATAAAATATTAAATTGTTATACAATAAATTTGTCAAATCAACGGAATTTATACAATCCTTAAAGCTATTAGGAGAAAGTAAAAAACTATTCATTTTGAGGTTAATTCATTAAAGGCAGAAATTAGTTCCCTTTTAGTTTGAAGTAAATCCATAGATATAACCTTAACTTCACCAATTACAGGCATAAAATTTACATCACCAACCCATCTTGGTACAATGTGGTAATGTAAATGTTGATCAATACCAGCACCTGCGGCTTTTCCTAAATTGGCACCAACGTTATATCCTTGTGGCTTCATAACAATACCTAATGCATTTATAGAAAGTTTTGTTAATTTCATTATCTCGTTAGTTTCTTCATCAGTTAAATCATTAATATTATTCAAATGACGTTTTGGAATAACCATTAAATGACCACTATTATAAGGATACAAATTTAACATAACAAAACATGTATTACCATTATAAACAATTTGTGATTCATCATTTAAATAATTATTAAAATCACAATTACAAAAAACACAGCCATTTTCTTCTTTTTTATCTTTAAAGGATTGTATATAAAGAGTTCGCCAAGGCGAGTATAATTTTTCCATAAAACATTCCTATTATTAAGGCAAACCCTCTCGACCCAACAAGTGGGAGAGAGGGGTTGCATTTATCAAAAACATATAATACAAAATTAAGCTGCTTCTTCTTCTTTTGTTTTCTTGTATTCTTCAATTATCTTTGCTTCAACATCTTTTGGTACTTCTTCGTAGTGAGAGTGTACACTGCTAAATGTACCTTTACCAGATGTTAAACTTCTTAATAATGTAGCATATTTATAAAGTTCTGCTAACGGCACTAAGGCATTAATAATTTGATAAGAGCCCATAGAGTCCATACCTAATATTTTACCACGTCTAGAAGAAATATCACCCATTACATCACCCATATATTCTTCTGGAACTTTAATGGTAACTTTTTCAATTGGCTCTAACACAACTGGTTTAGCTTCCAAAAAGCCTTTTTTAAACGCTTGTGATGCTGCAATTTTAAATGAAACTTCATCAGAGTCAACATCATGGTATGAACCGAAATGTAAGGTAACTTTAACGTCTATAACTTTACTGCCTGTTAAAATACCTTTTGCCATTATTTCTTTTAATCCTTTTTCAACTGCAGGTATAAATCTGCCAGGTACAACTCCACCAACAATGGCATCAACAAATTCAAAACCTTCTCCTCTTGGTTTAGGTTCTAATTTTAATACAACATGTCCGTATTGTCCGCGTCCACCAGATTGCTTTTTATGTTTGTATTCCGCATTTTCGCAAACACCTTTAATAGTTTCGCGATATGGAATTTTTGGCTCAACTAAGTCTACTTCAACTTTATATCTTTCTTTTAATAATTTTACTGCTAATGCAAGTTGTAATTCACCTTGACCAGATACAATTGTTTGACCTAGTTCAGGGTCAAAATGTACTTGCAAAGTAGGATCCTCTTGATGAGCTGTATGTAAACCACCGGATATCTTATCTTCATCCCCTTTTGCTTTTGGTTTAACAGCTGCTCTAATAACTGGTTCTGGGAAATCAATTTCTGGTAATACTACCAAAAAGTTTTTAGAGGTTAATGTGTTTCCAGTTTGTGTATCTTTTAATTTAACAACTGCTCCAATATCTCCAGCATAAAGCCTTGTTACATCTTTTCTTGTTTTACCATTGGTAATAAATACTTGCCCCATTCTTTCAGTTTTATTTTTAGAAGTGTTTTCCAAATCCATTCCAATAGTAACACTACCGGAATAAACTTTGAAGAATGATAATTCACCAACATGCTGTTCAGATAATGATTTGAATACAAATAAACATGTTTCACCATTAGGATCGCATGGAACAGCTATTTCTGTATTGGTGTCTTTCATTTTACCTTTTTTAGGTTCAACATCTGCTGGTGATGGGAAATATTTTATTGCGAAATTCAAAAAGTTTACTAAACCTACACCTTTAGCTGCTGAAACAGCAAATACAGGAGTTAAACTTCTTGTAATAATTGCTTTTTTTAATCCAACTGCAAAACTTTCATCATCTAATGTGCCTTCTTCTAAAAATTTATTTAATAAATCTTCATCAGTTTCTGCAATTTTTTCAATTAATTCGTTTCTTAATGTATTTGCTTTGTCAACTAATTCAGCTGGTATTTCTGTTTCTGAATATTTTTTTGTAGAAGGTTGATCATAAACATACATCTTCATTGTAGTTAAATCTACAACTGAATTAAAATTTAAACCTTCTTTAACTGGAAATGTTATTATTGTAGAATCATGTGTTAATTTGTCTTTACATTTTTCTACTGTTTCTTCAAATTTAGAGTGTTCGTTATCTACCTTATTTATTATAATAGCAGTAGAAAGCTTATTTTTTTGAATAAGTTCCCAATTAGTTTCTGTTCCTACTTCAATACCTTCTGCACTTTTAATAACAGCTACAGCAGTATCTACTACATGAAGGCTAGAAATCACTTGACCAATTAAATCTGCATAACCAGGAGTATCAATAAAATTTAATTTTACGTTATTCCACTCAATGTTTAAGGGTGTAGCAACAATAGAAAATTGTTTTTCTATTTCATTAGCAGTATAATCGGAAACGGTATTACCTTCTTCAACTCTACCAATTCTAGTAGTCTCTCCTGCATAATATAGTAAATATTCTGATATAGTAGTTTTACCGCTTCCACCGTGACCAACAAAAGCAATATTTCGTATTGCATCGGTTTGATATTCTTTCAATTTTCCTCCATTTATAATTCACTTTTATTGTTTAAGATAATTTAAAAAAGCCGAAACACCTTTTTGAATAGCAGACAGATTTTTAATTAATTTTAGTATCGGATTAACCGGTGCAATATTTTCTTTAAAGTTCACTATCGAACTAAACTTGTCCTTAATGTTTTCTGTAAAATCATCAACAGCTTTAATTTTACGTTCTAAATTATTTGTTAATCTATTAATATTGTTACTTGCCTGTTCTAAACTTTCTAAAACGGGTAAAGTTTGTGCTATTAATTTAGATAAATCAGATTGAAGTTTTACTATACTTTCAACCGTTTTTTTTAACGATAATATAACGTAAACTATTAAAACTGTTGCGGCTAATAATAAAATTACTACTAAAACACTTATTAAAATATCCATAGCATCAAGCTTCTTTTTCAGTATTATAAGTTTCTAAACCGGCTTTTACCGCATTTTTAATTTTATCTGTCTCTTTAGCAATTTTTGTTTTGCTTTCTTCAACAAATTCACCTGCTTTTTCTTTAGCGGTTGTAATTATCTTTTCAGCTTCATCTGTCAACTTTTCTATTTTTTCTTTAGCATTTGCTATAATTTCTTCAGATTTCTTTTTACCTTCATTAATTATAACTTTAGCTTTTTCTTTTGCTGTTTCTAGCATTTCGTCTGCATCTTCCATATAATCACTAGATTTCTTTTTAATATCTTGGCGCAATTCTTTGCCAGATTTTGGAGCAAATAACAATGCTATTAATGACCCTACTGCTGCACCGGTTAAAAAACCGATTATTAAACCTTTTCCTAAACCGTTGTCTTCTGACATGTTAACCTCAACTTATTTTTTAATGAAATAGTAAAATAATAATAGAACTAAATAAAATCAAGTAATTTACGTATTAAAATATAATTTATTTTATTTTACATATTTTTTACTATTTCTTTACCAAATTGGCTGCAACTAACTTCTGTAGCTCCTTCAAGCAATCTTGCAAAATCATAAGTAACTACTTTGCTAGATATCGTTTTTTGCATAGCTTTTTCTATAAGTTCTGCGGCTTCTTTCCAACCTAAATATTCTAACATCATTACACCACTTAAAATTACACTACCCGGATTAACTTTATCTAATCCTGCATATTTTGGTGCTGTTCCATGTGTAGCTTCAAAAACAGCATAATGATAGCTTATATTTGCACCTGGAGCTATTCCTAATCCACCAACTTGCGCTGCTGTTGCATCAGATAAATAATCCCCATTTAAATTAGGTGTTGCTAAAATGTCATATTCTGCTGGTCTTAACAATACTTGTTGAAAAATACTATCCGCGATTCTATCTTTAATTATTATCTTATCTTCAGGTTGTTTGCCATTATAATTATCCCATAATTCTTCTTCAGTTATAATATATTCTCTAAAATATTTTTTTGCGGTTTCATATCCCCAATCTCTAAAGCTACCTTCTGTAAATTTCATTATGTTCCCTTTGTGCACTAGGGTTACACTTTTTCTTTTATTTTCTATTGCATATTCAATAGCTTTTTTAACTAATCTTTCTGTACCAAACTTGCTTATTGGTTTTATCCCTATTCCACTATCTAATCTAATTTTTTTATTGAAATTTTCGTTAATAAATTTAATTAATTTTTCCGCTTCCTCTGTACCAGATTTGAATTCAATACCCGCGTAAACATCTTCTGTATTTTCTCTAAATATTACGATATTCAAATCTTGAGGTCTTTTTACAGGACTTGGTGTACCATCATAATATTTAACAGGTCTTACACATGCAAATAAGTCTAATATTTGTCTTAAAGCTACATTTAAACTGCGTATTCCACCACCAACTGGTGTTGTTAAAGGACCTTTAATTGCAACTATATATTCTTTTATTGCTTCTATAGTTTCATCAGGTAGCCAAACGTTTTCTCCATATACTTTTAGTGCTTTTTCTCCCGCATAAACTTCCATCCATTCAATTTTTCTTTTGCCTTTATATGCTTTTTCAACTGCATTATCAAAAACATATTGCGAAGCGCGCCAAATATCTGGTCCTGTTCCATCTCCTTCTATAAAAGGTATTATAGGATTATCTGGAACTACTATTTTATCGTTTTCTATGGTTATTTTACTACCAGTTGTAGGAACAATTATTTTTTCAAATTTTGCCATTTTTTTACTCCTGCTTATTTATTGTTGTTAATTCACCAAATTCCCTTTGAAAATAAAAAAGATGTATAACTCCCAAAATTAATGCAAACCACAACGTTACAGTTCTTATAATAAATGTGGATGCCACAGCCTCATTACTACTAAAACCATTTATGTTTAATAGATATGCCAAACTACCTTCAGTTGCACCTAATCCACCTGGTAACATTGTTATAGATCCAATAATTGTAGAAAAAGAATACACAAATATAGGCAATATAAATATTACATGCATATTGTAATTTCTTAAAACAAAATAAAATCCTAAGCATTCAAAAAGCCAAGCAACTAAACTTACTAAAATCATATAAAATAAGGGTTTAAATTTTAGCATAAGATACGAACTTTCATAAGAATTGTGAATTTTATTTGTATGCTTTTGCAAAAATTTAATTTTACCCATAAAATCAATTATCGTTAAGGATAATTTTTTATTACTTATAATTACTATTAATATTGCAAAAAATAAACCAACAATAATTGTTGCAATTAAACCAAAATCAAAATATAAAGCACCAAATAAAGAAAGCATAACTAAAGATATAAAATCTGTAATTCTTTCCACCAATACAATTGGTGCAGATTTACTAATTTCAATTCCTTTTGTTTGCTTTAGCATATAAGATTTTAATACTTCTCCCATTTTACCGGGTGTTAAACTCATAGCTAAGCCACTCATAAATATCGAAAATGACAACTTTATATTTATATTAAAATTTAATAATTTTAAGTAATAATGCCACTTAGCAAATCTAGATAAATAATTAAAATAAGAAAAAACTAATAAAAGAGGAAAAATTAACCAATTAAAGTTACTTAAAGCTTTGCTAAGTTTATCAAAATTTGTTAAAAAAGCAAAAATAAGATATACAATTACCGCAATTCCAAATATTATATATAAATTTTGCTTTATTTGCTTAATCACTTAAATTATTTCCTTAAGTCTTTTATATAGTTTATGAAGAGGAAGCCCAACTACATTGTAATAACAACCATGAACTTTTTCAATAAAAACAGCGCCAAAATCATCTTGAATACCATATGCCCCAGCTTTATCCATAGGACTACCAGATTTAATATAATCTATAATCTCATTATGTTCTAATTTTCTAAATGTTACTTCTGTTGTTTCATAATCAAAAATACTTTTGTTGTTTTGATAGTTGTATATTGCAAATCCGGTATAAACTAAATGTGTTCTACCACTTAGCTTTTTTAATATTTTTTCCGCATCCTTTTCATCTTTAGGTTTATTGATAATTAAACCATCTAAAACAACAATTGTATCAGCGGTAATAATAATTCCACTTTTAACTTTTTCTTTAGCTTTATTAAGTTTAATTTTAGAAAGGCGTAATACTGTATCGATTGGAATTTCGTTATCGATTAAAGATTCGTCAACATTAACAGATATAGAACGAAACTTTAACTTTAAAATTTTTAATAGCTTACGTCTTCGTGGGGAACGAGATGCTAAAACAATAGGTATAGTTTTAATCATAGCAACGGTAAAATCAGAAATACAAATTATCTAAACAAAGCTTTTATGCTACCCCAAGTTCTTTTAACACTTGAAACACCACCATGAGTTACGGTAACTTCACTAGAGTAAGTCGATTCGCCATCTTTATCAACTAGTTTTAGTCGATAAATATAAGCAGCTTCGTTAGATTTGTAAGCATTATTATCGGTATAAGTATAAACCGAATTACTACCTTTACAATAAACTGTTCCAATTTCAGAAAATGTGCTAATTGGGGTTTTTCTTTCGATAACAAATGCTTTTAAGTTTGTTTCTTGACCCGTTTGCCATTCTAAAACTATACTATCTCCCGTACTCCTTCCATGAAAGTAAGAGATAAAAGCGCCTGCAAATAAAACACTTATTTGCGCCACTAAAAATAGAATACCAACTAATTTTAATGTTTTTATTTTCATAGTATCAAATATATTATATCTTATTTTAAATGTCAAGTTTATTTTTTATAATATTTTATGTTGTGATGTAAATAACAAAAGGGTTGTTTTTTAACAACCCTTTTAATTCAGTTATATCATTTTTTCTATATTCCAAACAAATGCATGTATCCCTTGCTCTTCTGCTTCTTTTTCTATCTCTTTTACCTTTTCTAGCAGTTTATCTACTAAATCATCTTCTATAACTGTTAATACAACAGCATTTAAACTTGGCCAAATATGAGAACCTAAATGTGGTTCTCCTTTAATACTTCCCTGTCCATGAACATTTAGAAATTTTGTATATCCTCTAATGTTTAAACTTTCTAAAGCTTCATTAACTTCTTCTGTAATACCATGGTTATATACTATCATTACTGCTTTCATTTTGTCCTCTTAATCAATTTCTTTTTTTCTTTTAACTCTAGTTTCAAATACTGAATAAAGTACCGGCACCAAAACTAAAGTAATTAATGTTGAAAATAACAAACCACCTATTGTCGAAATACCTAAAGGTCGCCATATTTCAGAACCATCACCACTACTTAATGCAAGTGGTAACAACCCTAATAATGTTGTTAATGTTGTCATTAAAACAGGTCTTAATCTATTTCTACCGGAGTATATTATCGCTTCTCTTAGTTCATAACCCCTAGCTCTTGTTATGTTTGTAAAGTCTACTAACACTATTGCGGTCTTAACTACAATTCCCACAAGCATAATACTTCCTAAAAAGGCAATAACACTAAATGATACACCCGTTATATAAAGTGCAATAAATACACCAGTAAAAGCAAATGGAATAGAAAACATTATGATAAATGGGTCTAAAAATGATTCAAATTGAGCTGCCATAACCATGTAAACCAATACAACGCTTAACAATAGCAAGAAGAATAAATCCTTAAATGTATCCCCTTGTTGTTCAATTTGACCAGCATATTCAATTGTTGTATTTGGTGGAAGTTCTAATTTAGCAGCAAAAGCCTTAATATCGTTTGCAACTTCACCTAAAGAACGTCCCGAAACATCAGATAAAACACCAATAACTCTTTCTTGTTCTTTACGTTTAATTGTTGGTGGTGAATATGATTGAACAACTGTACCTATATCCTTTAATCTAACTGTTGTACCTAAAAGTGTTTTTATCGGTAAGTTTTCAATGTCATTTATGTTATTTTTCTTTTCTGGTGGCAAGCTAACAAAAATATCATACTCATCGCCAAGTTCACGATATTTTGTTGGTGTAATTCCGTAGTAATTATTACGTAATGCAGTCCCCACCATCATAGTATTTAAACCGTTTAATGCTAATTTATCTCGTTGCAAAGTAATCTGTAACTCTGGTCTAGGATCTCCAATATCAATTCTTACATCGCGAGGACCTTTTATAGATTTCATAAACTCTGTAAGTTTATAAGCAATTTTATAAGATTCATTCAAATCGGGTCCAACAATATCTATTTGAACAGGGGCACCTGTAGCGCCTGTTAAAAATCCTGCGGCACCAGCTGTGTTAACACTAAAACTTTTTATTCCAGGCATTTCTTTAATTTTGTTACGTATAATATCAGCCATCTCAAATACAGTGCGTTTTCTATCTTTTAACTGTTTAGTCCTCATTTGAAATCCTGCTATATTAGCTCCTTCACTTTGACCAAACAATAAAGAAGAAAAGCCCATATCGTTTACACCTGCACGGACGCTTACATACTCAACTTCTGGGAAATCTGTTTTTATCAAATGCTCAATTTTTTTAACGTATTCTACAGTTTCTTCTAATCTTCTTCCTGCTTCAATTTCAAAATTTACTTGAAATTGGGATGAATCTGATTTTGGGATAAACTCTGTTCCCAAAAACGGAATTAAAGAAAGTGAGCTAAAAAATATTAGTAAGGAAATACCAATAACACTTTTCTTGTGATCTAGAGACCACTCAAGAATACGCTTGTAAAAATTATCTATTGCTACCAGCATTTGCTCTAACGAGCTATTAATTTTAATTAATAATGAATTTTTAATAGGTTTTTGTAATTTTTTAGCAGGAATAATTTTAGAAGCAAGCATAGGAATTAAAGTTAATGCTGCCAATAAAGAAACTAAAATCATTACTGTTACTAAAAATCCTAATTGATTAAATAATATACCAGCAATTCCAGAAATAAACACTAACGGGAAAAATACAGCTACAATTGTAAATGTTGCAGCTGCCACAGCTAAACCAACTTCAGATGAACCAAATATCGCAGCTTCTCTTGGTCTTGCACCTCGTTCTATATGATGTGAAATATTTTCCAAAATTACTATTGCGTCATCTACAACCAAACCAACCGCTATTGATAGTGAGGAAAGTGATATAATATTAATTGTATTTCCGCTAAAATACAAATAAATAAATGCCCCTATTAACGATACTGGTAAAACAAGCATAATTATAAATGTTGCCCGCCATTGCCTTAAAAATATAAGTACTACAAGTACAACGAAAATACCACCCAATAAAACTGCTTCTGTTAGGTTATTAACAGATTGAATTATAAAGATGGATGAATCTTGAATTATATCAACTTTTACGTCAGTTGGTAAATTCTTTTTTAACACTTCTAATTTTGCTTTAACATTTTTTACAACATCAACAGTATTTGCACCAGATTGTTTTTGAACGATTATTTGAAGTCCTTTACCTTCATTTAATCTTACATTAATTGTTCTATCTTTTAAGCTATCCTTAACATCAGCTACATCTCTAAGATAAACAATCTTACCATTAGAAGCACCCAATACTAAGTTTTTAATATCTTCTATACCAGTAAATTCTGCAGGTACACGTAAATTATATTCCATGTTACCCATTTTAATGGTTCCAGAAGGTAAATTTACGTTTTCTGCTTGAAGAACTTGTCCAATTTGAGAAACAGAGATATTATATGCTTCTAATTTCTTTTCATCTACATGCACTAAAATTTGTCGTACAGGACCGCCAAACGCTTGAACAGTACCAACACCTTCAACACGTTTTAGAGGATCTATTAATTCGTTTTCAACAATTTTATTAAGACCCTCATAACTTTCGTTTGCTTGAACAGCTATAAACATTATAGGAAATATATTTGTGCTGAACTTAAATATTGTTGGTTCTTCAGCATCATCAGGAAGATTTCTCTTTGTAAATTCAAGTGCAGATCTAATATCATTAGTTGCTTCATCTAAGTTAGTTCCAAACTCAAATTCTAATGAAACAACCGATATATTATCAATAGAAGTTGATCGTATTTTCTTTAAATTAGGAATGGAACTTAATCCAGCTTCTAATTTTTTTGTAACATTTAACTCTACGTCTTGAGCACTTGCACCAGGATATTGGGTTAACACACTAATATTTGGTGGCTCTATTTCTGGGAATAAATCAATTGGCAATCGACTAAACGAAACATAACCTATTATTATGATTGCCATAAACAACATTAAAGTTGTAATAGGTCGCCTTACAGATACTTCTGGTAGATTCATTCGTTACTCCTTAATCTTTTGTTGCTTTAATCGAAATTTTACTACCATCTTTCAATAATCCCTGACCTGTAACCACAATCATATCTCCTTCATTTAATCCACTTATAACTTCAACTTTGTCATTTAAATCTTTACCTAATGTTAAATCAACACGCTTTGCATTATCTTTATTAACTATAAAGCCATAGTAATTAGTTGTACCAATTAATTTTAATGCAGCAGCACGCGGAATTACTATGCCCATAGATTTACCTAATGCAATACTTGCTCTTACAAACATACCTGGTCTTAATTTTTCGTTATTATTAGGTATTTTAACCTCTATTTCAAAGGTTCTTGTTGTAGGATTTATAGTAGGGTTAATTCTGCTTATATTACCAATAAAGGTTTCGTTTGGGTAAATATCAGAAGTAACTTTTACTTGTTGATTTAATTTAATTTGTGTAAAATCCTTTTCACTAATGTTCATTAATAACTTAACAGGATTTAACTGAACTAATGACACAACAGAAGGAGCACCAACACCACCGGGTGATAACAAAAATACTTCGCCATCATTTAATTTTTTGCTAGAAATTACACCAGCAAAAGGTGCACGGAATTGAGTATTTGTTAAAAGTAAGTCGTATGTTTTTTGAGCTGTTTCATAAGCTGCTTTAACTTGATCAAATTGACTTTTTGAAATTGAACCAGTCTCGTATAATGGTTTTAATCTTTCATAGTTATCTTTGTTTACTTGCAATTGAATTTTTGCTTGTGCTAGTTGAGTATCATCCATTTCAAAAAGCAAATCCCCTTGCTTTACCCTGTTCCCTTCTTCTACATATATTTTTAAAATTCTGCCGGTTGTTTGTGCGCCTAAGTTTGCTTCTTTCCATGCACTTAATGTACCAACAGCAGTAATTTCTCTATCAATATATTCTTTTTTAACTTTATGTACTTCAACAGGAATAATTGTTTCTGCGTTATTGTTGTTTGCTTCTTCTTTTTTACCACATGCGGTAACAAATAATAAAGCGGATAATAAAATTAAAAAATTTACGTGTTTCATTATATCTCCTTTATTTCAAAATTCCTAAAACATTTTCTAATTCTGCTTCTGCAATTAATAAATCATATATTGCTTGTAATCTATTAAGTTTTGCTTGCCTTAATGCAAGTTCAGCATCATTTAACTCTAATTGAGTACCTAAATTGTTTTCAAGTCTTCTTTTAGAAATCTGATATCCTTCTTCAGCTAATTTTATGGTTTTATCTTGACCTTCAATTCTAATTTTAGCTTGATTAATTTTGTAAATTATACTTATAGTCTGTGTCTTAATCGCTTCAGATAAATTTCTTTTTTGCTCTGATATTTGACTTAACCCTATTTCTGCTTGAGAGATTCTTGAATCAGTTTTAAATCCATTAAATACAGGTATTTGCAATTGAACACCTAATAAAAAGGTATTTACCCATTTGTATTCATTAAACTTAAAATTATTTGCTTGAGCCTGATATTGATAACTACCAAAACCAGCTAATGTTGGATAATACGCCGTTGTTTCTAAGCTAACATTTTTTTCAGATATTTTTTGTTGTAAATCTAACAAAGATAATTGAGGATTGTTTAAAGTAACATTTTTAATTATTTCTTCATTGTCCCCAAAATTATTATTAGAAATATCTAAACTTCCTGTTATGTTTAAATTAACATCAGAAGTTAAACCAATACTAACTTTCAAAGCTTCTAAGCTTAAGTTATAGTTATTTTCTGCTTGCAAAACTGTTGGCTTTAAGTTTTCATACTGAACTTCTGCACGTAAAACATCATAATCGGAAATTAAACCACCCTGATTTAACTTCTTAATATTATATAAATTATCTTTAGCGTTTAATAAACTTTGTTGCAAAACATCTTTAGTTTCCTTAAGAAGTAATGCAAGATAAAAAGCTTTTTTAACATCTGTGGCAACTTTATTTTTAACGTATCTTAAGTTTTGAATTGCAATTGCTTTACCTTCATTTGCAATACTTATTCCTTCATAAAGTGTGAAAGATACTAATGGAATAGATAAGGAAGCAGTAGCATTATAAGAGTTATCTGACCCAATTTTTAAAGTACTACCAAAAGGTGAACCAGGTGGTAAAAATATAACAGGCTTTTCCAAATATCTTTGGTACTGTCCAGATAGGTCTAATTTTGGAAATAACCCGCTCTTTGCTTCCCTAATTTTTTCTTCGCTTTTTTGAACCTCCAAAATAGCAACTTTTACATCGGCATTTTTCTCTAATGCCATATTAACCGCTTCATCTAGAGATAAACTAATATTTGTATTAGTTTGCCCCATTGTATTAAGCGCAAAAAATAGCAAAATGAGCACTATAAAATTATTTTTCAAGTAAACCTCCTAGTTTATTCACTAAATTTTAATCCATTGAATATTAATTTAACGGCAAACTCCATCTCTTCTACGGCTTTATTAAAATTAATTTCTTTTGATACAGAAAATGTGGCAAAATAAAATTCTCTATGACGCAAAGCTTCAGATATTGTTATAATTAAATTTGCTACTTTTTTAGAGTCACATTCTTTGATCTCTTTTTTAGCAATAGCTTCATCAATTATTTTAGTCAAAATATCAAGTTCTTTTTGCTTAACTTGTTTTATGTAATCAAATAATAACGACTTAAATTCAATATAAATATTTGGAGCCATCATATACATTTTTGATGTTTCTGCAAGATATTTAAATTTTGCAAATTCCATTTTTAATATTTTGTCTAAAATCGAACTTTCATTCTCTGCATCTTTATAAACAAAATCAAAAAATCTTTCTTCTTCACGAAGTAAAACATCTCGAAGTAACAATTCCTTGTTATCGTAGTAATAATACAAAGAAGATTTTCTCATGCCAACTGCACTTGCAATATCTTCTAAAGTAGTTTTTGCAAATCCGTTTTCTACTAGCAATTCTCTTGCTGTTTTTAATATTATTTCTTTTTTGCTATCAGTTATATCCATTTTTCTAACTTTTTAATAGATTGTTCGATAATTACAACAAAAGAAATATAATAAAAGTTCCGTTTAAAACAAAAAAACCTGCCAATAATGACAGGTTTTTTAAAAAATTATATATTTATTTATCTAATAAACTTTAATCTATTTATTGCTCTATTTAGTGCAGCTTGAGCTCGCGCTGTATCAATTTTTTCCTTATTTTCAATTGATAATCTTTTTTTGGCTCTCTCATAAGCTTTTTGAGCACGCTCTTTATCAATATCTTCTTTACTTTCAAATGTTTCTGCTAAAACTATAACTTTATTTTCTAATACTTCAATAGTACCACCACTAGTGCAATACTTATAAGTATTATTATTCTCATCAACAAAAGAAACAACACCTATTTCGAAACTGCTTATAATTGGAGCATGATTAAAGAGTACTTGAAAAGCACCAACAGTTCCTGGTATACTGATTGATTTTATATTTCCACTATAAACAAGTTTTGAAGGTGTTACAACTTCTAATAATATTTCTTTCATTTTTAGCGCATTCCTTTTGCTTTTTCAACAGCTTCTTCTATGGTACCAACGTACATAAAAGCTTGTTCTGGTAAATCATCATGTTTACCATCAATTATTTCCTTAAAGCTTCTTATAGTATCTTCTAATTTAACATATTTACCCTTAAATCCGGTAAATTGTTCAGCAACATGGAATGGCTGGCTCAAAAATCTTTGTATTCTTCTTGCTCTACGAACAATAACTTTATCACTTTCACTTAATTCATCCATACCCAAGATATTAATAATATCTTGTAAGTCTTTGTAACCTTGTAAAATCTCTTTAACAAGCTTTGCTGTTTGATAATGTTCAAATCCTATTATACCAGGTTCAAGGATTCTTGAAGTTGAGTCTAATGGATCAACGGCTGGATAAATACCTAACTCTGAAATTTGCCTACTTAAAACGGTTGTAGCATCTAAGTGACTAAATGCAGTAGCAGGAGCAGGGTCGGTTAAGTCATCGGCTGGTACGTATATAGCTTGAACGGAGGTAATAGACCCTTTATCTGTAGATGTAATTCGTTCTTGTAGTTCACCCATCTCACTAGCTAAGTTTGGTTGGTACCCCACTGCAGAGGGCATACGACCTAATAATGCTGATACTTCACTACCTGCTTGAGTAAAACGGAATATGTTATCGATGAACAATAAAACGTCTCTCTCTTCTTCATCTCTAAAATACTCTGCAATTGTTAATCCAGTTAAGCCAACTCTTAATCTTGCTCCCGGTGGTTCATTCATCTGACCAAATACTAAGGCAGTTTTATTAATAACGCCCGATTCGGTCATTTCTCGATATAAGTCGTTTCCTTCACGTGTTCTTTCTCCAACACCTGCAAAAACCGAATATCCACCATGCTGTTTTGCTATATTGTGTATTAACTCCATTATAACTACAGTCTTACCAACTCCAGCACCACCAAATAATCCAGTCTTACCACCTTTTGAATATGGTTCTAATAAATCTATTACTTTAATGCCAGTTTCAAACATTTCTTGTTTTGTGGTTAGATTGGTAAACTTTGGTGCATGCCTATGTATTGGATATTTTTTTGCTGTTTTTATAGGTTCTTTACCATCTATAGCTTCACCAACAACGTTTATTAATCTACCTAATGTTTCTGGACCTACAGGAACAGATATCGTCTCTCCTGTATCAATGGCTTTCATTCCTCTTACAAGACCATCTGTAGAGTCCATTGCTACTGCTCTAACTCTGTTTTCACCTAAATGTTGTTGAACTTCAACAATTAAATTTTCTTCTATTCCTTCAATATTCTTTCTAGGTATTCTTATAGCATTATAAATTTTAGGTAAATATCCTTCCGGAAAATCTATATCCACAACGGGACCTATTACCTGTACAACTGTTCCTTCTTGATTAGTCATTTTACTCCTAAAATCTTAATTTACAAAATTTAAAATTAACTAATAAATTTCTTATTTTCAATAAAATAAAGTATTTATTTTAATAAAATGCACTTTTTTGTATCAGTAAAACTACCAGCAGTAAGTTTATAAAAATATATTCCACTACTTAAATTTTGTGCATTAAAATCAAAAACGTTTAATCCAGCTTTGCTAATTCCATCAAATAGTGTTACAACCTTTTCACCCAATAAATTATAAACATTTAACGTAACTTTTTGCTCTAAAGGATTAAAGAACGTAATTGTTGTTATGGGATTAAAAGGATTTGGATAATTTTGATTTAATTGAATAGTTTTAGGATAATAATCATCATTATTTTTAATTCCAGATATAATTGGAACAGTAAAACTTGTTACTCCACCAAGTTCATTATATCTTTTCTTAAATTCTTGCAAATATTGATTAGCAATATATATATCATTTATAATTAAAGTATTTTCATCATTATCTACATTTGCCGCTCTAGACCAGTTATGGCTTCCTACAATTACAGTTGGATTACTTGTTATATAGGATGCATCAACTATTCCATATTTGTGATGTAAAGTTGTACCCAAATTAAAGTCAAACATTTCTGCAATATTTAATAATTTTGGATATTCACTACCTGTTACATTTACATCATCTATAATTCCCCTAATATCCCTTAATCCGCTTTGATATCTATAACTAATAGCATTATATAAATTATCACTGGTAAAAACATATAATGAGAAATATAAAGAAGAATCTGACGTTAAAATTGCATTTTTAATATAATCTTCGGTATTATCAGAAGGACTAAAATATAATTTTACTGGAATACCATTAATAGTAAATGAATGAGGCGTATTGTCAGTTTTTTGAACTCCAAATTTTGCATTTGTAGGGTTTGGCTCATCTGTATTGCTACCCCACATCTCCTCAAACTCTTTTGTATATGCATCTGCTAAATTATGGTCATTAATCTCTAAACTGCTATTTTTCCAAGTCAATTCAGTACTTGTCCAATTAAATGAACCTGTCCAAACCCAGTCGTTTTCTGGGTTTAGGTCTCTTCCATCAAATATAGCAAATTTATTATGCATTATCCCATTTAATCCAGAAGTACGCTTGATAACTTTTATACCAGCGTTAATTAGTAATTGCATAGAACTTTGAGTAGTTCGGTTATCATATACAACTCTAACCTTAACTCCTCTGTTTTTAGCCGCTATAATAGCATTTGCTATATCATCCATTCCAAAAAAACTATATAAGGTAATATCTATAGAGTAATTAGCATTATTTATTCTATTAATAATTTTGGATTTAAAGTCTACATTACCTAATGCATTATTTCCAGGTATAGCAACAGTATTATCAACACTACTATTAAAATAAACGTTAATTTTTCCACTAGATGGTGTAATAGTAGCAGGAATTACTGTTTGTAAAGTGCTTTCACTTGTACCATATTGATTTGTAGAATACACTTTAAAGTAATATCGTGTATTAGTTTGTAAATTTTCAACCGTTAACGTGTGTTCTTTTGTCATATCAGGCTTTGTAATAACACCTAATTCTAAAGCCGTTGTTTTGCCCCACCTAATCTCAGAATTTCCTTCTCTTACTGTGTTATAAAAAACTGTAAAACTATTTTCTGTGATATTTGATATTACAACGGGTGAAATAATAACAGGAACATTTAATGTTATAATATCATCTATACTTCTTGGCATTAATTGATAACCAGAGTTGTATGGTGCACTAGATTTATATTGTCCTACAATTCCAATTATATCAACTTTAGCACTAGGAATTACAGTACCTACTATAGATGTTACATCTGCATCTATTCGCATATCCATAGTATTTATAGAGTCAGTTATAGTATAATTAGTGTTTCCTGCAAAATTACCATTTGCATTAATTTTAACATTACTAAGCCTAACTAATCTTCCTTCTAACTCTTCTAATCCATTCCATGCTTGGTTTTTTATCATATCAATTGTAACAAGCATAGGTTCAACAGCGTTACCAGATGAGTGTTTAGTAAAAGTACCTGTAGAAAAATCAATTTGTGTTAATCCATTATAATTAACAACTTTAGAGGTTAAAGTTACAGAGTCACCAATTTGCACATAATTAGTTAATCGACTACCGTAAACAGATACCCCACCCGTAACATCTTGTATAAATGCTGGACCATTAGCACCAAAATGTTTAGCAGCTGTTATTATTCCCGATATCTTTACAGTTTGATTATTGAGAAGGGTTACTCCTAAACTATCATTGTAATGTAAATTTATAATTGGTATTAAATCTTGTGCAAAAAGATTTATTTGAATAAAGAAAATAATTGAGATTAAAGATAATTTATTCATATTAATTTAAATCGGTTGATAAAATAAATCTAACTATTCTGTTGTTCCCTGTATCTAAAACATATAATGTTTTATTAAAATATTGCACTGCATGAGGATTTTTTAATAAATTACTTCCTCCAAATGATTGCAATTCTTCACCAAAAGAATCAAATTTAAAGATACTATCTTTTTCCGCATCTGCAACAAAAATATTATTTGAATTATCTAATGCTACACCCTCTGGTTTTCCAAATTTATTTACAGAAAGTAAGGTTGAATGAAATGGCGCTAATTTACTTCTATACCCTTCAAATTCATTAGAAACTACATATTGTAACCATTGGACTTTAAAGCTATTATTGCCAGTTAAAGTAATAATTACATCTCGAGAAGTATTCTTAAATGATGTTAAAGAGCTTATATTATTTGCAGAAAGTAATCCAGTACCAAGTGGCTCTAACAAAGGAACTCTACCGATTAAAGTATCAATCTTAGTTCCATCGCTTTTTACTTTCTTTTTAAAATATAAAACTGAGTTGTCTGGGTCTATTAAATTATTGTTATTTGGTCCAGTACGAGACACATAAAAAGAATTGTCTGAAAATACACAGATACCAGTATATTTACGAAGCGGTTTTAAATAGTCGAACGATGTTTTTGGTAGTAATGTATCTACTTTTGCCAAAGCAATATTATGATGAGCGTCAACCATATGTATTTTAAAAACTGCACTAAAAACCGTGTTATTAGGGTCAACTAACTCACCACAAACTATTAAATTTAATTGATAATCTTGTGCTAATACGGTAGGACGTCTTATTTCTTTAAAACCTAATATTCTACCGGCAATATCCATCATTACTATTCTATTATTTTCAGTATCTGCTACATATATAAAAGGTTCACGACCGATTAATAAATCTTTAGGTTGATTAAATCCTTCCCATACAGGATTTTGCTGAATATAAAGAGTATCACCTATATTATTCTGTTTAGGTTCACCGATTTTTACTTCAGAAATATTGAACTTATCGGTGCATGCATAAACCAATACTAAAAATAAAAGTCCAAGAAGAGTTTTATACGTTCTTTTCATATACTAAAATCCTAAAATTAAAGAAAAGCGATGGGAACTACCCAATCTTTCAAAATTAACATAACTATAATCAAAAGAAACATCTGCAATAGATACCGGGATATTAAAACCTGCACCAAGCGTAAAGTCCTGTTCATCAACATTAAGTTTATAACCAGCTCGCAAGCTTAATAATTTTTTCCAAGTATATTCAGCACCAAACGAAACGTTTTCACTATTATCATTTGGATGATTTAATTGAACAGATGTTGTTACTTTATGCTCATCGTTTTCATAGGGTTCAAATGCAAAACCTATTCGAAACATAGTTGGAGGTGAAAAAGCTTGCCAATTCTTTTTTTCCCTTTTGCCAAACAAAACAACTTTACCATCTGGACTAACTTCGTTACCAAAGTTAGTTATTGCTACTGCAAAACGGGTAGTTCCTAAACCTGTCCAGTAATATGTTCCTAAATCAATCATTACGCCACGCATCTTTAGCTTATCTAATGTTTCTTCAACATATCTAACAGTGGCACCAAAACTAAATTGCTCAGTCATTTTGCGGGAGTAACTTAAAGCGAATGATATATCACCAAATTTAAAGAATTCACCCGTTCCTAATGGTTGAAACTCTGTAGTTACAGGCATATCTTCCATGTGTAATGAAGAAAACGATACACCCACAACGTCCATTAATGACAAGTGATAAACTGCACCTAAAAATTCATGGTTAATATCAACTACCCAATTATTATGTGAAAACATAACTTGGTTGTTTTCAATTTGTGATAGCCCAGCAGGGTTCCAATATAAAGCTGATGCGTCATTTGCTACGGCTATAAATGCATCTGCCATTGCGGTAGCTCTTCCACCAACTCCTATTTTTAAAAATTGCAATGCGGATATACCTGCTCGCTGTCCA
This sequence comes from uncultured Melioribacteraceae bacterium, assembly GCA_964652025.1. Classification (GTDB taxonomy): domain Bacteria; phylum Bacteroidota; class Ignavibacteria; order Ignavibacteriales; family Melioribacteraceae; genus JAEXOD01. The sequence goes on from CAZYZX010000001.1 coordinate 625,098, forward strand.
CCCAATGTTGGAAATAATTGAGCAAAATTAATGCTCAATGGTAAAATCAATAATATTATAATTAGTTTTTTCATATTAAAATCTTAAACTTAATCCAAATTTAATGTTTCGTAATGTTAAATATCTAGCAGGATTATATGGATACGGATTTAATGGAGCTTGCAAATCAGGATACAATGGGTCGTTCCATGTGTTAGGTGTAGGATCGCCGTATTCATATGCTCTTCCTGTAACAGGATTAATTATTGCAGAATTCTTGAAGTTGAATACGTTATTTATTTCTATGTTAAATGAAAACTTTAATCCTGCAATCTTAAAATACTTTTCAAAGTTTAAATCAACATAAAACCAATCATCCCCAACTTTTCCATTTCTATTTTTTCTATCAGATACATATTCCGGTCTCCCATCAGTATCATAACTTCCTGTAAAAACATATTCTGTATATCTTTTACCAGACTGATAAAATGCACGAATATATAAATTATAATCATCCAAAATACCTTCCCCAAATCCAAATAATGGTTTACCTTTTTCAACATAAAAATTTAGATTAGCAGAAGCAGTAATTGGTCTATCCCAAGAAACATATTCTTCTTTAACATTTTCGTCTAAATCACCACGTAATATTAAAACACCTTCATCTGCACTGCTGCTTTTTCCGGTTACAATTGCATAAGAAAAGTTAAATGCTCCTGTAAACCATTTTCCAAATCTCTTCTTATATTCTAATTCTATACCCCTACTTTTAGCATAGTCTAAATTGGCATAAGTAACAAAGGATTGAGTAGAAAATCTTGCAGAAACAATTTTTGCTGTTCGTGTTCTTATATAATCAAAAATATCTTTATAATATGCTGTTAAAGTTAAAACATCATCTTGAGTAAATTGTGTTTTTAATCCTAACTCGTAAGCAACTGTTGTTTCTGGATTTAAATTAGGATTACCAAACTTTTGAAATGAGGATTGAGCACTTGTTGGACTTAATTTTGCATAAACAAACTGAGGGTTGGGCCATTTACTAAAATGACCATAGGAGAAAAATAATATTTGATTATCTGTAATAGGATGCGAAATACCAAGTCTAGGACTTAACCTCGCTTTCCATCTCCTATTTCCAAACCAACCATATGTATCATTTTTATAAGCATCTCTTGTTTGCTGTGGTATTGTAATAACATCTAAATTTTCTATAGCATCATCTACGTATTTACCTGGGAACCAATAATCTAAACGCAAACCAAAATTAAGTATCATTCCACTAAAGTTTATGTTATCTTGAGCATATAATGAACCTTTGGCAGGATAAACTTTATAAATATCATTATTTAATCCCAATTCACCAATCCAAGGTTTGTAAATATCAATAACTTGCATTTCTTGGAATATGGCATTAAAGCCTGCCTTAAACTTATTTTTTTCATCAAAAAAGCTAGTTAAATCACCCTTAATAGAAAATTCACTTAAATAGTGATCTCGCCATGTAAATGGATTACCAACATCCCAAAATCCATCACCAGGTATAACTCCAATTGTATCTCTATTTAAGTTATAATACTCTATTGGAAAAGTTACTATGTCTTTTGGTTCTTGATATTGATACCAATATTTACCGTTAGCATCTGCACGCATTGTAGAAAAGAAGTGATTTAATTTAAGTTCGTAAAATGTTTTAGAACTTAATGTATGAGTAATGCTAACAGTATTATATTTATTGTTATGAGTAAAAGTATTTGCATTATCTAATATATTTTGAAATTCATATTGATATCCTGGAGATGGCTCAACATACTCCAAGTTTGCTTGTAAGGATTGACTATTTTGATTTATATTAACAGATTGATTATAAGAATAAGCAATTTTAAACGTTGGACTAACTTTATAAGTTAATTTACCCAACCAAAACCAACTATTTTCCGTTCTTGGGGCAAACCTTGTCCCATAAAATGTGGAAGAATAAACCTGCTTTGCAGTAGGTTTATATAGACCCTGTGTAATACCATCTGTAATACCCATATAAAAATTACCAAAAAAGGTAATTTCACCGGGTATTTTAATACCTAATGCTGGCAATAAATATCTTGTAATTGGTTCGGGACCACTTAAGTTACTTTCAACTATATCTGTATTAAAAACATGTTTAGATTCTTTATTACCGAAATTATCTCGTTTATAAGAAATTGCTCCGCTATATTTATCTCCGCCCTCTCTAGTTCTAACGTTTACTACACCAGAAGTTGCATCACCATACTCTGCATTATAACCACCAGTTATAACTTCAACTTCTTCAATAGAACTAGAGCTTAATTGAAGACCAAATCCAGTTCCTGCTAAAGGGTCTTGAACAGAAACTCCATCTAAAAGGAAAGCATTTTCATAACTTCTTCCACCTCTAATATGTATTGCATTATCAGACTGAACAACACCCGCTTGTTGCGTAACCAAGTCTTTAATGTTTTCAATAACGGCTACTTCTATATCTTGCCTAGTAATTGTTCTTTTGCTTTGTGTTTCATCTACTTCAACTAATGGTTTTTCACCAACTACAACTACATCTTGCTCCATAGTTAAAACTGTTTCTGTCATCTCTATATCAAGTTTTGTAGTTTTGTTTGGTAAAATTTTAATTCCGGTAAATTGCATGGTTTTGTAACCAATTAAGGTAACCTCTACTGTGTAAGTACCAGGATTAATTTTATCAATACTATATTTACCATCAAATCCTGATGCTGCACCATAGTATGTTCCTTTTAGTAAAATATTTACCCCAGGTAAATTATCTTTAGTACCAGCATCTTTTACTATTCCTTCAAGTTTGCCTTTATCTTGGGCAAAATTTAAAGCACTAAAAATTAAAATTACTAAAATTGTTATTATCTTTTTCATAAGCTTAAGCCAAAATCTTCAAAGAATACTTTTTCTAATAATTGCTTTACTGTTCCCGCATTACCATCGCATTGGTGTAAAGGAAGTCCTATAAAAAATAAATTTTTCCTTGTATCAAAAAATCCAATATTACCATTTAATTGAGAACTTGTTAAATCATATACTTTTGTGGAAGATGAAATATTAGGAACATAAGTTCTTACCCATGAAATTGTAGCAGAAGTTTTTAATATGGGGTAACTACTACCTGAAACAGAAGGCATTAAAGAAGCACCTGCTAATAAGAAGTTTAAAGGTTTCTTTTGTCCTAACGAGTCAATTGGTAAAAAGTTTTGTAAGTAAGATTTATCAAATGGGAACGTATCACTAGAATCTTGGAAAACCATCGAAAATGCTATTTTACCGCCGGCTTGAATAAACTTTTGTGTTGATATAGCGGCTAAATCCATCGATGGGCTAGTGTCTGTATACCAATAGATATACTTAAATAATTTCATCGTCTCTAAAAATGTAACAGTAGCATAAGGCAGTTTAATTGCCTCTACATTAAAAACATCATATTTATTATTTATTACACCGCCCCTCATAGAAGAAAACAAATCCGAATAAAATGACTCGGCGGTTGCTCCACCATTAAAATCATCAATTACTAATAACTTACCTTTAGGTTTTCTAACAAACCAATTTACGCCAGCACTTGGTAATACAGCAAATGGAGATTTTGCACCACTAATATCTACAGCCTGAGCATAAATTTTATTATTATCATCTAATTTAATTCCAGGCAACTTAACAGATTGTAAATTGGCTTCTAATCCATCAATTAATATTTCTGTTAAAGGATTATTATCATTAAAATCCTTACATCTTAAAGTAACTAATCTTGCACTACCTTTAATTGTTACATAATTATTGGTATCGTTAAGGGCTAAATTAATACCAACAATTGTTTCATCGCCATCTAAATCACTAGTTTCCCAACCAATTGTTATTACAGGATAACTTTCGGATGGTAAAATACTTAGCTTGTTAAATTTAAGTGTTGGAGCTGTATTTTTTATTGGGAACTTACTGCTAGCCGGTGTTGGGTCTATATTTCCTAAATCAACAAAAGGTTCGCCTTCATCATAGCGTCCATTTTTATTTACATCTGTATATGGTTCACCACCAATATTTTCTCCATCATAGATAACATTAGCATCATATTTACCATTTCCACTGTTATCTATTGCTGCAACTAAAAATACATAATTAGTATCAGCTGAACCTATTGGTAAAGAAAATGTGCTATCATTTTTTGTAGTAAAATTCCATTTAATATCTATTCCAACCCACTTAAAAATATATCCTGCAACCAACCCATCAGGATCATCGGACCACCAGTGAATAGATATTTTACTTTTTTGTCTATTCAATGTTGCGTTATCATCGGGATACAAAAATAAAAATGTGTTTGGGGCTTTGTCGGGTTTTTTATTATTAGTAACTTGTTCGTTACAACCAACAAATGCTATAACTGAAATTAATATAATTAATAAATATCTTTTCATATTTTTCATCTTATTTAAAATTAAATTAGAGGGGCTTTACCCCTCTTAATCAAATTACTTCATCAATACCATTTTTCTAACTGCATTAAATTTACCAGACTCTAAACGGTAAAAATAAATACCACTGGTTAATTTATTAGCATTAAAATTAACTTTATGTATACCACTATTTAAGTAACCATTTACTAAGGTTGTAACTTCTTGACCAATTGAATTATAAACCTTTAATGTTACAAATGAAGCAGCTGGTAAAGAAAACTCTATAGAAGTATTTGGATTAAATGGATTAGGATAATTTTGATTTAAAACAAAATCTGTAGGCATTTGTCTATCTTCTTTTACGTCACTAACAAATCCTTCAAAATCATCATTTTTACGAGGCATTAATTTATAGTTACTAAATGTAAAACATAAAATTCCAGTTATTCCTTGGAAAGTATCACCAGCTTTAACTTTAATATTATTGGCTGGGGTTAAATTTGCCCAAGAGTTATGAAAACTATGTGTTCCTTCTTGTAATTCTACTCTTGTTTGAATATTGCTAGCATCTGAAACATAAATTTCACCATAATTATTGGAAACTGGGCCACTTTCTCCATCTGCATTATCATCTGTTACTGTAACGTTTTCGTATTTTACTAGCACACCTTCATAAGACTCTGCAGGTAATTTGCCATTTGAAGAAGTACCAATTACTTGAGTAGATATAATAACAGGCTCTGGTAGAGGATTGCCAGTACTATTTACTGTAATGGAAGTTGGTAAATCTAAACCTTTTATCTCAGTCATGCTATTTCTTTCGTTAACAACGCCTGTAACTGTAACATTATCTCCTCTTCTTAACTTTAAGGCTTCTGTACCGTATAATCTTATGCCAGACCAAGCACCTTTACCGCTTTGCATAAATACTTGTGGTCCTTGTGTTGCTCCATCACCTTCTAAATCTGTAGTATCGGCAGTAACTGTTCCTGTTAATGTTACTTCAAATCCGTTATAACCGCTATAACCACCACCAAATGGGCTATATTGAACATCTTTAATTGTTAATGGTCTATTAAGAACATGATAAGTATATAAATTAGTACTAATGTTAACAGGATTTGTAGAAGTTGCATTACTATTATCTTTAGCTTCTACATAATAAGCAATCAAAGTTTCTGATGGTTGACCAGGAATTTGACCACTATAAATAGAATCGCCAGGCGCAGCTGTCATATCAACAGATTGGAACTGTCCGTTTTCTGTTTTATAATAAAGTTTTGCGCTTGTAATAGTACCGTCAACATCTTTTATTTTTGCAGATACTGTAATTGGTTCATTATAACCTGGATAAGCTTTATTTCTTGTAACATTTGTAATTCTTGGAGGAATTATATCACCATATTTAATATCATCACGATAGCATGGGTTAATAATAAACCAACCACCAGCAGAAATATTATTTCGTGATTCAACATATCCACGAACGTATTCCAATTTTGTACCCGGTAATGGTGCAGGAGAGGTGTATCTCCAAGTTGAAGCACTACCAACAATAACAGAAGTATTGTTTTCATCAAATATTCTAAAACTCCCTGGCACTAAAATATTTGGATCTGCCGTAGTAACATTTCTAACTTCTACATACATACCTTCCCATTTTTCAGCCAAGTAATTTGGATTGTATGTACCTGTTACGGCTAACGAGTCCAATGTTATTAGTTTTGGTTTTGGTCGTTCGTTTATACCAATTACATCTGCACTAGTAAATTCTGTAACATTAAACTGAGTTGTTGTATAGTATTCCTGAACAACACCTTTAACTTGAATTACCATGCCAGTATCTAATATTTTAAAATCACTTGCATCAGTCCCAATATATCTTACAATAATGCCAGAATATTCTGGATTATTTGGGTCAACTAATAATAAAGATTCAGAATTGCCCGTTCTCATTATTTTGTTACTATCTGGGCTAGCACCATATCTTGGTGCAACTGTAACAACACCTTGCGTAATAACAGTTTGACCTTCATACGGCGATTTGTAATCATGTGGCGCCATCATCAAAGAATCTGGACTAATATATTGAATGTTTTTTATAGAAACATGAGGAATTGTTTGCGCATTTAACGCAATACTAAATAATAGCAAAAATAAGAATATTAATTTTTTCATAATTCACCTTTTTATTTAATAACTAAAAATTTTCCGGATTTAATATTACCTGTATTTTTATCTTTCACAGAAAATAGATATAGTCCAGATGCAATAGCTTGATCATTATCTGTAATCAAATCCCAAGGGTGTTCACCACCTGTCATAATTTGTTTGCCATCCTTTGCATATACTTCAAACCATCTTACATCGCTACCATTACTTGTAGAGTTGTGGTCTATACGTTTAACAATATCACCAGAAAGTGTATAGATTACAATTTCACACTCTGCAGGAAGGTTATAAAAATATAATTTTCTTAATCTTTCAGTGCTACCATCCCAATAAGCTTCGCCATAATAAGGATTTGGATAAACTCCAACTTTTACATTATCATCGCTAGTTGGAAGTGTTCCTGGCATAACTCTTTGAGCGTTTGCAATTTTAGATGATTCTAAGCTTTCAATTTTGTTTTCATTATCTCCTTTATCAAACGCTGTAACAGTAAAAGTATATTGCCATCCATTTAATAAATCATTTACTTCAAATTTATAGTAATATTTAGTGGTATCATTTGGAAATGTTACTGGTTCTGATAACTCAATTTTAGAAAAACCAGAATTGTAGCCAATTTCATTTCCCATACTATCAAATTCTGCAACCATTACTAAAGAGTTTGTTAAGTTTTGAGAGGTAGTTAAGTCATATCCAGCGTTTGTTCTATAAATTCTATATCCTTCAAAATCCTTTTTACCACTAATTGGATCAATAGAGTACTCTGCTCTTTTATCCCAATAAATTGTAATTTTTTGACTTTCTGGAACAACTTTGACTTTTGGAGAATTTGGAGGAGATGGTAAAATATAGCGAGTAATAACACCATTACCATCAGCATCTTCACCTGGGTCTAAAACACCATTACCATTTCTATCTTCACCGTTATAAGCTCTAATAGCCCAAGAAGCATTAGCATACAAATTAGTTTTTTGAACTTCAGTATCAAAGCTTGCTAAATCAGTACCAAATTTTTTAGCAGCAACAAATGCAAATGTAATATTAAGAGAATCTCCTGGTGCTATTTGGTGAAAAGGACCAGCTGTTATTAACATAGACCTGTTGCTTGGTTGTTTTAATGCAGCAGGGTCTATACCATTATTATAAGTATTATTTCCTCCGAAATATCCCGCCATTTTTCTAAATCTTTCCGCATCATTTGTTGGTGCAAAAAAATTAGGATTAGTAGTATTTTTATACTGCCATGATACATAATGGGCTTTTGTATTTTTGGGATTACTACCAAGATATTGAATACCAATATAACTATCACTAAAACCAAGATCTCCAGCAGCATCAAATTCGTATGCTATTTTAAGGCTATCATTATAACCATTTCCACCTTTATTAAAAAACGCTGAGCCACTTCTTGGGGAAGTTATATTTGTATTTCTAACTACAGCATCAGTCCATAAACCAATGTAAAGACTATCAAGATACTTAGTTGTAACATTTTTTATCCACAAATTCATTATAACAAAAGCATTTGCAAATGGAAAATTCCATGCATAAGTTTCTTGTTTAACAACAACGCCTAAAGGTTCGTGGTCTGTTATTATTTCCCCATTAGATAAGTATTTACTTGTATCGGTATATGTGCAATACAAGTCTTGATGTGAAATAGCCTCTGGACTAAAAAACTTGGAATCAACCAAATTCGATCTTTCTAAAACTCTACTACCAGGAGCGTTTGTAAATTCAAAACCACCCCCTCTAACAGAAACAGAAGATGCATCTACAGAGCCGGTTGTAACCCAAGGTCCAGTAATTCTTCCTTCTCCATTCGGTCCAGTACTTTTATAATAAGCCCCAATCCACAAACCACCATCAAAAATATGTTCAATTCCACTTCCAATTGGATACTCACAAGATGGTTGATTTGGCCATTTCGAAAAACCATGTCCATATAAACCAAAATTGGTTACTGTAAGACCAATATCTCCAATATTTGTATATTTGGAATTATCATCATCTAAAGTTTTTAATAACCTTTGCTCTTGACCAATTATTATGTTAGACACAATAAAAGTTAAAATAACGAATAGCTTTGTAACTAATTTCATGTTTAATATTCTTTAATCTGTTTAGTTAAAAATTTAGCCTTTCAATATACAAATAAATTATTAATTAATAAAAAAATTTTTGTTAATTTTTATTTAATATTTTTTATTAAAAAAAAAGCCTACATTAAAAATGTAGGCTAAATTTTTGAGGTATATAAACTAACCAACTAATTCCATACCTTTTTTTAGTGCAGCTTCGTTTGCAGGAATTGTATGATGATATCTTTCTGGTAATACTTTTTTAAGTCCCTGTAGAATATTTTCGAAGGCTATAATAGGTTTTTTCTTTAAAAAGGCTCCTAACATAATCATATTTAATACTTTAGTATTATTCATCTTAGCAGCTTCATTACTTGCATCTAAAGAAAAAATATTAATATCTGTTCTAGTTGGTTTTTTAATAATGTTGGTGCTATCATAAATTAATAAACCACCAGGTTTAACAGCACTTTCAAATTTATCAACGGAGGGTTGATTTAGTGCAATTACAGTATCAAATTTTGAGATAATTGGAGAGCTAATTTTAGAGTCACTTATAATAGTAATACAATTAGCTGTTCCTCCTCTCATTTCTGGCCCATATGAAGGCATCCAACTTACTTCCTTATTTTCCATAATACCGGCATAGCATAAAATCATACCCATTGATAGTACACCTTGACCACCAAAACCGGCAATAACTATTTCTTCATTCATAATTTAGTTCTCCTTCCCACTTGGGGTCTTTATATCACCTAAAGGATAAAATGGTAACATATTAGCTTCTAACCATTTGTTAGCTTCAACAGGATTCATTTTCCAATTACTTGGGCAATTAGAAACTATTTCCACAAAACAAGTACCCTTATTTAATTTCTGGTATTCAAAGCCTTTTTTAATTGCAGCTTTTGCTTTTCTAACATTGGCGGGTTTATGAACTGATTGTCTAGTAACATAATAAGTGCCAGGTAACTGTGCAACCAATTCAGTTATTTTTAATGGGAACCCCATTGAAACGATATCTCGTCCAAAAGGCGAAGTAGTAGACTTCATACCAGGTAATGTAGTTGGTGCCATTTGACCACCCGTCATACCATAAATACCATTATTAATAAAAATAATTAATATATTTTCACCGCGATTACATGTATGTATTGTTTCACCTGTTCCAATAGCAGCTAAATCACCATCACCTTGGTAAGAGAAAACATATTTATCTGGTAAAACTCTTTTTATACCAGTTGCAGCAGCACTTGCTCTACCATGTGGTGCTTGTGTCATATCTACATTTAAATAGTTATAAGCAAAAACACTGCATCCTACTGGGGCAACCCCTATTGTATCGTTTTGAATACCTAATTCATCTATTACTTCTGCTAATATTCTATGCGCAACACCATGACCGCAACCTGGACAATAGTGCATTGGCGTATCAAGCAAAGTTTCTGGCTTTTCGTAAACAATATTTTCTTTTATACAAATATTCTCTTCTTGTATCATTTGTTCGAAATGCTCATCAGTCATACGCTTTTCATTCATTTCAAACCTCCTGCAATTAACTTTTCTAAATGTTCTAAAATTTCTTCTGGTGTTGGTACAACGCCTCCCATTCTACCATAAAATTCAACTTTAGTTTTACCATTAACCCCTAATTTTACATCTTCTACCATTTGTCCAGCATTCATTTCAACATCTAAAATACATTTTACTTTATCAGCCAAATTATTATAAGTTTCATATGGGAATGGGAACAATGTTATTGGTCTTACTACACCAACTTTAATCCCTTTTTCTCTTGCTAATAATGCAGCCTTAGTGCAAATTCTTGCAACCAATCCATATGCGGTAATTATATAATCTGCATCATCACAATTAATAAGTTCTACTCGAGTTTCATTCTTTTCAATTTCTTTATATTTTTTTTGTAAATGTATATTAACTTCTTCCATTTTATCTGGTTGAATATGTAAAGAAGTTATAAAATTTCTTTCTTTACCTGGTCTTTTACCAACGGTTGCCCAGTCTGGTGCTTCATTAGATCTTGGTATTGGGTCAAATAGTTCAACCTTTTCCATCATTTGACCTAGTGCACCATCAGAAAGTATCATTACAGGATTACGATATTTAAATGCTAAATCAAAAGAAAGTTTAACAAAGTCTGTCAATTCTTGTACAGTTGAAGGGGCTAAAACAATTAATTTATAATCCCCATGTCCACCACCTTTAACTGCTTGAAAATAATCACCTTGCCCTGGTTGGATTGTTCCTAATCCGGGGCCTCCTCTATTAACATTAACTATTAAACATGGTAGCTCTGCGCATGCTATGTAGGAAAGTCCTTCTACCATTAAACTTATACCAGGACTTGAAGACGATGTCATAACTTTTTTACCCGTTCCCGCAGCACCATAAACCATATTAATAGAAGCTACTTCACTTTCTGCTTGTAAAACAACCATCCCAGTTCTACTTGTAGCTTCTTTAGATAAATATTCTAATACTTCTGATTGTGGAGTAATAGGATATCCAAAATAAGCATCACAACCTGCTCTTATAGCAGCTTCTGCTAATGCTTCGTTCCCTTTCATTAATTTTAATTCACTCATTCTTTCACCGTAATAGTTATATCTTTAGATACATTTGTTATCGTTGCTATATGTTCTTTACTTTTTTCCGTTTTTCTATATACAGTTATTGCACCCTCTGGGCAAACCAATGCACAACTTGTACAACCTGTACAATTATCCTCAATTTTCACTATATATAGATACCCTTTGTTATTAACTGTCCTAGATTTTTCTAATGACTCTTGAGGACATGCTTCTACACATAATTCGCAACCTTTACATTTTTCAATATCGATAATAATATCGCCTTTAACTTTTGCCATAATTATTCCTCATAATTTTATATTTTATTTTTGTTACTTTCTAAAGCTTAAAACAGCTTAACATCTAAATTAATTAAATTTTATCTGTTTTCAAAAGGAAAAAACAAATAAATTATTTAAATAATTTTTATTGAAAATATATAATTATTATTGTATAAAAAAAAGAATTTATGCAATAAATTAGTCGCTATAAATTGGTAAAGAAATTAAAAATTCTGTGCCTTCTTCTTCTTTGCTAAAAACCTCAATTTTACCATTATGATCTTGAATTATTCCATATGTTATAGATAAACCTAATCCTGTTCCCTTGCCTACTTCTTTAGTTGTAAAAAATGGCTCAAATATTTTATTTTTTATTTCTTCTTTAATTCCTATTCCATTATCTTTAATACTTATATATACATTTTCGTTATCATTATAAGTTTTAATAGTTATTTTCCCTTTGTCCTTTATGGCATCTTTTGCATTACTAAGTAAATTTAAAAACACCTGATTAATTTTTCCACTATAACACATTATTTTAGGTATTTCACCTAAATTTAATTCTACTTCAATTCTTCCTTTTATTTCATTTTTTAACATAACTAATGTGGATTCTATTCCAGCATTAATATCTGTTAGTTTTTTAACACCTTCATCCATTCTGCTAAAGTTTCGCAATCCTTTAACTATATCAGCGGTTCTTTTTGCTCCTTCATCCATTCCATCTAATAAATTTTCTATTTCATTTATCAAATAATTATAATCTATTTCTGCCTTAAAAATTTCAAGTTCATTAATTTTTTCTTTTTTACACAAATATTGAATTGTTTCATCATACTTTTTAATTAATTCTAACAAATCATATAAATCACGTCGTAATGGAGCAATATTTGAAAGGACAAAATTTAATGGATTATTAATTTCATGAGCTATTCCTGCGGTAAGCTGACCTAAAGAAGCTAATTTTTCTGATTGAATTAACTGATTTTGTGTGATTTTTAGGTTATTAAGGGCTTCTGTTAATTCTTTGTTTTTTTCTTCTATATTAAATTTTTGTAATTCCAAATCTTCAGATTTTTTGAGAAGTTCTTCATTAGCCTTTTGTAATTCTTTTTGTTGATTTAGCAGTTTATATGCTTGTTCTTCGGTTCTAAATTTATATTCTTTTAATGTTTTTGCCATCTGCATAAAAGTTGAAGCTAGTCTACCAATTTCATCTTTACTATCAATATCTAACCAAAAATTTAGGTTCCCTTTAGCTACAGATGCAGCAGCATTATCAAGTTGTTTTATTGGAATAGTAATTAATCTAATCATTAAGTAAGTAAAAAACATTGCACTACTAACAGCAAAAAAAACTATTAATCTTAAAAAATTTTTACTATGTTCAAATGTTTTTTCAGCTCTTTTAGTTGCCTTAAACGCATCAATTTTACTTAAATAAACCAACGAAACTAAATTTTCCCCTGCTACATTATAAACATCTTTTGCTGGACCTGTTAATAATTCAACCGCTTTTTCTTTTTTATTTTCTTTAGAAAGTTTAAATATGTTAAAACTTAAATCTACATATTCTTCCCATTGTTTTATAAACTCTTTATATAATTTTTCTTCCTTTTCAGAATAAATATCTTTCTTAATATATTTTTTTTTAAGTTTTTCATACTTATCAATATTCTCATTTATTTGGTCAACCAATCCTATCATTTGTATTTCCTGCTCTTTCATTAAAGCAGCATCAAATGTATAAGCATGTTCTAATTGAAATACTCTAAGCTGTGTTACATTTAAATTTAAGTCTGAAATAGTTGTTGCTCTTTCCAACCAATTATTAGATACTTCTTCAACTTCTTGGTTTAAAGTACTTAAACTATAATAAGATATACCACTAACACCATATAAAAGAAAGATAATTACGCCAAAAGCTAAACCTTGTTTAACACCAAATTTTAAATCTTTAAACTTAACCATTTTAATCTTTTTCTTTTATTAAAGCTATTATCTTTACATTGCCTTTTACTTTAGACAAACTTACAAATCCTATTGCACCAGGAGTGCTTTGTACCTTTTGTAACATTTCATCTTCAGAGTCAACAGCATATGGTGGGTCACCTTCACCCATTAATAATTTTTTCATCCATATAGATTTCATTCTTGCTGTGTTTTTTGCGATATATTCGTAAAAAATATCCTTAATTTCTGTTTTGGGCTTTAAATCAAAAACTACTATTGGCTTTTTATCACCCCAGAATTTTATGTCACCAGAGTAATAGTCAAGTAATTGAGATTTTGAAGCTTTTTCTATTGGAACACTTTTATTAGCTATAACCGCAACTTGAGCATTTAATTTTATACTTAAAAATAAAATTAAAACAATTAGTATTTTTTTAATCATATTTAAAACTCCTTCTAACTAAAAAAATACCGAAATAGCTGCGGCATAATAAAACGTTAACAAAGAATTTTGGGGACTATTTTTTATATCAACATCAACTCTTGCAAATTGTCCTTTAAATTTTATTCGATCATTTATATCATAACTAAACCCAATATTCGGAATGTTTATAGATACTTCTATATTATCTTTAAATTGCTCTGGATTTGTAAAATTAAATTTTTCTAATGTTGAAAATAAGCTAAAATATGTAAATAAATCATCATTTATTCTAAATCCAAGCGTTGCATAAAAAAACTGCTTATCTAAATCAATTTTTTTATCTGTATCATAAAAAACTTTTATGTACTCTGCAGAAAAACTAAATTTCTTAAAATCCATTAAAATATCTTGTCCAATCCTAAATCTTGGTATATTTTTTAATTCTATTTCACCATGGTAGGGATAATTATTTCTACTTAAATTTATCGTTTCTATTTCATCATATGTTGCAGAAAAACCAATTTTTACATCTTCATATCTTAATCCAATCCTTCCACCTACTAAAAAAATATTAGATGTATCAGTGCCGCTTTGACCAGCATTAGTATTTTTAGTGCTAATATTTGGACTATTACCCAAATAAAATGAATAATCTACTTTAGTTTCATCAACGGGTAAAAATCCATACATTTGTATAAATGCTCGTCTTGGGATAAAATCATCTAAATTTAAGAATTCTGCAAAGGAAGACTCGTAAGCTAAGGGTCTTACAATATAAGGTAAAAGAGGTGTTTTATTACTAATCTCGTTTAAATGATTAAAAGTTGGTACTTGAAGCCCAATTTTCAAATTAAAGCGCTTTCCACCATAATATTTTACCCATACTTCACTAAGACTTAAATCACCCCAAGATTTACCAGAATTATAATTATTAATAAATTCTAATCCAGCAAAAGCGCTCCATTCATCCGTTAAATCATGTTGAAAAAATAAGTTCATTTGTTGTAAACTAAAGGATTTTTTATCAGAGGCATTTTTAAATAATTGTTGCATAAAAGATACTTGAAAATACCCAAATGTCTTAAAGGGGTATTCTTCATATTGTGCCATTAAAATTATTTTTTGTAAAAAGAATATTGTTAAAAAAAATATTATTTTTTTATTTTTCATATTTCAAATTATAATTTATTCACCATATTAATATAACTTTTTTTTTATTATTTTAGATTCTAATTATTTAGCTAAATTATTTTTTTTAATAATATTTATTTATTTTATGAAAAAAATTATTGTAATAATCCCTTTCTTATTATTCTGTTATTTTTCTTACCTAAATAATAATCTTAATAGTATTAGCAATCAAAATTTAAATAAATTAGAACCTGATACTTTAGTAGTAAATAATGACAGTATAAAAAATTTTACCAGGCAATATATTTATCCCAAATATAAAATAGCTGCTGAACTAAACACAAATAGTAAAGAATTATTTGTTAAACAAAAGATTACATGGATTAATAATAGTAACTTTACAGTTGATAGAATTTATCTTAAATTAGATTTAAATGCGTTAAAAAACAATTTATCGGAATTTTCAACTAAATATAACTTAAAGAATGAACAAAAAACATTTTATAATAATTTAGTATTAGTAATAGACAATAGACAAAAACTAATTACTTATGTAAATAATTATACAAATGCAAATAATGATAGCACTGTTGGCTATGTTTTATTAGATTCACCAGCTAATCCAAATGATACACTTAATTTAGAGTTTTCGTTTAATATAAAAGTACCAGAACCAAGTGTAGGTATTGGCTACGTAAAAAATAGAAATTTTTATTTTTTTAATGATTGGTATATCAAAATAGCACCATTTTTAGAGGGGAAATGGTTTGCATATCCAACACCATCGTTGATTAATTACTTTGATGAATATGCTAAATTTTCTGTTACATTAAAAGTACCTAAAAATTTTATGATTGGAGCTTCTAGCTTAGCTAAAGATTCTTTGTTTGTTAATGATAAACAAGTTATTACTTTTAAGGAAAATATTCTTAAATCTTTTACTTGGTTTTGTGGCACTAATTTAATTTCACAAAATTATTATTTTATTAAAAACAATAATAAGGTTTCAATTAGCATATTTGTTCAGCCAGAAAAAAGTAATAGAATAAAAAGATATAAAAATGCAATTTTTAATTCACTAGAATATTTATGTAACAATATTAATGTTTATCCATCAGATAATTTTACATTAGTAGATTTACCCAGAACATACACAGATATTAGCAATGCTTACACTAATTTGGGTGTTATTAAAACCAAATATCTATCCCCAGAAGATTTATTAGATATTGAAAAAGATATAACTAACTACGTTTGTAGACAATATTTTGAATCGTTTCTTAGTCCTAACTCAATTACAGAGCCATATTTAGCTTTAGGTTTATCCAAGTTTTATGAATCTAAAATCTTAGAAAAATATTATAACTTGCCTTCTTATTATTTCAATTTAGCAACTTATATCCCAATTAATGGGCTTAATTTTGTATCTTATAATGAAATTCCAATTATATATACTTTAGGAGAATTTAAATATATCCCTTATCAATATAACTTACCAATCTATTATAATAATCACTCTGTTGGTACAATTAATAATTCGGTTTACGACTTTCCTACTTATGAAAGTTACTTTGCAATGACAAATGTTAAACCAGAGTTAGCATTTTTAACAATTGAAAAAATAATTGGACAAAATAATTTTAATACTGCAATAAAAAATTATTATTTACAAAATAAATTTAAACATGCAAATACTAAATCATTAAAAAATAATTTAATAAGGTTTAACAGAAATTTAATTCCAATTTTTGAAAACATTTTTAATAAAACAAGTTACTTTGATTATAAAATTAAATATGTTAAAAAAGTATCCAAAAACAAATATGATGTTTATGCCGAAAGGATTGGTGATGGTATTTTTTACAACAAAATTGCTTTATACACAAATAAAGACACTTTATATAACTATTGGAACGATGATAGTAAATGGAAAATTTTTAGCTTTAATACAAAAAATAAAGTTATTGGTGCAGAAATTGACCCAGATAAAATAAACTTTTTAGATATAAATACCGCAAATAATACATATTTGTTAGAAACTAATTACATATACCCTATTAGTTTAACTGCTAGATGGTTCTTTTGGATACAAAATGCTTTAATGATTTTAGGAAGTATAGTATGATTAAAAATATAAAAGATATTTTTACTAATTCAATTAGACTTGTTTATTACAATTCCAAATTTGTTTTGCTTTTATGGGTTGCTAATTTAATTTCTGCATTTATTGTTAGCATGCCTATATATTATACAATAAACGATAATTTAGGTAATTCTGCAATTGGCCAATTTGTATCAGATGAATTTTCTGTATTTTGGCTAAACCAGTTTATTTTTAATTACAAAACAGGTATCGATATTATTCCATTTTTACTGATTAGTACATTAATTGCATATATGTTAGTTCAATCTTTTTTTGTTGGAGGTCTAATTTCGGTCTTTAATCTTCCTAAAAAAAATCATTCAGTAGATTTTTTCTATGGTGGTGTTAAATACTGGTTTCGATTTACTAAAATTATGATATTATCTTTATTGTTTTTTGCTTTAGCTTTTTTATTAAATGACTTATTAGGAGAATTAATTACATACATATTTTTAAATACAGAAAATGAATTATTAGATTTAGTTTTGCGTTCTCTTCGTTATATTATATTGATTTTTTTAATTGGAATTGTAACTATTATTTCGGATTATACAAGAGTGGCTTTGGTTGTAAAAGATACAAATAAAATATATAAAGAAATTTATAATACATTAATTTTTCTTAAAAACAATTTTAATTTAACATTTTTTGTGTTTTTTATTGTTGCTGTAATTGGCGGTATAGGTAGCATATTTTATAATCTAATTTCTTTTATGTTACCCCGTACACCAGTAGCTATAATATTATTATCCTTTTTTATTCAACAACTTTTAATTATTTTTAGATTATTAGTTAGAATGTTGTTTTTTGCTACAGAAGTTTACATATTTAAAGATGTAAACTCTGATATTATTTTAATAGAAAATTAATGAATGGAGATAAAAATGGCAATTTTACCTATTACACTTTATGGGGATAAAATTCTTAGAGAAAAAACTAAAGATATAAAAAAAATTGATGACCAGATAATAAAAATTATTGAAGATATGTTTGATACAATGCACAATGCCGATGGCATTGGATTAGCTGGAAATCAAGTTAATATAGATAAATCGATATTTGTAGTTGATTTAAGACCAATTGAAGGGTACGAAAAAACAAAGCCTATGGTATTTATCAATCCAAAGATAATTGATAAATCTGATATAATTGAACCACATGAAGAAGGTTGCCTAAGTTTACCTCTTGTAAGAGCAGAAGTTTTAAGACCAAAAGGCATTAAAATTGAGTATTTAGATATAAATGAAAATCTTGTAACATTAGAAACAGATGACTTTTTAGCTCGGGTAATTCAGCACGAGTTTGACCATTTAATTGGAAAAGTAATTGCAGATAGAGTAAATCCTTTTATTCGTAAAAAATTAAAAGATGATTTATTAAAAATAAAAAGAAGAGATATAAAAGTAGATTATCCCGTTACGGAGCTTTAATGAACATAGTTTTTTTTGCTACACCAGATTTTGCAATACCTTCTTTAGAAGCAATATTAAAAAGTAAACACAAAATTTTAGCCGTTGTTACAACAACAGACAAAGAACAAGGAAGAGGTTTAAAATTAACTTATAGTCCAATTAAAAAATTTGCATTAGAAAAAGGCTTAGAAGTATTACAACCAGAAAGCTTAAAAAGTGAGGATTTTATAAATAAATTAAATTCATTAAATGCTGATGTTTTTGTTATAGTTGCATTTAAAATATTACCTAAAGAAGTTTTTACAATACCAAAAAGTGGCTCGTTTAATTTACATGGTTCAATTTTACCAAAGTATAGAGGTGCTGCACCAATTCAATGGGCATTAATAAATGGAGATAAAGAAACTGGATTGACCACATTTTTTTTAAAGGAAAAAGTTGATACTGGTAATATTATTCTAACTACTAAAGTAAATATTGATGATGATGATAACTTTGGCACTTTGCATGATAAAATGAGTATGGCGGGAGCCAAATTAGTAATTGATACTTTGGATTTAATTGAAAAAGGAAACGTAATTCAACAACCACAAGATGATTCGATTGCATCATTAGCACCCAAAATTACTAAAGAAATTTGTAAAATAGATTTAAATAAATCTGCAACAGAAATTCATAATTTAGTTCGTGGTTTATCCCCCTATCCTGGTGCTGTTTTAACTTATAACGATAAAAATTATAAGATATTCAAAACAAAATTGATATTTGATAAAACCTTAAAAAAAGGTGAAATTTTAGTTACCAAAAAAGAAATATTTTTAGGTTGTAATAATTCTGTTCTGCAAATTATAGAAATTCAACCTGAAGGCAGAAAAAAAATGAATGCAGATGAATTTTTACGAGGATATAAATTGTGAGAACAAGAACTTTTGAGATAAATTGTCCACATTGTAATCAAAAATACATTATTGATGTTTTACTTTCTGGAAACACTTTTGGAGCCATATTTTTTAGTGATGGTTATATTATTGCTCCAATGTTAATACACGTTCCATTATTAAGAAAATGTATTAATTGTAATAATTATTTTTGGCGCGATGACCCTAAAGTTGAATATGTTGAATATTGGGACCACTCTATATCCGATCAAAAGAACGTTCAAAATAACCCAAAATATATTAAAGAGTTATCTTTTGAAGAATATGTCGATTACTTAGAGCATAATAAACCAAGTGAAGAAAGGGAAATTTATGTAAGAACACAAATTCGACATTTATTCAATCATAATAATAAAATCAAAAAGAATAAAAAAGCTTCTAAAATTGCATTAAATAATTTGCAAAAATTAATGGAACTTTACGAAAATCAATTAGATAATAATGATGTAGAGATTTTATTAAGCCTAGCAGAAATTTATAGAAATCTTAAATATTTTGATAAAGCAATAAAATTATTTGAGCAACTATTATCAAATGAATCTGTTCAGGATTACTTGAAAGAACGAATAGAAAAACTATTATATTTTGCAAAAAATAATGAATATAGAGTAGTTCCGTTTTAATTACTTTATCTTTTCTAATTTTACAAGATAACCATTTTCACTTAGTTTATTTATATCTTCTGGGAAAAAATTTTTATTATAATTAATAACTAATAAACTATCATTAAATACTTTGAAAATTGCTTTATATTGATTGTTACTATTTATTCCACTAATTATTTTAATATCCATTTTAGGATAATTTTTACCTAATTCCACATTAAAAATGCCTTTTTGTATTATTTGCTCTAATTGGGAAACTACAAAAGTATTTCCCTCAAATTTAATAAAAGGCAATTGCTGCATGTCATTAACTGTGGTATCTTTATCTTCATAATATGTAAATTGCCACATCCCTTCTAAGGATTGTGTTGCTTTCATTATTTCTGCAGATTCATTTAATTTACTATTACAACCAAATATTAAACCACTTATTAATATTAACCAGATTTTAGTGTATGTATTCATTGTTATATAAAAAATAATTTTGATTTATAAATATAATAAAAACTTATTTATTATTTAGATATTTTGTATTTTAATAAGTTAATTTAATAATCTTTTTATTTATTATGCAAAACCTTATGCTAAATAAAAAACTTGTATCAGATATCATTCAATGGGATGTGAACACTTGGAGTAAGGCACTTTTTTATTGGGAAAAGAAAATAGACTTTAGCGAAGTAAAAAATGCATTGGAACTTGGTTCAAAAAAAGGTGGATTAAGTTTATATCTTTCATTAAAAGGGATAAAAACAATTTGCTCTGATTACGAAGATTGCGAAAGTTTAGCCTCCCCTCTTCATATTAGTTATAATGTAAATTCGCTAATTTCTTATGAAGTTATTGATGCAACCAATATTCCCTATAAAAATTATTTTGACCTAATAATTTTCAAATCTATTTTAGGTGGTATTGGTAGAGATAATAATTTTGATAATATTATTTTAACAATCAATAACATTTTTGATGCATTAAAACCAGGTGGCGTTTTGCTATTTGCAGAAAACCTAAAAGCCACAAATTTACACATGTTTTTAAGAAAAAAATTTACACCATGGAGTAATTATTGGAGGTATTTAACCGTTGATGAATTAGACTTATTATTAAAAAAGTTTACAAAATATGAATTTGAAACAAATGGTTTTTTATCAGTTTTTGGAAAAACTGAAAAACAAAGGCAAATTCTTTCACATTTAGATAATTTGTTCTTTAATAGAATTATTAGCTATAAAAAAAGATATATAGCTTATGGATATGCAATAAAATAATTTGCAAAATAATAAATAAAAAAGCCGCAAATTATTTAATATTGATAATTTACGGCTACTAATATTTAGTGAGCGAGCGACGGGGTTCGAACCCGCGACATTCAGCTTGGGAAGCTGACACTCTACCAACTGAGTTACGCTCGCATTTTTATTAGCAAAAATAATAATAATTTAATTTTTTTTCAATACCTTTAGTTACCACTTTCGTAGTTTTTTAATCTTTCTTCTTCAATAGATTTTTTAAATTTAGCTAATATTGGTGCTAAAGATTTTTTTAACCTAAATTTAGCTTCGTCATAAATCATAGGCTTTAATAAGTAATCATCTATTCCTAACTTTAAAAATTTGGATAGTATTGCCCTATCATTAGCAGCAGTTATTACTATAACAGGGAACTCTTTGTACTTCTCTTGCCCCCTGATTAGTTGTAAAAATTGATATCCATCCATATTGGGCATTGTAATATCTAAAAAAGCAATTTGAGGATTTTCTTTTTCCATCACATCTAAAGCTTCTAATCCATCTCTTGCTTCTACTACTTCAAAATCAAATACTTTTTGAAGTATTCGACGCATAAATACTAAAACATTGTTATCATCATCAATTACAATCACTTTTATCATTTTATCACCTTTAAAGCATTTTCTAAAAAACTATTCAATATATTAAAAACTATTGTAAAAATAAACATTAAAATTAATAAACTTAAAAAAAATATACTTGTAATTCTTTCTTTTAAATCGCTTAAAAATATTTTAATCCCCACATAAATTAAATATAATGCATATAATTGTAAAATTACACTTACAAAACTGATTTTTGGAAAAAAATAAAACAACTCTCCTAAAAATGCTGGTATTATACTAAATATAATTATGTTATATATATACTCTTTTGGAAAAACATACTTTAGTGCTTTTATTATACCAATTAACAAATAGCAGGTTAATAAAGTGCTTAATAAAAGTAAAATAAATTCTGTTAAACTATATAAAATTGAAAACCCAAAAGGTATTGTTACAATTCCATTTTTAGTTATTATTCCAACATAAGTTAATCTAAAAAAAGATATAATAGCTGCCAGTAATGCAATTGGAATTAAGATTAAATATATTAATTCTTTTGTTTTAAAGTTCTTAGTTAATATTTCTGCAAATCCTTTTTGTGGATTAATAAGCACTGCAAATATTAGTTTTATCATTTTTTTAATTTAGTTATATTAGTAAATTAATAATTAATTTAAAGGGTAATTTGAAAAAAATACGCATTACAAAAATACCATATTTTGATAAAATTATTATAACATTAATTATATTATTAAGTATTTTCTTTTGGAATTCATTTCTTATTTTCCCTATAAAATTATTTGTTGTTTTATTACATGAAATAAGTCATGGAATTATTGGTGTAATTACTGGTGGTGCAATTCAAAATATAGAAGTTAATTTAACTTTAGGTGGTAATTGTAATATTGCTGGTGGTAATAGTATTATAATTGCTTTTTCTGGTTATATAGGTTCTTTAATTTGGGGTTCTTTATTATTTATTTTTTCATTCGATAAAAAGAAACTTATTATTTTTACAACCACCTTAGCAGTTATATTATTATATTTTGCTGCAAATTATATAATTGGTGCTACAGGAATAATCTTTTCCTTGCTATATATTATAATACTACTAATATTACCAAGATATTTTTCTTTTAACTTAAATAAAATTCTATTTTCCTCCATTGGCTTAATAAGCTGTTTATATGTTATTTTTGATATTAAAGAGGATATTTTTGTAAGCGAATTTAGAATTACAGATGCACAAATATTAAGCGAAAAGTTTGGATTAAATCCATTATTTTGGGGTTTTATTTGGTTAGTAATTGCTGTTTTGGTTACATATCTATTAATCAAAAACTATTTATTAAATAAATAAATTACTAATTATCCTTTACAAAATGTAAAATGACCAAGCCAACAATAAAAAACAAGCCGATTGATAAAATTGCAAATATTTGACTATTTGTTAAATAGCTAACAATTCCAAAAACTATAGGACCTAAGATTGCAGAGCTTTTACCAAAAAAAGAAAAGAAACCAAAAAACTCTGTTTTCTTTTCTATAGGGATTAATTTACTTAAAAAACTTCTACTTGTTGATTGAGTAGCTCCCATTACGCTACCAGCTAACAATCCAACAAAATAAAAAGAATATTTTTCAATTGTAAAAGCATCACTATTAAATAAATTTAATGTATATCTTACTAAAAATGCATCTTCGGAACCAGTAAAAAAAGCTAATAAAATAGTAACTAACCAAATATACAAACTTATAACTAAAGTTCTTTTTTGCCCAATAGAATCTGCAAGAATACCAAATAAAATGCTACCTATAACAGCAGTAGTTTGAACTATCAAAAAAAATACAATTAGTTCTGTCATTTCAAAATGTAAAGTAGTGTTTGCATAGTTTCCGGAAAAGTAAATTACAGTGTTTACACCTTCAATGTAAAAAAAGAATGATAACAGAAATAAAGATAAGTTTTTATATGACTTTAAATGTTTAATTGTATCGAAAACACGTGCAAAACCAATTTTAATAAAATTATATTTTGGAACATTCTTTTTATCACGATCTTTAATAAACAAAAATAACGGTAAAGAAAAAATTAAAAAGAATAGCGCAGATACGGGAAAAGTTTGTTTAATTTGATTGTTCAAAATAAACGGATAAGAAATAATTAACGAAGCAAACGAACCAAGGTATCCCATTGCAAAACCATAACCACTAACTCTTCCATAATTTTTTGGTGTAGTAATTTCTGGTAAAAACGAGTCATAAAAAACTAAACCCGCTTCAAAACCAACATTAGCAAAAACAAACAGAATAATAGACGAAACTATCATTCCAGGTTCTAAAAAATAAAGAAGAGATGTAGAAACTATACATAAAGAAGTAAAAAATAATAAAAATCTTTTTTTACCTGCGGAGTAATCCGCAATAGCACCAAGCACGGGAGAAATAATGGCAGTAATTAACATCGATATACCAGTAGCTAAGCTCCAATAAAGGTCGCCTATTGGTTTACCGAAAGCTATTTCTTTTTTAAAGTATACTGCAAATAAAAACGTTACAACAACAATGGAGTAAGATGTGTTAGCAAAGTCAAATAAAGTCCAAACAAAAATTTGGAATTTAGAGGCGAGATTTTCTTTATTAATCCTTTTTAGAGGAAGTAGCTTCAATTAGTCCTCTACCAAATTTATTTAATTTACCAGATGACTTTAAATCATCTAAAATTGCATCCAAAATTCCGTTTATAAATTTCCCGCTTTTAGATGTACTATAATCCTTAGATATTTCAATAATTTCATTTATAGTAACTTTAGGCGGAATATCAGGGAAAAATAATAATTCGCAAATTCCCATTCTTAATAACAATTTATCTATTAAAGCAATTCTATCCATTTCCCAATTATCTACCCTTTCTTTAATAAGCTTATCTAAATCTGGCGCATAACGGATAACTTTCATAAAAAGATCTTTACAAAATAATCTTTCAGCAGCAGAATCAATATCAGATAGTAAAGCATCGGTTAATAATTCAATCCGTTCATTATTCAATTCATTTGCATACAACAGCTGTAATGTTTTTTCTCGTAAAATTCGGCGATTATTTTTCTTTGAACTCATCTAATATCCACAAAATAAAATATTTTTAAGATTACTAAAATAGATAAATTTATTAAATATAAAAGGAAATAATATTAGGGTAACATATTAAAAGCTATGTTACCCTTAAAAATAATAAAATTATTTTTTAACTATTTCACCCAAACGACCACTAAATTGGGATGTACCAGAATATATTTGTCTAATTCTGCCAATTTTTTCTAAACGTTCTTCAGCTATTTTTTGAGAAGCAACATTGGTAGGAATATTAAACTCGAAGGATTTAGCAAAAATTCTTTTTACGATATCATAAATGCCTTCTGCTTGCTTCATAGCTCTATCTTGTCTATATCCTTCAATTTCGTTAGCAACATTTATTAAGCCACCAGCATTAATAACATAATCAGGAGCATATAAAATACCTTTTTCAAATAGCATTTGTCCATGTTTTTCTTCATCTTCTAATTGATTATTAGCACCACCAGCTATAATTTCTGCCTTTATTCTTGGGATAGTTTCATCATTTAAAATTCCACCCAAAGCATTAGGGCTAAAGATATCACAATTAATATCATAAATTTCATCTGGTTTAACTACGTGGGCTTTAACAGTTTCTAAAACTCTTTTAATTTTTTCATCTAATAAATCGGTTATAAAAAGTTCCGCTCCTTCGCTATAAAGGTGTTCACATAAAAATCGAGATACTTGACCAGCACCTTGAACTGCAATCTTTCTACCTCTTAAGGAGTCACTTCCCCACTTTTGATGTGCACATGCTTTCATCCCTACATATACACTATAGGATGTTACAGGGGCTGGTTCACCACTTCCACCTAAAGACTTTGAAATACCGGTTACATATTTTGTTTCCATTCTAACATATTCCATATCTTTTACAGTGGTGCCAACATCTTCTGCAGTTATAAATCTACCCGATAAACCATCAATAAATTTTCCAAATGTGCGGAATAACAACTCATTTTTCATTGTGGCAGAATCGCCAATTATTACAGCTTTACCGCCACCAAAATTTAAACCAGCTACTGCACTTTTGTACGTCATAGCTCTCGATAATCTCAATACATCTTTTAATGCTGCTTCGGTACTTTGATAATTCCACATTCTTGTACCACCTAAAGCCGGTCCTAATTTTGTATCATGAATTGCTATTATAGCTTTTAGTCCGGATTCTTTGTTTGAACAAAATACTATTTGCTCATGGTCATGCATTTCAATATTGTCAAATATTTCCATTAATTACTCCCGTTATTTATTAAATTGCAAAAAGCCAAAATAGCATTAATGCTACGCTTTCTCTAATACGATAAAACAAAAGTTTTTTAAATAAGTATTTAGTATCGGTTGGTATACCTTGTACTTTTATGTTAAAAAATTTACAAATTTCCATAACTCTTTGCAAGTGAAATTGGTCTGAAATTATAATTATTTTTTCATCCCCTTTCTTAATTAAGTTATTTTTTATATATTTAATCTGTTCAATTGTTGCACTGGTTTTAGTTTCTATAAAAATATCCTCTTTTTTAACACCAAGCCTTAATAATTTGTTGTAAGATACTTGCGATTCTGTTAACTCACCCGGTGCATTTCCGCCAGTTACTAATATTTTTTTTATAACTTTATTCTTATATAAATTATATCCTTTCAATATTCTGCCATATAATATAGGGCTAGGCTTATTTCCTTTCCAAACAGCTGCTCCTAAAATTACTCCAATATCATAATTATTTTCTTTGCTTTTATTAACCGTATATGTAGTTGCATATAAAAATGAAATAATTAATAAAAATGTAATAAATAAAGTTGAATAAACTAATGATTTTAGATATACATATAATAATTTATAAAAATTAAGTAATATTGAAACAAAAAGCAAATATAAAAGTAACCAATAATTAATAACAAATAAAAATGTTATTAAAACTCTTTTTAATGGATAACCCCACAAATATTTATCAGTTAAAACGATATTTTGATTAAAAATTAATAAAATTGATAAAAAAGATATAATAGCAAATAGAATTATAACAAAAAATGCTCTTAAATTTTTGTTAAATACTGATAATTTTTTTTGATGCAGAAGGATTAAAAAAAATATTGATAAAAATAAACTTAATAATAGTACTATATTACCAAATGATAATATATTAAATTCAAAAATAGAAAAATCATTGGAGGTATACTTTAATAAAATTATACCAAAATAATTAGTAATAATTGTTATCAATAAATAAATAAGATTAAGATACTTTTTCATTAAAAACCGGTACCAAATTTATTGTATTATATTCACTATTTAAAATTATGTTTACTTCATTTTCATTTAATGAAAAACAGGAACTAATATTATTTTTAGTTATTATATCATAAGGGGCACCATTTGCTAAAATTTCCCCTTCTTTTAAAAGAATTATTTTATCTGAGTAATAATTAGCTAAGTTTAAGTGATGTGTTACCAGCACAACACCAATTTTTTCCTTCTCTCTTAAATTATTCAATAATCTAAATAAAGCAAATTCATTTTTAATATCTAAATGGGAATTAGGTTCATCTAATAAAATTATTTTTGCTTTTTGAACTAAAGCTCGTGCAATAAAAGCTCGTTGCGCCTCACCACTACTTATCTCGTTTATATGTCTATTTCTATAAGAATAAAGCCCCACTTTATTAAGCATTTCGTTTACCAAATCAATGTCATCTTTTTTTTCCACACCAAATAAATTTAAGTGAGGATTTCGTCCCATCATGACAATTTCAAATACCGTAAATGAATATGTAGGATAAAATAATTGTGGAACGTAAGCAATTAGTTTAGATATTTCTTGTTTAGAAAACTTTTCAATCTCTTTGCTTTGTAATAACACTTTACCCTTAGTAGCTTTCAATAATCCAGCTGAAAGTTTAATAATAGTAGATTTTCCACTTCCATTAGAACCAAGAATTGTAACAAAATTATTTTCAGAAAAACTTAAATTAATATTTTGTAATATGTAGTCCTTAGTGCTGTTTTTATAACTAAAGCATACATCCTTCAATTCAATAATTTCCAAACTATCCCTCAATCTTTTACTTTAATGCGATTCCATGCATAATAATTTCAAATAGGTATGCGCTTTCCTTTTTAATATCTATATCTTCACGTTTTTTTATATTTAATAAAGAAACTATATAAGGGAAAACAAAAGCGGGATAGAAAAGAACAATAGTTTCAGGATTAATATTTTTAATTTCTTTTCTTTCAATAGCTTCAATAATTTTACTTCTATAAATTTCTAAAATTGCATTATCATATTTAACACAATTTTCACAAAAATATTTATTCCCAAGCCTAAATTTATTGGTTCGTGTATCAACAAGTAAATAAAATTTTTCTGGATTACTTAAACAGAACTGTAAGATATCCTCTGTAACTCTTTTTATAAGTTCACCAATTGTAAAGGTTTCTTTAATTGCAACTTTTAACATATCTAAATGAGATAAAAATATCCCCTCTAAAATATATTCATAAATATCTTCTTTACTTTTAAAATAATTATAAATAGTACCTTTACCAAATTGCGCTAAATTTGCAATATCATCTAATGTAGTAGATTCATACCCTTTTATTGCAAAAAGTTTTGTAGCAGCTTCTGCAATTTCATTTTTTTTAAAAATACGTTCTCTATCTTTTCTATCAGCAATTGGTTGAATTTGTTGATTAAACATAAAAAATAAAAATAATTAAATTATAAACATAAATTAAATGATGATTAAATTCAAGAGAGTAAAGATTGGATATAAAAAAAAAGAGTGCCGAAGCACTCTTTAAATTTAAATAATAAGCTTAATTCAATTTGAATAATATAGGTATTGCAACTTGAACCTTAACTGGTTTACCGCGTTGTTTACCAGGTTTAAACTTTGTCTGTTTAACCGCATCCATAGCAGCTTCGTCACAACCAGCACCAATACCTTTAATTAATTCTACTTTTGCAACATCACCGTTTTCGTTAACAAATGCTTTAACGAATACACGTCCTTGAACACCAGCACGTTTTGCAATTTCAGGATATACTATTCTACTTTGAATACCTTGAATACCACCAATCGGTTCAGGTTGTTCTTCAACAGCAACAAAGAAAACTGCTTCTTCTTCAACCTCTTGTTTCTTTTCTTCTTGAGGTGGTGGTGGTGGTGCTGATACAACTTCATTTACATCCAAGATATTTTCGTTAATTTCAATATCTTTTAAATCTTGGTCTGAAGGTGCTTCAATAGGAATTAATGGTTTTGGTGGAGGAGGAGGAGTATTCTCTTGCTTTGTATGTTCTACTTCCTCAACTTTTACTAATTCTTGAGCAGCTTCTTTTTTAATTTCTTCTTTTTTAATATCTGGATAATATTTGAATGCAATAATTACTATTGATAACGATATAATTAATGCAACTTCAAAATATCTTTGATATTTTCTTTTTAAGTCCACTTTTGGATTTTTTGGTAATGCCATTTTATACTCCGAAAAAATCGTATTTATTTATTCAAAATTAAAAAAACATTAAACAATTGTCAAACTATTATTTATTATTTTTATATTTTTTTTACTTTTTTGTTCCCAAATCTATATAAATAATTTTACTAAATTTTATAAACTGCCAAAACGCTATTAATCCCGCAATACTTCCTAATACATTTAAACTAAAATCAAATAAATCTCCACTTCTACCTGGTACATAAGTTTGAAGAAACTCTGTTAAGCCTCCATATATTATTGCTACTATAATAACAATTTTCAATAATTTAAATATTTCTGAACTTTTTTTAGTGTAGAAATGAAAACTTAACGAAAACATAAAAGTAAATATTGCAAACGCTATAAAATGCTTAATTTTATCGCTTACTTCTAACATTTCTGGCAATTTTTGAGAAGGCATCAATAATAAAATAGTTAATATTAATACATACATCAAAAATGGGATATGAACTAATAATAAGCTATTTTTTCTTAATAGATTATATATCAAACTGAACTCCTTAAAAAATTTATTGCTTTAGAAATATTTTGTGCAACTTTATGTGCCAATATTCCAAATTCCGTTTCTTCTTTTGCTAATAAATCTGCACTTAAACTATGTAAATAAACTGCACTAATTAAACTATTTTCAATATCTTTAGATTGTGCAATATAAGATGCTATAACACCCGATAAAACGTCTCCCATACCAAATTTTGCCATCCCGCTATTTCCAGCAGAATTAATAAAAACTTCTCCATTTGGAAAAAATATTATTGTTGGCGAACCTTTTAAAACTAAATATGCATTTGTTTTTGTAACAAATTCTTTTCCGTATCCTAGCAAATTTTTATTAATTTCATTTACAGGTCTATTTATTAAGGTTGCAAACTCCCCTAAATGTGGTGTCAGTATAAAATTACTTAAATTTAATTTTGACCAATATAGTTTACTTAAAGCAAAAATAAAATCTGCATCACCAACAATTATTTTATTTTTATAATTTTTTATAATTTTTTCACAAGCTTTAATAGTTTCTTCATTTCTATCTAAGCCACACCCAATTGCAAAAACATCAACTTTATCTAATTCTTCTTTTAACTCATCAATGGCTGTAATATCAAAATAATTATTACTATATGTTTTAATAGTAACTTCATAAAGAGAAGAAAAAATTATAGGTACTAAATTATTAGAAACGGCTAAGGAAGTTGCACCAGCACCTGTAATTAAAGAACTATTAGCACATAATACTCCAGCACCAGGATACTTTAAGCTACTACCAATCACCATAACTTTACCAGATGAATATTTATTAAGGTCCTTATTTCTTGTTGGCAGTGCATTCAATGCATCTTCTGGTTCAATAATGTAAGTGTTACAATTAATATTATCAAAATATTCCTTTGGCAATCCAATATCCCCTTTTACTACTTTACCAGAAAAAGTTGAACCTTTACCAAAAAATAACCCTTTTTTAAATTCACCTAAAGTAATTGTTAAATCTGCATTAAAAATAGTTTCACCAAAGCCTAAATCAACATCTAAACCTGTTGGAATATCAACAGCAATTTTAATTGAATTAAATTTATTTACTTCAAGTATTATTTCAGCTAACTTGGTATCAAGTGTACCTGAAAAACCGCTCCCTAAAATTGCATCAATAACTAAATCACAATCTTCTAAAAACTTTAAACTTTTAATATCCTTATAGTTTTTAATATTAATTAAAGGATTTATTTCTGAAAGCTTCTTTAAAATGTTATAATTAATTAGGGCATCGCCTTTTAATTCATTTTCATTTGAAATAAGAAGAACTTTTACATTATAACCATTATTTGCAAAATGTCTTGCTATTGCAAAGCCATCACCAGCATTATTCCCTTTTCCACATAGAATGCCAATATTGCTATTGTTAAAGGAAAATTCGTTTAATATTGCATTATAGCAACTAATAGCGGCATTTTCCATTAAAACAATACTTGGAATGCCTAAAGAGTTAATAGCGTAATTATCAGCTTCTCTTATAACTTTTTTATCAAATAATGGAATCATTTAAATTAAAAAAGAAACAGATTTTTTAATCAATTCTAAAAGTGTACCTGGAATAATACCATATAATAAAATTACTATAGCAGAAAACATTACAGCAATTATACCCGGTAAAGATACATTACCTTTAATTGGATTGTCTGAATCCTTAAAATACATTAAGACTATTGGTCTTAAATAAAAATATGCGCTGATTATGCTAGAAACAACACCAACAATAGCTAACCAAACTAAATCAGATTCAACAGCACTATAAAAAACATAATATTTACCAAAGAAACCAGCTAATGGTGGAATTCCTGTTAAAGCAATTAAAAATAGTGATAGTAAGCCAGCTAAGAATGGATGCGATTTTGCTAAACCAATATAATCAGTAATTTCTAAGTTTCCTTCATTTTCACTTTCAAGCATTGCAATTAAACCAAAAGCACCCAAATTCATAAATGTATAAGCAAATAAATAAAACAACATACCATATAGAGCATCTGCATTGCCACTAGCTAACCCAATGCTAATATAACCAGCATGAGAAATAGAGCTATATGCAAGCATTCTTTTAATATTTTTTTGAGAAATAGCTACAATACTACCAAACAACATTGAAAAACTTGCTATTACAGAAAAATAGGTTCTAAAAATGTTCTGTGCGTTAGATTCAAAAATTACAAACAAAAAAATAAAAATTACACTAAATGCTGCAGTTTTACCAATTGAAGACATTAATCCTGTAATTGTGGTAGAAGAGCCCTGATAAACGTCTGGAACCCAAGAATGAAACGGGAAAGCCGCAATTTTAAAGCTAAACCCAATCAAAAACAAAAATGAACCTAAAACAAATAATATATTACTAGTTAAATAGTCAAAATTATTATAAATGTTAGTTAAATTAGTTGTGCCAGCAGTACCATAAATTAACGCAATACCATAAACAATAAAACCTGTTGCAAATGAACCAAGTAAAAAGTATTTCATAGAAGACTCGTTAGCTGTTATCTTCTTACGATTCATTCCAACTAAAACATAAAAACTGATTGACATTAATTCTAAGCCCATAAAAACCATAAATAGGTCTCTACTGCCTGCCATAACCATCATGCCTAAAACTGATAACTGAACTAATAAATAATACTCTCCATAATAAGCACCATATTTTTCTAAGTAATTTATTGAGGAAAGAGTAACAACTACCGCTCCTAAATTAAAAAGTAGATTTAGAAAGGCTGCTTTACCCCCAACCTCTAACATATTACCAAATATTATAAAATGATTATTTATATTTAGAAGTGAATTAATTGCCACAGTTAAATAAATTGCAATAGATAAATAAGGCATTATTAATTTACTTTTAGAATAAAACATCTCTAAAGTTATTGAGATAATAATTCCTACTGCTAAAATAATAAAAGGCATTAATGCGTAATATTCTAAACTATTTACTGGCATAGCTACTCATTAAATTAATTATGATAAAATATAAAATAAATAATTGTATAAATTGGAATAAGTATTGGGATAGAATACTTAATCATATATTCAAAAAAAGTTGGCATTTTAATCCCTAACTTTTCACTAATAGACTTAACCATAAAATTTGGTCCATTTCCAATATATGTCATTGCTCCAAAAAATACTGCCGCTACAGAAATTGCTTTTAGATATAGAGTTT
Source organism: uncultured Melioribacteraceae bacterium (assembly GCA_964652025.1). Taxonomy (GTDB): domain Bacteria; phylum Bacteroidota; class Ignavibacteria; order Ignavibacteriales; family Melioribacteraceae; genus JAEXOD01. The sequence goes on from CAZYZX010000001.1 coordinate 658,399, forward strand.
GTTCTGTAGCCAATCTCATTAAATCTGCTTTAATGTTCATATCATACCCAAATTTAGCCATTTGAGCTGCTAAGAAATTTAAAAATGTTGGAGCGTTATCTAAAAATCCAGATAAAATACCAGTTGCCCAATAAAAGATACCTACATTTAATTGTTCACTATAAACTTTTGCTTCATAAGATATCAATTGTAACGCGGGCATCATAGTGGCAAATATACCAATAAATAAATATGCTACTTCTTTAATTGGCTCGTAATTAAAATCATTTGCCTTCAAAATTTCTTTATTAGAAGTTTTAATGGATAAATAAACAATGGTAAACATTATTATTTCTCTAATTCCAAAAGGGACATACTTATATAAATCAGGTACCCCATCAATAATATTTGGATCTAAAAATACAGAAATTAAAATAATTACTAAATAAATAACATTTTTAAGACCTTTGAACTCTATTTTTCCAGTAACTACAAAATTATTTTCATCGCCTGCTTTATTAAGATAATCAAACACAAAAAACACTGCTAAAATTAAAATTATTCCTAAAAGCCAAGGCAAAAATAAAGTTTTAGTAAACCAGAAAAATTCAATACCTTTTAAAAATCCTAAAAATAAAGGCGGGTCACCAATTGGAGTTAAAGAGCCCCCAACATTACTAACAACAAAGATAAAAAAGATAATATGATAAACTTTTATTCTATTACGATTCATTCTAATATATGGTCTAATAAGCAACATAGAAGCACCGGTTGTACCTACTATATTAGATATTACAGCTCCAAACAAAAGGAGCATTGTATTAAAAAAAGGAGTGGCTTTTTTATCAATCTTAATTAAAATACCACCAGCTGCCATATACAAAGATGAAAGTAAAGCAATAAAAGAAATGTATTCTATTAAAGTATGTGATAAAGTATAAAAATCTTTAAAGAAGAAAATATAATATATAACAGTAATAGAGCCTAAAGCAATAGAAATTTTTGGATAATGATGTTCCCAAAAATGATGATAAAAAATTGGTCCTGTGGCTATCATAAGAAGAAGAACAATAAAAGGAATAACAATAAATATATTCGGTACTTTATCACTTATATCTGGTCCAGTACTTGCAAAAATGATATTGTTAAAAATAAAAAATAAAATTACTAACAATATGTTCTTCTTCATTAACTCTCCTTAAGCTTTTCCAAAATAAAAAATAAAATAAATTATAGCAAAAATTGGTAGCAAAACAGGAATTGAGTATTTATACATATATTCAAAAAAAGAAGGCATTTTTACACCAGCACGCTCACTAATAGATTTAACCATAAAGTTTGGTCCATTCCCAATATAAGTCATTGCTCCAAAAAATACTGCCGCAATTGATATAGCTTGCAAATAAACAGGATATAATAGCGAAAATTCATGTACTTGTTGTTTATTATTAACGTCCATACCAAATTTACCTAATTCTGCACTTAAAAAGTTCAAATAAGTGGGAGCATTATCTAAGAATGAAGAAAGCGCTCCAGTAGTCCAATAAAAAACACCGGGATTTAACTGTTTGCTTAAAACTTGAGCTTCATGCGCTATAAGCTGCAAGGCTGGTATCATTGTAGCAAAAATTCCAACAAATAAATATGCAACTTCTAAAATAGGTTCAAAATTAAAATGATTTTTATGCAAAATTTGTTTATCAGCTGTTTTGTATGATAAATAAATTATTGAACCCATAATAATTTCTCTAATACCAAAAGGTAACGGGTGTAGACTTGGAACACCTGGAATTACAGCAGGGTCTATAAAAACAGATAATAATATTACTGCTAAAAAACCAAAATTTTTAAGTCCTTTAATTTCAATTTTTCCTGAATATTTAATATCAGTAAAATGTTCTTTATTTCTACTATCAATAAAATAAAAAACTGCTAAAATCATTAAAATAGTAGGTAACCATATATACCAACCATGTTGTATAAACCAAAAGAAATTTATACCACGTAAAAATCCAAGAAATAGAGGTGGATCCCCTATTGGAGTTAATGCCCCACCAACATTACTAACGATAAAAATAAAAAATATAATATGATAAGGTTTAATTCTTTCTCTATTAATCCTCAAATAAGGACGAATTAAAAGCATAGAAGCACCAGTAGTACCAATTATGTTAGATAGTACTGCGCCAAATAAAAGCACTAAAACATTTAATAAAGGTGTAGATTCCCTATCGATATTGATTAATATACCACCAGAAGCAACAAATAACGAGCCTAATAAAGCAATGAAAGAAATATATTCTGATAAAGTATGAGTTAAACTATGATAATCATTTAATACAAAAGCATAATAAAAAACCGTAACTAAACCTAAGACAATAGAAACTTTTGGATAATGTTTTTCCCAAAAATGTGGATAAAAAAGAGGTCCTGTTGCAATCATTAGCAACAATATTACAAAAGGTAAAACCATAAAAGCAGAAGGTAGCTGAGCAGCGTGCTCCGTAGCACCTGCATGCACTACAGTATCGATTACAGCATTTTGAAAACCAAAAACGCTATTATAACTTATCAAACCCATAAATAACAAAAAATATCTAAACATGTCAAATCCTATTAAAATAATTTTATTGTATGTGAACTAATAACATTTAAAATTGAATTTGTAGTAACAGATGTTAAATTAAGAAACGTACTAGGATAAATTCCTAACCAAACTATAAAAATACCCACAACTGAAAGAATGAATATTTCTTTATAGGTCAAATCTGTTAAATCATTTAATTTTTCGTTTTTAACTGTTCCAAAAACAACACGTTGGTACATCCAAAGTAAATAAACTGCAGCAAATATAACTCCAGATGCCGCAAATATGGTATACCACGTATTACTTAGAACAATAGATTTATAAGAACCTAATAAAATTAAAAACTCACCAATAAATCCATTTAAACCTGGTAACCCTATTGAAGAAAGAGAAACAAATAATAAAAATGTTGAGTAAATTGGTACTAATTTAGCAATACCACCATAGTAAGAAATCTCCCTATTGTGTGTTCTATCGTAAATCATCCCTACCAACAAGAATAATGCCCCAGTAGAAAGCCCATGGTTAACCATCTGAATAATAGCACCTTGAACAGATTCTGGCGTCATTGCGAAAATACCTAAAACCACAAAACCCAAGTGAGAAACAGAAGAATAAGCAACAAGTTTCTTCATATCAGTTTGAACCATTGCAACCAAAGCACCATAAATAATTCCAATAACGGCTAATACTGAAATAAATCCAGAGAAATAAACAGAAGACTGTGGAAACAGTGGCAAATTAAAACGTAACAAGCCATATGTGCCCATTTTTAATAGTACACCAGCTAAAATTACAGAACCAGCTGTAGGTGCTTGAACGTGTGCATCGGGCAACCATGTGTGCAAAGGAAAGATTGGCACTTTTATTGCAAAACTTATGAAAAATGCAAGGAACAAATATTTTTGAAATTCGAGAGGAATTTGAGGTCCATATTTATATAAATCAAATAAATTTGATGAAAAACTTCCACTCAAAGTTTTTACATATACACCTAACCAAATTATTGCAACAAGCATTAATAAGCTACCAGCCATAGTATAAATAAAGAATTTTATAGAAGCATAAATTCTTTCTTTGCCGCCCCAAATACCAATTATAAAATACATAGGAATAAGCATTACTTCCCAAAATATGTAAAATAAAAACATATCAAGGGAAATAAAAACTCCTATAATACCAACTTCTAAGAAAAGCATAAAAAATGTAAACATTTTAACCCGTGCTTTTATACTTTCCCAAGAAGAATATAAGGTAAGTGGAGTTAAAAATGTAGTTAAAAGTACAAGTATTAAGGAAAGTCCATCTATACCAACATGATAACTAATATTTAACCCCTTAATCCAATCTACTTGATGAATTAATTGAAACTCTGATTTATCTAAATTGAATTTGGAGAGAACTACAAGAGAGATAAGAAAAGCTATAATAGAAACAATTAAACCAACAATTCTTATCAGTTTTTGCTGATTTTCCTTAAAAAATAATATTAAAATACTACCCAAAATGGGAGTTAGTAACAAGTATGTAAGTAAGTTATTTTCCATAATTTATAATTTAATAATTATCCAAAATAATACTGCTGAAATACCTAATAACATTAAAATTGCATAAAATTGTGTTAAACCATTTTGTAACTTTTTAACAAAAGATGAAGTAGAATCGACAAATTCTGCTGCACCATTTATAAATCCATCAATAATTTTATTATCAGTAAACTTCCATAATACTTTTTCAGAAAGCATTTGAATTGGTTTAACTACAGCAAACTCATAAAATTCATCAACTTTATATTTTTCTAAAAGTAAATTATAAATGCTTGGGAATTTTTTAGCTGTAAAATCAGCAATGTTTTTCTTTTCAGTATAAATTTTATATGAAAAATACATTGCGGATAATGCTAAAATAACAGAAATAACCATTAATAAAATTTCTTCAAAATGAGAGTGTGTACCAAAGTGAGCAAGTCTAATTTCTGCAGATTGAAAAACTGGTTTTAACCAATTTTCAAACAAATTGCCACTTTCTCCAACAAACACTGCTGGCATACCTATATATCCGCCAACAACAGATAAAAAAGCCAAAATAATTAAAGGAATAGTCATTACTGCAGGAGATTCATGCGGATGTATATGTTCTTTATCAAATCTTTCTTTGCCAAAAAAAGTTAATGAAACAAGCCTAAACATATAAAACGCAGTTAACATTGCTGTAAAAACACCAATTATCCAAAACAATAAATTTCCATTAGCGTATGCATTCCATAATATTTCATCTTTGCTAAAAAATCCAGATAGCCCGGGGAACCCAGCTATTGCAAAAGTAGCAATAATAAATGTTGCATAAGTTTTTGGCATATATTTCTTCAGGTTTCCATAGTGTTGTATATCTTGCCTTTCGTGCATTGCATGAATAACTGACCCAGCCCCAAGAAATAATAAAGCCTTAAAAAAAGCATGCGTCATAACATGAAAAATACCCGAAGAAAATGCTCCTACACCAAGCGCTAAGAACATATAACCAAGTTGGCTAACAGTACTGTAAGCCAAAACCTTTTTTATATCATTTTGAACTAATCCAATTGTAGCAGCAAAAAATGCTGTTAATAAACCAACCACTGCAACTACACCTAAAATATATGGTGCAGAAGCAAAAATAATTGAACTTCTGGCAACCATATACACACCTGCGGTTACCATTGTTGCAGCATGTATTAATGCAGAAACAGGTGTTGGACCTGCCATAGCATCTGGCAACCAAACATATAAAGGTATTTGTGCAGATTTTCCCGTTGCACCAATAAATAAAAATAAGGAGATTAATACAAAAACTGTATCTCCAACAGGAAAATTTGATACTTTAGAAAATACTTCTTTAAAGTTTAACGAGTCGAATGTTTGATAAATTAGAAACATTCCTAATAAAAATCCAAAATCACCTATTCTATTAACAATAAAAGCCTTTTTAGCTGCTTGTGCTACCGTACCTTTTTCAAATTTTCTATCATACCAAAAACCTATTAATAAGTAAGAGCACAAACCAACACCTTCCCAACCTAAGAATAGAACAAGGAAGTTATCACCTAATATTAAGTTCATCATGGCAAAAATAAAAAGGTTTAAATAAGCAAAAAATCTCCAAAAACCTTTATCACCATGCATGTATCCTATTGAATATATGTGAATTAAAAAACCAACACCGGTTACTATTAATGCCATAACCAGCGAAAGTTGATCCACCAAGTAACTAAATTTAATATTTAAGCTGTGAACATTTAGCCATGTAAATAAAGTTACAACATTAGAACGACTTTCTACAGGTAAAGATAAAGTTTCGAAAAAAGCACCAAGAGATATAATAAAAGCAATACCAACTGTACTACTGCCAATTATCCCTATAACTTTTTCATTTTTTATTTTACTGCCAAATAATCCGTTAATTAAAAACCCTAATAACGGAAGCAGAACTGTTAAGTAAATTAAATTAATCATTCAATTTTACCATTTAAATAAATTAATTTCATCAATATTTACGGTTAATTTATTTCTAAATACCATAATAATTATTGCAAGTCCAATCGCAGCTTCTGCTGCAGCAACAGACATAACAAAAAATACAAAAACTTGTCCGATGGCATTTCCTAAATAAGAAGAAAATGTTACTAATGTTAAGTTAGCAGAATTTAACATTAATTCTATACTCATAAAAACCACAATTGCATTTCTTCTTATTATAACACCAATAGTGCCAGTAATAAACATAAAGGCACTTAAGATTAAATAAAATTCAATTGGAATGTTCATAATCACTCAAATTTCTTTTTTGCTAAAACTATTGCACCAATTGTAGCTGCAAGTAATAAAAAGCCCGCAACCATAAAAGGCAAAACATACTCTGTATATAATAAATTACCTATTGTACTAATCTTTCCTATTTCTGTGCTTAAAGCTTTATCTGCAGTTAAATTTCTACTGGGTGCTTGATAAAAAATTAAATAAGCTATCTGAATAAAAATAAGCGCAGCAATAACAGCACCAAACATTTTAATTTTACGCTTTCTTTTATCAGACATTGGTTCATCATGCTGGTTTAATAACATTATTACAAATAAAAATAAAACCATTATCGCACCCGCATAAACAATAATTTGAACAACGGCTATAAATTGTGCGTTAAGTAATAAATAGAAACCAGCAAGTGCAAAAAAGTTTAATATTAGAAAAATAGCGCTAATAATAGCGTTTTTTCTTGTTACTACCATAACGGAAGAAACAACCGCAATAAGCGCAAAAACTATAAACATTATTAATTCGATACTCATCTTTATGGTGTATTCCTATATATCATTCTTGGATAAGGTATAGTTTCTCTAATATGTTCTAAACCGCAAATCCATGCTACAGTTCGTTCAACACCAAGACCGAAGCCAGAGTGCGGAACTGATCCATATCTTCGCAAATCTAGATACCATTCAAAATATTCTTGAGGTAAATTATGTTCTTTTATTCTTTGCAAAAGTAGCTCTAAATCATCTTCTCTTTGGCTTCCACCAATTATTTCTCCGTAACCCTCTGGTGCTAAAACGTCTACTGCTAAAGCAAGCTTTTCATTTTGTGGATCTCTTTTCATGTAAAATGCTTTAACTTCTGCTGGATATCTATGCACCATAACTGGTCTATCAAACTGGTTGGAAATAGTTGTTTCATCGGGTGCACCAAAATCATTACCCCACTCAAATTCTTGACCATTTTTCTTTAATATTTCTACTGCTTCATCGTAAGTAATTCTTGGGAAAGGTCTTTTTACCATTTCTAATTTCGTTGTATCTCTTTCCAAAACCTTTAGGTCATCCATTCTATCTTTTAATACAGATTGCACAATATATTCTAAAAATTCTTCAGCTAAATCCATATTGTCATTTAAATCATTAAAAGCAACTTCAGGTTCTACCATCCAAAACTCTGTTAAATGTCTTCTTGTTTTAGATTTTTCTGCTCTAAAAGTTGGACCAAATGTATATACTTTTCCTAACGCCATTGCACTTGCTTCTGCATAAAGCTGCCCAGATTGAGTTAAATATGCCATCCCTAAATCAAAATATGGCGTTTCAAACAATGTTGATGTTCCTTCGCATGCATTTGGTGTAATAATTGGACTATCAACTAAAGTAAACCCTTTATTATCAAAAAAGTCTCTTATAGCTTTAATTATTCTATGTCTAATTCTTAAAATAGACGCTTGCCTTTTACTACGCAACCATAAATGCCTATGATCCATTAAAAACTCTGGACCATGCTCTTTTGGTGTTATGGGGTACTCTTTAGACATAGAAATTAACTTTAAATCAGTAACATCTAATTCATAACCACCTACAGAACGGGGTTCTTCTTTTACTTTACCCGTAACAATTATAGATGATTCTTGAGTTAGTGAGTCGGCTAAATTAAAAATTTCTTCACTAACGTTTCCCTTGAACACTATGCATTGGCATAATCCCGTTCCATCCCTTACAATTAAAAATTTAACTTTTCCGCTAGACCTTTTATTATACAACCACCCTTGCAAAGTAACTTCTTTACCAACATATTCTTTTAGTTCATTAATGTAATATTTAGTAGCCATATTATTTCAAAGATTATTTTAAAATTTAAATATAAAAAATTCTATAGTAAAAATACAATCTTAAAATATTTTATTTAACAAAAATTAACTTATTTGATAATAATTTGCCGTTTGTAACTACTGCAACTATATAAACCCCCGATGAGCATTTTTTATTATTTTCATCGGTACCATTCCAAACAAACTTATTTTTTCCACTGCTTACAAATCCATTATACAATTTTTTAACCTTTCTACCTATGATATCATAAATATAAATTTCAGCTTTATCAGATTTTGACAAATTTAAATCTATATTAATATAGTCTCTAAATGGATTTGGGTAACTGAAAACCCCATCAGTAGAAACTTTTATCGTTTCTTCATATATTTTTCTATTAAATTCTATTGGTAAAAAACCATATTTTAGCTTAAAAGTTCCGTTTTCTGGAATATTTTTTTGTTGTCCATTTTCATCAGTATAAGAAATTAAAAAATTAACAACTTTATTTGGTTCAAAATTAGGAATATTAACTTGATAAATATTCTGCTCTGATTGAGACATTTCTAAGGATAAATAGTTGTCATTATCTAAATATTTAAAAATTACATTAGAAATATTACCAGGCAAAAATTTGGTTAAAATATACCTCCCATTTTCAAATCTTAAGTTCGGAAAACTTAAAGCATAAAATGCGTCCAATAAACCATAACCTATGTTATTATCAGGACTTTTAACATTTTTACCTGACTCCAAAATTATATTTCTAACTTGTTCGTTAGTTAGATAATTAAATTTTGAAAGTAAAAGCCCTGCAATTCCAGCAACAATAGGTGCAGCAGAAGATGTACCTGATGCAAATCGATAACCATTAGAATAAGTATCTGCACCAAAAACCGAAACTCCCATAGCGGTAACTTCTGGCTTTATTCTTCCATCGTATGTTGGTCCCCTAGAGCTAAATGAAGCTATTTGATTATTATAATCAACAGCACCTACAGAAATTATATTAAAACCATCTGCAGGAGCTGTAATATATCGCCAATTATTATTTCCTTCGTTACCAGCAGAGGTAATAGTTACTACACCACGCTTATAAGCTTCTTCAACAGCTTTTGTACATATGGCTGTTTTTCCGTTCATATCAGAATAGGAATATGCATAATTATCAAATATATTATACCCCAGTGAAGAAGTTGTTATATCCACACCATAATTTTCCATCCATTGAATAGCAGCTGCATAATTATCTTCTTCAATTCTTGTTTCACTTCTTATATCTTCAGTTTTGGCTAAAATAAAACTACAATCAAAAGCAGTTCCAATTAAATATCCTTCCTTATAACCGGCTATTATGGACAAACAATATGTACCATGATTACTTTGTGCTGGGTCATCCCCTGGCTCGTTTGCTGTGTTGTTATCTCCAAAAACAAAATCTTTTTCAGCAATTACTTTTGTGTTCTTTAAAGCATCATGCGTACGCCACTCAAATCCAGTATCTAAAACTCCAATTATTATCCCTTTACCAGTAATATTAAAATCATGTAATAGTGGAATGGATGAAAGTTCATTTTGCTTAAAAGATTGTCCATAATCTCTTGTGTAATTTGAGGTTAAAATTGATTCAATTGGTTTATCAATGTTTTCATAGATTGGTTTTTGAAAATTATAAACATTAACAGGTTTAATTTCTTTAACAAAAGGCAATAATTTTACTTTATTAATTTCAGATTCTGTTAAATAACAAGAAATACTATTAAACCAATCTAAAACATTTTCTACTTTAACTCCTAATTTCTCAATTTCGTTAATGTATAGTTTATTTACAGGTATATCTTCATAAAAAATAATGTCGCCATCACCAAAAACTTTTTGTCTTCTTAAAATAGCTTTAGTAGACAATTTACTTAAAGCTTGATTATATTCTTCAGAAGTTTTAGATAGAACATCTTTACCCTTATCCTTAAAGAAAATATAATATTTATTTTCTGCACTAAGGAAATTTGTTATTATAAAAAAGATTAATAAAAAGTATTTAATCAAAATTATTCCTTTTAATTAGTGAACAATTTTAGCTATCCTATTTAATCTTACTGAAGAAAGTAAATTAATTAAATCAGAAAAAGGAATAGAATTATCCCAAGACCAATAAATCATCCAAGCCTGCCCAAGAATTTTATCTCTTGGAACAAATCCCCAAAAACGACTATCTGCACTATTATCTCTATTATCACCCATCATAAAGTAAAAATCTTGCTTAATAGTATAAGTCTTTGCAATTTTTCCGTCAATTTTTATATCATTCCCTTCAACTGTAACAACTCTTCTGCCATATTCTCTATCAATAATATTTCTGTAAATTTCAATATTGCTTTTATTCAATTCAATAATATCCCCTTTTTTAGGTATTTTCAAAGGTCCATAATTATCCTCGTTCCAACTATAACCATACGGGAATATAGATGGATTTGGATTATTTTTGGGTATGGGTGGCATATTATTATAATTAATGTTATGTGGTCTTGGTATTTCTTTACCATTAATAAACACAACTTTATCCACAATAGATATTGTTTCCCCAGGTAACCCAATTAAACGTTTTACATAATTGTTAATAACTTCTGGTTTTAATTGGTCTCTATCGCCAGGGTATTCAAAAACAATTATATCAAATCTTTCGGGTTCTCTTAATGCAGGAAGTTGAAAATATGGTAAAGTGATATCTGTAAAAGGAATATTTCTAGGAGAAGATGAGCCATAAATAAATTTATTAACAAATAAAAAATCCCCTACCAAAATTGTATTTTCCATCGAACCAGTAGGGACTTTGGACGTTTCAATTAAAAATGATTTAATTAAAAAAGCAGCAACAGCAGCAAATAAAAGATTTTTTAAAAAATGTTTACTTTTTTCAACAAAAGTCTTAGGCTTGTTAGTTTCTTTCTTTTCTTTATTAAAAAATTTCATGCGTACTCTGTAATTATTAATATTACTTTAATTAGTCTTCAATTTGTAAAACAGCTAAAAATGCTTCTTGCGGAATTTCAACATTGCCTACCTGTTTCATGCGTTTTTTACCTTCTTTTTGCTTTTCAAGCAACTTTCGTTTCCTAGTAATATCACCACCATAACACTTAGCAAGCACATTTTTACGTAATGCTTTAATATTTGTTCTTGCAATTACTTTAGAACCAATAGCAGCTTGAACTGCAATCTCAAACAACTGCCTTGGGATTAAATCTTTAAGTTTAGTAGTAACTTTTCTTCCCCAATCATAAGCTTTTTTGCTATGTACTATAACAGAAAGTGCATCTACCTTTTCACCATTTAACATAATATCTAATTTTATTAAATCGCTTTCTTTATATCCAATAAATTCATAATCTAAAGATGCATACCCTCTTGAAATAGATTTTAATTTATCAAAAAAGTCAAAAATTATTTCAGAAAGTGGAAATTCATAACTAATATCTGCCCTTGTGGGGTCGATATATGTAGTATTTTTATAAACACCTCTTTTTTCCATAGCAAGCTTCATAATAGCACCAACAAACTCACTTGGTGTTACTATTTGTGCTCTTACGTATGGTTCTTCAATTCGTTGAATATCACCAGCTGCCGGCATATCAGCAGGATTATCTACAATTACTAATTCACCATTCTTTAAATAAGCATGATACTCTACGTTTGGTAATGTTGTTACAATAGATTGATTATACTCCCTTTCTAATCGCTCTTGAACAATCTCCATATGTAACATACCTAAAAAACCACATCTAAATCCAAAGCCCAAAGCAGCACTAGTTTCTGGAACATAAGATAGTGCCGAGTCATTAAGTCTAAATTTATCTAAAGCATCTCGTAAATCTTCAAAATCATCAGAATTTGTAGGATATAACCCACTATATACCATAGGTTTTATTTCTTTATAACCTGGTAGTGGTTCAGTGGCACCATTTTTAGCATGTGTTACTGTATCTCCAACTTTAGTATCGTGTACATCCTTAATCCCAGCAATCAAATATCCAACATTACCTGCGGATAATTCTTTCCCTTTTATTCTATTTAATCCCAAAGTGCCAATTTCTTCGGCTAGATAAGTTTTAGTATTAGCAAAAAACGTTACAGCATCTTTTTCTCGTAATGTACCATTAAAAATTCTAATAAATGCTATTGCACCACGATATGAATCAAATACAGAATCAAAAATTAAAGCTTGTAAGGGTGCTTCGGGGTCTCCTTTAGGAGCTGGAATTTTAACTACAATAGATTCTAATATTTCTTCTATTCCAATTTTAGATTTTGCACTAGCAAGTAAAATTTCATCTTCTTTGCAACCAATAAGGTCTATAATCTGATGTTTTACAACATCTACCATAGCACTTGGTAAGTCTATTTTATTTATAACCGGAATTATTTCAAGCCCCGCATCAATTGCCATATAAAGATTGCTAATTGTTTGAGCTTCTACACCTTGTGCTGCATCAACTACCAATAAAGCACCTTCACATGCTGCTAACGAGCGACTAACTTCATAACTAAAATCAACGTGACCTGGTGTATCAATTAAGTTTAAAATATATTCATTGCCATCCTTAGCATTATATTTCATCTGTATGGCATGACTTTTTATTGTAATTCCTCTTTCTCTTTCTAAATCGAGGTTGTCTAATAATTGAGCTTTTGCCTCTCTAGCAGTAATTGTATTCGTCTTTTCTAATAAACAATCCGCTATGGTAGATTTACCATGATCAATGTGCGCAATTATGCAAAAGTTTCTAATATTTTCCATCAACAATTATTTTTTTTAGCTAAGTAATATAACTATATATACATTAAATTTCAATTAAACTTATTTTTATCTTGAATAATTCCTTTTTTTGACCCATTTTTAAAAATTAAAAAAATAAATTTTTGGTATTATGAAACGTATATTATTTATTTTATTAATTTTATATGTAAATATTCTCCACTCTCAAGATTATAAGTTTGCTTGGATTACCGATATTCATGTTGGTGCTGGAAATGCAGATAAAGAATTATCATCTGTAGTTGATATTATTAATTACTTTGATGATGTTCAATTTACTATTGTATCTGGTGATATTACAGAAAAAGGAACAAATGCTGAATTAGAAAAAGCTAAAACTATACTTGATAAACTAAATAAACCTTATTACATAATACCAGGTAACCATGATACAAAATGGAGCGAGAGCGGAAATACTAAGTTTTTTGAACTTTGGCAAGATGACAAGTTTTATTTTGAATTTAATAACACAATTTTTATTGGTGTAAATTCTGCTATTATTTGGCGCGGTGGTGGAGGTCACTATTCCCCTGAAACTATAAATTGGTTAGAAAATACTTTAAATAAAGTTCCCCAAAATAAAGATATAATATTTGTTACACATCATCAATTGGATTCTGAAACTGATAATTGGTTTAAAGTTTACAATCTTTTAATAAAAAAGAATACACAAGTTGTTTTGTGTGGTCATGGTCATATTGCCAAACAATATGATTTTAATGGATTAAATGGAATTATGGGTAGAGCTTTAATTAGTGATAAAAAAATTCCATATGGTTTTAATTTAGTGGAAAACAAAAGAGATTCTTTATTTTTCTATACAGTTGCTAATGACTCAATTCCAAAATTCTTTGCTGCAATAGATAAAGGAATAAAATTATCTTTAAAAGAGGTTGATAGCACAGAATTTTCCAATTTAAATTCAAATATATTATATAAAACAAACTTAAGTAAAACCTTTTCAGCTAATCCGGTTACTTACGAAGGAAATATTTATTTAACATCTTACGATGGGATATTATATTGTTTTGATTCTACTCTTACCAATAAATGGAAATTTGATTTATATGGTAAATCTGTTTCAACCCCTGCTATTTCAAATGGGATTGTTACTGCTGCAACACTATCTGGAGATTTATATACAATAGATGCATATAAAGGTAACTCAATCTTATCTATTGGATTTAATAAACCAATTACCTCTCAATTAGCAATAATTGAATACAACGGAAATTATGACAATATAATGTTGCCTAAGGAAACCGAATCCAAAGATGCAGTGGTTCTATCAACAAATGATGGTAATTTATTTTGCTATGACTTAGAAACTTTACAAGAATTATGGACAAATAAAGATGCTAAAGGAATGATTGAAACAACTCCGCTATATTATAGTAATAAGTTAATATATGGAAGTTGGGATAGCAACGTTTATTGTTTAGATACTAGAAAAGGTTGGTTGATTTGGAAACAAACGCCAAATAAAAATTTTTACTACTCTACAGCAGTCGCCCCACCCGTTACCAATGGCAAAAATGTTTTTGTATCTTCACCAGATAATAATATCTATATGCTTGATATTAATTTGGGTAGAATTAATAAAAGTTTAAAATGCGATGCTTGGGAATCTTTAGGAATAAGCCAAGATGGCAAGAAACTTTATGTAAAAGGAACAAAAAATAATTTTACAGTTATAAATAGCGAGAACCTAACTAAAATTAAAGATTATAATTTTAATTTTGGCACAGATACTATGCCAATTGTACCATTAGAAGATAATGGAAATGTTTTATTCGGTTCTAAAAATGGTTATGTATATTTATTAGATTCATCAAATAAAATGCACACATTGTTTTTTATGGGAACTTCTAGAATTTTATCCATAAAAAAACTTGAGGAAAATAAATATGTTGCATTAAACATGGATGGTGTTTTAGTTATCTTTTCACTAAATAGATAATATTATGAGCTTTAAAGGTTATATTTTCGATATAGATGGTACAATTACTGCAACCAATAGATTAATTTTTGCTACATTTAATCACGTTGCGGAAAAATATTTAAATAAAAATTTAACTGATTCTGAAATAATTGCTCTATTTGGGCCAACAGAAGATGTTATTTTAAAAGATTGGATGGGTAAAAATTATGAAATGGCAAGAGAAGATTATTATAATTTTTACGATTTAAACCACGATAAAATGGCAAGTCCCTACCCTGGCATAATCGAAGTAATCAAAAATATTAAGCAGCACAATTTGCCTTTAGGAATATATACTGGCAAAGGTAGAATTAGCACAGAAATTACTTTAAGCAAGATTGGTTTAATAGATTATTTTGATTTAATTATTTCCGGAGATGACGTAGAACATCATAAACCTTCTCCCGAAGGTATACATAAATTTGCAGAAACATTTAAGCTTTTACCAGATGAAATACTAATGATTGGCGATGCACCCGCTGATATTATAGCAGCTAAAACAGCTGGTGCTAAAGTAGCTTCTGTTTTATGGGATAGCTATGCAATAGATACCATTAAAAGACTTAAAGCTAATTATTACTTTTATACTGTTGAAGAATTAAATGCTTTTATTAAAAGACAACTGAAAAAGATAAAAAAGAATTATAGCTCTCTATAAATTAACAAGACTATTATAACTCCTACCACAGCACCAATAAAACCAGCTGGTTCGCCTGCTTTATAAATCCCTAAAAATTGTCCTAAATATGTTGCAACTACAGAACCTATTATACCCAATATTGTAGTTAATATGCAACCACTGGGCTTTTTCCCAGAAACAAAAAATTTACCTACTAAACCAGCTAAAAAACCAATGATAATTGTATAAATTAAACTCATTTTTTTGTATTTTTTTTTATTAAATTTTGTTAACTTAGTAAAAATAAAATAAAGTTTAATGTATAAAGATAAAAATAATATTTTATTAAATCAAAGAAATGAAATGGCAGATTTATTAAAAGGATTTGCCGTTGTTTTTATGATTTTAGTCCATTCGTTTGAACAGTTCTTAAAAACCGATTACGATAACCATATTATAAAAAAATTAGCTTACATACTTGGTGCAATTCCAGCAGCTCCTGTATTTATGATTGTTATGGGCTATTTTTTGTGGTTTAGCAAAAGATCTTTATCTCAATTAATTTTAAGAGGTATTAAACTAATTCTTTTAGGATTTACATTAAATTTAATGCTAAATTTAAATCTTATTATAAAAACTTTAGCTGGTAAATTAGATGTAAACATTTTTCACTATTTGTTTGGTGTTGATATTTTATTTTTGGCTGGATTAAGTACTATTATTTTAGCTCCATTAAAATTTATAAAAAATCCTAAAATTACAACTTTAATATTTTTTTTACTATTTTTGGTAGTTGTAAGTTTAGAGATTAAAATTCAACCAAATTACAATATCATGGACTACTTTTTGGCATATTTCTTTAAAATTACTGATTGGTCTTATTTTCCACTTATTCCTTGGTTTATTTATCCTCTTTTTGGATTTATGTGGGCACAAAATAAAAAACTTCTTAAATACTTTAATCCATCTTTGTTATGGAGAATATTTTTAATCACATTATTTATTATCTATATATTTATGTCATATGACTATTTAGCAAGGATTAGTAATGATTTAAGTTTATATTATAACCATAATTTAAAATTTGTTTTTTATTCACTATTGTTTATAAGTGGATATTGGTTAATTTTAAAACAATTAAACTATTATCTAAATAAAAATAGTGTAGTTAATTTTATTAGATTTTTAGGAAACAATGTTACTATAATATACATAATACAGTGGATAATTATAGGAAATTTAAGCACTGAATTATTTAGAAGTTTAAGTATTTTTTATACCTTATTAATATTTATAATAGTTTTAATAATATCAAGTATTTTAACAATATACTTAAATGACAAAATAAAACTATTAAAATTATAATTTTTTTTAAAAAATATTATTTTTTTTCTTGACAAAAAGTATAAAAGTTTGTAATTTTAATAACTTGATTTTTGAACTTATGTTAAAGTTTATTCCGCGGTAGCTCAATGGCAGAGCATGCGGCTGTTAACCGCAGGGTTGCAGGTTCGAGCCCTGCCCGCGGAGCT
>CAZYZX010000002.1:0-243695 GCA_964652025.1 uncultured Melioribacteraceae bacterium
TTAATAAAATCGCCAGATGTAGAAATTTTATCTTTATTTTCACTTGTTTTAGGTATAAAAAATTGAGCGGTTTGTAAATTTGCAAGTTGGTTAATAAAATAGTAATCCTTTTGTTCTAAATTTTTGTATTCTTGTTTTTTTATTTCAATTTCTTTCAAGGTATTTTCCGGTAAATTAGCAATTCTAATAATATCATCCATAAAGCTTTTAGCTGTGCTTTTAATTTCTTCAAAAGGAATCTCTATTTTCCCACCTAACTCTCCTTTATTTTTCTCTCTTAATTCTTTGCATATTTTCGGATTATCCCCTTCTATTAAATTAAATGCACTATTGTTAATTTTATCATCTAGTTCACTATAATTAGCCAGCCCAATAATAGAGTTACCACACTTAATTTTGCTATCTAAAAAGCTTAATGGTTCGCCAGGGATGTGGGATTCCAACCAAAGAGATATTTTACATAATTCCACAGCTAAGGGATTTAAGTCTACACCATAAATACATTTTTTAATAACTTGCTTAATAGCTTTACGATAATTTGGTGGAGTTGGTTGCTCCTCTTTACTAAAAATTTTAGCAACTTCAATAGCTAAACGCCTTGCTGAAGTTAGTAAAATATGCCCACTTCCGCAAGATAAGTCACAAATTTTTAAATTTAATAATTCATTTAATATTTTTTCTTTTCTTTTTTCTTCCTTTAGTTTGTTTATATCACCACTTGTATAATTAGCAAATTCATTATTTATATCTTCATCTGCTTTCTTTTTAATGTTATCAATAATAAAATCTAAAGAATTTTTTAAAAGTGGTTGCACAATTTCTTCTGGGGTATAGTGGGAACCGGATGAGGCACGTTCAGAGCTAGACTTTAAATTAAATTTTAATTTTGTATCGTAAGTAAATTCACCGGTAAATTCTAAAATTCCTTCGTAAACAGAACCAAATTCTTCTACATTAAGTGCAGAATAGCTAACTTTAATAGTACGTCTTGTTTTTGCATCATAAAATTGTGTAAGTTTTTTTATACAATTAAGTAAAGATTCGTTATCCAAATCGCATTCATTTAATAATCCAATAGAATTATAATTAAAAAGTTCGCCACCCAAAGGGTAAATACCAAGTGTTTTAGAATACTTTTCATCTTCAAAAATTCTAAATGTATGTTTTAAACCAATCCATAAATCAACTAATTTATTGTTAAAAAAGTAATTTTTTTCGGAAAGTCTTCTTAATCTTGATACACTATAATATTTATAATAAATATCCTTATATTTTTTAATTTTAGCTGTGTCAATATCTTTATTATTTTTATTAGGTTCCGCAAAAATTAAATTACGTTCTTCAATAACAAATAAAAATATTATTCTATATAGCAACCTAAGCAAAAACAAAAACATATTTTGTCCAGTAATTTCATCTAAGTTGTCATCATCATTAATTTGCGTAAAACTTAAGTTATTAGTTTTAGGAATAGATTTTATTAGTTTTTGGTTATTAGAATTAGCTAAAAAGCCGTTAGCTAAAATATTAAAAGATTCCTTAAAAGCTAAGCTTAAATTTTCTCTAATTCTACTACCACTTTCAATAGCATCCAGGTGGTATTTTTCCAAAATACATTCATCAGCAGTTTCCTTATTTTTTGGCATGCGAGAGCTATGAACAAGGCGATAAAATAGAGCAAATTCTGCAAATAAATTTTCCTCCAAAATTTTTTGCAGGTCAAACTCAATGTAACTTAACCTAACAATTTTACCACTATCGCGCAAAATGCGTAAATAATTGCCATTTGTAACAATACCATATAAGTGTTCAGTTAAATTAAGGTACTCTTGCATCATAGCATGAGAAGACATACGCGTGCCAACTTTGCTTACTTTATCCAGACTTAAATTAACACCAATTATATGAACTGGGAACCCAATATTACCATTTAAACAGCTATGGCTAATAGAGTAATTTTTACCATTAACCTCTAAAGAAGTTCTATTTAACTCTAATTTAAAACCTAAATTTTCTAATAGTGGAATAATCCAATATTTCCTTGTATCTTCAGTACCTGTTTCCTCATCTTTTAATTTCTCAATTTTACGTTTAAAGATGTTATATTGGTCTTTGGCATCAGCCCAACACCTAGAGATATCATCTTTAACTTCTTGTTCTTTAGAAAAACCAAAATCTTTAGGGTTTTGACCTTTAGTATCCTTTTGCTCAAGTAGGTCAAAAAGATCAAAAGAAAAAATATTACCTTCAATTTTTATAGCAGAAGTTTTCATAATTATTCACCGGGTAAAATTATATAAACACCTAATATGTCGGGTGGTAAAATTGGTTTAACAAATTCATTTTTTTTGCCGCCTAATATGTTTCTGTATCTTGTGTTAGCTTCTAAAAGTTTTTGGGTACGTTCTTCAGTTATTTTAATTAATGCTTCTTTATTTTCATTAATCTGTTTAATAGCATAATTAAATGCAACTTCTTTTTTAAGCATAGAAATATCCAAAGTAGGCGTAGCAACTTTTAATATTTCCTCGCATTCTTTATGAGATAAAATTAAATTAGAGCTAAGTTCACCTTTAAATCCAAATAAAACCATTTCTTCTGCAACAAGCTGGTTACCGGAATTAATTTCTTCAATAATCATTCTAATTCTTAGCAATAAAATAGTAGTTTTAATTTTAGCTTTATCCCAAGCAATAACTGCAGCCCTTGCACCAATTTCTTTATTCTTATCATCTTCTAAAGCTTTATTTAAAGTAATTAAACTTAAGCGGTCAACTAAATTATGGTTCCGCCCAATGTAAATAAAACCTTTTGGAGTAGGAGAAATAAAGGAAATTTTAACGGTCCTATTATTATCAAATATTTCGTTATTAATATAAGGCACATTTGTTAAATTAAGGATGTAGCCATCATCAATTTTGTTAATCTCAGCTTGTAAATTTTTTAAAATAGTAGTAACAAAATATTCAACAGTTTCAGGAGTTCCAATGGCAGTATCTATATCATTTAAATCTTGTCTAATTTCATCAACTTTAATAGAGTGTTGGCTAAAAACGCTTCTAGTAGATTTTTCTCGCTCAATAGCCTTATTATATTCCTCATTAATTTTATATTCGTTAATTTCTCCCGCAAAATCAATTGTCAATTGTGTAGAGTGATTTTTAGATAAAACAGAACTAAGAATACTATCCATCATGCTTTCGTTATCCATAGGGAAAGGTACAGAAATACCGGTTTGTTTTTTAATTTCACGCGCTTTTTTTAATAAAACATTTAAAACACCAGCATCAACAGGATTATTACCACCCCATAATAAATAAGCTTTAACTTCACTAGCGCTCTGTCCAAACCTATCAATTCTCCCCTCTCTTTGTTCAAGCCTATTAGGGTTCCAAGGCAAATCGTAATGCAAAACAGCTGTAAAATGCTCCTGCAAATTAATCCCCTCACTTAAGCAATCCGTAGCAACTAATATTTTTTTGCTATAATTTTTAAGGTTTTCTACTCTTTCTTTACGTTCTTCATCAACAATTTCACCGGTAACTAATTCAATTCTAACATCATCAGTAAATTTATCACGTAAATAATTAAAGAAATACTTCGCCGTTGCAATAAATCTACAAAAAACAACTGTATTATACCCTTCATTAATCCAATCTTTTATAGTTTTATATGCAATTTCCGCCTTAGTATCTTTAACGTCTATTAGTTTTTCCGATAGTTTACTAAAAAACTTAGAGTAGTCATCAATAAAATTTGTTTTTTCAACAATATCTTCAGGGTAATCATCGGTTAATTCTTTTTTATCCAAAATAAATTCAACAGTATCATTAGATTCAAAGTCAATAGCATCTAATTCAATTTTTTTATTTGCAACTTTATTATTTAGCATAGCAATACCAGCCTCGGGAGAAGACATTACACCTCTTAGAAGAGAAAGGAAAGAAAAAATCTGAAATTTATCTTGTTGGGTCTTTAAATTCTTTTTTTCTTTAAATTTAATAAAAAATTCATATAGTTGATTAAATACATCCAAATAAGTTTGATGTAAATTATATTCAATTTCTTTGGAATCTCTTTTGGGAAATGGCGTTTTCTCGTTCCACTGCTCAATATCCCCTCTTCGCCTAATAACTAAATTAGCAGCCACTTTTTTACGTTGCTCATATACTGCATTAGCTAGATCTATGGTTTCATATTCTTTATTTAATAAACCTAATAAAGATTGAAATTCTTCGTTTTTACCACTGTGTGGGGTAGCAGTTAAAAGCACTAAGTGTTGCTTATCGTTTTTAGCAATTTCATTAAGTAATGAATACCTAAGTTGTTGGTTAACGGAAGCACCAGCCGGCTTAGCGCAAGTGTGCACTTCATCCACTATTACTAAATCTGGCACAGAAACTAAAAAAGTATTCTTTTTTTTATCTGTTTTTATATAATCAATTGATATTACTTGATAAGGGTAATGTTGAAAAATAGATTCATCACCAGAGATGTTTCTTTCTAAACTTGCAGCTGTGCTAGTTCTTATAACAATTGCATCAATCGAAAATTTATCCCGCAATTCTTGTTGCCACTGGTCACATAAGTGTGGTGGGCAAATAACCGCAAAGCTTTTAATTTCAGAGCGATCTAATAATTCTCTAACAATTATTAAAGCTTCTATAGTTTTACCAATACCTACATCATCTGCAATAAGCAACCTAATAGTATTAAGCTTTAGCGCCATAATTAAAGGGACTAATTGATAGCTACGTGGACGGAAAGATAATTTACCCAAACACCTAAAAGGACCCGAAACATTCCTAAAAGATAAACGCGCAGCATTGTACAATAATAATGATGCATTAAAATTACCTAAATCTTCAAACTTAGGAGGTGGGTAATCATAACTTTCTGGTTTATCCTCTCTAAAACTTAATGGTAAAAATATCCCTGTTGTTTCTTCTTCGCTACCATTTAAAGGTTTAATTAATATTAAGTCTGGGTCGTTAGAAGGTAAAACGATCCATTCTCTATTCCTTAATTTAATAAGTGCACCTGGTGTAAATTTTCCCATAATTATTTCACTTTTTTAAATATATCTTTTCTATTATTAATTATTTCATCTAAATTATCTTTATAGTAGTAGACAAAAATATTATATCCTCTTTTGGCTAAAGCTTCTCTTTTTTTCATATCATCCTCTTTAATATTTGGGTCGTCGTGCGGTGTACCATCACAAAAAACTAAGGTATTAGTATCTTTATAATAAAAATCTGGTCTTATATATAAACCTTCAATTTCCGGTTGGGCTTCATCGGGTAATTTAAAATTATTTAAATATAAATAATCTAAAAAATCTTTTTCTGTAGAAGAATTTTTATCGTATTTGCTTAATAAATAGCTAAACTGTTCATCAATATTATTAAATTTAGCGTTATCAACAATTTCCAAATCACATTTTAATAACATTTCCAATTGGTGTTTAATTAAATGTCTATCAAGTATTTTATGATACATTTGATTGGAGTAACTTAATAAATCTTCATAACTAGCTTTTTTAATATCCGGTCTGGTATCTATACCATCTTTAAAATGACAAATTTCGTAAGCTGTTTTAATTAAATCAAAAAATACATCTTTTTTAGTATTTATTTGTGATAAAATACCAAGTGAGCCTTCCGCAGCCTCATAAATTAAAATATTAGGGAAATTACTATTACCCATACTTATAACTTCTAATTCGTTAGATTCAATAGAAAAATATTTTTCAATAGCCTTTTTCAACGCATATTGAAAAGTAATAATAGCATCTTTTTCTTTTTGGGGTTCAAAGTTAAGTGCTTTAGCAGGAAAGATGTAAATAGCATCTGCAACTATTTCAGTATAAAATTTAACTAATAATAATTCATCTTTATTATATTCATTTTTATTATCTTTTATAATATTTATTTTCTTTTCCACTACGGCTTTACTAACAAAAATTCCATTATTTTTATTAACATAAAATCCTTCATAATTGCCATTATTATCTTTATAACCTTCATTAACTTTTATAATATTAGTAGTAGGTAAATACTTTATTTTTATTAACTCTTCGTTATTACTTTTAACAATTAAAGTAGATATTTTATCTATATCTCCAGTAAATGTAAAATAAGTATTAATTAGATAACCTTGTCTGTTTCTCTCTTCTTCTACACAAGTAATAGAAGAAGACAAAACAGCACGTACATCTGCAAATGGCATTAAGTTAGTATAATTTTTATTAAAGGTAATTTTTTCTCGAGAAAATGGAGAAAATTCATTTTTAGAATAGTCACCAAAAATAGCATAGCCCGTATTTTCTTCAATCTTAAATGTTATTGGCTTCTTATTAGCTAAATCATTAGTTAATAATTGATTAATTCTATACTTTTTAGAATTATGATAAACTAAATTTTGCGGTCCTAATTCTCTTAATGCTAAAAAACGAGGTCTAGAAATAAGCCCACTACTTTCACCCGCTGGGAAAAAAGCCCTAATTGGTAGCTTAGTAAAATTATAACCAGGCAAAAAGCCTTCTGCAGCTAAATAACGATATGGATAAAATTCACTAAATGAATTTTTACTAACTGTACTTTCATTCATTAAAATGTAACGCTGCATTCTCGCATTCATTAAAATTATATCAGCTTTTTTATTATCATCCGAATTTTTTGAGTAAATAGGGTTATTTATAATATCTGTAGCTTTTGCAATATTTATTTGAGCATTTTTAAATAAATTACGCCATCTATTAAAAGACTTATCAAAATCATCTAAAATATTATTAACATTGTTAACAATCCAATTTTCATTATACCAGGCTTTAAGATTTAAATCATCTTCAAAATCTTTAATTGTTTCTTTAAATGTTTTTATAATCTCATCTTTCACATTTTTTATTTCATTTAATGCATAATTAATATTATCACGCAATTTTAATTCCTCAAAATCAGAAATATCAATAATTGATGTAATAGAATTACCAATATCTAATGAAAGTTTACTAAACGCAATAGCATGTAAATGAGTTAATAAAAGGTCTTCGTTACATAGCTCAATCTTAGGAGGTTCAACAATACCAGCAACCATATCAGTAGGATTTCTAAAAAAGTGTTGGTCATGTTCGCTATATTTGCCACAAAATGTATAAATTAAAGCAGATTGTCCACTTCTACCAGCACGTCCTGCACGTTGCGCATAATTTGCGGGGCTAGGTGGTACGTTCCTTAAATGCACAAAATTTAATGAAGCTATATCAATCCCCAATTCCATTGTAGGACTGCAACAAAGCAAGTTTATTTTTCCACGCCTAAATTGCTCTTCTCTTTCTTTTCTATCTTCATTACAAATTTGTGCTGTATGTTCTTTGCTGTTTAAGCTTTTAATAAAATTATAATCACTGTCATATAATGATTTAAAGTATTTATTACCTAATAAAGGATATTCTTTGATAGAGCGTTTGCGCACATTATCTGCCATAATTTCCCCATCTTTATTAAGTACCCAAATTAAATGGGAAAGATCTAGCCTAAATAATTGTGTCCCCTCTATTTCAATTTTTTTTAAGTAACCAGCATAACTTAAATGATTAAAAATATCTAATATTAATTCATTTATATCCTTATAAGATAAGTTTTTATCCCTAATATTTTTTTTAATAAATTTTCCATAATTACTATTAGTACCTGCACTAATAAGTCCACTACTTTTTATCACTTTTCTAAGCTTATTATCATTATTAGCTTTTTTAACATATATATAATTTGGGAATAAATTATGTTCATCAATATCATTTATCCACTCTTCTTTTATATTTTCCCTAATATCATTAAAGTTTTTAATTAGTGCACTTTCTTCCAATAAATTGTGATTAATTGCGAAATTAGTTCTTATAAAATTTAGTGTTTGTACAATAAATTCATATAGTTCTTCTTTTGTAAAATGACAAAAGAATTCTAACTTATCCCATTTTTCTGTTTTATTATCATCAAAAATATGTTCCTTTAAGTAGGGATAATCTATTTTAATTAATCCTGTTTTTTCTAAGTCTGGCAAAATAATTCGCCATTCATATTTTAGATCTAAAATTATGGAATAGAACAAAAGATTTCTAAAGGAGTTTTCGATATTTAAAACTTGAAACTTAGAATCGGTTGATTTATTTGAATAATCTTGCAATTCAAAATTGAGATATGTAAAAACCTTGTATGCAATATTAGAATGATCAAAATAATCAATATCTGCATTTTTTAATGCTTGATAAAGAGCAGTTCTAATTTTAAGTTTATTAATAAAATCGTTAAAATGCCCAGCTTGTAATGAAGCGTCTTGTCTGTTATCAATAAAGCTTAATACCTTTTGTTCTTCAATTTTAATCCCATTTTTTCTTAATTCATTTAATAATTCTAAAATTAAGATATTAGTTGCAGTGCTTCTACCTTCGATACCAATTGAAGTAAATTTATTGTAATCTCTTTCTTGGCTGTTATATAATATTCCTGTAAAAGGCTCCCAAAATAAAGGAGCTTGTGTAAAATACCCTTTTAGCTTAGTTCCATCATCATCCTTATCATAAAAATTACCATATTTATCAAAATATATTATATTTGGTAATCTTTCTATGTATTGTTCCTTTAATCCATTTTTATTTTTCCAAGTTTCTGGAATAAAATTAACTAATTCTGTAAGGTCAATTTCTTCATCCGTAAAAAATATATACCCACTATTTATATTTTTATTTTCACTGTCCGTAGTTAATTTGGAAAAATCTATAGGATATAGTTTTTTGTGTAAATCATCTTTTATTACACAAATAAAAGCTTCACCAGAATAATAATTAAAAACTACTTGGAACAAATTTAGTTCATTTTCATTTTCATAATAAAAAATTTCATCATCAATTGTAATGTAACGCTTTTCAGGTGCTTCTAAAGTTACTTTAACAGCGCCACTTTGAGAAATAAATTGGTGTACTTTAAAGGGTAATATTTTTTTATCTTTAGTTTGGCTATTATAGACATTAATCTTAAGCAAAATATTTTTAATTTTCTGTAAACAAGTAGCTGTATCAATATTAGTTTCCTTGCTTAAATTATTAACAATTTCTTTAATGTTTAATGGTTTTCTTCTAGCAAAAACGCCATCTTTAAATTCAATAGCAGCATTTGCTTCAATCCATTTTGCTAAAATATTATTTTGAATATCAGCTTCTTCGTCAATGTTTTTTAATAGATAATTTTTAAGCTCTTCAATATTAATAACTTCACCAGGTTTTAACAATGAAGATTTTATTTTTTCATTAATAATATTTTCCTTATAGAATTTTTTCCCAAATATTTTAGTAACAGCATCTTCAACGCTTATATTTTCTGCCTTGTTTTTATTAGATGCCATAGTTGCAGAAGTACCAATTAAAACAAGTTTCTTTTGCGCTAAAGCTTTAATTCGTCTAATTAAAAGCGCAACATCACTTCCCTGTCTTCCCCTATAAACGTGCAATTCATCAAATGCTAATATCTTTAAATTTTCACTAATAGCAGCAACAAGTGGTTTTTCTGCATTGCGTGTTAAAATAAGTTCTAACATCATATAGTTTGTTAAAAGAATATCGGGAGGATTATTCTTAATATTATTCCTTTCTTCTTCATTTTCTTGACCTGTATATACACTAAATCTAAAAGGGAATTCCTTTCCAGAATTAATTTTATAATTAGTTGCATGTTTTTCTAATTCTTCATTTTGGCTATTTATTAAAGCATTCATTGGATAAACTATAATTGCTTTGATCCCTTTAACATTCCCTTTTTTAAATTCCTTAAATAAATAATTATAAATTGTACCAATAAAAGTAACAGATTTACCAGACCCAGTTCCAGAAGTAACGACAAAACTTTCCTCGTTTGACCCTTTAATTAAAGCTTCTGTTTGATGTTTGTATAATCTAAATCCTTTAAAAACGTAATTTAACTCAGGTTCAAGTACTTTTTGGCTGCAAAGCTCTTCAATACTTTCGCCAATTTCATAGTCGGGATTAAATTGTATAAGTGGCTCTTTCCATAATTTATTGTTTTTTATAGCATTACTAATTGTTTCTTTAATTCTTTTATCTTTAATATCTGTAAAAGAGGTAATATAATTGGTATAATTTTCAATTACGGCTTCATTAATTTCTAGCACATCCATAAAGTATTCTCTTTATTTATAAAATATTATATTCTCAACTTTGTCTTTTTTAAATATTATATATATTTTAATAAATTTTGTATTAATATAAATAAAAATAGTAAAATAAATAAAATATGTAAATAGCTTTTTATTTTTTTTATTAAAAAGTAATATTTTCAGCCTTTCCCCTCTCATTGCTTTAAAATAAAAAAGCGCTGTATGGTTTACAGCGCAAAATAAGTAGCGGAAAGAGTGGGATTCGAACCCACGGTACGCTTTTGACGTACACACACTTTCCAGGCGTGCCGGTTAAGCCACTCCCGCATCTTTCCTTAAAATTAAGATTACAAATATATTAATATTTTATAAAAAAATAAATATATTTTTAACTCAAAAATCGATTTTTTTTAATAATTGCTTGATAAAAAAATAAATAATAGCTAAATTTGAAGTCTATTTTGAAAAGGAAAGGTGGCAGAGCGGTTGAATGCGGCGGTCTCGAAAACCGTTGTCCGGCTTCCGTCGGACCGGGGGTTCGAATCCCCCCCTTTCCGCTTCTTATTCAATCTCGGTTATCTTCTCCTTAAAGTCTATTCCATTAATTCTTAATTCTTCTATAACCTTTGTGTAAATTGCTGGATGTATTGGAATATGGCATCCTTTAAGTGGAATTTGATTTTGTAAAACTAACTTTGCAGCAATTGCAGCAGGCAACCCAACAGTTTTTGCTATTGCTGTAAATCCATTTGGTTCTCCATAATCAATAAGTGTATAAATTCTTTTCTCCTTTTTCCCACTATCTGGAAATTCCACATCAAATTCATGAACCAAAATAACCATATCCCTTCCACCTTCCGGTAAAGTGAGTTTTTCTTTAAGCAAGTCAGTTAATACCTCTGCCGCAGTTTTAGGATTGTATTTTATTTTTTCCTCACTAAATAACCCTAACCAGCGTAAATTTTCCATAATTTTACCAGTTGGATTAACACCAAGGTAATTAGCAACGCGAGTATCTAACTTATTACCATTGGAATTAATGGGTAAAAACATTTCAATAAACTCTGCATAAGTTTTGGTATTTAAATTAGGTATGCGCATAATTTCGTTAGGTATGCCTAATTTAACAATTTGGCTCCAAGTTTCACTCCAACCGGGATACCGCAAAGTACCCCTAATCATAGTGTGTAAATACTTTAAGTTAAATACGTCAACATAGGTTAAGGAATCCCGATTAGGGTAAGCTTCTAAAGTGCCAATGCCATCAACTTCTACACGCCAAGTGCGATTAAATACATGCGAGTGAGAAAGGACTTTAATATTACCATCTTCCATATATTGTGCTCCACTTTCACCCGCCATAGCCACGTTTCTAGGATTCCAAGTAATAGCGTATTTAAACGGATTAGTAACGGAGTCTGGAGCAGGCAAACCACTACCATAGGAAAGGAAAGAGGTTATAATTCCCCCCTCTTTACGGATTTTATCAATAACAAACATTGCCCACATGTGGTCAATACCAGGGTCAAGCCCCATCTCGTTTAAAATAATAATCCCCTTTTTTATAGCGTCTCTATTAAGCTCTCTAACGCGATTGTTTTCGTAAGATGCTGTAATAACATCTTTGCCTAAGTCTAAACAATCTAGCGCAATTTGATATTGAAACACAGGTGCAAGAAAGTTTACAACAATATCGCTATTATTAATAAGGGATTTACGCAACTGCTCATCGTTAACGTCAAACTCTACCGCATTTCCGTTAGGGTCTCTTTTCACTCGCTCTAAAGCTAAATTATAATCCTTATCTGCTACAGTAACAAACCAATCATTCTTTTCAGCATTTTTTAATAAATAATCAATTAAATAAGGTGCACTTTGTCCCGCACCTAAAACTAAAATGTTTTTCATGTTATCCTCGTTAAAACTGTATATTTTGTTTATATCTTAAAACCATTCCTTCCCTCATAGCATAAGTAGAAACGTAAAGATTTTTAATATTAAAGGCTTGAAAAATTTCTGAAAGGATAATAATTCCAGCGGGATAAATATCTGCGCGTTTTTGTTCTAACCCCAATATATTTAATCTTTCTTCAACTCTCTTTTTGCTTAAAATCAATTCTTGCAATCTATACAATTTATCACTTTTAATTATTCCCCCATTTAAACTTTGTAAATAAGTGCCCGCTTCTTTGCGCTCTAAAATTTGTAAGGTGCTAAATATAGTGCCACTTGTACCCGCAAATTTATCTATTATGTAATTCTTAAACATTGGCATAGCACTATTTTTTATTATATTTTTAACATAATTAATACATTCCTCAATAGCTTCATCGGTTAAAACACCGTTTTCAAAAAACATTTTTGTTAATCTAACCGCTCCAATTGGAATGCTAATAGCGTCAATAAATTCATCATTCTTACCTAAAATAAACTCCGTACTGCCACCACCAATATCAAAAGCCATAATAAGATGATTTTGTAAATTTAAAGCTTTATAGATACCCTTAAAAATTAGTTCAGCTTCTTCTTTGCCATCAATTACGTCAATATTAATCCCCAATTCTGCTTTAACCTTTTTAACAAATAAATCCCCATTCTTTGCTTCTCTAACTGCACTTGTAGCACAAGCTAAAATATCCGCATTAAAAATCTTAGCAACTCTATCAAATAACTCTAATGTTTTTATCGCTTTATCAATAGTTTCATCTTTTAAGTAACCATCAGAGTTAAAAACATCACCACCTAATCTAACAACTTCCCGCTTACGATGAATAATATCAATTTTGCCATTTTCGAACAAATCCACAATAATCATGTGAATTGAATTAGTACCAATATCAATAGCAGCAATAGTTTTTTTATTCATTTTCCCCTAAAATTTTTTTAGAAATATTAAAAATAGTTTCAACTTCAATATCGTCAATAAGTTCAGATTTATCTCTAACATAAAATTTATTAGCCCCAACCGGTGCCCAATTAAATGGATTTGTGGGACCAAAAATAGAAATTTGCGGTGTATTTGTAGAGCCCGCAACGTGCATTACGCCAGTATCATTTGTAATAAATAAATCACTTAAAGAAATTAGCGCAGCAAGCTGTGGAATAGTTTTATTAACATAAAACCAGTGAGGCAAGTTTATTTTCTTATCAATATAATCAAGCTCCTCTTTATCTGCACTGCTTCCTGTAAAGTAAATTTTAATTTTATAGTTATTGTGTAATAAATCTATTAAAGTTATATATTTATTTAACGACCATCGATTTTTAGGCTTGCCTGCCCCAACATGAAAACCAATTAATCTTTCCCCTTGCTTAATATCCATTTCCTTAATAAATTCCTTTGCAACCCTTAAATCCTCTTCATCAAAAGAAATTACAGGATTAAATTTATCTGTAGTTATCCCCAGCAAGCGCACAACATCAAGACCAAAATCTGCAACATGTCTATCTGGATTTTTGCGCCAATCTAATTTAACAGAGTAGTTATAAAGAAAATCATATTTATTAACTTTACCATCAAGTTCACTAACACCTATTTTAATTTTTGCGTCAGAAATTCTACCCAAAAGTGTACTTGTTGTGGAAATTGCTACAGTAGATGGAACAATGCAAAGGTCATAGTTTTTTCTTAAAAACTTAAATAGCTTAATAAAATAAAAAATATTAAATAGCTTTTTTTTATCAAAAATAAAATAACTATCTACATACTTATTTTTGGTAATTGCATAATAATTTTGTTTAGCAACAACAACATTCACCTTGCAATTATTAAGGCTTTCTTTTAATGCAACAAATAATGATGAAGACGCAAGTAAATCCCCAAACTGATTGTGCTGCCTAATTACCAAAACATTTTTTATGTTTTTGGTATCTATATCATTAATCTTTTTAAGTCCAAATATAAATTTAATTAATTTTGGAATAAAGTTTGCCATGATTATTTATCTTTACCCACAGAGTCGTCATTATTCTTAATTTCTTCAAATTCTGCATCAATAATATCCTTTTCGTTTATTCTACTTCCATTATTATTATAAGTTTTATAGTAGTTATTGTTATAATTTTTTTTGCTAGTTAACTTTAAATTAATATAGTATTTAATAACTCTATAAATTATAAAAAATAAGATAAAATAAAAAATAAATCTCATTAGAACCTCTTAGATGGATAGAAGTATTCAGTAAAACTTCTATTAGGATTAAAAATTGCTTGACACAAATTTTCAAAATCTTCTTCGTTTTTAACAAAATCAATTTCGTTAGTATTAACAATTAATAAAGGAGTATTATTATATTTAAAGAAAAAATCGTTATAAGCATCAGAAAGTTCTTGTAAATATTCAACAGAAATATTTCTTTCCATTTTTCTATTTCTTTTTTTAATATTACTCATTAGTTTATCCACACCCGCTTGCAAATAAACAATTAAATCAGGTTCTCGCAGCTCCTTACTTAAATTATTATATAGCTGTGTGTAAATATTAATTTCAGATAAACTTAAAGTAACCGAAGCAAATATGCGGTCTTTAACAAAAGCGTAATCAGAAAAAATATAATTATTAAAAATATCTTCTTGACTTAAAGATTGAAGTTGTTTAAATCTATTAACCAAAAAAAACATCTGGGTTTGGAAAGCATATTTCTCTTTTTCTTTATAAAACTTTTCCAAAAAAGGATTGATTTCAAATTCTTCTTGAATTAACTTACCGGTGTATTTTTCTAAAAGCTTTTTAGCTAAAGTGGTTTTTCCAACACCAATAACTCCTTCAATACAAATATACTTAATCTCTGCCAAAATATTCCTCGCTTTGGTTTATAATTGAAATAATGTAATTTTCTTTAATATTTTCTATTAATTCTTTAATGGTTACCTTTAAAACTGGATGAATAAAATTTGGTTCAAGCTCTGCCATAGGTACTAATACAAAATCTCTTTTAATAATTTCTGGATGAGGAATAATTAAAGTATCAGTATTTATAATAGCATCATTGTAAAACAAAATATCAATATCAATTAATCTTGGACCCCACTTAAAAGTATTTTCACGTCCCATAGTTTTTTCAATTTCTTTGCATAAATTCAATAAATCAAATGGGGATAAATTTGTATCAATTTTACACACTAAATTATAAAAATCATCCTGTTCTTTAAAGCCATATGCCTTAGAACCATAAATAGAACTTATAGATAATACTTTAACTTTGCTAAAATTATTTAATAAATTAATCGCATAAAAAAGATTCTCTTTTTTATTTCCTAAATTAGTACCTAAACCTAAAAAAACTTTATTCTCCATTTTCTTTAATTACTTCCGCTTCAACATAATCAATTAAGCCACCAGCCGGCACATTATTTTTTCTAACTCGCACAGCAACTTTACTTATTTGAGGATATTGCTTAAGTAAACTATCCGCAATAACAGTAGCCAAAGTTTCTATTAAATAATATTTTTTTTCGTGCACAATATTGTTAATAAACTTATATACTTCAGCATAATTTACTGTTTTGTGCAAATCGTCATGCTTTGCTGCATCAGAAAAATCAGTATAAATATCAACATCTGCATCAAATTTGCCACCTAAGTTTTGTTCTTCAGCAAAAACACCATGGTATGCATAAAACCTTGCGTTTTTAATTTTAATAATATTCTGCACTTTTAAGCTCTTTTTAATATTATATTAAATAAACCTTTACTATTAGCAAACAAAATTCCAATTAGAACCAAAATACTTCCAATAATTTCATTAGAAGTTAGCTTTTCACTTAAAATTAACCATCCCAAAAATACAGAAACTATTGGTGTTATAAAAGCAGAAATTGATAAAAGTACCACACTAATACGTTTCATTAACCAGTAATAAGTGCTAAATGTTGCTATAGTACCAAATAGTGCCAAGTATAAAACACTAATAAACGCATTTATATCAAATTTTAGTTTAGTCGTATCCTCTGTTAATAATCCTGTTAAAATTAATAATATGCCAGCAATAAAAACAGGAATTAGATTCATAGATACTGGATTTAACTTTTTACCATATTTTTTTAACAAAACAGCAACAAAAGCTTGCATAATAGCGCTAGATACAATTGCTAAATAACCCCAAATTGCAAAACCAGTTTTTATTTCTGCACTATCAGAAAATATTACAATAATACCCGTAAAACCTGCAATAGCACCAAGCACCTTAAATAAATTTACCTCTTCTTCCTTAAAAAAAAGTTTAGTAAAAATAATAACAAAAAAAGGATAAACAGCAAATAATATAGAAGCTAAACCAGATGGAACAAATCTTTGTCCCCAGTAAACTAATCCAAAGGGCAAAGAAAACGAAAAAATACCCATAATAAGGTATAATTTAATTGCCAATTTATCTGTTTGAACTTTAATATTTCTTAATTTAATTATAATAAAAAAGAAAATTGCAGCCACAGAAAACCTTAATCCCGCAGAAACAAACGGAGTTAAAGAAGTTAATCCAATTTTTATTGCCATCCATGTGGAACCCCAAAGCAAACAAATTGCTATATAACCCAGTATAATCAATAAGTTTTCGTTTTTCATTATCTCTTTCTCAAAACTATTATTCCAAAAGCTCTTCCGCTAACTTTTCCATCTCTTCGGTAAGAGTGTAACAAATTTTGCTCTCTATAAGTGCATAAATTAGATTGTTGAATATTTTTTAACGGAATATTTTGGCTTAAAAGCATGTCTATATTATATGAAGGTAAATCGATAAATATTTTTTTATTTTTATAAATTCTATATTTTAATTCAAATAGTTTTTCAACGTCTTCTTTAACTTCAAAGTTCTCTTTACTAATAGATGGTCCTAAATACACATATAAATCTTGTGGTTTAGAATTATATTCATTTTTCATCACATCAACAGTTTTATAAACAATTTGTTTATAAGTTCCTTTCCAACCACTATGAATGCCAGCAATCACCTTTTGTTTTTTATCGTAAATATAAATATTACCACAATCTGCCGCAGATATTACCAACCCAATATTAAAATGGCTTGTAATCATAGCATCGCTAGTACCAACAAAACCAGCTTTTTCAACTCTAGTAATTATATCAGTATGTTCCTGTTTTTGGATAGCTACAGTTTCTTTATTTAATCCAAAATAGTTAAACAATGCATTTCTGTTTTCTTCAACAATATTTACATCATCTCCAACAGACATACTTGTATTAAAATAAAAAGGTGCCAACCTATTTAACCCTATCTTTGTACTAAAACCAAAATCAATTTCTGCAAATTGTAAAAATAGGCTACTTTTTAATATTATCATTTATTTTTTTATTTAATTTATAAACTGAATTTTCTTTTAATTGAAAAGTATTATTATTTAATGGAATAAAGTCACTAAAATCTAAGCCCATATTGTTATTTTTTATAAATTCATTAATATCCATAATAAAAATAATGGAATTATTATTTGAATTAGGAACAATATAATTAGGATTAATTAAAGTAGAATCTTTATAAATTTTTCTATAATAATTAGTGTAAAAATTATTAATATCTTGTTTCTTTAAAGTATCCGCACGGTAAATGTTATCGTGCGGATAATAATAAATTACTTTGTTTCCTTTTATAATTGTAACAAAAGTAGAATCTGAAATAAAAGCGCCAAAAATATTTTGGCTAAAGGAAACAAAAAAAATTAAGCTTAAAAAATATTTATACACCTTAAATAACAGCCAATGATTTTTCTAAATCTTTTATAATATCTTCTGGGTTTTCTAACCCAATAGCAATTCTAATACCACCAGCATCAATTCCTTTTTCCTCTAATTTATCTGGCGGAACAACAGAATGCGTCATAGATGCAGGATGTTCAATCAATGTTCTAGTATGCCCTAAGCTAACAGCTAAAGTCATAGTGTAGGCAAAATCTGCCGCATAATTCATAAAAACTTTTCCTTTTTCTTTGCTATCAGTCGCATCTTTACCATCTAAAACAAAATATATCATGCTACCGGGTGCAAAATTACCACTAAAATCTACCATTTGCTTTTTAGCTAATTGATAATATTTATAATTTGGTAATCCAGGGTAATTAACAAACTTAACCTTAGGATGATTATTTAAATAAACAGCAACTTGCATAGCCGTGTTAATAATTTGTTTCATTCTTAAAGCAAGCGTTGGCAACCCATAAGTTAATATAGCCCACGCACTTTTAGTACTTAAAATACCACCAAAATCTTTCCTATAAAGTAATAATTGAGGTCTAAACTTCTCCTTACCTATAACAGCACCTCCCATATCGGTTCCAAAGCCACCCATTCCTTTAGTTAAGGAATAAACGACAAAATCAACACCAAATTCTAAAGGTCTTTGGCAAAACGCAGTACTAAATGTGTTATCCACAACAACATAAATTTTGTCTTCTTCTTCTCTTGTTTTGTTAACTTCTGCAATTAAATCACTAACTTTTTTTAAGTCAATAATATCTAAGTTAGGATTAGCAGGTGATTCAAAATAAATCACTCTGGTGTTATTAGTAATTGCATTCTTTAAATTTTCAACATTAGTTAAATCAACACTTTTATTGGTTATATTATATCTTGGGTACCAATTATTTAATAGAGAAATAGTACAACCATAAAGAGTTGGATGAGTAATAATTTCATCACCAGATTTGGTTAAGATGCCAAGAACAGCACTAATAGCCGCCATACCAGATGCAAAAGTAACAGCAGTTTCACCTTTTTCCACAAAAGCTAAATTTTCTTCTAAAATATCTTTGTTTGGTTCCCCTAACCTATCGTAAATAAATATAGGTTCCCCTTTTTCGTCACCCCCAAATTGCATAAAACCTTGCGCACCCCTTTCAACACTATCCAGCCTAAAAGTAGTAGAAGATGAAATAGGAGCAGTAACATGGTGTGAGTAATCCCACTTATTCGTGATGTTCTTTCCATAGATTAATTGCGTATCCATGGAGTATTGCGTTTCTTCCGGCTTAAAAGTTTTTTCTTCAGCCATTTTTGTTACTCCCGTTTGTTAAAAAATATAGATTTATAAAGGTATATAGCTAATTTTTAAGCAAATAAATATAAATTAAAAATATAATAATTACTAAAACACCAAAGGCAGTTAAAATATGCCAAAACTTAAGTTTCAATTCACTTTTTTTAACATTAACTTCATTTCCTTTAACATTAAGCTCTGTATTGATATTATCGTTAATATCAATTTCATTCTTTCCTTCTTCTAAATTTTTATTTTCTGTTTCTGGCATTTCGGTAATTCTTCCACTTTGATAGTATCTTTCAAGTCTTATATTGCCACTTTTATCAAATCTTCTATGAATACCATCTCGTATGCCAGCTTTAAAGTTAATTTCTTCTTTTATTTTACCATCATGATAAAACACAATCGTAGGACCATCATCTTTACCAAATGCAAAACTTTTGGTAGCTAAAATATTGCCATCGGGATAAAAGAATTTTGATGTTCCATGTGGTACCCCGTTTTTATATTCCCAAACTCCTTTAACAGTACCAGTTTTTTTATAAAATGTTGTTTTAGTCCCTTCTATTTTACCATTTACATAATTTTCTTCACTTTCAGTTTTACCAGAAAAGAAAAAAGACTTAGCAACACCATCTTTTTTCCCATCCTTAAATGTAAGTTCTAACTTAGGTTCTCCATTTTCATAATAATATCGTGTAATACCATCTTGTAAATCATTTTTAAAGGTCATTTCAATTTTTATTTTACCATTGGGATAAAATACTTTAGCTACTCCATTCTTCTTGTTATCAATATAAGGTATTTGTTGCAAAACTGTTCCATTTTCTGCAAATACTTTTGCCATACCTTGTAGCTTTCCATCAATAAAAACTTTCTCACTTTTTATTTTACCACTGGTAAAATATGTTCTATATATACCGTTTTTTTTGCCGTCTTTTATTTCTAACATTTTATTTTAATATTTTTATAAAATTTAATTATTTTTTATAGTAAATTTTTTTAAATTACAATTGATAAATTTAAATACTTTTTATAACAAATCAAATTATAATTTATGAAAACTTTTTTTAGTATAATAGCAATATTTGTATTATTTTCTTTTCCTATTAATGCCCAGTCTTATGATGAAAATTGGGTGCTAATTGATGGAATTGAAAGTCAAACTATTTATTTAAATACTGCGGGATTAAATTTATTTAAATCCGATGACATATATTTTTGGACTATAGAAAAACATGATCCTCCTTTAATCATAGAGTCTGTTGATGGTAAAATTGCTAAGACAAAAACTTACTATTTAGTTAATAAAAAGCTAAAAAAATATAGTATTATGGAAATAACTTACTACGATAGTAATGATAATGTATTAGCAAATTACTCCTACAAAAGAAATATGGA
The DNA here is from genome assembly GCA_964652025.1 of uncultured Melioribacteraceae bacterium. Classification (GTDB taxonomy): domain Bacteria; phylum Bacteroidota; class Ignavibacteria; order Ignavibacteriales; family Melioribacteraceae; genus JAEXOD01. The sequence goes on from CAZYZX010000002.1 coordinate 20,562, forward strand.
TAATGAGAAGTATAAATATAATTATCCTATTTTAGATGATTCTCAAATGCAAATAATTTTTGATAAAGTACTAAGTATTGTTGAAGGCAAATAATCCTTAATGAATAATGAAATTCTATTAGAAGATTTTTTATTTATTGATAATAGTAAAATCGAAGGGAAAGGATTATTTACTTCAATCCAAATTTTAGAAAATCAAAAAATATTAGTTATTAGCGGTGAAGTGATTGATGAAGACGAATGTTTAAGACGAGAAATTGAGGAAAATAACGTTTATATCTTTTGGAACGACCATTCATATATCGATACTGCTAATACTAAGAAAATTAAATTCATTAATCACTCTTGTAAACCTAATTGTTATGTAGCATCAAGAGACGAAAATTCATTATATTTAGTTGCCGCAACTAACATAATTCCTAATGAAGAACTTACTATTGATTATGGTTATGAAGAAATTTATGCAGATTGCAAATGTGATTATTGTAAAAGTACAAAGATTACATAAATTTCTTTAGATATTCAGTTCCTCCTAAATATCCCATTTGTGTTAAAATTTGGGATTGTCTTTTAAGCACATATCTAGAAGGTCTATTTGCTTTAAATCTTTTGGGATTTGGAATAACCGCAGCAAGCAAAGCACATTCACCCATTGTTAGTTTTTCAGGTTCCTTTTTAAAAAATTGCTTGGAAGCAGCTTTAACACCATAAATACCCTCTCCTAACTCTGCAATATTTATATAAGTTTCTAAAATCCTTTTCTTACTCCAAAGTAGTTCAATTAAAATTGTGTAATATGCTTCAACTCCTTTTCTAATTAATGTTTTATCTTTTGTTAAAAAAAGATTTTTTGACACTTGTTGGGTAATGGTACTTGCCCCTCTAACTCTTCTTCCTCTTTCTTTTTCTTTTATTGCTTTTTGAATTTGCTCAAAGTCAAAGCCCCAATGCGTTGCAAAATTTTGATCTTCACTTGATATCACTGCTAATCCCATATTCGGATTAACTTTATCTATCGATACCCATTCATACTTCGGACTATTTTCAAAAAATCTTGTTATATAATTTTCCCCAGCATACTCTTCCATAAATGAAGATGTTGCTGGTGGAATAAACCTAAAAATTATTACGGTTATTACAGAAAAACCAATATAAAATATAATTGTGTTAAATAAAAATTTTATTGTTTTTAATAGCATATTGTATTTGTTAAAATAGTTAAAAAAATAAAACCTTAAATAGATATAATGTCTTTTTATGAATTTTTGTAAAAATTTATTAAATTTAAAGTATAAATTTAATCAAAAATAGAATAAAAAAATATGGTAAACCCAAATCCAAAAGAATATTATCCACCAATGCATACAGCAGAACACATTTTAAACCAAACAATGGTTAGAATGTTTAATTGCAATAGATCTTTTTCTAATCACATCGAAAAAAAGAAATCTAAATGTGATTATCATTTTAGCCGAAATTTAACAGATGCTGAAATTAAAGAGTTAGAAAATAGAGTTAATACAGAATTAAGAAAAACCCATAATGTAACAGAAGAAATTATCACTTTAGAAGAAGCAGAAAAATTATATAATATATCAAAATTACCGGAAAATTTTGGTTCTTCTGTAAGAATAGTACATATTGGTGATTACGATTCTTGCCCTTGCTCCGGGTTACATGTTACCAATACAAGTGAAATAAAAGGGTTTAAAATTATTTCTACTAGTTTTGAAAACGATATTTTGAGAATACGATTTAAACTTATAGATTAAAAACTAATAATAAAAGGATTTGGAATAAAGGATAATACAAAAATTATTATTGCAATATATCCTAATATTTTTCTTTTAATATCCAATTTGTAAAATGTAGGTACTATTGGATGTTTCATTTTAATTACAAAAAATAAAATTATTGCCCAAAAAAGCCAACCACTCCAACCTAGTTGAATATGCATTGGTATAAAAGCTTGCAAAATACCTAAAACGCCTAAAACAATTAATATTGATAAAGTAACACCAGCTATTTTTTCATGAATTTTACCACTATACATGGAGTAAATTATATGCCCACCATCTAATTGACCAACAGGCATTAAATTCATAGCGGTTACAAAAAGACCGAACCAACCTGTACACAAATAAGGATAATGATAAATTTCACTCATAGGTGGAATAAATTTATGTGGATCGTTAAATATCTCCCTTAATATAATAAATAATAAATTAGAACCAAATTCTAAATGCAATCCATCATTAACCTTATTTGGGTCTAAATAGTCTGGGTGAATTTTTAACAAATAATCAATTCCAGGCAATGTGATAAAACCATATATTATAAAACCTAAAGAAGCAATAAATCCCGCAATTGGACCCCATACCCCAATATCAAACATTTCTTTGTTACTTCTAACCTCAGCTTTCATTTTAATTACTGCACCAAAAGTTCCAAAGTTTAACAAACCTAAAATTGGCGGACTTGGAATAAAATAAGGTAAAGTAGACTTTACTTTATGGAATTTTGCTGCAAAATAATGCCCAAATTCATGAACACCTATAATTGTTAAAATAGAAAATGAATATGAAAGTCCATTAACTAAAAATGAAAATTCATATGGACCCATTTGCCCTGTAGTCCATCCAACACCAGCTATTACTGTAGTAATAAATGTTATAATAAATAGCAATAAATGAATAATATAATCTTTAAAAATATTTTTCATTATAAATCCAAGTTAAAACCAATACTGCTAAAATTTTCATCCATAAAGTAATATTCCCCATGTATATTTTTACCATTATAATAATGATAGTATAAACTAAACCCCCTACCAAAAGTATTACCCAACTTTACTCCAATAGAAAATGCATTATTTGCACGATATTCACCTATTTTTTGAAGTTTAAAATCATATGCCACAAAAGGTGTAATGTAATTACCTAATAAATCTTTAGCAAAATAATCAAACCCTATTTGGTAAATTTCTTTACCAATATTTTTAGGATCAACATGATACAAATAAGTCATCCCCAAATATGTGCGGAAATTGTTAAACTTATAAAATGGTAATAATTCAAAAAACTCTCTACTATAAACAATTGGATTAATATCATTTTTCCATTTATTATTTATGTTATCTCGATGTCCATCAACAAAATGAGCACTTATATGGCTAAATCGAAATCTAAATCCATATTCATTATTTACTTCCTTTTTCTTATAACCAAAATTAATACCAAATAAATAATCAACAGCATCTACAGGAAAGTGAAAATCTTTTTCACCATATAAATAAGTATAAGTAAAAAAATCTACACCACCACTAAGTATTGTATTAGAATTAAGATTATAATGCACTACATCAGAGGAATTACCAATTTCTAATCTAATTTTATTACCTCCTGTTTGAAATAAAAATCCAATTTTTGGTTCTAAAAAATTTGCAGTAAATGGCATAATATTTAAATCTGATGGAAATAAAATAAACTTATCTTGCGCATTAATAATTGAAAAATTAAAAATAATAAATAAATAAAAAACTTTTTTAATCATTTTTTACTCCTAATTTCAAAACACGATGAATAAACTTTTGCTTAATTAACTTAATATAACTATACTTAAATTTAGATTTTAGACTCATTATTGAGTAATAATTTGTGGGAAATGCAAACGATGGCTCAAAATAACAATTTACTGTGCAGCCTTCACAAAAATTAAATCTACCCTCATTTTGTAAATATAATTTATATTCCTCACTATTCATTATAGATTTAATATCTTGTGTTATTTTAATTTTCTTGTCTTCAAAATGGTAGCATGGTAAAATAATTTCATTTTGTGGAGAAATAACTATTACCCTAGATACTGCTTTGCAACTTGGATTATTTATTTTATTTCCCCCATCTTTTCTAAGCTTTAAAAATGCATCATTTAAGTATATATTACTTTTACCACTAATAAATTCCTCAATATATTCTATGGTTTCTAAAGTTAAACCAGGGTTGCCAAAATAAGAAAATACAGGATTTACTATTAATATTAAATCGTTTTTTACCGCAATATCATACATCTTTGGTAATTTTTTGGCTGTTTCATTTGTAACAGTAAAAAGAATATCTGGAAACTCCCCTAATGATTTTGCGATTTTTATGCTTTCAAAAACAGATTTATAACAATTAACTTTTCTAATTTTATTGTGTTCCTCTTCATCAGGGCTATCAAGAGAAAAATGTAAAAGGTCTATTTCCCCCGCTAATTTTTCTGCAAATTTAGGATAAAGTAAAGTATTAGTTGTAATGCTTGTTTGCATTTTATGTTTTTTTGCAAATTTAGCCATATGGTGTATATCCTTATTTAACAAGGGTTCCCCACCTGTTAAATCTATAAATTTTACTCCATATTTTGCTATTTCGGAAATATTCCGCATAAAGTCATTTAAATTTGCATTTTGACTATCTTTAAATTGAGAGTGATCTGCAAAATGGCAAAACTCGCAATAAGCATTACATTTATATGTTACATAGTAATTACAAAGTAATAACATTAAAAAGTCCTACCTTTCCATTTTACTTTCCTACTGAATAATAACACTATAGGAAGTAAAATAACATAAATTATAAAATAAATTTCAAAAACTAAAAAATGATAAGTATTTAATTTTAGTTTTAATTTATCAAATACAGATTTAACAAATGCAAAATCCAAAGCTAACTTAAAAGTTAATAAAACCAAGATATTAAATGATAAGACAAAAGGAATAAATAAATAAAACAAATGAATTATAAAACCACTTGCCATAACTGCATAGCCAATTAAATCACTTTTTAATCCACCAACACCCCATCGCTTTTTCTGATGGAATAATTCCCTTAAATTATAACAAGGCTTACTAGTTACTAAAGCATCCGATTCTAAAGGATAAATTAACTTATATTTTTTTAGTTTATAAATGCTCATTAATAAATTAAAATCTTCAGTAACAGAAAAAGGTAAAGCTTCGTAACCACCAACTTCATCATATGCAACTCGTCTAAAGGACATGTTATTTCCTATTGCACTTAAGGGCTTTCCTAAGTTCATCCCCCCAGCAGCAACAGTAAGTAAATATATAAAATCTATTGCTTGCATACCATAAAATGCTTTGTCATCCTGCTGTGTTGTATAACCACATACAATTCCAACGTTTTCAGTGTAATATGATGCAATAGATTTTGCCCATGTTGGTTTTACTGTACAATCCGCATCTGTTGTTATTATTATTTCCCCTTTACTATTTCTAATTCCATTATCAATTGCGTTTGCTTTTCCCCTTAAATTCCCTTTATAACTGGATACTTTAATATATTTAAATTTAGCTTTTCCTTCAATAAAATTATTAATAATTTCGCCTGTTTTATCTGTAGAATTATCATCAACTATAATAATTTCTAATTTATTATCTGGATATTCTAACTTATCTAATGATTCCAAACAACTTTTAATATTATTTTCCTCATTCCTTGCTGCAACTATAACACTTGCTGTGGGTAATTTTTCATCTTGTAATTTTTTATACTTCTTATTAGCTCCAATTATAAATAAAATAATTTGTAAAGTATAAAAAAAAGTTGCAATTAATAATATCACTTCAAACATTTAGCAGGATCTCCAAAAGTAAAACCTTTCTCCCTTACAACATCTATTACTAAGCCAAAGTTGCTATTTACATTATGTTCAGTTTTATAATTATCATGCATTACAATTATTGAGTTATTTTTACATTTTTGCAATGCAAATTTAATCATTTCCGCTTTATTTTTATAGTCATAAGGAAATATACCCCACATAACTATTGTTTTATTGTAATTTTTATAAAAATTAACTTTACCATATGGAGGTCTAAAATAAATTGTTTCTTTACCAATAATCTCTTTTATTATATCATCTGTTTTTTTAATTTCACTTTCAATGTGGTTTGTATTCTTAAATAATAAAGAATCATGTTTATAAGAATGATTTCCAATTAAATGTCCTTCACTATATATTTCTTTTATTAAGCTTTTATTTCTTTCTGCTTCTAACCCACTTATAAAAAATAATGCTTTAATGTTATTATTATTTAAAATCTTTAAAATTTTTTCTGTACCATGTTTAGTTGGTGAATCATCAATTGTAAGCAAAACATTATCAATTTTACTTTCCCAAATAACTTTAGGAAATATTTTTTTATAAATGTATATCATAACTAATATTTCCTATTTTTCCAAGTATATTTACCAATCGTTCCATAAAAGCCCGCAAATAATATATATGGTACATGTAATAATTCTGAAATTAAAACTAAAAATAAATTAAGTTTATTAAATAAAACATTTTTACCAAGTCTTAATATCATTACTTCCAAACTAATCTTAAAAATAAATATTAAAAACAAATAGATTAAATAAACCTTATTTATTAACAATCCATAAATAAATAATATGGGGAAAGATAAGAAAAAAAGATAAATAGCAATTAAAAACATAGTTAAAAATGGGTTTTTATAATATAAACCTTTGCTAGCCCAGCGTGTTCTTTGGTTAATAAATTCCTTTAATGTATTATTAGCTTTTGTTACAACCAAAGTACTTTTATCAAATAAAAATTTAATTTTATATTTTTTTAATTTTGATATTTTTTGCATCAAAAACTCATCATCACCCGAAGCATGCTCAATATTTCCTTCGTAACCGCCAACTTCATAAAAAACAGATTTACGAAAAGCTAAATTAGCTGCATTACAAATTGTAGGAAAACCTGCATTTATTAAACCACCCCCAACTAAAACAAGACCTGCAAATTCAAGTTGTTGTAATTTTTTCCAATAATTGTTACTCTCTTCAAATTTTACTATACCAGATATAAAGGCTGTTTCTTTATCAAACTTTTTGGCTGTATTTTTTAGCCAATAACTTGGAATAATACAATCAGAATCCGTTGTAAATATTATACTCCCCTTGCTTTTATCTATACCATATTTTACAGCATTTTTTTTACCACTCTCATTTTTATCTTTTAATTTAATTACTTTTATATTGTAACTATTTATATTTTTTTGCAATAGTTCTAATGAATTATCATCAGAATTATCATCAACATAAATTACTTCATATTTATCTTTATCATAATCTAAATTTTCTATTGATTTTAGATTGGATAATATATTTTTATTTTCATTTTTAAAGGGTATAATTATACTTATAAACTCATTTAATTCCTTATCATTATTATTTTCTATCTTATTTTTAGGCAAATTAACAATTATTACAAGCAAAAATAAAAAATAAATAATAACTAAAATAAATGTTAAATATAAAAGCATTATTTTTCCCGTAAATATATAAATAAGCCAATTATAGATGGAATAATTACATTAATAAAAAATAGTAATATAGCAGCATTAAAACCACTATCTGGCAAGTAATTAAAATAATCTGAATAAAACACAGCTGCACTTTCTCTTATACCTAACTCACCAAAAGTAAAAGGTGGAATTATTGTATTTGTAAAAAACACTAAAACACCTGCTAAAATATAATTAATAAAATGCTTAATATTATTAAATGAACTTAATAATAAGGCAAACTGCGTTACATAAGTTATAAATAAAGCAAAAGCTAAGAAAACTAATTTTAAGTTTTTATTTATTTTTATTATCGAATAAATTTCACTAATAGTGTTTATTATTTTATCATATTTTTGTTTGAACCTTTTTTGTAATACTAATTTTATTAAATAGATTACAATCAAAGAAATAGCTAATATTGGTAAAACATATTGCAGAAAAACATTTAACGTATTAATAAAAGTAAAAATAGATATTATCATTCCTAAGATAAATGTTACAAAAATACTCAATAGTTTATCATATACTGTAAGTAATGCATAAGTCTTTCTTTTGTTATGTTCAAATATATAGGCACGCCCCAAAAATTCACCCGCTTTAAATGGTGTTATTAATCCCCCTGCAATTCCAATAAACAAAGATTTTATTATTGTTTTATTGGAACTTTTCTCGTAACTAATGCATAACATTTGCCATCTTTTAAATTGTAAATATAAATTTATTGGCATTAACAAAACAACAATAAAAAGATAAAATAAATTAATTTTACTTAAAGAAATAAATAGACCCTTAAAGGTTAAGTAATTAACTAAAAAACCAATAAATATTAATGTAATAATTAGTTTAATAATATTTAAGGTTACTTTTTTGTTAATAATTTTTTTTATTTCCAATTTATTTCTCAATTAAATTCATATTTAAACCTTCCGTACAATTAGTACAAATATCTATACCTTTCCTATTTTTTAATATAGCATGTCTAAAGTTATTATACTTTTTATTTTTCCAAATTTTGCTAAAATCTTCCTCTAAAATATTACCCAAATTATATTTTGCATCTTTATCAAAACAACAAGGTGTTATAATACCATTCCAAGTAATAACAGCAGAACGCCATAAGGCAAAACATTTGTTTTTTAGTTTATTTTTTATAAATAGTTTACCATCCTTAATATAATATCTTGAGTATTTGGGATTTTGTGGTAAAAATTCTAATGCACTTTCGTAGCTATTTACCTGCATACTTTTAATTACAGTTTTGTTCACTCCCAAATCTTTACCCATTTTGATTGCTTTATTAATCTCATGCTCATTTTGTTTCATTGCAATAAATTGTAATTCAACAAAGGGTAATTTTTGTTTTAATTCTTTTTTCTTGCTAATTAATTTTTTTAAGTTATTAATGGCTTTATTAAAATCGCCACCAATTCTATAAATTTTGTAAGTTTCTTCAGACATTCCATCAATAGAAAAAATTAATTTATCTGGTGGATAGTTCAATAGCTTTTCAATATTCGTATCATTAAGTAGTAATCCATTTGTACTTATAGAAACATAAATTTTATTTTTTCTAGCATAATTAATCATTTCATAGATGTATTTATTAATAAAGGGCTCTCCTTGAAAAAAAAGTTGAATGTAAAATACGTGGTCTTTAACTTGGTCAATAATTTTGCAATAATTATTATAATCTATGTTGCCAAGTCCTCTTGTTAATTCGCCGGTACCACTAGGGCACTCTGGACATAATAAATTACATCTATTTGTTGGTTCAATTGATAAAGTAAGTGGTTTGCCCCAAACAATAACATTTTTAATTAAAACTGAGATAAAATAAGAACTAAAAATCTTTATTATATTAAAAAATCTTTTTATTGTAATAAACTTAAAGATATTAAATTCCATTAAATTCCTTTCTGGCTTAAAATTCTACATTAAAGCCAATACCAAATTTATTAATTCTATAAGTAAAATATTCACTAAAATAATTCATTCCCAAATGATAAGACATATAAAAATTTACCCCCTTATTATATACCTCCCCAAGCTTTACACCAGTACTCAAGGTGTTATTCCCCATATATTTTGGGATCCCGATTAAACTATAATGATAAGCTAAATAAATAATAGCGTCTTTGTTTAATACTTTACCTAAAATATCATTAAGATATAATTCAAATCCACTATTAAAAGCCCACCTTTTTAATAAATCAGGTCTTATTAACATCGAGTAACTAACTCCAAAATATAATCTATAATTACCACCTGATATTTTGGATTCCCTAACCGAAGTTAGTTCCGCAAAATCTTTTGCATAAGGAACCGGTAAATAATTATTTTTCCATGTGCCTGTGCTACTATTATAACTTCCATCAACTAAATGCGCACTATTATGAATAATTCTAAATCTAAATTTATAGGTTTTTTTAGTATCAACATTATATGATAATGTTCCGTTCCCTCCAAAAAATCCATCTAAAGCATCAATTTGTAATCTTTTACCTTGATAGCTTGATGCTAAACCATATGCCATAAAATCTATTCCAAAAGTTAATTTGGTATTAACTAATAAATCTTCAAACTTTATTATATCAATGCTATTACCAATATCTACCTTCAAACTTCTATCATCAGGAAAATATAATACCCCTAATCTTGGTTCATAAACATTAGACGCTAAAGGCTTAAAATGTAAACCACTGGGTAAAAATTCATATTTAATTTGCGCATTATTTACATAACTAATAAAAACAAACAAAATAAAAACAATCTTTTTTATCATTATTTTTGAACCAATTAATTTAAATTTATAGTTTAAACATAAGGAATTTTTAAGTAAATTTGATAAATTAATTAATAATATTAGGCTATTAAATGTTTTTGAATTTTAATAAAATACCAGGGCAAAGTAAATTATTTTTAGATTATTTGTATGATTTTAATAAGGTAAAATCTTTTTATATCAAAGATTTTCGCAAAACTTATAATTATATTAAACATTTCGAAGAAATTACTTCATTTAATAGAAGTTTTTCTAAAGAACTATCAGAAATAATTTATTCCCAATATGATGGGTTAAGTTTATCCAAAAGTACATTAAATAATATAAATCTTTTAAATTCACCCAATACAATTGCTATTGTCACCGGTCAACAATTAGGACTTTTTGGCGGTCCATTATACACCTTTTATAAAATTATTTCTGCAATAAAACTTGCTACAGAATTAAAAAGTAAATTTTATGAATATAACTTTGTACCTATTTTTTGGTTAGAAGGTGACGACCATGATTTTGAAGAAGTAAATAATCTTAATATTATTGATAAAGAGAATAATATTATTAACTTAACATATAACGATAATTTTACTGGTAGTTTTAGAAGTAATGTTGGCAATCACGTTTTTAAAGCTGAATTTAATGAAACATTAAAACAAATTGAGGAAAATTTACGCAAAACTGATTTTACACCACAAGTTTTTGATAATATAATATCATTTTATAAAGTTGGTAAAACCTTCAAGGTTGCATTTAAGGAATTATTGTTTAACCTTTTTGATGAGTATGGACTTGTTCTTTTTGACCCGCAAGATGTTAAAGTAAAAAATTTACTTAAGCCCATATTTCTTAAAGAACTTGAGGATTACAGAGAACATTTATTAACTGCAATTGATACAAGTGCAAAACTTGAAGAAAATTACCATGCTCAAGTAAAAATAAAACCAATAAATTTATTCCTTTCTGAAAATGATGGAAGATTTTTATTAGAGCCTGATGATGATAATTTTAAATTAAAGAATAAAAGGAAAAAATACCCCAAAACTGAGTTATTTGATTTATTAAATAAACACCCAGAAAATTTTTCACCAAATGTTCTTTTAAGACCCATATGCCAAGATTTTCTTTTACCAACTGGCTTTTATATTGCCGGACCTGGTGAAATTAGTTACTTTGCTCAAGTATTACCATTTTACAAAATTTTTAATATTCCTCAGCCTATTATCTATCCACGTGCATCTGTAACTTTATTAGAAAAAGCTGCTAAAGATGTAATTGATAAATATCATTTATCTTTTGAAGATGTTTTTATTGAAGACTTGAAATTAATTAAAAAAGTATTAAGTAATTATTCTGATGCAAATTATGAAAACATATTTTCTAAATTAGAAAATGTTGTTAACAGTGAATTTACATTAATAAAACAAGAATTAATAAAAATAGATAAAACATTAGAGGATCCAATTAATAAAACTTCCGGAAAAATTATACAAACCATTCAAACACTTAAATCTCGTACAGAAAAATCATTACAGTCTAAAAATGATGTTACAATAAGGCAATTAAATAAATTAAAAACCCTCATTTTTCCAAATAATAATTTGCAGGAAAGAGAAATAAACTTTATCTATTTTGCAAATAAATATGGAGTAAGTTTACTTAAACATTTAATTAATGAAATATCTGTAATTAAGTTTGAACATCAAATTATAGAAATTTAGATTAAAATATTCTGTTCTGTCTCTTTATCAAATATATGAAGCTTGTTTTTATTAAAAGTAAAATTTAATCTTTCTCCAGCCTTTATTTCTTTTTGAATGTTAACTCTTGCAACTAATTGATTTCCATTTAAATTAAAATATAAAAATGTTTCATTACCCATTGGTTCCACAACTTCACATTCAAACTTAAACTCTCCATCTTCGCTAATATATATATCTTCGGGTCTTATACCTAAATAAATAGGTTTATCAATATAATTATTTAATTTATAGTTATAATTTTCTGATATTAATAAAGATATCTCATTCCCTTTGAAGTATAAATTACCATCTAATTTAGTAACTATACCTTCAATAAAATTCATAGCAGGGCTACCAATAAAACCAGCTACAAATTTATTAGTTGGGTAATTATATAAATTTAAAGGTGTATCAATCTGCTGAATAAACCCGTCTTTCATTATTACAATTCTATCCCCCATTGTCATAGCTTCAACTTGGTCGTGGGTAACATAAATCATTGTTGCGTTTAACTCTCTATGTAACTTAGAAATTTCGGTTCGCATCTGAACGCGCAATTTCGCATCTAAATTACTTAATGGTTCATCAAATAAAAATACTTTAGGATTTCGCACAATAGCCCTTCCCACTGCAACACGTTGCCTCTGTCCACCAGATAGTGCTTTAGGTTTTCTACTTAAATACTTATCAATACCCAATATTTTAGCAGCATTTTTAACTCTTTGGTCAATCTCTTTTTTATCATATTTCCTTAGTTTTAAACCAAATGCCATGTTTTCATACACTGTCATATGAGGATATAAAGCATAATTTTGAAATACCATTGCAATATCTCTATCCTTTGGAGATACATCATTTACTCTAACGCCATCAATAAACAAATCTCCTTCAGAAATATCCTCTAATCCTGCAATCATTCTAAGTGTTGTAGTCTTACCACACCCAGAAGGTCCTACCAATACCACAAACTCTTTATCTTTTATCTCAATATTTACATTATGAACAGCTTTATGTCCACCCTCGTAAATTTTAGATACGTTTACTAATTTTACTTCTGCCATTTTATTCCTCTACTAATAATTTTACCTGATTAATAAAATTTGGATTAGAAATATTAACGCAATCAAAATTATTCACTTTACTACCATTTTTAAGTAACATTGATAAAATACCAAATGTCATCGCTATTCTATGATCTCCGTAGCTTTCAAATTCTGTGTAAATATCATTAAAACCACCAAATAACCCAAAACCATCTTCATATTCTTCTACTTTAACGCCTAACTTTTTATAGTTTTCAACTAATGCTTTTATTCTATCTGTTTCCTTTACTCTTAATTCGCTTGCTTTTTTAATAACAAAATTACCATCTGCAAATAATCCCGCCAAACTTAAAATTGGTATTTCATCAATTATATTTGGTATAATCTCTTCTTCAATTTGAACATTTTGTAACTTGCTACTTCTAATTAATATATCCCCATATATTTCATTATTGGAATTATATTCATTTATAATATCAATTTTACCACCCATTTGCTGAAGAATAGTAATTATACCGGCACGCGTTTTGTTTAATAGAACCTTTTTAATCACAATCTCACTATTTTGCACTAATAAACCAAATACAATAAAAAATGCTGCGGTAGAAATATCTGCAGGGACAACATATTCACTTGCAACAGGGTAATTACTTTTAGAAACATAAATTGTTTTGTTGTTACTATTTTGAACAACTTTAAGCCCCAACATTTGCTCGGAATGATTTCTTGTAGTAAATGGTTCAGTAATTATTGATTCTTTATCAAAATGTAATGCAGCTAATATTAAAGCACTTTTAACTTGTGCGCTTGGCACGGTTAATGTGTATTCAAAATTTTTAATGCTATTAGATGGATATATTTTTATCGGTAACTTTCCATTATTAGTATCTATCTTGGCACCAAAGCTAATTAATGGGTCAACAACTCTATTCATTGGACGTTTGGATAAAGATTCATCTCCAATAATTGTTGAAGTAAAATTTTGAACACATAATAAGCCGGTTAGTAATCTGCTTGTAGTGCCACTATTCCCTGCATCTAAAACAACGTCTGCGTTATTAAATCCTTTATAACCAAGCCCTTCAACTATTAATTCATTATTTACTTTATTAATATTGCAACCCAATAACCTAAAACAATTAATAGTAGATTTTACATCTTCTCCATCAGAACAGTTTTTAATTGTAGATTTTCCATTTGCCATAGCTGCAAAAATTACACTTCTATGGGAAATAGATTTATCCCCTGGTAAATCTAAAGTACCTTTTAATTTATTTACTTTATTAAATTGCATATCCATTAATAACTACACCATTTGTCAATTAATTCTTCATATTCATTGTTACTTAATAACATTTTATCATATAAACCTGCTATTAATCTTTGCCTTAAAGCTTCATATACAACAACAGAAACCGCTACCGAAACATTAAGAGACTGAGCCATTCCGAACATTGGAATATAAATTAAATCATCACAATTTTTTGCTGCTTCCTCAGAAATTCCACGATGCTCGTTTCCAAATAGTATTGCAACTCTTTTTGTAAAATCAATTTCATAAATACTTTTGGCGTTGGTAGAAATTTTGCTCCCCAAAATATAATAGCCTTCTTTTTTTAATTCGTTAAAACAAGTATTAACATCTTTGTATTTATCAAATTCTATCCATTTATTACCAGAGCCTGAAACCTTAGTACTTAATTTTGGAAACTTTTCAATATAATATAACAAATTAACTTTTTTTATCCCTACTGAATCACAACTTCTAATTATTGCACTAACATTATGTGGGTCATGAATATTTTCTAAAACAACTGTTAAATTAGGTTGTCTTTTGCTAAGAACTTGCTTAATCTTATTTAATCTACTTTCTGATGTAAACTCTCTCACTTAAGTCTCTTTATTAAAAATTAACTTATAAATAGTTTTATTTTTTTCTTTTCTAGCTAAGTCAATTTTAATTTTTTTAGTATCCTCAAAACCTAAATAAAAACATAAAAGCTTTATAGCTTCGTTAATCGCATCATCATGTTCTTTAGCCCAACAATCAATCCCTTTTACAGAAGGAATAACAGCAGTTGAACCATCACCATCAGTTGTTACAATAAGATCAATAACCACTAATAACCCTTTTCATTGTTAGATTCTTTATTTACAATTTTAACACTTGCACTAGCACCAATTCTATCGGCACCAGATTCAATTAATAAAGCTGCATCTTCGTAAGTTCTTACTCCACCAGAAGCTTTAACACCTACTGAGCTACCAACAACATATTTCATTAAAGCAATATCTGCAGCAGTTGCACCACCTTTACTAAAACCAGTTGAGGTTTTTACAAAATCTGCCTTTGCTTCTTTTGATATCAAACATGCTTTCACTTTTTCCTCATCTGTTAATAAAGCTGTTTCTAAAATTACTTTACATACCGCATTATGCTTTTTGGAAACTAAAACTACTTTGTTTATATCTTCAAATACGTATTTATAATCACCTTCTTTTAATTTACCTATATTAATAACCATGTCTATTTCTTCAGCACCATTTAATATAGCTTGTTCAGCTTCAAATCTTTTAGTTTCTGTAGTATTTGCACCTAATGGAAAACCTATAACGGTGCATACTTTTACGGGCGTATTTTTTAATAAAGAATAACACAAACTAACGTAACAAGGATTTACACAAACAGAAGCAAAGTTATATTGTTTGGCTTCTTCGCACAATTTTGTAATATCTTTTGATGTTGCCTCTGGTTTTAACAATGTGTGGTCTATCATCCGCGCTAAGCCAATATCAGATATTTCGGCACCTACACCTATACCTGCCGCAATTCTTTCAGCTCCAGATTCAATAATTTTTTTTACTGCCTTTGGTTGCTCTATTACATTCTTTTCCCATCCTTTACAACTATCTAAACTACAATAAAAATTATGCAAAGACTTTTCTATAAATACTTGATTTACTATTTTGTCAATTCTTGAATCCATTTAATTACTCGCTAATATTATTTATTTTACAAAATGCTTTATATGTGTTCCTCATTAACATTGCTATAGTCATTGGTCCAACACCACCTGGAACAGGAGTATAATAAGATGCTTTATCTGCTACTGAATCGAAATCAACATCCCCTACTATTCTATATCCTTTTTTTTCGTTTTTATCTTCAACTCTATTTATTCCCACATCTATTACAACAACACCATCTTTTACCATATCACCTTTAATAAAATTTGCAGAGCCAATGGCTGCAATCAAAATATCAGCTTGTTTTGTATAAACACCTAAATCTTTAGCTGCAGAGTGGCAAACCGTAACTACGCAATTAGCACCTTCTTTTTTTTGTACCATCATATTGGCTATTGGTTTACCAACAATATTGCTCCTTCCTACTACAACACAATGCTTTCCTTTTGTTTCAATATTATATCTTTTTATCAATTCCATTATACCATATGGTGTGCATGGATACAATGTATCTTTTCCAATTACTAAATTACCCATATTGATTGGATGAAATCCATCTACATCTTTTTTATAATTTATTGCTTCAATAATTTTATCTTCA
This sequence comes from uncultured Melioribacteraceae bacterium, assembly GCA_964652025.1. GTDB lineage: Bacteria > Bacteroidota > Ignavibacteria > Ignavibacteriales > Melioribacteraceae > JAEXOD01. The sequence continues at coordinate 37,054 of CAZYZX010000002.1, forward strand.
TTTATATGTTTTGGTAAAGGTAATTGTACTAAAATGCCATGTATGCTTTCATCATTATTATATTTTTCTATAACAGATAACAATTCCTCTTCAGATATACTACTATCATATTTTTCTAAAACTGAATGCATACCAATTTGATTACATGCTTTACCTTTCATAGTTACATAAGATAAAGACGCTGGATTTTCTCCGACTAAAATTGTAACTAAACCCGGTACGTTTCCTATTACATCTCTTTTTTCTTTTACCTTTACAGCCAACTCACTTTTAATTTCTTCTGATATTTTCTTCCCATCAATTATCGTCATTTATTACCTCTGTTTTTATTTCATAAGTTTTTGTAAACTCTGGATAAAATATTCTTTCTATTTCTAAACACTTTCCAGTAATTGTATCAACCGTTAACACAACTCCACTAAAATGATTATTTTCTGTAGCTGGAATATATTTTTGAGGTGTTTGATAAATAAATCTATTTATTGCTGCATCCGTTTTCATACCTATAACAGAGTCATATGGACCTGTCATTCCAACATCTGTTATATATCCTGTACCTTTAGGAAAAATTCGTTCATCAGAAGTTTGTACATGTGTGTGTGTCCCCAATACTGCTGTAACTGTACCATCTACAAAATTTACAAATGCAATTTTTTCTGCTGATGCTTCCGCATGAAAATCTACAATTATAACTTTTGTTTCATTACTAATTTTTTTAATCGTATTTTCTCCTACTCTAAAAGGACAATCTATCATTTGCATAAAGGAACGACCTTGCAAATTTAGCACACCTACTTTATAATTCCCTTCATCAATTATGTAGTACCCATTTCCATAAGTACCTTTAGGATAGTTCATTGGTCTTAAACTTCTAGGTTCATTTTTCAAATAATCTTGGGATTGAGGTTTATCCCAGGTATGATTTCCGCCTGTAATTGCCTTTACACCTAAAGAGAACAATATTTTTCCCTCTTTTGCAGTACAACCTTTCCCATCAGATACATTTTCACCATTCGCAATTATTAAATCTACTTTATATTTTTCCTTAATAAATGGTAAAAACGTTTCCACTATTTTTAACCCACTTGCTCCAACAATATCGCCAATAAATAAAATCCTAACTTGCATCTTTTCTCAAAAAAAATTAATATTTAAATATATTGAATTTAATGAAATTTATAAAGATTTTATCTTTTTATTTTATTAATATTATTTTTTTTTAATCATAATTATTTAATATATTAAAATATTAAACTTATTTATTTAAGCATGGTATGAATAATTTAAACAAATTACTATCTTTTATAGATTTTTCACCATTCGGGCTATTAATTTTTGATGAGAATTTTAATATAATTTATGTTAATAATAATTTTTTACGCTTTGGCGTTACTTCTATAGCTAATAAAGAATATATATTATCTAAAAATATTTTAACAATCAATTTATTTAGTGATAAAAAGGTTATTGATGAAATACTAAAAATAAAACAAAACAGTCCTTTCGAAATTGAACTTGCTTCTCAAGTAGGCTTTGATAACAACACTTTAAAGATTGTTTTAAAGGGAACTCCTTTTTTTGATGAGGATAAATTTAATGGTGGCATTTTAATTATTGATGATTTTGTTGTTAATATTAATAATAATAAAAATGATACTGATAATTTTGATTTATTTACCAATTTTTTAACAAATAATAAAAAATTATGGATAATTTCTGATATTACTGGAAATATTATTAATTCTTCTCCACAATTAAATATTAATAACATTTCTTCTATAATTGAGTTATTTATTAATGAAAACAAAAACGAAATTATTGAAACTTTGGTAAACTTAAAAAACATTTACGATTATCAAGAAAAAGAATTATATTCAGATTATTTTGGGGGTCAAAAGGTATTTAATACATCATTTTTTGTAATAAATGATAACACTAAAAATCCCTTAATACTTTTAGTATTAAATGATATTACTGCCAATAAGATTTTTAATAAAGAAAAAGAATTAAAAGAAATTGAAATTAAAAAACTAACTACCGTACTTAATAATTTAGCTGATCTAATTTTAAGTCTGGATGATAATGGACAGATTGTATCTATTACCAAAAATAATCTTCAGTTTTCTAACATAGAAAATTATAAATTAATTGGTCACCCTATAGAAAAATTAATCCCCTCCCTTAAGCCCGATTATTTTGACAAGTTAAAACAAGACATCTTTTCTCAAAATTGTTGGAATGGAAAACTTAATTTTTATAAAGATGATACCGAAATAATTTTAGAAACTACTTTTTTACCTATTGAAGATTCCTACGGTAAACTTATCATCTTAATTTGTAAGGATATAACCAATAGTTATTTATTAGAAAAAGAATTAAGAAAATCTGAAGAGCATTTTCGTTCAATAGTTACTAATAGTAAGGAATTTATTTTAACTTTTGACCTAAAAGGTAACATCAAATATATTAATCCACATTTTTCAAAAGAATTTAAAGTTAGCTTTGATGACGCTTTACTACTAAATATTTGTGATTTTATTAACCAAGATGAACTAGAAGAAAATTTTAACTTTGAAAAAATTACATTAAATAAAATCACATCTTTCGAATTACCTCTAAAAAAATTGGATGGGAAAAAAATCTATGTAGCTGCTAATTTTACTCCTGTCCTTAATTTAACAAATCAATTAGAATATTTTATTGGTATTTTTACAGATATAACAACTCAAAAAAATGCCGAAAAAGATCTTTTATTAATAAAAACTGTATTCGAAGCTTCTCAAGAGGGTATAGCAGTAGAAAGTAATAATATTTTACAATTAGTAAACGACTCCTTTGCAAAAATATTTGGATATGATTCCCCTAATGAAATTATTGGTATAAATCCAATAGAATTTATTCACAAATCGGATAGGATCGCTTTTCTTAATATTATTGAAAAATTACTTACGGGCAATATCGAAAATAATCGTTTAGAAATACAAGGACTTAAAAAAAACGGGGCAACAATCATTTGCGAGCTATCCCTTGGTAATTACCAAATTGGCAAAAACGATTACATTGTTATAATTGTTAGAGATATAACCAAAGAAAAAGAAGCTCAAAAAGCTTTAGAAATTTCTGAAGAGAGATATCGTAGTATTACAGAAAACATAAATGAGTTTATCTGGGTAGCTGAATTAATTGATAATAAATTACAAGTTGTTTTATATACTGATGCTGTATTAAAAATTACCGGCTTTTTACCAAACGAGTTTATTAAGGATAAAAATCTTTGGCATAAAATCATTCACCCTAATGATATTCAAATGGTAATTCCCACCTTAAAAAAGTTTTATAAATCTATTAATAAACATTCTTTGGAAATTGAATATCGGATAATTCATAGAAGCGGTGATATTTTGTGGATTAAAAATAAAATATCTGTTGTAAGAGATACTAACGGCTTTATAAATAAAATTTTTGGTTTAGTTAGTGACATAACTACAACTAAGAAAAATGAAGAAGAACTAAAAAATTATGCTGAAAGTATGAAACAGCTTAATGAAACAAAAGATAGATTTCTATCTATCGTTTCTCATGATTTAAGAACTCCTTTTTCATCCATTCTTGGTTTTACAGATATTTTATTAAATAACAGAAATTTACCTACTGATAAGATTTATGAATATATTTCTTTTATACACGAGTCATCCACTAACATGTTAAATCTTGTAAATTCTTTGTTAGATTGGACAAGAATACAAACGGGAAGAGTTAATTTTGTTCCAGAAAAAATTAATGCTTTAAGTTTAATTAACAAATCCGTACAAACTTCAACTGGAGTAGCCATACAAAAAGGAATTGAGATTTATATAAACGTAGACAAAAATATATACATACATGCAGATGAAAACTTGATGTTTCAAGTGTTTAATAATCTATTATCTAACGCAGTAAAATTTTGCAAAAAAGGCGATAAAATTGAAATTAGTGCTAAACGAAATTTAGACAATAATTTTATAGAGTTTTGTATTAGTGATACAGGTGTTGGAATTAAAAAAGAAGACCAAGATAAATTGTTTAAAGTGGAAACTAAATTTACTTTAAAGGGTACTTCAGGTGAAAAAGGAAGCGGACTTGGATTATCTTTGGTTTATGATATTATAAAAAAACATCAAGGTAATATTTGGTTGGAAAGTGAATATGGAAAAGGGACAAAATTCTTCTTTACCTGCCCAATTTCATCATCTAACATTTTACTTGTTGATGATGTAACTACTGATAGAATCCTTTACACTAAATTATTAAAAAGCTTACTGCCAAATTACAATGTTTATGAAGCTACAGATGGAAAAGATGCTTTGGAAAAAATAAAACAACTTAATCCTGCTGTTGTTGTAACAGATCATCAAATGCCTAACTTAAGCGGAAACGAGCTTATTAAAACTGTGCTAAACTCCAAAATAAAATATAAGCCGCAGTTTATTTTATTAACTATGTATTTAGATGATAATATAATTGAATTATATAAAAATCTTGGAATTGAATTTATTTTCTCTAAACCTGTTAATATAACAAATTTTAAGTTCGCTCTGGAAAAGTCACTTAAAAAAGCATTTCTTTCTTAATTTATTGGTATATCTAAAATCGAAAACTTCTCCCAGCCATTAAAATCAAAATGCCACCATTCAGATTTTAGTGGTATAAAACCAAACTTTATCAAGGTTTCTTGCAAAATAGACCTATTTATTAAAACGGCAGAAGGAAAGTTTTCATAATAAGCATTAGCTTTTTCTGAAAAATCATCATAGGGTGTTCCCATATCAAGCTCTTTTCCATTTTCATCAATTAATGTAACATCAACAGCTGCACCTCTATTATGCCTACTCCCCTTTTTAGGATTTGCAACATAATCTTCATTTGGCATAATTTCCCACATTATTTTTTGAACACTTAAAGGTCTATATGCATCAAAAATTTTTAACCTAAGTTTATATTTTTTTTGGAAATATTTATTTGCTGCAGAAAGACTATCACCTACAATTTTACGAATATATACATTTCCTGTAGGATATAATACTTTACCCGTAAAATTATCTTCTGTTGCATATTTAACATCAAATACAATTGTTGAGTCTATCGTTCGTAATGGAACAATAGATGTATCAACCTGAGCATTAATATTTATAGCAAGTATAAATATTATTAAAATTATTCTTTTATTTAGACTTACGTAATACACATCCACTAATAGGAGGAATATTTATTCCATTTTTTACTTTTTTTATTGTTTCAAGTCCTGCTACTTCATTGTTTACTATAATTTCCCATTCACCCTTTGGCAATTTTACATTAATATCTTTATCTTGTTCAGCATTAAAATATACTAAAAATTCTTCCTTTTTATATCTAACTTTATATCCTAAAAAGAATTCATACGTATTATTTGTAATAAATTCTATTTTATCATAGTCTGCTTTTCTAAATGCTCCGTAAGTTTTTCGAATTTGGATAAGACCTTTATAATAATCTAATAATTCCTTATTTTGTTCTGCTATTTCATAATTAATATAATTTGTTTCATTATCTTTGTTATAACTATTATGGTCTATCATTCCTTTGTGCTCGTCTTCAATTTTAATATCATATGGAACTATTTTAGAACGAGCAAATTCTTGCCCGGAGTGAATCATAATGATACCTTGAGAGGTAAATAAAAATAAAGCCCCAAGTTTATTTAATTTCATCTGTTTATCATCTAACTTTTGGAACTCTTTAATATCTGTTATCACTTTATTTTCATTAGCTTTATCTAATCCAATTCTTATAAAATCTCCCAAAGTATATCCATCGTGACTTTCTAAATAATTAACTGAATGCTCTTTTGTTTGGAATATTCCGTCTTTATCATTTATTAAGGTACCATTAACATAACTTTTAACTCTATCAATATTATTATTTCCAAACCATTTGCCAAAAATAAAACCTAATCCATTAATTGGGTTTTCTCCTTTTATGCCATTTCTAATCTGGTCATTCCAAGCTCCCCAACCTCTTAAAGAAAAACCTTTAGGATCATATCCTCCTCCCCAAGGTTCACATACTATAATCACATTAGGATTTATTTTCTTTGTCTCTCTTTTTATTTCTTCAACAGTTTCCCAATCTATTAATTTACCTAAATCAAATCTAAAGCCATCTATATGATATTCTTTCATCCAATATAAAAGACTTTCTACTATAAGTCTTCTAACCATTGGACGTTCTGTCTTTAAATCGTTGCCACAGCCACTTTCTGCTATATAACTACCATCGTTACCTAATCTAAAGTAATATTCTTTATCTAATTCTTTTAAGTTACCTAGTTCATATTCAGAAAGATGATTATATACAACATCCATTATTACTGCTATTCCCTCTTTATGAAATTCTTTAACCATATCTTTAAATTCTTTAACTTGGGTACCCTCTTTACCAATCCAAGTATTCCACTTAAATTCTTTTAGGTTTTCTGCGTAATATGCTGCGGGTGCAAAAAAGTTAGATGTCATATATCCCCAATGATTTCTTTCATATGGGTTCCATGTATTAAATCGTCCAAAAAAGTTTTTCTTGTATGGTATTTCACAATATCCAAACTCCATAGCGGGTAATAATTCCACTGTGTTAACACCTAATTCTTTTATATAATTAATTCCACCTTTAACACCTTTTTCAATTAAGCCTTTATATGTACCAGGATATTTTGCACCGGCTGAATTATGTGCTGTCATATCTTTAATATGCATTTCATATATAATTAAATCTCTATGGTCTTGCTGTATCCACTCATCATTCCCCCAATCATATTTTTCTTCATAAACTATCGATTTACGTGGATTCATATAAGTTGTAAAAGTTGCTACTGCTTTTGCATAAGGGTCAACTATTAAAGGTTTATAAATATTTAATTCCTCACCTTTTTTATAAGATTTATAACCATAGTACTTTAAATTTAAATCTTTTTTAATTATAGCTTCCCACACACCATCTTTATCTTTAAGCATCATATACTCTGTGCCAACACTATCTTCTACACTATCAAAAACTACTAATTTCATATTTTCAGTGCTAGGTGAAAATACTCTAAAAATTGTTTTCCCATTTTCTATAAACGAACCAAGTTTTTTATTGGAATAATATAAGTCTAAATCTTTTTCTTCTTGATATTTACTATGGGAAATAATATAATTTGGGGCTTCTTTAATATACAAAACTTTTCCTCCGACAAAGTTAACGGATAGAATAAAACAAAAAAATATTAAATAATAAAGTCTTTTCATTGTGTTCTCTTAAGTAATACTATTAAAATAAACGTTTACATTTTAAAAAACAAACTAAATATTTGTTTTTTATTTATTTTCTAATAAATCACCTTCAAAAGTAAAAGGAATTGATACATCTTTATTAAATATTGAGATTACTAAATCACCTTCTGTTTTGTACTCTAATTTTTTACTTAATAAAGATGATAATAATGATGTTGCCGATTTAAAGTTATCTAGAACAAAAACAATATGTCCAATATTATTATCACTTTTCCCTTTAATTACAACTGTATCTTTTAAGTTACCTGTTCCTGCTTCTTTGCCATTAATGCTAACAGTTGCAGGATAATCTTTTAATACTAAAGCGATATTATATGGATTATTAACAGCAAATGTAATTATCAATTTATTTTGGCTTAAGGTAATATCACTAAGTTCAGCTTTTATAATTTTAATAAAATCTTCTTCGCTCTTTTGTAATATAGCATCTTTAATAATTTCATTTATTTTAATTGTTATTGGATAAGAAATATTTTGTGATATATTTTTAATTTTGGTTTTAACTTTTACGTTTCCAACTAACTCTAATTTAACGCTATCTTGACCATCTTTTATATTATTTAACATCTTTTGTGTACTAATAAATATTGTTGTAGGAACCGTACAAACTGAATCTGATATTAATTTAAAGTTAATTAATGAATTTGCACTGCCTAATATTGTATCATTCTGTTTTATATTTAAATTTAATTTTTCTACATCCAAATCAAAAATATTGCTATTTAACATGTTAACTTCTAGTTTAAGTTTAATAGTATCTTCATCAATACTTTCAACATTTACGTTCGTAATACTTTTAATCTTTGGCATAAAAAAATTTTCGCTGCATGAAGAAAGCTTTAGAAAAATAAATAATAAAACAATTGCAATGGGTATAGATAAAAATATTTTCATAATTAATTTAATCCCCTTAAATACCATTTTTATTCCCCTTTAATATATCTTGCCCAAATTGTATCTGCATAAGTTATTACACCTTTAACATAACTATTGGAAGGGTTATATCTGTAAATAGCTTTTTCTCTTCCTAACTTTGTACTATTATATTTACCAACTTTTAATAAAAAATTTGCACAACTATGTATAGCATCTGGAAATGAATATAAATCAATTACTCCATCGTTGTTTCCATCTACTGCATAATGTAAATTAAAAGGCATAAATTGAACATACCCAATAGCACCACCCCACGAACCCTTTTGCTCAAAAGGATTCATTTTTTTAAGTTTTGTTTCTTTTAATAAGGACACTAACGAGCTTATTGCACTATTTCGTATTCTTTCAATTCTTTTTTTTGCCTCATTTTCTGAATTTTGATTAGAATAATAAGATTTACCATTTTCTTTACGGTATTTTTCTGCTAACAAAACCTCTACTTCATCTAAATATAATATTTGATTTATAAATACATTAAATACTTGATAATTTCCTGTATATTCCCCTAAGCCAGATTCCCACATTAATATAGACACAATATCTTTTTTGTGAACATTATATTTTACTTCAGCTTCTGTTAAAAACTTATCATATTCCTTTAAAAACTTAACTCCTTTGCTAATTTTTTCTTCTTTCATAAAAATTTTCAAATATCTATCAGCTTCATCCTCTTGATGCTTTCTACTATCTGGTCTTGCATATTTTATCAGGATATCCGTATATACAATTTGTGATAAAGGATTATCAAATAGTTTATAAAATTCTGATTCTGTCCAATTTCCATATTTTGTTTTTTTAAGTTCATAAATAAGTTTATTTATTAAATTTATATTTTTGCTTTTATATAAATCTGCTTTATTAAATGTAATATTTATATTTTGTGCAGCAAATGAAGAAAAAAATAAAAAATATATAAAAAACAAATTATAATAATATTTCATAATGTCAAATTTTTATTCAATTAAATTTAGAATTCCCTTTTCTAAAATACTATTTTTTTTTACAACCCAATAACCATATCTTACTTTATAATAAATAACATAACCATAAATTTTCTTTGGATTTGGATTAGTAAATTGTTTGTTAATTATAAATGAAAATTCATATTTATAATAATTTTCATCTATAAAATAATTTTTTGTTAGTTTTAATTCGCTAATATCGTAGTCATCACCTAAATTACTTTTTATATTATATCTAAGAGGCTTTAAATCCTCATAAACTAAACTTTCATCTGGTTTATCTGGACCACAACCAAATAAAAAAAATAGTATTATAAGATATTTTGCTCTTAACATAAAAAATTGAATTTATTGTAAAATATTAAAAATTAAATTTCATAAAGTAAAGGAATTGTTATAGTAAATGTAGTACCTTGATTAAGATTAGAAATAAAATCAATAGTTCCCTTATTAAGCTCTATAAATTCCTTACATAAAATTAGTCCTAGCCCAGTTCCTTTTTCATTATTTGTGCCCGGTCTACTTTCGCCTCTTTCTATAGAAAATAAACTTTTTTGTGTGCTTTCAGGAATTCCTATGCCAAAATCTTTAATTGATAGCTCTAAAGTATTTTCATCTTTTTTATTTGCTTCTAATATTATTTTCTGCCCTTCATAAGAATATTTTATAGCATTTGTCAATAAATTCCGTAAAACAGTCATTAATAAATCATCATCTGCATAAATAACATATTCTTTTTTAAAATCTACAATAATACTAATATTTTTAGCTTTTGCTTGAGGATTTACAAGACTAATAACTTCATCAACTAATAACTTTAAATCTAATTCACTTGGGGTGTAGACTATTGACCCGGTTTGTGCACGAGACCAATGTAATAAATTTTCTAAAAGTTGATTTGAGCTTTTTGTTACTTTTCTAATTTCTGAAATATAAGATAGCTTTTCTTCATCACTTAATTCATTAAAGTCTGTTTCTAATAATTCACTTAAACCTAATAATGAGCTAAATGGATTCTTTAAATCATGAGCAATAATGGAAAAAAATTTATCTTTAGTCTTGTTATTAATTTCTAGTTTTTTGGAAAATTCTTTTAACTCTAATTCAGCACGCGCTCTTTCTTCAGCATCTCGCAAGTTTATTATATAAAAAACTTCATCTTCAATTTTTGTTAGCGTAAATGTCATATCCATTAATCTGTAGGTACCATCTTTCTTTTTAATTTTGCGATTGGTAAGAACAGAATCATATATTTCTACCTCAATATTTATTTCCTCACCACCTCTATCAAATATTAACTCTAATTTTTTTCCTATTACCTCTTCAACACTAAATCCTAACAGCTTTGTTATTATTGTATTTACATTTTTAATTATTCCATTTTTACCTTCCACAAATAAAATAATATCACCAGTAGAATTAAAAATACTGTTAAATTCTTCTAACTTTTTTCTTAATTCTAAATTTTCATTTTCTAATTTTTTAACAAGTGTATTATCTTCGTTCACAGTTAATTTATTAGGTTTAAGTTAAAATTTTCTTATTTATTTGTCCCTAAACGATACAGTTATAGGCACACCTTTAAAGCCAAAATTATTTCTTATTGTTTTCTCAACAAACTTTCTATAATTATCTCCAATATGCTCAGATTGATCTGCAAATAATAAAAATATTGGATAATTATCCCCTACTTGCGTAATAAATCTTATTTTCACTTCTTTTCCAGTTTTTGTAGAAGGTGGTGGCGTTTGTAAAAATACGGGTAAAAGTGTATCATTTAACACATCGTTACTAATTTTTTTCTTTCGCTCTAAATTTATAGTTTTTGCTAAATCAATTAATTTATAAATTCTTTGTTTTGTTAAAGCGCTTATAAAAACAATATATGCATAATCTACACTTCCTAATTTTTCTGTAAGCTGTTTTTCATAAATAGCTGCAGTTTTATCATCTTTTTCTATTAAATCCCATTTATTAACTGCAATTATTAAACCTTTTCTACGCCTTACAGCTTCTTGAATTATTTTTTGATCTTGATTTTCTAGTCCTTTTGTGGCATCAAGTACTATTATCGCAACATCACTATCCATTAATGCTCTATACGTTCTTACATTAGAATAAAACTCAATATTTTCTTGCACTTTAGACTTTTTCCTCAATCCAGCAGTATCTAATAATACAATTTCTTCTCCATAGTATTTAAGTATAGAGTCTATACTATCTCTTGTTGTGCCTGGTATATCTGTAACAATACTTCTATCATATCCTAATAATGCATTAGTTAAACTAGATTTCCCAACATTTGGCTTTCCGACTATAGCAATTTTTAAACGAGTATCTACATCATATGGTTCATCACTAATATGTAATGATTCTAATAATAAATCTAAAAAATCCCCTAAATTTCTACCACTAATTGCAGCAATATCAAAAACATTATCAATTCCTAATTTATAAAATTCTGATTTATAATACCCTTGATTTGGATTATCTAATTTATTTACCAAAACAAATAAAGGTTTACCCGATGTTCTTAATAATTTTGCAATTTCTTCATCAAATGGATTAATTCCTTCTCTGCCATCAACCATAAAAATAATAGCACTCGATTCTTCAATTGCAAATTGAACTTGCTCTCTTATGGCAATATCAAAAACTTCATCACTATATGGTACGTATCCACCTGTATCTACTAATTTAAAGACCTTACCGTTCCATTCCGCTTCACCATAATTTCTATCTCTTGTTACACCACTCAAATCATCAACAATTGCTAAATTACTTTTTGTTAAACGATTAAATAGTGTAGATTTTCCTACATTTGGTCTTCCTACTATACACACTAAAGGCATTTTCATTTCAATTCACCTACTAAAACATAAATTTAACATTCATTTTAGGGTAATACTCTGTATTATAACCTAAAGATGTTTTTTCTAAACTTAAGTTCATTTTTAATTTTTTATTATATCTATTTGCTAAAAATGCAGCGTCTGCCGCGCTAATTATATGGTTAACAATTATTATTACTACAGCTTTAGATGCTATATTATAATAATCATTTGCCTTTCCTCTTTCTTTGGAATAATATTGAAATTTCTCAGTTAAAGGATCACCATATTTATATGGTGTATATTCATTTCCAAAATCACTCCAACCACTATTATATTGAGGATACTTACCAATCAATTCATAGTACTGCTGCTCGCCAAATGGTGGTAATTTATGGCTATACCATCCGCCTATATCCATCTCTAATTTATTTAAAGTACTCCAATTTACTTTTGTACCATTATCATAAAATAAATTAGCATAGTTATCTGGATTTAAACTACTATTTAAAGATGATAAATTTGTTATTGTCCATTTTGCATACCTAACAACATCCCAATTTTGTTGAGCGTATTCATGATAAAACTCTGTTTGGTTATCCCCTTTTTTATCATAAATTAAGCCCGTTGTTATTGCTGCCGCTTCCACAGCAATAAATAAACCTGCCATGTAATAGTTTTCTGCATAAATTTCACCCGCACCAGGTACAGCAAAAGACAATAATCCAGCTAATAAAACATTTTTTTTATTTTCTAATGTCTTATTCAATTCGGAATTTTTATATGTTGCATCAAAACTTAATTTTGAGTCTAATGCAAGAAACCCAGATAATGACTCGTTTTTACCTTGAGCAAATAAATTAATGTTTAATAAAATTATTACAAATAAAAACCTTTTCATTTTAACTCACTAAAAATTAAAGTCAAATAAAACACCACCGTAAAACTGCCATTCTTTTCCATAAGAAACAAGCGTTTTAGTTTTACCACGTTCAACAACTCTATCATATTTATCAAATGCATAAGATGCATTAAAAAATACCGCTGTTGGAAATAAATAAAATGAAACCAACTTCATTCTTATTTCTGCTCCTGCACCTTTCTTAAACTTATTCCATTCAACTTTGTTTCCTGTCCATGCATTTCCATAATCGCCATATAAAGATAAAAATATTTTATCTAAATAAAAATGTCCAAGCCTTGAATCTATATTTCTAAATAATGGGAACCTATATGTAAGATTTATCCATGCAATCTCATTTCCGCTAATTGCATAAAACGGATAAGCTTTCATACCAACTAATCCACCTAAATAAAAATCAAAAAAGTCTGGAACTGCTGGAGCTAATATTGAACCTACTCTTATATGAGTATTTAATGTATGGTTCTTAAATATCCCAATATGCTCTTTATAATTCAGCTCTACTTTACTAAAATTATAATTTTTATAAATAGGTACTAATGTACCATTATCAACAGTATAATTTCCATCAGGATTATATTTGTTTAATTCATAATTATATTGTAATTCAATAGAACGCCCTATAGGATTAATATCACTATCAACTGTAGGGAAAATGCTGTTGTGTGTATATTTTATTTGTATATTTCGCCCAACAAAATACTTATCTTTGGTAGAAGGATATAAAGTAGTAGTTGTTGGTATTATAAAACTTTCTAAAGTAGCAACATAATCACTATAAGCAAAACGCAATTCTAAATCGTTTCCTTCTGCAAAAATTTTATGGTTTAAAACAAAATCAACTTCAAATAAATTATATGTAACATTTGTCTTGGTATTATACGTATAATCATATTCATCAAAGCTAATATCAACATCTGCTTTCCTGCTAACACTGTATAATTCCAAAGATAAAGTTGGCTTTAAGCCTAAGCTATAAAAGATTGGTAATTTATCACGATAATCCAAATTTAAAAATAAATCCCTTTCCATTCGCTTATTAATTGAGCCACCAGCAAAAAATCCATATCTATTTAAATGGTCGCTTGATGTTACAAAAAGACCCGGTTTTAGTCTATCTATAAAATCTGAAGAAGTATTATAATTATCTACCCTTAAAAATGGAAAGAATGTTACTTTAGAAAATACAGAGGAATATTTAGAACTTTTATAATCCGGAATTTCATAATCATTAAAATTTCTTAGTTTATTAAAGTACTCTGTTGAAAAATCCCCTTTTGGTTTATCTTCATCCAACGGTGGATTATTTCTTCTAACATACTTTTTCTGTTCATCAACTTTCTTTTGCTCATCAAGTGTAATATAAAAAAGCTTATAACCAGTAGATGTATACCCAGCATAGCAAATATTACCTAAACTATCTACTGTAGGCATAAATGCACCACCAGTTACATTAGTTAATCTAACTCTATTTTTATTTAACAAATTATATTTATATAAGTTGAATATCCCCGTTTCATCGGATGAATATATTATCTCATTATCGTTTAAAAATGCAATATTTCTCTCATCATCATCAGTATTTAAAACAAACTCAAAATTAGCACCTGCAGAATCTACCCTAGCTAAATCTCTTCCATGATGATATGAATAATCAAAATAAATATACTTATTATCTTTAGAAAATTTAGGATTATAAGTTAATTCTCCATTTTCAAAAAAAGTTAGTGTTTTAAAATTCTTACCATCTATACCAATTAACCCAAGATTTGTAGTGCCATCCTTTTGGAATAAAAACACAATTCTTTTACCATCAGAAGAAATATCTGGATTGTTTGCCCGTAATCCATAAGTTAATCTTGTCTCTTTTTCCTTTTCAATATCATATATAAAAATATCATGAATATTTCGCCAATCCTCATTATCATCGCTAAGCTTAGCATATATAATTTTTGTTTCATCGGGTGTAAAAGTAACGGTAGAACGAACACCAGAAACTAAAAGCTTTTCTTTTTTAGTATTTAAATTGTATAGATAAATAGAAGATGTACCTAAATAATCTGTGCCTTTATTAGATATATAAACAATTTTGTCCCCTTTCTTATTAAATTTTGGATAAAAGTTCCCAAATCCTTCTTTAACTATTTCTTCTCCTTTAATATTGTTTTCTAAAACATCTTTAATTCTATTTTGGTAATCAGTCTTTAAAAAAGTACTCCATTCATTGTAAATTTCAACACCAGACTTGCCTAATACATCCTTAAATGCAGCATCAACAGTAAAATTATACCACTTACCCAAATTTTTGGTAATTAATCTTAATTTATCTTCACCATATTTTTGAGAGATGTATCTTGTTAAGGCAAAGCCACTATTATATACAGATTCGCTACCTAAAGAATTTTTTTCAAAAACACCCATTTGATTCCAAGTTAGCATATTACCATCTAAAGCATAGCTCCTTAAAATCATATCTCTATGAGTATCCCAATTATCATAATTAAATTCTTTTCTTTGGTATTGTGCAGTCCCTTCGGCAAACCATGATGGGATGTTTATTGTAGCTATTGGATAAGTAACAACAACATTAGGAAAACCATATAAAATATCTGGGCGTCTTTTATCTTCGTAATTTAAAAATTGTAGATAAAAAGCTGGAATAGTTCTAGTTAACTTCATACCAGCTTGAATTTGCACCATATGTGTAAACTCGTGCGTAATAACGTTTCTAAGCCAATTGTGGGATCCTCTTAAATCAAAATCTAAAGAAGATGCCCATATTTCAATTTTATTATCAAAAAAATATGTTGCACCGTTGCTATAATCATCTATATCTTTTATTATAAAATGTACTTTATCCGGTTCATATTCATATAAAGAAGTAATTGGCTCCCATACTTCATCAGCAATTTTACAAACTAATCTTGCTGTTCTTTCAGCTTCTTTATGATAATGAACTTCAACATGCTTTCCTTTAATAGTATACCAATTATACTCCGGATGATATTCATTAAACTGAGCTTTTAAGGATATATGTAAAAGTATTATAACAAAAAAAAATTTTTTCATACTATTAAGCTACCTAAAATAAGAAATGTATTTATTTAATTACAGCAATCTTAATAATTTTAACCGCACTATTACCAAATTCACCTTTTGCTTCTATTCTTGCTAAATATACTCCACTTTGAATATTTGAAACATTCCACTCAACTTCATTATCATTTCCACCAATTGCACTTGCATTTAATTCATCTACTAAAGCACCAGCTAAATCAAAAATCTTAATGTTGATATTGGAATTTTCTTTTACATAATATCTAATAAAGGTTGAAGTTCCATAAACTGGGTTGGGCCAATTGTAAGCTCTTTCTTCTGGAAAATATTGAGAAATTACATCATTTGTTTTATTCTCAATCATCATACAATCGTTATTATCCCTACCAAAATATCCAACATAATCTAATCTTAAGTTAGTTTGATTAGGATAAATATTAATAGTATATAGCTTATCGCTTGAATTAAGTTCTAATACATAACTTTTTACTGAAGTTAGATTATTTACGTATAGTCTTGGTAATCCTTCAATTTTTCTTCCAACTGAAAGCGGAAAATTATAAAGCATCTGTTTTTTTTCAGTAGAATATAAATAAATTAATCCATCCTCATCAAAAAACATTAAATCACTATATGTATCATTATCAAAATCTGCTGCAAAAACATAATTTTCTAATTTTGTATTATAATTAAACTCTAATGGGAAACCATCAACTACAGAACCACTAATATTATAAGCCCAAACTTGGTTTTGTGATGTGTATACTATTTGATAATAATTGTTATTTGATAGTTGTATTAAACTAAAATTATCTATTATAAATTTGCTATTAGCTTTAAATTTATTTTCTAAATTACCATCTTTAAATATATAAAATGTGTTATCAAATGTTAAAGCAACTGTATAATTAGAATATGTATTGTTAAATTGTAAAAATTTATAAAAGGTGCTTAAATGTGAGTCAGGCAATGTAAAAGTTTTATTATTAATTATTATTTTATTTTCTAACATTACGGTATTACCGTTACTATTAACTTGTTTTATCTTACCATTAGTAATATTATTTACACCAACAAGCCAATTGCTACCATTTTTTAATAGTCTATATATTTTACCACTTTCAGAACCAATAACAATTACGCTATCATTAATAACTGGTGAAGAATATATATTTTCTGATAAATCAATAACTTGTAAATTATTTGTATTTACGTCAAAAATATTTACCTTGTTTCCATAACATCCAACTAAATAATTATTGAAATAAGCTGGTATTATTATATCTGCATTAAATAATTGGCTTAATAACGTTTTATTAAGACCATCAAATTTATATAAGTTTTTATCATTAACAATATAGTAAGCGTTATTATTGTTATATGTATAAGTATTGTCCCTTAAATTAATAAATTGATAATTTAAAGATATATTTTCTGAACCTAAAGTTATTTTAAGCTGCATTTTATTTGCATTTTCAGAAAAATCGGAAATAGTAACTAAACTATTAGCACCAGAGTAAGAACGGCTATCAGGTTTAGTATCATAACCAAAACGATTTTTATATAATTTAGCTTTATTACCTAAAAACCAAAAATCATTCTCTTCTCCCTCACCCACTACATTATCACCAAAAATTGTAGTAAATTGCTCTCCAATATCTTGAATACCATCAGCTTCTTCTACGTCTACACCTCTATGAAATTTATCTGTATTAATCTTGTTTTCTTCCATTTTTGCATTAATTACAGATTCATCAATATGCCATATAACTATTCCATTACCTGGTAAAGCCCAATCATATTCGTCAACATCCACAATAACACCATATACAGAATCTACCACAGCATTATTAAACCCTGTTGTATCTTTAACAAAAGTTTTTGTAACATAATTGCCATTATCATAAATAGTTAAAGTTATACCATTTTTATTAACGTCTTTCTGCCTATTTTCAATTAAAAAATATTCATCGGTGTTAATAGGTACTTTAGCAATTTTAATATCAAATATTTGAGCAGCTAAACCTGCTGTTATTACCACATTATGAATTCCAGAATTGCTAATAGTAGCAGGAGTTTCCCAACCTAAATAAATTTTTTCCCAAGCACTAGGTTCCGGTGGAAAAAGACCCCCGTAAGCAAAAATTGCTTGACCATCCATTAATCCAAAACGCCCAATTGCACTTAAACCTGTATTAGTATCAAAAAGATCTGGCAAACCTAAGTAACTTGCAATGCTAGAAACAATTAAACCATTTATAGATAACTCTAATAACACATCACCTGTTAAGCTAGATATTTCCCGGCTTTCTGTTTCAGGCAAAATCATAGTATTAGTTATAAATGAATTTGGTGTAGGAAATCCATTAAAATCTGCACCATATATTTTTTTTAGCTGATTTTGACTTAAATAAACAGAGGGCAAATCTCTTTCATTACCTAAACTACCGGGTAAATTTATATCTCGTCCAACACCAGCATGAAAAATCGTAAATAAATTATATGCAGAAAAATCTAAATTTGGGTTTTGTTCAACAACTTTTTGCCACACTTCTTTACTAAAATCTGCTAATGAAGTAAAATCAGTAGATTTAGGCAACGGAGAGTAATCCCGCATTTTTTTGGAAACTTTAATAACATTTGGCAAAACTTCATAATTTACAAATACCTTGCCATTAGATACTTTTTGATAATAATTTTTTGCAAAAAGTAAATGGTTTTCAAAATAAGCTTTATCATGTGGCAGAGGGTCAATAATAGAATTACCATAATTTTTTTTATAAATTGAACCAAATGTACCGTTTCCAAATGTTGCCCCATCAGTATCTTCCATAAATTCTACCATTACAGCAAGTATGTTAATATTATTAGAAGCTACTGTTGTGGTTCCTTTACTAATATAACTTATATTAGCCGTGTTTTTCTGTGCAAAAATATTACACAGAAAAACAAAACTTAAAACCCAAATTAAAAATAGATTTTTCATTTAATTAAATTCCTCTTGGAAAACCTGATACTTTTTGAGGCGTAGCACCCCAGCCAATAATTAATGAAAAGCGTAATGTTTCTGCTAATGGATGGTTTTCATCCCCACCAACTAAAGATGTGGTTAAGTAACTAAAATCAAATCCGTACATATCGTATTTTATACCAGCACCAAAAGTTGCAAATTTTCTATTACCATAAGATGGGTCTTCATAAAATAATCCTGCGCGAAGTGCAAACATAAACTCTTCAGGAACACCATACCAATATTCAATCCCCATAGATGTTACAATATCACGTATTTCGTTTTTAAATGGTTCGTCTGCCCATGCAGTAAAAATTGTTGTGTAAAAGTTCTTTCTAGCTTTTCCAGTATCCGCACGGTCAACAAGTAATTTGCTAAAATCTAAAGTGTAAGTTAATGAATTATAATCATCTTCATAAAGCCTAGCTGCAATACCTAATCTAAAATTAGTAGGTATTGGGTCAGCTTGTTCTTGGTCTATATAATAAATCTTAGGACCCATATTAGATAAATTCATACCTATGCTTAAACGATTATCAAAATCACCGATTAAAGGCAAATATAGCTTCTCTGGACGCCACATAGCAGCAATATCAAAACTTACAGATGTAGCAACACCACTACCTTGTTCTTGTTCAGTAGGCTTATCAGATAGTTTACTGTGAATAAGTCTAAAATTAAAACCTAATCCCCAGTCGTTACTAACTTTTGTAGCATAACCTAATGTTAATGCTGCGTCAAACGACCTAAATGTACCAATAATATCAGACGAGCTGGAATTTGTACGAGCAAACTCGCCAAAGTTCATATATGTAATACTTGCTGATACAGAGCCATCTAATTCTTCAATATATTGCCTATAAGTTAAGTAGTCGTAAAATAAATCTAATTTAAATTGTGGAAGCCAATTACTATGTGTAATACTCACTTCAGATCCGGTTAAAAAAGCTAACCCAGCAGGGTTCCAAAAAATAGCTGCACCATTGTCGGCTAATCCAGCTCCAGATTCTCCTAATCCGCCTGCTCTTGAATCAGGTGCTAAAAGCAAAAACGGTACTGCCGTTTCTCCTTGTGCGTTCAAATTATTTAATCCAACTGTCATTATTCCCAAAACAAGAAGCAAAAGTGTTTTTTTCATTGTGTTCCTCCGTTAATAAAACTTATTTTATTATTGCTAATTTCCCTAATATACTTTTTTTAAATCTACCATCTATTGTTTCTATTATTGCTTTATATAAATACGTTCCATTAGCTAATTTATTGTTATCTTCATCTCTTCCATTCCAATTTATTTTAACAAACCTTTCATTAATCATTTTTTCTTCTATTTCCTTAACTAACCTTCCAGCAATTGTATATATTTTTAATCTTACATTAATCGCTTCCGATAAATTATGTTGAAAAGTAAAAGTTGTATTTTCTATAAATGGATTGGGATAATTTACTAAATCCGTTATTATTAAATCATTTCCACTTACCACAGTAAAATATGCGGTTTGCTCATTAAAGTTATTAAAAACATCCCAAGCCTTAATCTTAATATTAAAATCCCCTTCACTTAAATTGGTAAATCTATACTTAATTAAACCCGATTTGCCACCCGAATCTAAATCACCAACAAAGTAATTGGAAAAGTCAATTTTATTGCTAACTTCATCATTTATTACACCTTCAAGTTTATGCCCTATACCAGAGCCCGTAGTGTTAAGACCTGTTTCATCGTATAATTTTACAAGTAATAAAAAGTCTGGTTTAATTAATTTCGCATTATCATAACCTATTTCATCAGCAAATATTTCAATTTCTGGACCCTTTTTGTCATCAACTGTTGTTGTATCCGTACCATTAATTTTTATATTCTTGCTAAATCCCACAGCATCAATATTTTCATTAAATAAATAAACAACAATTTTACCATTTTTGTTTTCATAAGAAATATCTTTAGGAACAATAAAATCTGTAGAAAAAAGTCCATCTTTAACCGATATTCTACCCCTAAAAATAACTCCTCCCTGTAAAGTCATATTATATTGTATATCACTTAAATAAAGTGATTTTTCACTATCATAAACCGTTAAAATTCCTTCTCCATTAAAATTACTTATTACATTGCCAAGTGTATCTTTAATAGAACCTACTATTTTCCCTTTTCCTAATGCCTTTAATTCTGTTATATAAATTGAAGGTTGTCCATTTATAGAATCAATTTTTACGTTATTAGGTGCATTTGCAAGTCTTAAATAAGGATCACAAAATAGATGAAACTTTTCATCATTTGCTTGATATCTAATTTGCTTAGTTTGCCAATAAGCTCTTCCAATTGTATTACCTAAGCCTTTATAAGTGGTAAATAAATAACTATAAAATAAATTGTTTAATGCAGCATTTTCTCCAGAAACAACAGGACGCACTGCTGAAAATCCACCAATCATTCCAGCATTTTCCATAAAAATCATTTCTTCAGTAGCACTTGCTGTTACAGGATCATCAAACTTTCCAAAATCACATGTTGCAGCCGTTAAGAAAAACTGTTTATCATTTTTAAAGAGCGGGATTGTTGAGGTTCTTTCAAAAACATATTCGTGAGCCCAAACATCGGGATTTCCGTGCCCAATATAGTTTAATATCAAAGTACCATTATTTACCGCATTTACAATTGCTTGTGTAACAGCTGGTTTACGTCTTCCTAATCCAGTTATTATTGTTGGATAGGCAGATAAATAAATTTTATTTAAATCAAAATAACTTGGGATATAATCTTTTGCTAAACGTTCAGATTGAGATGTATGTATACTACCATCATTACCAGTTGAAGTTAATCCATCATCTGCTACTAAAGTAATTAAATTTTTCCACAAACTTTTTTCATTTTCTGTTTCATATTTAATAACTTTATTTAATATAAGCTCTCCTTGTGCAATACTTCTAATTGGCAAACGACCTATTGCAACATCTACTTTTAAGTCTGAAACTCCACCAACAATTCTACCATAATAATCATCAGTAGGATACGAGAAAACTTCGTTTAATGATGATTCTGTTTGATATGTTGGAACATAATTAGAATTATAATTTTCCAAATTTAAATAGTCATAATCACCATCACCTAATAATAAAACATAAAATGGTGGTATTTGCCAATTATCATAAGCATATTTTATATAGTCCCTTATAGCGCTTGGGTCTAACATACCACTATTTAATTGTGTAAATATATCTTCTACATAAACTAATTTACCAGATATTGGATATGGGGCGCTATATTTTCGATAATTCAAATATTTTTCCGCTATAGAACTAAATTTTTTAGTTGTTATTAGTAAAAATTCTCCACCAGTTAAATCACCCAAAATATCGCCATTTTCTACGCTTTGATATTTGCTAACAGTTTTAAATTTATTTGAACATAATGCTAAATATTTAGAAACTTTACCAGCAGTTTCATTATTATTAAACATTAATTCGCCTGCGCTAGTATATATATTCAGCTTTTTAACATTAGCAAAATCTGTAACATCAAATGCAAGTATATCGCTATTTGTAAAGTTAGATACTCGATAATTAATAGTTGCGCTTGTATCTTTAGAAAAGAAAATTATTTCATCATTTGCAGATTTTAGATATTTATTAAACTCAACTTCAATAAAATCTAAGTAAGCTTTATGTGAAGCACTAGTAATCCCAAAATTAAGATTTAGTCTACTTCTATTTTCTTCTACATTGCCATTATAAGTTGCACTAATATAATGCAATTCACCATCGGAATACCACCCTGTAGCACCCCGTAAATTATTGTTATAAATTAATGTGTTAGTTTCTGTAAGTTTAAAATTAACACTATTTAATGAAAAATTTACTAATTGTAATTTATAATTTATAGGTGAATTTTCTACTTTATTTACTAAACTGAATAAATATGTTTTAGCAGGAGAAGCTGAATTAAATTCATCTCCAAACGACATTCTACCAGATTTTAATAAATTAACTTTGTCATCTTCTAAAAATTCATAAGCTTTAGTTGTTGTTTGTTGATAAGTGCCGTTTGAATTAGCAACTCCACTAATTTGCATTCTTTTACCATTGGTGCCATCAACAGTTATAAAATAATAATTACTTTTAGCATAATAACTGCGATTTCTTACAATTTTTTTATTTACAGGTGAATACTCCCAAAAATTGATACCTCTGCCATAAAACAAAACATAATCATCGTTATCAAATTTCCCATCATCTTCCCCAAAAACATAAATAGCATTTTCAACTAAATTATTTGGGCGCGATGCATTTGGGTCTTCGGATAACATATATCCACCATTATTAAAAATTTTTATCTTTCGCGGGTCTAAATTATTTACATCAAAACCAAAGTTGGCAAGGGTTGCTCTATCAATTTTATAAATACCCTCTTCGGTTATTTCCATTTTTACCCATTTACCACTTACTAATGGTGATGATTGCATTGTTTTAGCAATTTTTTTTATTGGGTTATTCCAACTTAACGCTTGATTATAATTTAAAACTAAATCAGACAACTTGTCGTCTTTAGCAAAACTTAGCTCCCTTTTAGATGAAAATGTTACTGTAAAAATAATTTTATCTATTAAAGTTATTGTTTGAGTATTAAAATCATACGAAATTGGACTAATATTTAAAGTCTGAACTAATAGACCTCTTATGTTTCCAAAATCCCCAAAAGTAACAATTTCATTTTCTGGAGTGTTACCAAAGTTTGTTATTTCTTTTTTATAATCTTTAAGCGCTATTTCTCCAACAATTTTATGAGATGTATAATTTAATATCTGAATAATATTACCATATTCAGCAGGAACAGCTAAATTAATATGTCTTCTCAAAATCAGGTAATTATCATCAATATTATCTAAATTTGGTAACCCAAACTTAAGTTGAACATCCTTATAAACTTTACCATCTATATAATTATCGAATATATTGTACTCTGGTGTATACTCAATAGTAATTGAATTTACATCTGAGTGCAATACATTTATATCTGATTGTGCTAAAATTTGGAAAAAAGGAATAAGCACAAAAAGCATTATAGAGAAATTTTTCATAAATAATTTTTTAATTTTATAACCTAACAGATTATAATTTCCTTATAATTTTATTATTTCGTAAAAATTCTCTATAACTTATTCCTTTTAATTAATGTTACAATTTAATTAATAAATCTTTAGAATGTCAAGTCAATAAAAACTTTTAATATATATTTATTAATATAAGTGCTAATAATCACTTTAAAAGTTCAAAATCATAAAAAAATAAGCAATAGAAAATTTTTACTGTATTTTAAAAATAACTTTAAATATAGTAAGAATTTTATTTAAATGCTATAACTCTAATAAATTTCTGATATTTTGCATAGCTTTAATACAAAAATCAATATGCACATCTAAATCAATTCCTAAATCTTCAGCTCCTTTAATAATATCATCTCTGTTTACTTGTTTAGCAAATGCTTTATCTTTCATCTTTTTTCTAACTGATTTAACATCAACTTCTAATAAGGATTTATTAGGTCTAACTAATGCCACAGCCGTAATAAAACCAGATAACTCGTCAACTGCAAATAATACTTTCCTTAGAGTTGAATCACGTTTAACTCCCGTTCTATCGCAATGTGAAAGGATTGAATCTGTAAAATTCTGTTCAAATCCCAAATTTTTAAGAATTTCACCACCTTTTACTGGATGTTCTTCTGCAGTTGGATACATTTCATAATCAAAATCGTGTAAAAGTCCTACATTACCCCAATAATTCTCATCTTCATTATATTTTTTAGCATATTCACGCATGCATGCTTCTACAGCATAAGCATGTTTTCTTAAACTAACACTTTTTGTATACTCGTGCAATAAGTTTAAACAATACTCTCTATCAATGTGTTTATCCATAATTCACCTACTTATTTTCTACTTACACACAATTTATTTATAACACATTCATCACATTTTGGTCTTCTTGCAATACAAATTTTTCTACCATGTGTAGCCAACCAATGAGATGAATTAATCCAATAATCAATAGGTAATAATTCCTTTAATTTTTCCTCAATTTTATCAGGATTATCTGTATTTACAAACCCCAACAAATTACTCAACCTTTTTACGTGAGTATCAACCGCAATAGAAGGAATACCAAAAGCATTACCAGCAACCACAGAAGCAGTTTTTCTACCTACACCAGGTAACATTGTTAATTTATCAAAATCATTTGGCACTTCCCCATTATATTTTTCTATTAATTCCTTACAACAATTTTTAATACTTTTTGCTTTTTGTTTATAAAACCCTGTAGAAAAAATATCTTTCTCAAGCTCGCTAACTTCTGCATTTACGTAATCTTCTGGTTTTTTATATTTCTTAAATAAAGTTTTTGTAACAATATTTACTCTTTCATCTGTACATTGTGCAGAAAGTATTGTTGCTATTAAAAGTTCAAATGGAGAAGAATAATCTAATGCCGGTTTAACATCCGGATATTCATTCTTCAATATGTCAAAAATTTTTAACGCTTTTTCTTTATCAGTTAGCATCTTTATTAAACTTTTTATCTTTTATTGTTAATCTTTCTACAACTTGATTATTAATTATGTGTTTCTCAATTATTTCGTCTATATCACTTTCTGTAACATGTCCATACCAAACTTGCTCCGGATAAATTAATACAATTGGTCCATATTCACAAGCATCTAAACAACCACAGCTATTTGGTCTAACTTCTGCAAGTATTCCTTTTACTTTTAATTTTTGTTTAAAGATTTGTTTAAAGCCTAAAGATCCCTTTACTGCACAGCTACCTTTTGGATTGCTATCTTCTCTTTTATTTTCACAAATAAATATATGTTTTTCAAATCTTTTCATATTCAAATAACTAATTAGCTAAAATGTTGTTAATTGCGTTTAATACTTTACTAATAGGTATTCCATCATTTTTGTAATAACATTTTTTAGGATCTAACGGACAGTTTGTTTTACAATAGTTTTCTTCTGGTAATAACTCTATAGAGATATTCCCCACTGGCTTCCACAGTTTAGGAGAGCATGCCGTCATTGGACAGAATAATGATACTGTTTTAACCTTTAAAGCTGCAGCTAAATGTAATGGACCTGTACTAGAGCTTATTAATAAATCTAACATACTTATATTTATTATCGATTCTCTTAAAGATTGATTTCTATTTATAAAAATTAATTCTTTATTTGCTTCTAATTCCTTTGGTATTATATTATCTGTTATACAAATTATATAATCATCATTCTTTTTAAGTATATCTATTAACTTTAAATAATTTTCTATTTTCCAATTAGGTGCACTATTGCCATTAGTTAAATGTATTCCTATTATTTTTTTTCTTTTATCACTTCCTATAAGTTTAATTTTATTTATACCTGATTTCTCTTTTTCATTTTCGGTTAAAAAAATTTCAGAACTTAAATTATCCGTATCTATATCTAAAGCTCTAACAAAATCCATGCAGTAATCTGCTTCATGCCTTAAAGGTATGTATTTATTTCTACTTAACCCTTTAACCCCAGTAATAAATTGATAAAATTTATATCCTGTTCCATATCTATATTTTATACCTGAAAAAAATAAAATATAGTTCAATTTTTCGTTAGGTAAAATTAAAAATGAATGTGTAAAATTATATTTTCTTAATAATTTAGCTTTTTCTAAAATTTCAGAATTAGAAGAATTTAAAAAATCATCAGCAATAATAATTTCATCAACATATGGATTATTTAAATAAATATCTTTTGTATAACTTCTAATCATAACCGCAATAAATGCTTTGGAATATTTTTTTTTAATTTCCCTTGGCATTGCGGTTGTTAAAACAACATCCCCAATTCTATCTATTCTTATTATTAAAATTCTTAATTCATTCAATGCTATTTAACACCTTCAAACAATTTATCTTTAGCATTTTGGTATTCAACTTCCCAATTTAAAATATTAGCAGCATTTAAACAATTAACTTTATATTTATTGTATTCAGTTTTATCATTTAACATTAATCTAATTGATTGTACTAACCTTTCCACTTGTTTATTAAATCCAATGTTATCAATCTCTATAATTTCACCAACACCATAATTTTTAATAATATCTTTAATCTGTGGTAAATTAGACCCAATAACTGGTACTCCTGAATTAATATATTCAAATAATTTGTTTGGCAATGCATAATAATAGCTTATACTAATATTCTCAATAATGCAAAGTCCAACGTCTGCACCAGCAGTATATTTATCTAATTCTTGATGTTTTACAGCACCTAAAAAATGTACCTTGTAACTAATATTTAACTGTTTAGTTATTGTAATTAGTTTTTCTTTTAAAACTCCATCTCCTAAAATTACCAGCTCACATTCTGGCAAGTTTTTTATTGCATGCAAAGAAATTTCTAAACCTCTTCCTTTTAATAATACACCTTGATATAAAACAATAAATTTATTATTATCTATCTTTAATAATTTTCTTAAATCAATAATTTCATCAGTTTGTTTTTTTAAGGGAATATTTCTTATTACACAGGTATTTTTAAGTTTATATAATTTTTCTAAAAATTCGGAATCCATTTTACCAGTAGTAAGTACTAAATCAGTAAATTTAATAAAAATACGTTCAATTTCTGCTATTGCCATTTGTAACTTTTTACGTTCAGTTAAGCCACCTAAAAATGCATAAAACTCTCTACTATTGTAAATTACTTTTCTTCGCTTAATCTTTCCAATTAAGGCTACAAAAGGCAATGTGTAAACATCTTCTGCAAAAAGTATTTTTGCATCACTTTTTATAACATGATATAAAGTAATAATTGCAAATCTTAAATAAAAAATTAGCGAGAACTTTTTATTTAATTTATAAATATTAACTTTACCTTTTTTAGTAACAAAATTCTCGGTAAACCAATCAAACGAAACTACACTAACATCGTGATTTTCAGATTCTAAAGAATTCTTTAAATTAGTTATTCTAGAATCTTTTTCTGAATTGCCTAAAAAATAAAACTCTATTTTCACTTTAGTCTAATTTAATATGAAAAGTATTACGCATAATTGTTTTAGCGTCAAATTTTTCCTTAAAATCAATTAAACTTACACTTGGGGTCATAGGATTTGCAGCTTTTGTATCTTGAGAAACACCAATATCTACATAGCTATAACCATTTTCTGTACAATATTTAACAACTTCGTACATTACTCTTTGAATTGGTTTTAAGTGTTGATATTCATAATACAACATATTATAAAAACATATTGCAACTGTGTTATTGGCAAAAAACATAGAGCTACCAGCAATTGGTTTATCTTTATAATAAACCATAAAAAGCTTTAAGTTATTTGGTAGCAATTCTGTTAATTTAATTAAATCTTCGTAGCTATGTGTTGGTTTTACGTTATGACGTGCTTTATTTTCTAATAAAATTGGGTAAAATTCATCATATCTATCGTTAATTTCAACTCTTATGTCACTATTGCTTAAACTTTTCCTAACATTGCGTCTTATTGTGGGGTGAAATCTGGAAATAATATCTCTATTTTTATCTAATTTAATTGCACTGGAAATATAATGTAAGCTAAATTTAAAGCCTAACCAAAGCATTGCAAAATCTAAGTTTTGATTTTGATATTTTTCATATATCATTGGTGCAGGAGTTAAATAAAATTCTTTTATACCATTTTTTTTGCCATATTCTAATAAAGTATTAACATATTCTAAAGCTTCTTTAAAAGTAATATCAGGCGTAACAATTGAACCATAAGAAGCACCAACGGGTGATTCAAATATTCCTCCCTCTAATAAGCTACCCGGTAATACCCCTTTTATTTCTCCTTTTTCTACAAACATCAAATGATTAAATTTAAATTTACCTGGAGTATGATAATCAAAAAATTGTTGTAAATGAAACATAGTTCCATTGTTAGATTCTAATACAAATTTATCCCACTTCTCCTTCCATTTAGGATGATACTCAATAATTTCCATAAAAATATCTCATTCAATTAATCAAAAATTCATCATTAAAATTAGTTAATTATATAAAATTTATTAAATTAAAAATTATAGCCAACTGTTATTATATTGCTATTTCCTAAATCATATTTATAAGGTACAAAAGCATAATCTATTACAAAATTATTATAATTAATTCCAAAACCTAAACTAAGCGAACGAGCTTCTACACCTGCCATGTATCCAAGTCTTAAACTAAATAATTCGTCGTAAATAATATCAGTAGCTAAGGCAGTAATTAATTTTTCTTCTCGTAAATATTTGCTTATACCACCCAAAAACACTATTCTACTCTTAAATTCTGGAACTAAAAAATTATACGCAGCACCAAATCTTAAGTCCATAGGTAATTTAGTTTCCTGATATCTTAATTTATTCATTGTTCCAATATTTCTTAAAGATAATCCTAAATTAAGATTGGGTAAAATCTGTTTATAAGCAAGACCTAAATCAATTGCATAACCTGTTGCTTCATCTGTGTAAATACCTTCATATAGATATTTTAACGATGTTCCAGCAGAAATATTTTCAGTTATATCCATTGCAGCAGATAAACTGCCTAAAAAGTAATTTGCGTTAAATTTAGAAATTGGGGCACCCGGCAAGTTTCTAATTTCTATATTATTTATCGAAGAAGTATTTACACCAACTGCAAAATTAATATCATCATAATTAAAAGAGAAAGCAAAGTTTTCACTTCTTAAATCTTGTATAGATTGATTATGCGAAATATTTATGTTCACTTTATTATTAGTTAACAAGGCAGGATTGTAAAAAAGCGCAGTAGCATCATTGGAATAAACTACTGCTAAATCTGCTAAAGCAGCATTTTTTGCACCAAAACTAAGCTTTAAAAATGATAATCCATTTTCTCCCGCTTTTTGCGCAAATGTTGTAACACTAATAAATATTATCAATAAAAATATTTTTTTCATATATAAACCAATTGTTTTACAAAATAAAATTTAAACTTAAGTAATGTGCATTATTAATACTATAAGGTTCAATAGCATATGCATAATCTAAACCAATAACCCAATTTTCAAGTTCATAATAGTAAGAAAAGCCAAATGCTGGTCTTATTGGTATATCGTTATTGTTCAAAACAATTTTATCAATACCTGCTCTAACAGTCAATCCATTATATATTAAATACTCTGTACCAAATCTTAAAATATTACTTTTTGCATTACTACTCTCTAATTCAGCAGAAACTATTAATTTTGGATCTTCAAAATTATAAGCTACAGATATTTTTTTAAGCATTGGGAATTTATTTTCTTCGTTGTTCCCTTCTTGTCCATAAAGTTCGGTTGTATCCCATTTATATTTACTATT
Source organism: uncultured Melioribacteraceae bacterium (assembly GCA_964652025.1). Lineage (GTDB taxonomy): Bacteria > Bacteroidota > Ignavibacteria > Ignavibacteriales > Melioribacteraceae > JAEXOD01. The sequence continues at coordinate 67,503 of CAZYZX010000002.1, forward strand.
TATATCTGTTAAAACCAAAGCAACATTAAGGTTTTTATTAAATGAATATAATGCACCAATATCAAAACCAAAAGTAGTAGAGTTAATTTTATCGTATAAATGATAATAATAAAGCTTTAAATTAATCCCTATAGCAAATTTTTCAGAAAATCTATTTGATAAAGCTACAAAAAATTGATTTTCGCTTGTACTTAAATCCCCCTTTTTATTTCCTTGATTATCTCTTTCATCAATTTTAGAAACACCCGCATTTATAATTCCAGCTGATATACCAGCAGATCTTAATTTACCATCTTTTGTATTAAAATTAAAATTTTTGGTAAAACTTAAAAAGTTCAACATCCTATCTAAAGATAAAAACGAATACCCTATTTGGAAATAATTATCTTTTTGAAATGCAGATAAAGCCGGATTATAATATGTAGATAAATTGCCTTCTGTAACAGCACCTAAGGAATTGCCCATCCCAATACCTCTTGCACCAAAACCCATTCTACTAAATGCACCTGGGGTGCTATTTATATCGCTAAATTGTGGTTGAGCAATTAAATTAGAGATTATTAACAAACTTAAAATTATACTATATTTCAAAATTATTCCTCTATTTATTACATTAATACCATAATTTTACCAAAAATAGGCTCTTTATTACCTCTATCAATACGGTAAAAATAAACACCATTAGGTACTATTTTACCATTTTCATCTCTGCCATCCCATGTAACAAAATTATCCCCAATACTTAATACATTATTTTGAATAATCGTTCTAACTAAATTCATACCAAAATCTAATATTCTAATAGTTACTTCTTCTTGCTTATCTAAGTTAAATTTTATTTTTGTAATCTCAACATCAGGAGAAAACGGATTTGGGAAAGAATAAGTGTCATTTTTATCAACAAGCTTTGCACTCGATAAATACAAATGCCAATCACCGTCCCATAATATTCCTTTTGGTATAAATCTTAATAATCCAGATGTAGTACCAATAAAGATTTTTACAAAATTATTTTTACCAATTGAATTCATACAATAAAAATCTGTTTCGGCAGGGCTAACAAAAAGATTTTGTTGTGGGTCGTAAATATTTGTTGCAGCATACCAAGTATCCCCACTATTTGTAGTTACAAAAATTCCATTATCAGTGGCTGCATAAATTTTTGTTTCTGCAAATGTTGTTCCTTCATTATCAATTATATAACCAAAATTATGCGCTTTCTCACCTTCTAAAAAGTTACTCCAACTATTACCACCATTAAAACTGTAACTCACTCCATAAGTCTCGTTTTGACCTTCGGCTTTCCAAGTAGCTGCCCAAACCTTTTCTGTATTTGGTATGGCAGTAATTCCAACAACAAAATTACCCGAAATAGAAAAATCTTGGTTATCGTGATTAAATTTAACCCAGCTAATTCCATTATCAGTAGATTTATTTATTCCGCCAGCTGTTCCAACATATAAGGTGCTATCATTAGCAGACGATATAGAAAATACCCTATGATTTAGATAACTCTCTTTTCCGAAAGCACCTGCAACAGGTTGTAAACTAAACTTTAATGTATCGTTTGGGGAAATTTTATTTAAATTATCCGGTGGCAAAACAACTCTTTGCCATGTTTTCCCCATATCTGTGGATTTTCTTAAGCCACCAGCAAATGTTGCAATCCATATTGTATTTTTTGTAAAAGCTATATCATAAATAATATTATTTACATCAACAGTTACAGGTAGCGCTCTTATTCTATTTATTCCATAAATTACAGAGCTATCACCCGGATTATCTTTTGGTTGGTTAATTGAAATCCAAGTCAATCCTTTATCGGTTGAATAGCGCAATCCACTCCCTTCGGGTAAATTCTGCCCGTTTTTGTTTGTATTATGTGCTGTTGCTGCCCATATAACGCCCTTGTTATACCCTAATGCGGAAATACTTTCTTGACCAAACTCTGCACTATTATAGAAGTTTTTAAAGCTTAAACCACCATCTACAGAAACAGAAAGCCCTTTTGTTGTTCCCACCCATAAAGTATCACCAATAGTAACTATATCCAGAATTGTGTTACCAGCAGGTGTTTCACTATCTGTTTTATACAATTTATTAAGATGATAACTATTTACATTAATTTGTGCTTGTAAAAATATATTACTTACTAAAAAAATAATTATAACAAAATTTAATCGCATTTTATTTAACCGTAATTTGATGATTTATTACGTTGCTTAATTTGCCTCTTCTATCCTTAGCTCTAAATTCAAATATATAATTACCCTTTACATTATTTGGTGTAATTTCAACAATTATACTATATATTCCATCCCCAGCAACTAAATCTCCATTATTTGGGTTACCATTATCCAAAAGGTAAGATTTATTATTATTAGTTGTGCCATCCGGTTTATATGTTATAAAGTATACCTCTGTAATATCATTTAATCCATTGTCATCTTTTGCAGATATTTGCATGCTAAAAACTGACTTTGGACTTTGAACAACGATTGTATCTGGAGCAACTAAATTCAAAATTTCTGGTGCAACATTTGTACTTCCATTATCAAAAGAAAATTGATGCACAGCTATTTTTTGGGTGTATTCTTGCTTTCCTAAATTGTATGTTACAAAATATTCAAGTAACATATAGCCACTAAGCATATTCTCATTCATATCAATTTTTGCGGAGTAAGTTTTATCTCCAGCTATTAAATCGCCTTTTGTGCCATCATCATAAAGTTTAATACTTTTATAGTAAGTTATTTTGCCATCAGAAGTTCTTAAAACTGTATAAATGTCTTTTACAACACCTTCTGTTTCTAATTTAAGAGAAGTAACAAAACTTTGATTTGTAGTTGTATAAATAAAAGTTGTTGGTGCCAGTAGCATGCTAACTTTGGTTAAACTTACGTTACTATCTACTACAACAGAAGGTATTTTTTCACATCCAAGCAAAAATAATATTAATGGTAAGATTAAAATTAAAACTTTTTTCATATAAACCTTGATAGAGTTTTGCCCGTTTTGGGTTAAATTAGTTAATAATGTATTGAGAACTTTAAATTTTTCCAAACTTTTTACCAATTTCTTTTAATAATAGTAAATAATTCTCTATACATTCTCCTAATTTAATTTACTAATTTGCAAACTTAATTATAAAATGTCAAGTGAATAATTAAATAAAGGTTTAATTGTAAAAAAAAATTTTAGCAGATTTAACTAACTAAATTAAATCTGCTATCAAATTATTTAAACTTTTATAAAAATCTTTTTAGCATATAAAATCCACATAAGCCCTAACCAAACAACAACATATGTTAAAGCCCAAGCTAACGAAGCATTAATTGGCGAAAGCCACCAGGTGAATAAACTTTCATAAAGATATCCTTTTAGTGATATCTCATTACCATCTGCTCCAATCCAAGTTATAAGATTCATAGATTTACCTACTAAACCTGAGAGGAAAAAGACAGTTATAGCGTTAGACCCATAAACAATAAATGGTTTTGTCCACCAAGTAATATTTTTTACATCAACCAACCAAAAGCAAGTTGCTAAAAAAAGCATGGCTAATCCACCTGTGTATAAAACGTAAGAACTTGTCCATAAACCTTTGTTTAATGGAAACCACCCGCTCCATACGTAACCTGCTAAAAAAGTTAAAAATCCGTATGTAAATAATGTGGCTATTTTGGTTCCTTGTTCAACATTTTTTCTAAGCCACTCACCTGTTAAAATACCTAAGATGGTTGTAACTATGGCAGGTATTGTACTTAAAACACCTTCAGGATCCCAAGTTTTTGTTACAGCCCACATGTGTCCTGATAATAAAATACTATCTAACCATGCTGCAAGATTTTTACCCGGTTCTAAATTAGGATAGCCAACACCCGGTACAGGAATAAATGACATTAAAAACCAATAAAAAATTAATAAGCCAGCACCTATGTAAGTTAATGTTTTTGTATTAACCTTTAGAAATAAGATTGCAGTAATAAAATAAACAATACCAATACGCTGCAAAACTCCAGGAAACCTTAAAGTATCTAAATTATCAAATTTTGGGAATGCAGCCATAAAAAGCCCTAAAAATATAAGTATTACTGCTCTTCTTGTTATTCCTAAAATTAAATGCTTTTGATCTTCTCCACTAGCTTTTTTACGACTTAATGCATAAGTAATTGCAACACCAACAATAAATAAGAAAAATGGAAAAACTAAATCTGTTGGAGTGCAACCATGCCACTCCGCATGTTTTAATGGAGGATATATTGTAGCCCAACTACCAGGATTATTTACTAATATCATTCCCATTATAGTAATCCCTCTAAATACATCCAAAGATATCAATCGTCCTGTACTTTTTACCGTATCCATCTTAGCTCAAGTTAAATTAAACATATTATTATTTTGATATTTAAATTAATAAAAAATACTTTATTAATAAAAAAAATTATTTTTATAATTTAACATTTTATTATTTTTGTACATTTAATTTATAGAGGTGAAATGAAATTATTAAGAAAATTATATGACTGGGTTTTAAGTTGGGCAGAAACTCCTTATGGCTCAGTTGCACTTTTTCTGTTAGCATTTGCAGAGTCTTCCTTTTTCCCTATTCCACCCGATGCATTACTAATTGCATTAGTTTTAGGCTCTTCTTCTAAAGCCTTTAAATTTGCCGCTAATTGTACTATTGCTTCTGTTTTAGGAGCCATTGCTGGATATGCAATTGGTTACTTTATTTGGTGGAATTCAGATTCTCAATTTTCATCTTTAGCTATCTTCTTTTTTAATAATATACCCGGTTTTACTGAACCTTTATTTTATAAAGTTAAAGCGCTATATGATGAATGGAACTTTTGGATTGTTTTTACTGCAGGTTTTACACCAATTCCTTATAAAGTATTTACTGTAAGTGGTGGTGCATTTAAAATAGATTTATTCATGTTTATTCTTGCATCAATTGTTAGTAGAGGTGCTCGTTTCTTTTTAGTTGCATATTTAATTTGGGCTTTTGGACCCCAAATTAAAGGTTTTATTGATAAATATTTTAACACTTTGGCTTTTGCTTTTACTATTTTATTAATAGGTGGTTTTGTTATAATTAAGTACTTAATCTAAATTTCATAAAAATGGAATAAATATATGGAAATACAATTTATAGGGGCAGCCCAATCCGTTACAGGTTCATGCCATTTAGTTAAAACTAATGGTTATACGTTTTTATTAGATTCTGGGTTATATCAAGGTAAACGTAAAGTAGCTTTTGAATTAAATAGAACATTTGACCTTTTTGACCCTGCTGAAATAGATTTTATTATTCTTTCTCACGCACATATAGACCATGCGGGTAATTTACCTTCTTTAGTAAGACGTGGTTTTAAGGGAGAAATTTACTCCACCTTTGCTACTAAAGATTTATGTTCTGTAATGTTATTAGATAGTGCTCATATTCAAGAAAAAGATATTGAATTTGTTAACAAAAAAAGAGCTAAACAAGGTAAAAATCCTTTTGAAATTCTTTATACAGAGCAAGATGTGCATGATACTATGGCTAAATTTGTTGGTATTAATTATCACAGAGAACAGGAAATTAGAGACGGTATTAAATTAACTTTTTTTGATGCTGGTCATATTTTAGGCTCCTCTTTAGTTTATTTATCAATTAACGAAAAAGGAAGAATTATTCAATTCGGTTATAGTGGAGATATAGGAAGAAAAAATATGCCCATTATTAAAGATCCGGAAAAAATACCCGATGTTGAATTTTTTATTTCAGAATCTACATATGGTGGAAGATTTCATGAAAGTGCAGAAAATAGCGAGCAAAAGCTTGCAGAAATTATTAATAAAGCTTACAACAGAAGCGGAAAAATTATTATTCCCGCTTTTAGTGTTGGTAGAACTCAAGAATTAGTTTATGCAATAAACAAAATTTTCCGAGAAAAAAAGGCTCCCAAATTACCCGTATTTGTCGATAGCCCACTATCCGTTAATGCAACTAATATATTTAGACAACATCACGAGTGTTTTGATGCAGAAATCTCGCAATTTATACTAAAAAATGATGACCCATTTGGATTCAATGAGCTTAAGTATATTACTTCAACAGAAGAATCTAAAAAACTAAATGACAATAGACAACCTGGTATTATTATTTCTAGCTCTGGAATGTGCGAAGCTGGTAGAATTTTACACCACCTACTTAATAATATAGAAAATCCTAACAATATTATACTTATGGTTGGTTATGCAGCTGCTGAAACTTTAGGTAGAAAATTAATTGAGGGTGCAAAATTAGTTAAAATTTTTGGTATGGAACGCCAAGTTAATGCAGAAGTTATTGTTATGAACTCTTTCTCTGCTCATGCAGATAGCAATGAATTAATTGAATATGTAGACCAATTTGATAAAGGAAGAATGCAAAATATCTTTTTAGTGCATGGAGATTATGACCAGCAACTTATTTACAAACAAAGACTTAATTCTATAGGTTTTGAAAACGTTACTATCCCCTCTCGCGGAGATGTGTTTGTTTTGTAGATCAAACTTAAAAGTATTTTTATTTTTTGTTATAATTTTGTTTTTTAATCCAATTTTTATATTTGGACAGTTCTTTAATAAAGACAGTTCAAATTTTAATAATTATAGTTATATCGATAACTTTTTTACTACAAATTTCTTAAAGCAATTAAATACTTACTCTTTAAATTCAAACTTAATTTATTCTGTTAAAAATGGTAAGTTTTTTGCAGGAGTTTATGATAAATATAATTCAACTGTTTATAAAAGCTCGTTTAATAACATAAAAGATGAAAATTATTTTTCCTTATTGTTAGATTATCGTTTTTCAACATTATTTTCCTCTGGAATTTTAATTAAAAACTCGATTTATTCCGATAATCGTCAAGTTGATATTAATCAAGCATCTTACACTAATGCTTTACTTTTTGCTAAATATTTCCCGATTAATAGTGTATCAGTTACATCATATTCTGGTTATTCTAATAACAATCAACTATCCGAAAAGGATTATGGCTATTTATACGGGTTAGAGTCAAAAATTACTCGATATCATTTAAGCGATTTTGAAATTTATTTTAATGGCAAATATGAGGATGAATTTATAGACCCAAGAAAAAGCAACTTTAGACTTGCAAACGTTGAAATTATAAATGATATTAGTGAAGGGCTTACTAATTCTTTCTCGGCATTTTTCTCTTCCCATAGTAAAGATTTTTATTTAGAGGCAGATAGTATTACTCAAAATCTTTTTAATATAACTAATAATATTCAAACTAGAAAAGAACAATATTATTATATTCAAGAAAAAATGTCTTTTCTTAACGATAACTCCCCTTTTAATTTTTATATTGGCAGTAAACTTTTTTGGAGAAACATTGATAAAACAACTAAGTATATTCGAATACAAAATTTTGCTACAAATTTAGATTCAGAAATAAAAGACTTTAAATTAGACCTATTTTCTGAATTTATATTTAATTTTAATGATTTAATTATTAATCTGAAAACAAATTACACGGAACAAGAAGAAAAGCATTTTGCTAAAAAAATAAGTGGCATTAGTGATTTGTATTTTGAGGAAAGAAATGAAGCAGAAAAATTGTTAAATAATAAATCCAAACAAACAACTATTTCTTTAAGCACTTTTTACGATTTATCCACCAAAGACATTATAAATTTTTCTTTATTTCATCGTAAACTTGTTTATGATACACCATCTAAAGATAATTTTGATGATAGAGACGAACTATTATCTATGCTTAGAATAAATTATTTACGAAAATTAACACCATTTTTTTCTGCATTTATTAATTTAGAATTTAACTATAATAAAATAGTTTATATCTTTTCTCAAAAAAGTGCTAATAATAATATTAAAAGAATTATAAAATTAAGCTCTGGTGGAACATATAAAATAAATAATTTTATAACCGTTAATTCAGCAGAAGTTATTGCAAACTATGTTGTTTATGATTTTGAAGAGCTAAATCCTAATTATAAAAGCTTTTCTTTTAGACAATTTGTTTTAAGAGATAGTACATCTTATGCTTTTGACAAGAATATAGAATTTAATAATATAGGTCATCTTAAATTAAGTGAACAAGGTGAATTTAATTGGAAAAAATTTTCCGGCTTACCTGTTAGATTTTTATCAGAAATTTACACAGAACCAATTATTTACTATAAATTAAAAGATATAAAAATGGGAATTGGACTAAGATATTTTGAACTATCCACATATAATATTAAAAATGGTAAAACAAAATTATTAGATACAAAATATAGTAGTATTGCACCTTTAAGTAAAATATATGTTAAAGCCTCAAATAAACTTATTTTAGAATTAAGTGGCAGATATGAATTTATTACCAATGAAAAAAATAAATTATCTAACCAGACCTATTTTTATTTGGATTTAAATTGGAAATTATAATAATTATCTTTAAATTTAAGATTAATAAAAATTTCTTAATAAAAAGCAAATTAAGTTGTAATGTTCAATTCTAAAAAATATATAAAAAAGTTTCCTAGCGTTCCAAATTCTATGCCGCTAATAGAAGAATTCGTTTTGGAAACAATCGAAGAACTAAGATTAAATGATACTGCTCTTAATCAGTTAACATCCTCCGTAGCAGAAGCATCATCTAATTGTATTATACATGGAAATAAGTCGGATAAAACTAAACAAATTGAAGTTGAAATTGCTATAGATGATGAAAATATTGTTATTACACTAAAAGATGAAGGAAAAGGTTTTGATTTAAATAGCGTTCCAGACCCCACTCTACCGGAGAATATCCTAAAAGATAGTGGACGTGGGATACATATAATGAAATCGTTTTTAACAGAACTAAAATATATCTTTACTGAAAATGGTACAGAAACTATTTTAGTCTTTAAATATAAATCTTAAAACATTAAAAATAGGAGTATAATATGGGAAGGAAAAAAATTTCCCTTATTGGTGGTGGACAGATTGGGGGTGTGTTAGCCCAGTTAATAGCACAAAAAGAATTAGGCGATGTTGTGCTTTTTGATATCGTTCCCGAACTTCCGCATGGTAAAATTTTAGATATTGCTGAAGCTTCAAAAGTTGATCAATTTGACATAAAAATGACCGGAACAAACGATTATTCTGATATCGCAAATTCCGATTTAGTTATTGTTACTGCCGGGTTACCAAGAAAACCTGGTATGAGTAGAGATGACCTACTTGTTACAAATGCTAATATTATGAAAACTGTTGCAGAAAATGTTAAACAGTTTGCACCTAATGCAATTGTAATAATTATTAGCAATCCTTTAGATGCTATGGTTACTTTATTCCAAAAAGTATCTGGATTCCCTTATCACCGAGTAATGGGACAAGCTGGAGTTTTAGATTCTTCAAGATTTGCTACTTTTATAGCATGGGAGTTAGGTGTATCTGTTAAAGATGTTAATGCAATAGTTTTAGGTGGACATGGTGATACAATGGTTCCATTGGTAAGATATGCTAATGTTAACGGTTTACCTGTAATGGAATTATTAGAAAGAAAATACGGCAGCAAAGAAAAAGCCAACGAAGTAATGGAGCAAATGGTTCAAAGAACTAAAATGGCTGGTGGCGAAGTTGTTAAGCTATTAAAAACTGGTTCCGCATTCTACTCCCCTGCTTCTTCATCCATTCAAATGGCAGAAGCTATTCTTAAAGATGAAAAACGTGTATTACCTACCTGTGTTTTCCTTAACGGAGAGTATGGTGTTAATGGATATTATGTGGGTGTTCCTGCTGTTTTAGGTGCTAATGGTGTAGAAAATGTTTTAGAAATTAGCTTAAATGAAACAGAGCAAGCCGCTTTAGATAACTCCGTTAACGCTGTTAAAAACTTAGTTGCTGATATGGAAAGATTAGGTTTTTAATTTTTTTATAAAATATAATTTAATTATAGTCCTCTATTTTTATAGAGGACTTTCTATTTTAAGTAAAATAAATCTTTTTGATAATATTTCAAATTTATTTAAATTTAAACTTACATTTTTTTAGAGGTTGCATGCTTAAAAGTATGACCGGTTTTGGTAAAAGTGTTGTTAAATATAATGATCTTACAATCGAAACCGAAGTAAAAAGTTTAAATAGTAGATTTTTAGAGCTAAGTTTTAAAATTCCAAAAAATCTTACTCAAAAAGAATTTGAAATTAGAGAGTTAGTTAAAAGTAAGTTAAGCAGAGGTAAGGTATTTATAGCTATTTATATAACTAGAGACCCATCTTCCCAAGCAAGTTCTTTTATAGACCAAGATGGGTTAAATAAAGCACTTTCTATTTTAACAGAACTTAAAAAAAAGTTAAATTCAAAAAATAACATTAAAATCGAAAACCTTATTGCTTTTCAACACTTATATATAACTGAAACAGTTATTGATGAAGAAAACGAATTTAAATATATATTAGATTCAATTTCTAAAGCTATAGACGAAATGAATGAAATGCGGTTAAAAGAAGGCTTTGAACTTGAAAACGATTTATTAAATAGAATTAATATTATTGAAAATAAAATGCATTTTATTCAACACGAAAATCCAAATGATATTAATAACTATTTTAATAGACTAAAAGAAAAAGCCAAACAACTAACAACTGATATTTTAGATAATCCGGATAGATTAAATTTAGAATTAGCTTTATTAAGCGAAAAATATGATGTTACAGAAGAATGTGTCCGTCTAAAAAGTCATATTTCTCAATTTAAGGAAATTATAAAAGTTGGAACGGATGCTGGTAGAAAGCTTAACTTTTTATGTCAGGAAATGAACAGAGAAGCAAATACTATTAATAGTAAATCTATTTCCCCAGATATTACTTATGCTGGAATTACTATTAAAGATGAATTAGAAAAAATTAGAGAACAAATACAAAATATAGAGTAAAAATTGAAAGGTAAAATTTTTGTTATTTCTGCACCAAGTGGAACTGGTAAAACTACTATAATTAAAAACATTATGGAAATTTTTCCGCAGTTAACTTTTTCTATTTCTGCAACAACTCGCGAAAAAAGAAGTTTTGAAGTTGATGGTAAAGATTATTTCTTTATATCTGAAGAAGAATTTAAGAAAAAAATTGATAATGATGAGTTTATTGAATGGGAAAAATTTTACGATTATTACTATGGAACTCTAAAATCTTTTGTAAACCAAGCGTTATCAGAAAATAAGAATTTAATTTTTGAAGTTGATGTAAAAGGCGCATTAAATATAAAACGTTTTTACCCAGAAGCTGTTCTTATTTTTATCGAGCCACCAAGCTTAGATACAATTAAAGAACGCTTAACTAAACGAAATACTGAAAGCGAAGAAGACTTTAGAAAAAGAGTTGAACGCGCTAATCTTGAAATTAGTTTTAAAGATAAATTTGACTTTTCGGTTCTTAACGAAAACTTAGATGAGGCTATTAATAAAGTAAAAGAAATAATTGAAAATAAATTAAAGGGAGACCAACATGCAAGTTAGTCCAATTGATTTAAGACAAATTGAAAAAAAAGCTGCAAATGTTTATGAAAGCATTAACGTAATTGCCAAACGTGCTAGACAAATTAATGATGAAATTAAATTAGAATACCAAAGTTTGGCTAAAAACATTGCTTCTACAAACGACCCTAACGATGAAGAGGAAAAGGAGAATCCAGATCAATTAAGATTAAGTTTAGATTTTGAAAAAAGACCTAAACCGCACATTAAAGCTTTACAAGAGTTTTTAAATGGCGAATTAAAATATCGCTATAAACAATATGAATTCTAAGCAAAATACAAATATTTTAATTGAAACCTTAAAAGCTCAAGCCGAATTATTTGGCGATGAGCTTTTTGTTTCTTTGCAATTCAATGATTTATTGAAATCTGTTAATCAAAAATTAACTAATATCGGCAGTAAAGATAAGCCAATAGAAAGTGAACCACTTATTAGTTTTAATAACACAAATAACTTTAGCAGTAACACACAAGCTGATGTTACTATCCCTACAAATATGAATGATAATAATTTTTACAAAGCTAATTCCTTAAAAGAACTTGATAGCTTAATAAATAAATGTACTAAATGTGCATTAGGCAAAACTCGCAATAAATTTGTTTTTGGAACAGGTAACCCAAATGCGGATATTATGTTAATAGGTGAAGCTCCGGGTGCTGATGAAGATATGCAAGGCATACCTTTTGTTGGGAGAGCCGGCCAATTATTAAATAAAATTTTAGAAGCAATTAATATTAAGCGCGAAGAAGTTTACATCGCAAATATTTTAAAGTGTAGACCTCCTGATAATCGCACTCCTATTCCTGCAGAAATTAACACTTGCATCCCCTACTTAAAAAAACAAATTGAATTAATTAAACCGAAAGTAATTTTATGTTTGGGTGTTACTGCTGCAAATGGACTATTAAATACTAAAAGTAGTATGATAAAATTACGTGGCAATGTTTACGAGTTTCATGGCGTAAAATTAATGGTTACTTATCATCCTGCTGCATTATTACGTAATCCAAATTGGAAAAAAGAAACTTGGGAAGATGTGCAAAAATTTTATAATCTTTATAAAAGCTTAATATAAAAAGAGAGTTAAATGAGCGAAGACCAGCTAAAAGGAAGAAAATTACCCTCTATACCAGAAGTAGAACAATTAGTTTTAGGTGCCATGCTTTTAGATAGAGAAGCACAATCCGATGCTTTTTCTCTACTTAAACCAGAAGCCTTTTACGAACCAAAAAATAAAGCCATTTTTGAAGCAATGATTTCTTTGGATAATGCCAAAGAACCTATTGATTTTGTCTCAACTCTCGAAGAATTAAAAAAAATTCCTAATAAACCAGATATAAACTATGCTGCTTATTTAGCAGAGCTTTCTCAAAACGTAACATCTGCCGCTAATTCAGAGTATCATTGTCGTTTAGTTTTAGAAAAATGGATTTTAAGACAAATTATTGAAATAGCACTTGAACTTGCTAAAAAATCTTATGACCAAACTGAAGATGTTTTTGATTTGTTAGACGCTGCTGAAAGTCAAATATTTAAAATTGCAGAATTAGGCTTAAAGCAAAGCTACACTCCATTTAAGGAAGCTATTCAAGATGCTTTAGAATATATAGAATCTATTCATAGTAAATCAATAAGCAATTACGCCGTACCAACTGGATTTTTTGAATTAGATGACCTTTTAGGTGGATTACAAAAATCCGACTTAATTATTGTTGCTGCCCGCCCTGCTATGGGTAAAACTGCTTTTGCTCTTTCATTAGCTAGAAATTCTGCATTAGACCATAACGTACCTGTAGCCATCTTTAGTTTAGAAATGTCCACTATTCAGCTTGCTACAAGATTTATTTCTAGCGAAGCAAGAATTAACTCCCATTCTTTACGTACTGGTAAATTTAGAGCTGAAGATGGACAAAAAATTAGCAAAGTAGTAGATAGATTAATGAAAGCGCCAATATATATAGATGATACACCCGGTCAATCTGTTCTAGAAATTAGAGCTAAGTGTAGAAGATTAAAAGCAGAAAGAAATATTGGATTAATTATTATAGATTACCTTCAATTAATGTCTGCTTCTAGCAAAGTTGAAAGCCGTGAAAGAGAAATATCCACAATCTCCCGTTCTTTAAAAGCTTTAGCTAAAGAATTAGATGTGCCTGTTATAGCTCTTTCTCAGCTTAACCGCGCTGTAGAAGAACAAAGAGATAAACGCCCTATGTTAAGCCATTTACGAGAATCTGGAGCTATTGAGCAAGATGCCGATATTGTTATGTTCCTCTATCGTCCTTCAGTTTATGGTATCACACAGTTTAGCGATGGAACTTCTACTGAAGGCATTGCTGAGGTTATTGTTGCTAAACATAGAAATGGACCAACCGGTGATATTAAAATGGCTTTCTTATCAGATTTTGCTCGATATGAAAACTTAGAGCTTATTCATAAAGATATACCTACTAAAGAATTGCCATCTTCTAACAATAAAAAAGAGGTGCCATTTTGAAAAAATTTATTGCTGTTTTTATCCTTTCTTTTATATTTATATCCATTACTTCTTTTGCTCAGGTAATTTACACACCCAAAGACTCTGCTTTAGTAATGGATAAGTTTAACATCGCAAAAGCTAAAGAACTTTATAATAAACCAATTGGTACTATTATTGAGCAAATTGGTCTTTCTTTTATTGGTACAGATTACGTCGCACATACTTTAGAAACTTATGGTGAGGAAAAGCTAATAATAAATTTAACTCAACTAGATTGCACAACTTTTTTAGAAACTACTTTTGCTTTAAGCAGATGTATTAAAGAAAAGAAATTTACTTTTGCAGACTATGTTAATATGTTAAAATTTATTAGATATAGAAATGGCGAGCTAACTGATTACACTAGTAGGCTTCATTACACTAGTGATTGGATTATTAATAATGAAGAAAAAGGAATTGTTCATAATGTCACTAAAAAATTGGGTGGTATCCCCTTCAATAAAAAATTCTTTATAATGTCTCAAAACACAGATACATATAGAGCACTTAAAGATAAACCCGATTTAATTGAAAAAATTAAACAGCACGAAGAAAGATTAAGCAACTCTAATTTATATTATATACCTACCAAAAATATTAAATCAATCGAAAAAAATATTCAAACTGGAGATTTTATTGGTTTAGCCACATCTGTGGATGGTGTAGATTTATCTCATGTAGGCATTGCTGTTAAAGGTAAAGATAATAGAATTTACTTTTTACATGCACCTATGTCTGGTAAAAAAGTAGAATTGACTGAAGTGCCTTTAAGTGAATACATCGCTAAAAGAAAATTAACTTTAGGTATAGTTGTTTTCAGACCAATTGATTAGAAATATTTTTTTTACTATGTTTAACTATTTAGTAAATAAAAAATAAAAAATCCCCTTTATAGGGGATTTTTTTTAATTAATTGTAAAACTACCAGCCCACAAGTTATCTATATAAATATTGTATTTATCAGGATGTAATTTATTATTCTTTAAAGTATACTTAAAATTTTTATTGGTCTCAAAACTACCTAATTGTGGTAAATTAAAAGATTCAACAGTTATGTTTGTTTTCTCTGAAATTATTTTAACAGTTGAGGGATCATCACCCTTTAAAAAGATTAATTCTATTGTATCATATATTTTCTCTTTTTCATTAATTGGAATAGTATTGTCACTTTTTGAATTATTAATGAATGGATAAGAATCAAATCTAAAGTTATTAAATTTAATTTTATATATATT
The DNA here is from genome assembly GCA_964652025.1 of uncultured Melioribacteraceae bacterium. Lineage (GTDB taxonomy): Bacteria > Bacteroidota > Ignavibacteria > Ignavibacteriales > Melioribacteraceae > JAEXOD01. The sequence goes on from CAZYZX010000002.1 coordinate 82,782, forward strand.
TTCTGATTCTATATTATTTAACTTATCTTCATGAAAAGCATTTAAAATTTTATTTAATAAAATTTGACTCGTTTTTGCATCTATAACTTTAATTTCAATCTGAGCGTTTCCAAATCTAGTTGTTTTATCTTTACCAGACACTTTAATTAACCCTAAATTTAATACTCTATAAGATAAAATCTTTGTTGCATAATTAATAGGTATCTCGTAACCAACATATAATGTATCTTTACCTTTCACTAAAACTTTATTAGCTGTTTTATTTAAATTATTAGAATTTTCATAAATAAGGCTTGACATTATATTTTCATCTCTTTCTAAAACACAAAAACCCCCTTGCAACAATTTTTGTTGCAACACTCTTTCAACATTAACTTGTGCGTCTATATCAGAATGAAAGTCCCTTTCTATGCTTTTAACAATAATTTTATCCTTTGCAGATAAAAAAGAAAGTGCATCTGAGCCTAAATCAAGTTTCTCTAATAGATTATCTATAAATCTTGCTTCTGATTTTTGTACCAAATATTTGTAATCTACATTATTACTAAGTTCATCGCATTGCTCACTATTTATGAAATTAACATTAACAAATTTAGCAGGTGCGCCACAACCTATAAAAATTAAGGAAAGAAGTATCAATAATAAAATTTAGTTTTTCATAAGAACCTCCATTAAAAAAATAAAAAAATTAATTAAAAAATAAATTAACAAGTCTAACTAGATTTTTGTTATAAAGAATATTTTCCCTCCTTTATTAAATTTCTAAAGAAAATTAATTATATTGGTAAAATTTTGAAAGTAAAATTTTGCTTTGTAATATTTTTTATTAATTATTATATTTTTAATTATTTAACAAACTTAAAAGAGTCTTAATATTCTCCACATCTTCTAATTGTTCTTTACCCTTTGGTGTTTCTAAAATCTTGGGAATACTAATTAACCTGCTATCATTCATAATATTTCTAAATCCCTCTAAGCCAATAAATCCTGCTCCAATATGTTCATGTCTATCAACTTTGCTCCCCAAAGGTTTTTTACTATCATTAATGTGAAAACACATTAAGTAATCTAAGCCAATAATATTATCAAAATCATTAATCACTTGTTCATAATTATTTACAATATCATATCCTGCAGCAAAAATATGAGCAGTATCTATGCAAACACTAAGCCTATTTTTATCCTCAACTAAATCAATTATTTCCCTTAAATGCTCAAATTTATAACCAATCGATTTCCCTTGCCCCGCAGTAGTTTCCAGCATACTTTTAACATTAAAATTTCTTGTTTTATAGTGAGTAATATTTAAAGATTCTGCTATTAATTTTATTGCATCTTTTTCTGAACTATTTTTATAGCTACCGGGGTGAAAATTTAGATAAGGTATTCCAAGCCTTTCACAACGTATTACTTCATCTAAAAAAGCTTCACGGGATTTTTTTAATAATTCTTCATCTTCTGCACACAAATTAATTAAATAAGAGTCATGCGCAACTACAAATTCTATATTGCTATTTTTTAATTCAACCTTAAATTTTTCTATTTCATCATCTGTTAATTCTTTCCCCTGCCATCTGTTGCTATTTTTAGTAAAAATTTGTAAAGCAGTAAAACCTAATTTTTTTGCTTTAATTACTGAATTAAAAATTCCCCCCTCTATTGATGTATGAGCACCTATTTTATGCATTTATCCTCTAAATTTTGTAAATTAGTATTTTAAATAATTTTAAAGATTATAACATGCAACAGCTTATTAATCTATATAACAAATATACAAAAAAAATTATTGGTATAATGTCTGGTACTTCTTTAGATGGTATTGATATTTGCTTAATAGAAGTTCAAGGTAATTCATTTAATACCAAAATAAAACTTTTAGCTTACGAGGAATTCCCTTTTCCTGATGGATATAAAGATTTTACTCTTAAAAATTCGTTAGCGGGTGGTGGCACTGTAGATGATATTTGCAAATTAAATTTTGTTATTGCAAGAATTTATGCTGAAAAAATAAATGAATTTTTAACCAAATATAAATTTGATAAAAATGAAATTGACTTAATTGGTACGCATGGTCAAACTATTCACCACTTGCCAGGTAAAGGAAGCTTATTTGGATTTTCCACAGCCTCTACATTGCAAATTGGGGATCCAAGTGTTCTAGCTAAGCTAACAGGCATTACAACAGTTGGTGATTTCAGAAATGCTGATATTGCATTAGGTGGACAAGGAGCACCACTTGTTCCCTATTTTGATTTTATTATGTTTTCTCACCCTCAAAAAAATATAGCTTTACTTAATATTGGCGGAATTTCTAACATTACTGTGCTGCCAAGTGGGCAAGACCCAAATAAAGTAATTGCTTTTGATACTGGCCCTGGTAATATGTTAATTGATTATATTTCCAAAATTTACTTTAATGTACCGTTTGATAAAAATGCAGAATTTGCAAAACTAGGGACATTAAATGAAGAATTATTTAATAAATTATTAGAACTAGATACTTATATTAATCAATCCCCACCTAAATCTACTGGTAGAGAACTTTATAACGAAAACTTTATTAACCAAGTGCTACAAAATATAAAATTAGACCCTAAAGATATTTTACACACATTTACTTATTACACTGCTTTTACTATTTATCATAATTATCAAAAATTTATTAAAGATAATGTGAAACTTGATGAATTATACCTAAGTGGTGGAGGAGCTAATAATCCTTTAATCATAGAATACTTAAAAAAGCTATTCACTAATTCTATTTATATCGGTAATACAAATGAATTAGGAATAAATTATAATGCTAAAGAAGCTATTTGCTTTGCTATCTTAGCTAATGAAACAATCAGTGGTAATGCTAATAATTTACCAAGCGTTACCGGAGCAAGTCGTCAAACAATATTGGGGAAAATATGCCTACCTTAAATGTATTAGTAACAAGTTGTTTTGGTTTATATGGTAAATACATCTGTAATGCATTAAAACAAAATTCTAATGTGGTTGGATTATACCGCTCTAATTTTATTGATTCCGATTTTAAAACTATTAATATAGATATTACAAATTTTGATAAACTAAAGGAAATAATTTTAATATATAAACCAAATTTTATTATTCATAATGCCGCAATCTCTAATCCTCAATTAGCAGATGCACTTGACCCCAAATTAGTTTATACAACTAATGTTATTGCAAGCGAAAAAATAGCAGAGTTTGCAAACTTAATAAATTCAAGATTAATTTTTATTTCAACAGATTTAGTTTATGCAGGTTATCGAGGGTCTTACTTAAAAGAAAACGCTAAATTAATTCCCGCATCGCTATATGCAGAAACTAAATTAATGGCAGAAGAAAAAATAAAAGCAAAATCAAATAATTTTACAATCTTAAGAAATTCTTTAATGTTTGGATTATTTAATAAACCTAATAATAATTTTTTCAACCAAACGTATCATAAATTAAAAAATAAAGAAAAAGTTAATTTGTTTTATGATCAATTCCGCACTCCACTATCATTTGAAGAAGGAGCAAAACTTATATCTAAATTATTAGAGATGATGTCAACAAATAGCAACACATTATTAAATCAAACCATTAATTTTGGTGGTAAAGAACGCATTTCCCGCACAGAAATGGGATATATACTATGTGATTTAATGGATTATGATAAGAATTTAATTAACTCTTTATCTATAAAAGAATTCCCCAATATACCAATTGTAGAAGACGTATCTATGAACATAGATATTATTAAAAGTCTTGGATTAGAACCTTTATCAGTTAAAGAAATGATTAAAAATGAAGTAGAAAAAATAAAATTTGAAACAATTAAATAAAATAATTTGTAGAAGCTACGTTAAAAGTAAATAAATTAAAGCGAGGAATTAGTGGAAATAACAGAATTAAACGAAAAAATTAGACGGGAAAGTGAGTTTATAGACGTATTAATGACCGAAATAAGCAAAGTAATAGTAGGTCAAAAAGCAATGGTAGAAAGGTTGTTAATAGGTCTGTTAAGTAATGGTCATATTTTATTAGAAGGCGTTCCAGGTTTAGCAAAAACATTGGCTATTAAAACCCTGTCTGCTGCAATGAAAGCAAAATTCCAAAGAATCCAATTTACACCGGATTTATTACCCGCAGATTTAATTGGTACAATGATTTATAATCAAAAAGATGGCAATTTTGCAATTAAAAAAGGTCCTATTTTTTCTAATTTTATTTTAGCTGATGAAATAAACCGCGCCCCTGCTAAAGTTCAAAGTGCTTTGTTAGAAGCGATGCAAGAACGTCAAGTAACAATTGGCGAACAAACCTTTAAACTTGATGAACCATTTTTAGTTTTAGCTACTCAAAATCCAATTGAACAAGAAGGTACTTACCCGCTACCAGAAGCACAAGTAGATAGATTTATGCTTAAAGTTAAAATTACCTACCCTAACCGAGAAGAAGAAAGAAAAATAATGAAATTAAATTCTGGGAGTGAATTCCCGGAAATTAATAAGGTAATTACTCCTGAAGATATTGTTAAAGCAAGAAAACTTGTTCAAGAAGTATATCTAGATGAAAAAATTGAAAAATATATTCTTGATATAGTTTTTGCTACGCGAAATCCAAAGGAATATGGATTAGAAAAACTAACCGATTTAATAAATCTTGGTGCTTCGCCTCGTGCAACAATTAACTTAGCCTTAGGTGCAAGAGCAATGGCTTTTATAAAAAGACGTGGTTATGTAATTCCAGAAGACGTAAGAAGCATTTGCTATGACGTATTAAGACACAGAATAGCTTTAACTTATGAAGCAGAAGCTGAAGAAGTAACAACAGAAAACATAATCCAAGAAATTCTTAATACAATTGAAGTGCCCTAATCTAATATGCTAACAAAAGAAATAATTAAACAAGTTAGACAAATAGAAATTAAAACTCGTGGTGTTGTTAACGAAGTTTTTTCTGGCGAGTACCATTCCGTATTTAAAGGACGTGGTATGGAGTTTAGCGAGGTTCGTGAGTATCAAATAGGTGATGACATTAGAAATATTGATTGGAATGTAACCGCTCGCTTAGGACATCCCTATGTAAAGATATTCGAAGAAGAAAGAGAGCTTACTTTAATGCTTTTAGTAGATTTAAGTGGCTCTACAAATTTTGGAAGCAATAAAAAAACTAAGCAACAAATTGCAACAGAAATTAGCGCAATTTTAGCCTTTTCTGCATTAAAGAATAATGATAAAGTTGGTCTAATTTTATTTACAGATACTATTGAAAAATTTGTACCTGCAAGAAAAGGCAAAAGTCACGTGCTTAGAATTATTAGAGAAGTATTATCTTTTGAACCGAGTGGTAATAAAACTAATATTAAAAATGCATTAGAATTTTTTAATTCAACTATAAAAAAACGTTCTATTGTTTTTTTGATTTCTGATTTTATTGATGCCAATTACGAAAAAATACTTAAGATTGTTTCCAAAAAGCATGACCTCGTTCCACTTGTTCTTAGAGATAGTAGAGAGCTAACCATCCCACCTATTGGCTTAGTTACTATTATGGATAATGAAACAGGTGAAATTAGACTTTTAGACACTTCCAATAAAACTGTACAACAACAGATTTTATTTAATTTAAATAACCACGAAGCTAAACTAAAACAATTGTTTAAGACAAGTGCTATTGACTCTGTTTTTATAAATAACGAAAACTATTTAAAGGCTTTAATTGAATTTTTCAAATTTAGAGAAAAAAGATGGTAAAATTTAATAGATATTATATTTTTATTGTTATATTTTTGTTTGGCAGCCTTCTTTTAGCTCAAAACTCAGAAGTTAAATTTTTCCCAGATTCTACCAGATATTTTATTGGTGATTATATCCACCTAAATTTAGAAATTAATCACCCTTTAAATTCTAAAATCGTTTTACCTAGTTTAAAAGATAGCCTATCTGATGCAGAATTTATAAAATTAGAAACTAAAGAAGCTATAAAAAAAGATAATTACAATGTATCTAAATATACTTTTATAATTTCTAAATATGATAGTGGTTTAGTAAGAATAAAACCTCTTAAGATTGAAATATTAGACAAAAATAATAACATTTCGTTTTTATATACTGATAGTTTACAGATAAAAGTTGTTTCGATAAAAGTTGATACAACTAAAGCATTTGCTGATATTAAAAAGCCTGTGTTAATTCCTATTGATTGGGTTTTTGTTTTAATAGTAAGCTTAATTGTTTTATTAATTATTGTTTTACTATACTTAGCTTATAAATACTATCAAAAGAAAAAAGCTTTAAAACAGGGTATTTTGCCAGAAGTAAAACTATCTAATTACGAAATTGCTAAAAACGCACTTAAAGAATTAGAAGGAAAGAAACTTTGGCAAAATGGAGAAATAAAGCAATATCACACAGAAATTACTTATATTATTAGAAGATACATTGAAGATGAATTCAAGTTCCCTGCTTTAGAAACTACATCAGATGAAATAATTAGTAGCCTGTTAAAATTAAATATAACAGATTCTACATTACAAAATTTAAAAGAATTTTTTGAAAATGCTGATATGGTAAAATTTGCAAAATTTATTCCTATGCAAGCTATTAATGAAAAGATGTTAGTTCAAGCTTATCAAATTTTAGAAGATTTTAATAAAAATTCTTTAATTCAAAACACATCAACTAATAACGAGGCAAAAGATGCTTAACGATATAACTTTTGCCTATAAATATGTACTTTTTTTGCTTATTCTTGTACCGTTTTACTTTTATTATAAAGTTAAATTAACTAAAAACAAAGTTCCTGCTTTAAATTATTCCTCACTAAAAGTACTTGGAAACATACCAAAGCAATTTAAGGAAAAGACTTGGTTTATACCAGAGTTACTTCGTAGTTTAGCTATTGCTGCAATTATTTTAGCATTAGCAAGACCGCAATCATTTTCATCTGGTGAGGATATTTATACCGAAGGAATTGACATTGCTATGGTTCTTGACATAAGTGGCAGTATGCTTGCAGAAGATTTTAAGCCAAATAGATTAGAAGCAGCTAAAGATGTTACAGATACCTTTATTAAAGGTAGAAATGGTGATAAAATTGGTTTAGTAATTTTTGCTTCAGAAGCTTTTACTCAATGCCCATTAACTATAGATTATGATGTTTTAAGAAATTTACTAAGCGAAGTTAAAAGCGGAATGATTGAAGATGGAACTGCCATTGGCAATGCTATTGCAAATGGTGTAAACAGATTAAAAGACTCTAAAGCAAAAAGTAAAGTTTTAATTTTGCTTACTGATGGTGTAAATAATGCCGGACAAATTGACCCATTAACCGCAGCTAAAATTGCTGCTACTTTTGGTATTAGAATTTACACAATTGGTGTTGGTACTATTGGAGAAGCACCTTACCCATTTCAAACACCATTTGGATTGAGATATCAGATGGTACCTGTTGAAATTGATGAAAATTTATTAAAACAAATTTCAACTATAACTAAGGGTAAGTATTATCGTGCTACTAATAATAGAACGCTTAAAGATATTTATATGGAAATTGATAAACTCGAAAAATCTAAAGTAGAAGTAACTTCTTATAGAAATGCTACAGAAAAATTTCATAATTTCCTTTTAATTGCTTTATTACTTTTATTTTTAGAATTTTTATTAAACAACACCTATTATAGAAAAATACCGAGTTAATAATATATGTTTAGATTTGGTCATAATGAATATTTATTAATACTTTATTTGTCTCCAATTTTGATTTTGTTGTTTTGGTATTTCACCAAAATAAAAAAGCAAAAAATGAACATTTTTGCCAATACTACTCTTCATAATGTTGTATTTTCTAAATTTAGCTTTACTAAAACTACAATAAAATTTATACTATTTTTTATTAGCGTAGTATTAATTATATTATCTTTAGCCTCACCTCAAATTGGTGATAGACTAACCGAAGTTAAACAAAAAGGAATTGATGTATTTATCCTTTTAGATGTTAGCAAAAGCATGAAGGCAAACGACATCAAGCCAAATAGATTAGATAAAGCTAAATTTGATATTTATAGACTAATACAAAAATTGCGTGGGGATAGAATTGGTTTAATTGTTTTTAGTGGGCAAGCATATGTGCAATTTCCTTTAACAACTGATTATGCTGCTGCTAACTTATTCTTAAATGCTGTAGATGATAATTCAGTTCCGCAACAAGGAACAGCAATTGCAGAAGCTATTAAAATGGCAGTTAATTCCTTTAAATACGATGCAAAAACTCAAAAGGCAATTATAATTATTACAGATGGTGAAGACCACGAAGGAGATATTGATAGCGCTATTGAAGAAGTTAACTCTAAAAACATAAAAATTTTTACAATTGGCTTAGGCTCCCCCACAGGTTCACCTATTCCTTTAAATAATTCTAATGAATTTAAACGTGATAAAGATGGAAATATTGTAATTACTAAATTAAATGAAGATTTGCTTAAAGAAATTGCAAGTAAAGGTAATGGAAAATACTTTTTAGGTGCAACCAATAGAGATGATTTGGAATCTATTTATAGCGAATTAGCAAATATTCAAAAAACTGAATTTGGTATGACTAAAGTTTTAGATTATGAAGATAAATATTATTATTTATTAATTCCTGCTTTAATAATCTTATTAATTGAAAGTTTTATGACTTCTACAAAAAGTGCTTTTTTTCAAAAATTATTTGAGAAAAAACAATGAAACAGCTTATTATATATTTCATATTAATTTTAATTTACAGTAATTCTTTAACCGCTCAATCAGCTAGAAGCTTTAATAATTCTGGTGTAGACCTTTACAACGATAATAAATATACAGATAGCGAAATAAACTTTAAAAAAAGTATAGAAAAAGAAAAAAACAGATTTGAAAGTAATTTTAATCTTGGTAATTCACTATATAAACAAAATAGACTTGAAGACTCTCGTAAATCTTTTAGCAAGGCATTATCTTTAGCTAAATCTAAAGAAGAAAAAGCAAATACTTACTATAACTTAGGTAATACATATTTAAAAGAGCAAAAGTTTGAAGAAGCGATTAATAATTATAAATCCTCATTAAAATTAAATCCAAACGATTTAGATGCTAAATATAATCTTTCCTATGCGTTAGAAATGTTAAAAAAACAACAGCAGCAACAACAGCAAAACCAAAATAATAATCAAAATAAGAACGATAAAAATAAGGACAATAAAGAAAATAAAAACGATAAAAATCAAGACAATAAAAACAACGATAAAAAAGACCAAAATAAAGACTCGAATGAAAATAAAGATAAAAAAGATGACCAACAATCACAACAGCAACCCAATGAACAAAAGAACCAAATGAATAAAGAACAAGCTAAACAGATGTTAGACGCCGTTAAAAATAATGAAGCGGATTTACAGAAAAAGATTAGAAAAATGAAAATTCGCGGTTATTCAAGAGAAAAAGATTGGTAGGGTTGAATTTATGCAAAAAAAATTAGGATTAATTGTTTTACTATATTTTATTATAACTTTTACAAACATAAAAGCACAAACTTTTACAGCTTCTGCAGATTTTACAAAAGTTGGTGAAAATGATAGATTTACAGTTACTTTTACTTTAAATGGTGCTGATGATTCCAGAATAACAAACTTCAAAGCCCCTCAATTTAATGGATTTAGAGTTTTAAGCGGACCAATGCAATCTAGCAGTATCCAAATTATTAATGGTAAAATGTCTGCATCTTTTTCATTCTCTTATATATTGTTACCAACTTCTATAGGTAAATTTAAAATTGGTTCTGCTCAAATAACACAAGCTGGTAAAACTTTTACTAGTAACGAACTTAATATTGAAGTTGTAAAAGGTAACACTCCAAAAGCCAATAGCAATTCTAATGTTAACGATGATATTTCTAAAAATCTTTTTATTCTTGCCATTCCAGATAAAAACACAGTTTATAAAGGAGAACAAATTACTGTTACTTATAAACTTTATACAAGAATTAATATTTCCTCACCGCAAATTTCTAAATTACCACAGTTTAATGGATTTTGGACAGAAGAGTTAGATTTACCAGGTAATATTGTTTTATCAGATGATGTATATAATGGAGAAAGATTTAAGTCTGCTGTAATAAAAAAAGCTGCTCTTTTCCCTACTCAATCAGGGCAGTTAACCGTTTCACCCTTTGAACTAAAAATGAATGTGGTAGTTAGAAAAAAAAGAGCATCTAACGATATTTTTGATGATTTTTTTGACGACCCATTTTTTGGAAGAACTGAAACAAGAGAGGTTTTAGTAAAAAGCAATACAATAAATATTAAGGTTCTTCCATTACCTCAAACGGACATACCTAATAGTTTTAGTGAATCTGTGGGTAATTTTACTTTTAATGCTTCTATAGATAAAAAAGAAGTAACCCAAAACGAACCTTTTACTATTAAATTTGTTATTAGCGGTTCGGGCAATATAAAATTAGCTAATATATCAAATATTAACCTACCATCTGGTTTTGATAAATACGAACCCAAAATTAACGAAAATATTAATCGCTCTGGCAGAATTTCGGGTACTAAAACAATTGAGTATTTAGTTGTACCAAGAATTTCTGGTAATCATACTATAAAACCAATAGAATTTTCGTTTTTTGATCCAGATAAGAAAAAATATGTTACTCTTTATTCCCCAACTTTCGAAATCAATGTTCTTAGAGGAAAAAATGTTGCTGGCTCTAATAACATAGATAAAGAAGATATAACTTTACTTAATGAAGATATAAGATATATTAAAACTAGCAATTTTGATTTAACACAAATAAATGATTTTTCTTTATTAACCAAATGGTTTTGGATATTTATTATTGTCCCTATTATTGCCCTTTTAATTACAATCAAATTAATTAAAAGAAATGAGCACTTAAATTCTAATGTTGCACTATCTAAATTTAAAAAAGCCGAAAAATTTGCACGTAAAAAATTAAAATTTGCTAAAGAATTTTTAGATAAAAAAGAACTAAATCAATTCTACGAAAATGTCTACTCTGCATTTTTTGGCTTTTTGCAAGATAAACTTAGTATTCCTAAATCTGATTTGAATATTGAAACAATTAATAATACATTGCAGCAAAAAGAAATTAATAATGATATAATTGATAAAGTTAGAAAAACAGCTGAACAATGTGAATTTGCAAGATTTGCGCCTACTAGTTTAACTTACGAGTCTGCAAGTCAGTTTTACGAAACAACAGTTTTATTAATTGTAGAATTAGACGAATTATTATCCGGTAAAAAAAGGAAATAATAATATGAAAGCTAATAAATTTTTAATCTTGTTTTTATTAATTAGTACTTTATCTTTTGCTAATGAAAAAGAACTTATTAATTATATCCAAAAAGGTAATATTGAGTATAAAAATCAAAATTATGAATTAGCTTTAGAAAATTATTTAAAAGTCTTGCATCAAGGATATACAAGTGCAGAGTTATATTATAATATTGGAAACACCTATTATAGATTAGGTAAATTAGGTTATGCAATTCTTAATTTTGAAAAAGCATTAAAATTGGCACCTGGAGATGAAGATGCCCAACATAACTTAAAAGTTGCTAATGCTCATACAATTGATCGATTACAAACCATACCAAAATTATTTTTAATTGAATGGTGGGATTATTTACTAATGCTGTTTACTTTTAACGGTTGGGCTTTCATATTCATACTTTTCTTTATTTTATTTTTAGCGCTTATTGCATTCTATTTTTACTATAAAAATTCTAGTTATCAAAAACCTATATTTTTTGCAGGTTTAGCTAATATAGTTTTGCTTTTTTTAGTACTTACAATATTAATAGTAAGATACAATTATGAAACCACTAATGAATTTGGTATATTAGTAGAAAGCAATGCTAATGTTAAAGTTGCACCAGATTTTGATGCTAATGATGCTTTTATTATTCATGAAGGTATTAAATTTAAAATTGAAGATAAAGTTGAAAATTGGACAAAAATTAAATTAACAGATGGTAAAGTTGGGTGGTTGAATAATAATTTATTTAAACCTATTTAAATTTTTTTTATCTTTAATTTTTATTTAATAAATTTTTAATTTGCGTGAATTTAAACAATACCATTAAAGATATTACTTTTGTTGTTTTAGATATTGAAACAACCGGTATTTCCCCAAAAACCAATAAAATAATAGAAATTGCTTTAATTAAAGTAAAAAATGGTAAGATAATAGATAAATACCATTCTCTATTTAATCCTGAAAGATATTTACCTTTAGAAATAACTAAATTAACTGGAATTAATGATTATGATTTAGATGATGCACCATTATTTATTTCAAAAATTAACGAAATTAATAATTTTATATCAGATTCTGTTTTAGTTGCACATAATAGCAATTTTGATATTTCGTTTTTACAACAAGAGTACCAAATAGCCGGCGAAATATTCCCCACTAATACAGTTATATGCACATTAAAGTTAAGCCGAAAATTATTCCCATTTTTAGAAAGTAAAAGTTTAGCTTCTGTTGCAAAACATCTTAACGTAAAATATAAAAAATTACATAATGCTTTTTCAGATGCATCTATTACAGCTAAAGTATTTTTAAAATGTATGTCAATTTTACAAAACGAATATAACATTAGTACATTAAATGAACTTTTAGCATTCCAATCTTTACCTAAAAATAAAAAACAAAATATAATAATAAAAAAAGGACCTGGTAAAGATTTTATTAATTTACCTAATTCACCTGGTGTTTATATTTTTAAGAATGAAAAAGATAAAACATTATATATAGGTAAATCTAAATCATTAAAACAGCGAATTACAAATCACCTATCACAACATGCATCCCAAAAATCTAAAGAAATAATAAAAAAATCCTCCATTATTGAATTTAAAGAAACACCAACAGAATTAACTGCTTTATTGGCAGAGTCTCAATTAATTAAAATGTACTTACCAAAATATAATGTTCAGCTAAAAAATTATAGCTCTAATTTTTTTATTAAAGTTCGTTTAACTCACCCATTCCCAGATATATCTGTTACTTCTAAAATAGATTTTGATGGTAATGATTATTTTGGTCCTTATAATAGCCGAGAAACTGCTAAAAACTTAGTTGATATTATCGATAAAGCATTCATGTTACGAGAGTGTTCAGATAGAATTTTTAAGAAAAAACAAAAATGTTATTTATACGATATTAATAGATGCACTGGAAACTGTATGGAAAACATACCCATTGAAATTTATAAGAACGAATTAGAACATGTCTATGAATTTTTATCTGGACAAAATCAAAGTGCAATAAATCGGCTATTAGAGCGAATGAAACGGCTTTCGTTTGAACAAAAATACGAAGAAGCAGCTGAAACAAGAGATATAATTAATTCAATACTTAAACAGTTAAATAAATCCTCAATTATAAGTGTTCCAATAAATAGAGCTAAAGTTTTAATTGAGGCAAATTATGGTGGTAGAAAAGATTATTTGCTTTTAATTAATGGAAAAATTTATATAAAAGATTTTGTATTAAATGAAAAAGAAGATTTTGACAGTGCACTTGAGGATTATTTTAATAATACTATTAATTATGATAATATAAATTTAACTGACTTAGAAAATATAAAAATTGCTTTAGCTTGGCTTGTTTATAATAGGAATAAAGTAATCGTTCACTATTTAGATGAATACAATTCAAAGGAAGATTTAACAACTAAAATTGGATTACCTAAATCTAAACTACATAAAAAATATATAAAAAAATTATAATAATTTTTTATTTTAATTTAATACATATCTAAGTATAGTAAATCTAATTATATATACTGTACCTAAAATTAACATAATATAAATAAAAAGATTAATAAAAGATCTTTTTGTGATTACAAATGATGATAAATATCCTCGCCAACCACAACTTTTACATCTATATATTTTATAAAAAGTTAATTTTTTAATTAAATGTTCCAAAGCATTTCTTGAACGAGACCTGTGTAAAGTACCTGCTGAACCACATGATGGACACTTTTTAAATACAGGATTAAGAGAGTAAATGATTTTTAAATCTTTCATAAATTCTATTATTTTTATTATGCAATATATAAAATTATTTTAATAATTTAGTATAAATATTATTTTTTCCTAATAAATCAATAGCAGTTTCTACTTGTTTATCTAATTTTAAGGCTTCTTGTATCCCAGCTCCCTTTCCATTATTTCGTAAAGCAAATTCTTCCCTAATCTTAGCTACAATTATATCCATACTTTTATTTAATTCTTCTTTTTTTAGATTTTCAGCTTCTTTAATCAATTCTTCAATTTTTAATTTAAAATCTGAATTTACATTTTTTTCTTTTAAATCATTCTTTAAATCATTTAATTTTGTTTCTATTTCACTTTTATAGCTAACTTTTTCTTTTTCCAAATAATTTAAAAAGCTTTCAAATAGTTCTTTATTATTACTAAAATCTGAAGTTTTTTGAGTATTAAAAATAAAATTAGCAAAGTTAAAAAATACACCTTTAGCTAATAATTCTTTAATAATTTCTGGTGTATTTTCTCTTTCAACTGTAGTATCTGGTTTTATACCACCAGCAGAAAATACTTTTCTTTTATTATCTGTTTTAAACTCAAAACCAACAATATTTTTCTTGTTCTTATCACTATAATCAATTTTTTGAATACATCTTCCACTTGGCGTGTAATATCTTGCAGTAGTTACTTTAATAGAAGTATTATAGGGTAAAGGTAAAATTGTTTGTACTAAACCTTTCCCAAAGGATTGTGTTCCCAAAATTATTCCTCTATCATGATCTTGTATTGCACCAGCAACAATTTCGCTTGCACTTGCAGAAAAGTTATCAACTAATACTATTAATTTAATATCTCCTGCTACCGGTTCTTCGTTACTATAATAAACCTTGTTGTTTAATGAGTCTCTTCCTTTTACTGATACAATTAAATCACCCTTCTTTAAAAACTTTTCAGATACCTCAATTGCAGCTTCTAAAAGTCCTCCAGGGTTTCCTCTTAAATCTAATACAATCCCATTTAATTTTGTTTTATTCTTTAAATCTATAATAGCTTTTTTAACTTCATCACCTGCACCAGCAGAAAATCCTGAAAGTTTAATATAACCAACATCTTTATTATTACCAATTAAACCATAATAAGTAACATTTTTAATTTCTATTTCTTCTCTCACTAGGGTATAATTTAATTCTCCTTCAATACCTTCCCTATTTATTGTTAAAGTAATAGTACTTCCAGGCTCACCTTTTATTTGCTTACTCATTTTGTTATAATTATCTTTATTAACCTCTTCACCATTTATTTTGGTTATTATATCTCCAATGTGTAAGCCTTGTCTTTGTGCAGAGTAACCATCTAAAATTTCCAAAATTGTTATTTTATCGTTTTTAATTCCTAATGTAGCACCAATACCACCATATTTCCCTTTAGTAATTAAATCTATATCGCTTTTCTCATCTTGTTCAATAAATACAGTGTATGGATCTAAGCTCGTTAACATCCCATCCAATGCATTGGTCATTAATTCTTCCGGGTCTATTTCATCTACATAAGAAACTGCAATATATTTATATACCTCCCCAAAAATATCTATACTCTTCGATAATTTATAATAAAAAGTATCATCTGACTTAAAAAAACCGCTAAAAAATAAAAACAAAATTGGAATTATTATATATTTTTTATTAAACTTTTTCATTAAAAATCCTCATTTTTTATATGCATTAATAATAGATATAATTTTATCATGTATTTTTTCAATAGACTGTGAACCGTCAATCACATAAAATCTTTTTTCCTTTTTGGCTATTTCCTCATATCCTTTGCGTATTTTTACCCAAAAGTCTTTTTCAGAACTTTCAATTCTATCCAATTTATCTTTATTAAACAACAATTTCCTTTTTTCAATTTCTTCAATAGATACATCTAAATAAAAAGTTAAGTCTGGAACCGCTGCATCAACTACAAAACTATTTAGTATATTTATAAAATCAACAGAAAGTCCCCGTCCATATCCTTGATAAGCAGTACTAGAATCAAAGAACCTGTCACTTATAACAATTTTGCCTTTATTTAGTTCCGGTAATATTTTTTCTTTTACTAATTGAGCCCTACTAGCATAAAATAATAGTAGCTCGGTTTTTGAACTCATCTCCAAATTTTTTTTATCAAGTAATATTTCCCTAATTTTTTCAGAAATTTTGGTGCCTCCAGGCTCGCGAAGCAAAATTATCTCCTTACCTAATTTTGTAAAATACTCTATAAGTAAATTTACTTGGGTGCTTTTACCGCAAAAATCTAATCCTTCAAATGTAATAAACATATTTATCGCTGTTTAATTATGTATTCAACTTTTGGTGGTTCTAATTCTATTTGTTGAGTGTATGGTGGCAATGTAACCTGAGGAACTAAATATCCAAGTGTGTCCTTAAATGCATCATTAAATTTAACAAATATTTTAATTTCCTCGTTTTTTATTTTACTCAAAGTGTTTATTCCGCCCCGTACTTTAATGTTTATTTTATTAGGTACTAATTGTAATTCATAATTTACTGGAACTTCTAATGTTTCAATTGGTATTTCTTCAAACGTTTTATCTACAATTTTTTGCACATCTAAAGTTAATAAAACCTTATTTAAACTATATCCAACTAATTTTATTGGTTCTAACTCTACTTCCTCAGTTATTTTTTTATTTAGGTTACTAAATTCATAAAATTTTGTTTTAACTTCTTTTAGTTTGCTTAATTCACTTATTGGTCCATAAACTGTTATAGAGTCATTAGATAATTGAATGCTATCACCCTGTGTAAAACCTTCTTCAAATGTGATTTTAATATTTGGTACTATTTTAACTTGCTTTTTGGCCGCATGCTCTATAAAGAAAGAAATCTTATCTGGATTAATTTCTATAATTTGTAAATTGGATGAAAACCAACTGTTATTCTCTAATTCAGACTTTAGTATTACTTCTTGTTTACCGTATCTTTTGCCAACCCTGATAGCAAATTTTAATTCATCAGTTAATATAAGTTTTGCTAATTGCCAACCTTGCCCCTTTATATTTAATTTAACTTCATCTTCACTAACGTTACTTACAGCCGTGCTATCACTAACTTGAACAAATTTAATGGGCATTGTTATACCCATGTAATAATCCTCATTTAATGATATAGCACCCCACAATATGAACGAAAAGATGCTTATTAGTAAAATAGATATTACTTTTATTTTCATAAAATATAAAAAAGATTAAATTAAAAATTAATAATAATTTTAATGGTATTCAACAATAATATTTTATAAATACCATAAAATTAATACAATAAAATTTAATTTAATCAAATTATTTTTTTCTTCAATTGATCTAAACAATATATTAATATTGTTCTAGAAGCGCTTGCAAGTTTTCTCCCTTTAACAGGAAAATCTGATAATTGACGGGCTAAAATTCTTAATTTATGAACGTTTAAATTTTGATAATCTGACTGTAAAATTTTAGCGTCAGATTCGGTAGGAACTATTTTTTCAATTAAATCTTCAATATTTTCTTTTTCTTCAGATAAATCACTGTCTTTATTCATCTCTTTTGTTTCATCATCAACAGAAGAATTTTTTTCTTGGGGTAGTTCTTGTTTATCTAAGTCAGTAAAAGGTGTTTGTTCATTTGATATTTCATTTTTTAATTCACTCTCTTCTTTAACAGTATCTTGTTGTTCCACAATTATTTCTTTATCAGAATTAAATAAATCTTGTTCTAACTTAGATTTTTCTTCTTCTGTAACAACTTCTGCAATTGCTTCTTCTATATCAACAGTATTAGCATTTTCTTCCAAACTATCTTCTGGAAATTCGTTGTAATCAAAACTAACGGTCTCTATTTGTTCTTCGTATTCTTCTTTAATATCAAATAAAGACTCCATGCCAACATCTTTTTGTTTCTTTTCTTTTTTAGATGTAGAAGGTTTAACTATACTTTCTGTAATAAAAGGTTCTAATTGGTCATCAGGTCTTGGAATAACATGCACAGAAATTAATTGTCCTACACGTTGTGCAGCAGCAGCGCCTGCATCAACAGCTGCTCGCACAGCAGCAACTTCACCAACAACTTCAATTGTTACCATAGCTGCAGTTATTTTTTCTTTTTTGGTTAATTTAACGTTGGCTGCCTTCAGCATTGCATCGGCAGCCTCTATTGCACCAATTAAACCTTTTGTCTCAATTAATCCTAGTGCTAATTCCATTATTGTTTTGGTCTTTTAGGAAGAATTAATTCAACGTCTGTATGTGGTCTTGGAATTACGTGTACTGATACTAATTCGCCAACTCTTTGTGCAGCAGCAGCACCAGCATCTGTAGCAGCTTTTACTGCCCCCACATCGCCGCGTACCATTACTGTAACGTATCCACCACCAATTGTTTCTTTTCCTATTAATTCTACTTTTGCTGCTTTTACCATTGCATCAGCAGCTTCAATTGCACCTACTAAACCTTTGGTTTCAATCATTCCAAGTGCATCTAATGTCATAAATATGCTCCCATTTTCTAGATTATTTATTAACTAAAATAACTTAATATTTTAAAAATGTCAAATATATTTTAACTATTTTTTACCTAAATTAGATTTTTTTCTCTTAGATAATCCTCTAATATTATTGCTGCAGCATTTTTATCTATTATCCCTTTATCTCTCCTCTTGCTCCGTTTATTTACAGATTCTATTACCCTCGTTTTTGCTAATTCACTACTATATCTTTCATCATAAAATTCAACATCATTTAATATCTTTTCTTTTATTATTTGTGCAAAATTTTCAATTTTTTCTGTTACTTCCCATTTGCTACCATCTTCTTTATATGGATAACCTATTACTATTTTTTCTACATTATAATCTTTTACTATTTTTTGTATATTTATTATCAATTTTTCATCATTTAATAATGTTGTTAATGGATAAACAAAGATTCCCAAAGGATCATTAATTGCAATACCTACTCGCTTATCTCCGTAATCTATCCCTATTATTCGCTTTTTATCCATCTTACTTTTCGCTATTCTCAAATCTTTCTACAGAATATATACCATGTATTTTTTTAAGTCTTTCAATTAATCTATTTAAATGCTCTAAATCTTGTACATATACTGATATTATTCCACTAAAATGATTTTTTTCTGTATTTAAGTTAATTCCTTTAATATTAGTATTTTTATAAGAGTTAATATTATTAGTTATAGTAATAAGTAACCCGGGCGAGTCTTCTCCTTTAATGGAAAGCGCTGCTACAAAGTTTTGTTGAATAGATTTTGACCACTCCGCTTTAATAAATTTATCGTGATACTTTGCTCCCAATTGTAACACATTTTCACAATTTTTTCTGTGAATTTTAATACCTTCACCAGTTGTAATAAAGCCAACTATTGGGTCACCTGGTATTGGATTACAACATTTTGCATAAGAATAATTAATCCCTTTAACATCACCTTCTATTATTACTCCACCAATATCAGTTCTTGTAATGTTTGCAAATTCTTCAAACTTTAATTCTGCTGGTGTTTGTTTATGACTTTCCTCCTCAATAAATATATCATCTACTTTTACTTTATCTAATGCTATTGCACTATAAAATTCATTAAAGTTATTAAATTTTAGTTTTTTTATTATTTTATTTAGTTCATCAGTGGTAAGTACCCTTTTTAATTTTTTAAGCTTTTTATCCCATATTTCTTTACCATCTTCTATTAATTTTTCTTCTTTTTTGTTTAAATACTTATTAATATGCGATTTAGCTTTACTTGATTGAACAAATTGTAACCAACTTCTATTTGGATGTTGATTTTTTGATGTAATAATCTCTACTTGATCACCAGTTTTTAAAATCGTATCTAATGGAACAATTTTACCATTAACTTTTGCTCCGATACAATGTAAACCTATATTTGTATGAATTTCGAATGCGAAATCTACTGGAGTTGAATTTGCAGGTAGTTTCTTTAAATCTCCTTTTGGTGTATATACAAATATTTCTTCTTGATTTAATGTAACTTTAAATGTGGTTATTAATTCTTTTGGATTTTCTCCCTTTCCAGTTGTTTCAAAAATATCTCTAGCCCAATTTATCCAACTATCTACATCTAAATTACTTTTAGTTACATTTTCTTTATATTTCCAATGTGCTGCAATTCCACGCTCTGCAATTTCATGCATCTCCCTAGTTCTTATTTGAACTTCAACTAACTTTCCTTCCGGTCCAACAACTGTATTATGAATTGACCGATAATTATTTTTCTTTGGAACAGTAATATAATCTTTAAATTTTTCTGGAACGTTTTTATATACTCCATTAACTACACCAACTGCCAAAAAGCAAAGAGCGGGATCATTCTTTTCAATAATTATTCTAACTGCTAATATATCATATATTTCTTCAAAACTTTTATTTTGATTTATCATCTTTTTATAGATACTATATAAATGCTTTGGTCTACCACCAATTGTATATTTAAGATCATAAGCATTTAGTTTTTCTATTATGGGAGCACAAAATCTTTCAATATAAGCTTCTCTATCCCTTCTTGTATTAGCCACTTTACGTGCTATGTTATCATAAGCTTCTCTATTCAAATACTTAAAAGCTAGATCTTCCATTTCCCATTTTAGTTGCCCCAAACCTAACCGATGTGCAAAAGGAGCATATATCTCTAATGTTTCACTTGCTATTCTCATCTGCTTTTCTGGAGAACAGTAATTTAGCGTTCGCATATTATCTAGTCTATCTGCAAATTTTACCAAAATCACTCTTACATCATTTATCATTGATATAACAAGCTTTCGGTAATTTTCTGCTTTTTGAATTTCCAACCCTCTAAAAATACCACTTATTTTGGTAACTCCGTCCACTATATCTGCAACTTCTTTACCAAACTCATTTTGAATAAACTTTAAGCTAACTTCTGTATCTTCAACTACATCGTGTAGTAAAGCAGCAATAACACAAGTATCATCAAGTGGTATTTCATCAACAATAATGCGTGCTACGGCATAGGGATGTGTAAAATATGGTGCTCCCGATTCTCTCGTATCGTTTTTGTGTGACTCTGCACTTAAATTAAACGCCTTGGTTATTAAGTCTTCATTTACTTTCGGCAAATTACTTTTACACGCCAAAAGTAAATCATCTAACATCTTTTTTAATTTTATTTGGGATAGCGACATATATTACAATTTTTTATCCTATGTTAAAAAAAATTATATAAAATTTCAAATTAATTATTTAGTTTTTCTTTTAATTCAGCTTTCAATGTTTTAACTCTTTTTAATCTTGTAGCAAGCTGTTCTTTTGCATATTGATCTTTTAATTTAATTCCTAAAATATTATTGCAATAATCTAAAGCTTTTTCATAATTTCCTAAATCATTATATTGCATTGCTATTTTATGCTTTAATTCAATCTCTATAACATGATTATTTTTATCAAGTTCCATTATTGTATTTAAGACTTCTTGATAAAGTGCAATAGCTTTATTTTTATCTGTTTCTGTATAAATTCTTGCTAAAGATAACTTAAATAATCTATTTTTAGGATATATTTTTAGTACTTCTTCACATAGCTTTAATGCTTTTGTATATTCTTTATTATCTATATAAATCCATACTAAGCTATAGGCTCCTAAAAAATGTCCATATGTATCTTTATTTATAGCTTTTTCAAGTAATCTTTTGCCTAAAGCTCTATCATCATTTACAAATGGTAACCAACTAATAGCTTTTGTCTTTGCGCTTTTCCAATAGTAATAAGTTCCTAAAGCTATATAACTATCATAAAATAGCGAGTCTATACTTAAACATTTTTCATAATATGATATTGAAGTTAATCCATTAGAAAAAGCCGATAAATAATCACCTATCATCCCTTTGTAATATGCATAGTATCCACTAGATAAAGCAACATAGTAATTACTCCATAAATCCTTTTTATTAGATTTATATAAACTATCACTTAAATCTTTAGCTTCATTAAGTAGTTTTTCTATTTTTGTTTCATTAAATTTTTCCGCATAATCAACTGATTTAGCAATTTCTAAAACAGCTAAATACACCCTACCTAAAGGAATTTTTGGGAATAAGTTATTTAATTCTATAAACTTATACCTTGCTGCTTCATAATTATGATTAAGTAAATAATCAGCCCCTTGATTTATTATTTTATCAACCGTTTTATTTGGAAAGTTCCCTGCAAAAATTGTTATACTAAAAAATAAAAAAATAAATAATTTATAAAGTACCAAACGTCCTATCACCCGCATCTCCTAAACCAGGTAAAATAAATCCATTTTCATTTAATTCTCTATCCAAAGCAGCAGTAAAAATTTCTACATCGGGATGATTGGTTTGTATTTTTTTTACTCCTTCTGGAGCAGCAATCAAACTAACAAAAAATATGTTGCATGCTCCCTTCTTTTTCAAAAATTCAATTGCTGCATTTGCACTCCCACCGGTAGCAAGCATTGGATCCAATACCAAAACCTTTGCTTTATCTAAATTCTTTGGTGTTTTGTAGTAGTAATCTATTGGCTCTAAAGTTTTTTCATCCCGTTGCAACCCAATATGTCCTACTTTTGCATCAGGTATCATTTCTGTAAAAGCATCAACCATACTTAACCCGCTTCGTAAAACCGGAACTAATATTATTTGATGTTTTAACTTAAATCCAACTGTTTTTTCTAATGGTGTTATTACTTCACGTTCTTCTAATTCTAAAAATTTTCCAACTTCTATGGCTAATGCAAAAGATATGCGCTTTAATGCTAATCTAAACTGATACTCTTTTGTTTCTTTATCGCGTAAATATGTAATATCTCTTTTTACTAATGGATTATCTAAAACTTTTAACATCTTACATTTCCTTTTTTAATTTTTGACCAAATATATTTAATAAATTTATCATTGGTGATAATGGTGGCGAGTAATTAAAATATTCATTTTCTAAGTCAATTGCTTTAATTTTCTTTCTTATATATATAGATATAATATCTGCATAATTTGCTACAACTTTCTCTCCCCATAACTCAGCACCCAAAATTAATCCATTGTTCTTATTTACATATAAATATCCATGTACTTTATCTGAACCCGGCATTACATGAACCAAACTATTTGCTGAAGCAAATACATATTTATAGTTATACCCATAGGTCTTTATTTCATTTAGATTTAATCCTACAAATGAAAATGCTTTATTGTGGAAAATAAAGGTAGTATTTTTTATAATTGGATTTACTACTTTATTACCCCCAGCAGCATTTTCTCCTGCAATATGCCCAAAATTTCTTGCTACTGTTGCTAAAGGATAATAAATAGGCTTTCCTGTTATATGCTCCGTTACTTCAATATTATCACCTGCAGCATATATGTTTGGATCAGTTGTTTTCAATTTATTATCTACTTTCAATCCTCCAAATTTACCTATACTTAAACCAGCACTTTCTGCCAAAAAGTTATTAGGTTTTACACCCGTTGCCTGTATTACAAAATCTACGGGAATAATTTTACCTTCAATTTTATAATTAGTTATTTTGTCATCTTTATTAATAAATATTACTTTTTCGGCATTTTCAATTAATTCAATCTGTTTTTGCTTAATTAAGGTTTTTATGTAGGTTTTAATCTCTTCGTTGTAATTAGCAAAAACCTCTCTTTTTTCATAAATTATTACTTTAACTCCTAAACTAGAAATTGTATCTGCAATTTCTAATCCCGTATAACCCCCACCAATAATTAAAACTTTTTCTATTTTATTATTCTTAAAGTAATTAGAAATATATATATAATCCTTAACCGATTTAATTTTAGAAAAGTTAGAATACTTTAATATTAATTCTGGAATATCTGGAACGTAAGAACCTGTTGTTAATATTAATTTATCATATTCTAATTCATAATTTTTGTTTTCCTTAGAACTATAAACTAATAATTTTTTTTGCTTCCTATCTATAAATTTTACCAAACTATTTGTTTTTACAACTACATTTTTATCTTCAAAAAAAGATTTTTCATCATAAAAAATAATATTTTTGTAATCAGAAATTATATTATTAAATAAGTAAGGTATCTCACAGCTTCCAGTAGAAATAAATTCACCTGCCTCTAATAAAATAACTTCTGAAGATGGATTAGTTCTTTTTGCTTTTGCAGCAGCCGCAGGTCCTGCAGCATTACCTCCAATTACAATAATTCTATTATTTTTGATTTTCAATTCCTTTTTTTTTATAATATACAAATATAATTAAATTTAAAAATTATTGTTTAATTTTATAAAAAAAACATAAAATTTACCTTTGTTAATTAATTGTTAAGTTTTTAATAATAATTGATTTTAATTGGAATTAACCATAGATTTACAAATTGTTAAAAAATAATTTTTATGGACATAAATATGTTAAAATTCTTTAAACCTAAAGAAGACAAATATTTTGATGATTTTAACGAATTAATATCAAATGTATACGAAATGGCATTGCTAAATCAGCAACTTTTTAAACAATTGCCATATAACTACGAAACCATTCAACGTATTAAATCGTTAGAGCATCGCTGTGATGAAGTTGTTTCTAGAATTGTTAAAAGACTAAACAAAACATTTATTACTCCCTTTGATAGGGAAGACATTTTAGCTTTAGCTAAAAGAATTGAAGGTATAAGTGATTCCATTAAATCCTTAGTTATTAGAATTGAAATCTATAATTTTCAAAAATTTATGGATTCTGCTGATAAACTAGTAGATATGATTGCCCTTTCAGTTAAGGAACTTGTAGCTGCAATAGCAGAACTAAAATCCGGCAAAAACACCATAAATGAAATAAAAATAGTTAAAGATATTGAAGCAGAAGCAGACTTATTATTCCAGCAAACTCTTAAACAAATATTTGCAGAAGAAAAAGATGTATTAACCTTGCTTCAAAAAAAGGAAATGTTAGAAATGCTTGAACATACCGTTGATAAATGTCAACAGTGTGCTAATCAAATTTTAACTATTTACATAAAAAATTCTTAAAATAGACGACTTATGGAAATATCTCCTATAATAATATTCCCTTTAATTATCATATTGATGGCATACATTTTCGATTTTTACAATGGAATGAACGATGCCGCCAATTCGATTGCTACAATCGTATCTACTAGAGTTTTAACACCTACACAAGCTGTTGCTTGGGCAGCATTTTTTAATTTTATTGCTGCTTTTACTTTTGGTGTTGGTGTAGCCAAAACTATTGGTAGCGGAATTGTAGTTGCCGATGTGGTAACTAATTTAGTTATCTTTTCGGCTTTAGTTGGTGCTATTATTACCAGCGCTGTTGCTACTCATATGGGGTTCCCTATTAGTATATCCCATGCTATTATTGGTGGTTTGGGTGGTGCTGCTTTAATTAAGGCAGGTGCTCAAGCAATTATTGCCTCTGGATTTATTAAAGTTTTTATTTTTATATTTTTAGCTCCTATTATTGGTTTTGGTATATCTATAGTTTTTTCACTTGTTACTTTATGGATTGTTAGATACCAACAACCTCATAAAGTTGATTTTTGGTTTAGAAAATTACAATTAGTTTCTGCAGGACTTTATAGCTTATCGCATGGCGCTAATGATGCTCAAAAAACTATGGGTATTATTACAATGGTTTTAGCTACTAATGCTTTAATACCATCCTTTGAAGTTCCTTTTTGGGTTGTTATTTCTAGCCATACTGTTATTGCTCTTGGTACCTTAGTTGGGGGATGGAAAGTTATTAAAACTTTAGGAATGCGAATGACTAAACTTAATCCTTTTGGAGGTTTTAGTGCTGAAACTTCTGCTGGCTTAACTATCATATTAGCTACTATTTTTGGTATTCCTGTTAGTACTACTCACACAATTACTGGCTCTATAGCTGGTGTTGGAATAACAAAAAATGGACGTGGTGGATTACGTTGGGGTGTTGCTAGAAATATCCTTTGGGCTTGGATTTTAACCATTCCCCTTTCAGGAAGTTTTTCTGCTTTAACTTATTATGTTATTAATTTAGTGTTTAAAATTGCTTAATTATTTTAGAACCTTTAATAAATTTTTGTTGCCTGCTATTTTTTTAATAGCAGCGCAACTTTCTTTTATTTTTAGCTCTCAATCTTTTAATTCTTTAAATTCCTTTAAGGCAGATTTTGCCTCTTTTGAAGCTTCATCTCAATATTCTGTAAATTTTAATTTTAATCCTTCTAAAAATCTTAAGACTTTTGATAATTTCAGAATTTATCATTTTTTTGATTTTGCACCCCAAAATTTAACATGTGTTAAATTATCATCTATATATTCTAGTAACTTACATATTTATTATAAATTAGATTCTTTTACCCCAGATAAATTAAGTTTTAGAGGACCTCCATATTTTATTTAATCTAAATTGACTAATTAATTTAATTAAATAAAAATCGAGGAGACTATGTCTGAAAAAATATCTCAATCAGAGTCTTTCCTTAATAAACTTGCTAGGCTATGGCCTGTTTATTTAATGGAAAGTGTTTTATGGTTTATTATTTTAGCAATTTTATATCTTTTGATATTTGCATAAATACTTTAACCCCTGCTTTGCAGGGGTTTTTTATAATTATTTATTACTTAATAATTTTTAAGTACTTTATAATTTTCGTAAATTTATATTATTAATTTTTAATTTTATGACATACTTACAATACGATATAGTTGTGGTTGGGGCTGGAATTGCTGGCATTAGTGCGGCAGTTAAAGCTGGTAAATTAGGCGCTAAGGTTTTACTTTGTGAACATTTACCTTTTTTAGGTGGGATGAGTACCGCTGGCATGGTTTCTCCTTTTATGAAACATCAAGTTAATGGAGAAACATTAGTTCGTGGCATTTTTGAGGACCTTGAAAATAACATGCGTTTATATAATGGAATGATTGATAATGGCTTTTATGCTAATTCCTTTAGAAATGCTGCCTATAATCTTGTTAAAGATAGCAATGTTAATGTTTTATTTAATGTCCAAATTTTATCTGTAAATAAAATAAACAATTCTATTAATTTTATAACTATTTTTTCTGAAGGTAAAGAAATTATTGTTACAGCTAAAGTATTTATCGATACATCCGGTGATGCTATTTTAGCCTATTTAGGTAACTTTCCCTATGTTAAAGGTGATGAAATTAGTGGCAAATTACAGGCACTTACCCTTTTCTTTAGGATGGGTGGAATTAATTTTATAAAAGCTTTGGAATATGTACAAAACAATAAACATGACTTTTTTAATTGGATGGATTACAATTTTGATTTAAATAAAATAATTTCTGTTGCCGGTTACTTTAGTAATGTTAAAAAAGCAATTGAAGAAAAAAGATTAAATCCTGATGTTCAATATATCTTCTATACTACTCTTCCCTCTTCTCGCGAGGCATCATTTAACACAACCAACATATTAGGTCTTGATGGCTCTAACACATTACAAATTACAATGGCTGAAATTATTGGAAGAAAACAAGTTAAAGAAGTTGTTGATATTTTGATTAATGAAATTCCTGGCTTTGAAGATGCTTTTCTTTTAGAAACCGCTATGCATGTTGGAGTTAGAGAAACTAGAAGAGTAATTGGTGATTATGTAATAACAGGTGATGATATTAGAAAAGGACAAAAATTTAATGATGCCGTTGCACGTGGTTGTTATGGAATAGATATTCACGGTCAAAAAGGTGAAGAAAGCGTTATGGAAGAACTTCCCGAAGGCGAATATTACGAAATACCTTTAAGGGCGCTTTTAGTTAAAGATTCTGAAAATCTTTTAGCAGCTGGTAGATGTATTTCTGCAACGAGAGAAGGTCACGCTGCACTTAGAATAATGCCAACATCTGCTGCTACTGGTGAAGCATGTGGTGCTTTAGCAGCTATTTCTATTAAAAATAACATACCTTTAAGAAGCGTAAAATACGATGAATTATCATCTTTTATTAGAACTAATTTATCAAACAAAATTTAAATTTTTATGAGTATTATTTTTGGTACAGATGGTTACAGAGGATTGTTAGACTCTGAAATGAATGAAAATTCAGTTTCTGCAATTGCTCAAGCATTTGCAGATTACATTAATACTATTATTAAACCTATTAATCCTCTTGTTGTTATTGGATACGATAGCCG
The DNA here is from genome assembly GCA_964652025.1 of uncultured Melioribacteraceae bacterium. GTDB lineage: Bacteria > Bacteroidota > Ignavibacteria > Ignavibacteriales > Melioribacteraceae > JAEXOD01. Next base: position 111,002 of record CAZYZX010000002.1, read on the forward strand.
CAGATTATCTCCTGAATTTTCCTCTCTTTTTGCTGAAATTCTTTCCGGTAATAACATTAATGTTTTATTATCAGATAAAATTATCCCCACTCCTATAGTCTCTTATTCTGTAAAAAATTATAATGCAACAGCAGGTGTCGTAATAACTGCATCTCATAATCCTTCAATTTATAATGGTGTTAAATTTAAGTCCCATTTTGGAGCTCCTTTTTTTACTGAAGAAACCAAAAAAGTAGAAACTCTTTTATATAAATCCCCTATTAAAAAAAGCACAAATTTAATAAAAAAGATTGATTTATTTGAAGATTATAAAAAGGCTATTTTAAAACTTATTGATATTGAAAAGCTAAAACATTCTAGTCTAAACTTATTAGTTGATAGCATGGGTGGTGCTGGCTGCAATTATTTATCATTATTATTAAAAGATATTATTAATGTAGATACTATTTTTGGCACCCCATCTAATAACTTTTACAATAGATATGCAGAACCTATTGAAAAAAATTTGGAACCATTATCAATAGAATTAAAAAATGGGAATTACTCTTTTGGTGTAGCAAACGATGGTGATGCAGATAGGGTTGGCGTTATGCTTGATAATGGCTTATGGCTAAGTGCACAAGAAACTATTTTGTTAATTGCAGATTATTTGATTAACACTAAAAAATTAAGTGGTAATTTAGTAAAAACTTCTTCCGTTACGGATAAACTTATTATTAATTTTAGCAATAAGGTTAAAGTTTATGACGTTCAAGTTGGGTTTAAATATATTGCAGAAAAAATGATTTTTGATGATATTGTTTTCGGCTGTGAAGAAAGTGGTGGTTTTGGTTATGGCTTTCACCTACCAGAGCGCGATGGTTTGTTTTCATCTTTAATTCTTTTAGAAATGCTTGCAAACTCAGGCTATAGTAAGCTTTCTAATTATGTAAATTATAAACGCACAATTTTTGGAAATATTTATTATGATAGAGTAGATTTTCATTATACCAAAGATGACCGTATTAATCTTTTACCTAACCTATTAAAAAATAATTTAACTTATATTAGTAAATATTTAGTTAAAGATATTAATATTTTTTATAGTAGCAGAGGCATTGTTAATGGAATTAAATTTTATTTAGATGGAAATCCTCGTTGGCTATTATTACGTGCTTCTGAAACTGAACCCTTAGTTAGAATTTATGCTGAAGCTGAAAGTGAAGACGAAGTAAATGACTTGTTGAATTTTGGAATTAAATTAATAGAAGGATAAAAAATGGCTAAAAATGAAATTATATCTAATAAGTTAGCTAAAGAATTGTTAAATCAGTTAAGTGAAGAATTTGCCATTATAAACAATCCGCAAAATATCTTTCCACCTTACGAAATAGTGCCATTAGCTCATAAAGTTAATACAAAGCGAGATCACATCGCTGCCTTTGTAACCGATATGGATGGCACAACTACAACTACCGAAGAATTATGTTTATACTCCCTTGAATTTATGATTAGAGTAATGAGCGGTAAATTAACTGTTATGGATTGGCACGGATTGGACAAATTAATGGATTACCCTAATGTTATTGGTAATAGTACAACTAAACATGTAGAATTTTTGATTAATAGGTACAATAATTTCTTTATTCCTGAATTCATTTCTAAAGCTTATATTCAAGCAATTACTTGGCAATTAATTTTTGGTAAAGATAAAGTAAGAAAAGATGAAATTTTAAATAATATGACACTATTTAATTTATTGGATATCTTGAATGATAAAGCATTTATTAACTTAAAAACATATAATAATTTTGCTGATTTTGATACAAATGAAAATTTAATTTCTTTGCTTAATAATTATTCCCCTGCTTTCGATCCTCACATATTTTCACACTTAGTTAAAATTGGTATTGATATTTATTATTACAAATATCACGAAATTTTACACAGAATTAATAATGGTGAAAGTAAACAAATTGCTACTGAACTATTTAATAATCCAGATAAATCTTTAATTGAACCAATGCCCGGTATTATTACATTTTTAGCACTAATTAAGGGAAAACTTTTGGGTTATACAGATTACTTTGCAGAAATATTGATTAATGAACTTAAGCAAAAAAATCCTAGGACATTTGAACATTTTAGCATTGAAGAAGCAAAACAAATTTTACAAAAACTTTCAGAAATATTTGTTAAGTCCCCATGTAAAATTGGGATTGTTACTTCCTCTATTTTTTACGAAGCTAATATTGTACTAAATGAATTATTTTATGAAATAAGGAAAAAAATTGTAAATTTAAATTTACCTGAGGAAATTAAAGAAAAATTAATCAGTTTTTATTCTAACTATAATTCTGTTTATGATACCATTGTTACCGCAAGTGATAGCAATGAAATTCGATTAAAACCTCATAGAGATTTATACAGCATTGCTTTACACAATTTGCATGTTCCAAAAGAAGAATTTATAAATGTTATTGGTATAGAAGATAGCGAAAGTGGAACATTTGCTATTCGTGCAGCTGGTATTGGTTGCTCTATTGCCGTTCCTTTTGCTCAAACAACTAACCACAACTTCGAGGCAGCTTCCATTATTTCTTATGGTGGCATTCCAGAGTTAATTTTAAAACACCATTTATTATTGATATAGAGGATTATTTATGAATAGAGTATTTTATGTAATTTCTAATACACATTGGGATAGAGAATGGCGCTATCCATTCCAAAGAAATAGACAAATGCTTGTTGATATGATTGATAAAGTTTTGGAAATTTTAGAAAGCGAACCTAATTATAAAGCATTTCATTTAGATAGTCAATCAATTGTATTAAAAGACTATTTAGAAATTAGACCGCACAAAGAGGAATTGCTTAGAAAATTTATTTTGGAAAAAAGATTACTTGTTGGACCTTGGTACATTTTGCCTGAAGAGTTTCAGGTAGGTGGAGAAAATCTAATACGTAATTTATTATTAGGTCATAAAACAGCCAAAAAATATGGACGCGTTTCTAAAGTTGGTTACTCCCCCTTTTCTTGGGGTCAAATAAGTCAGCTCCCTCAAATTTACGCCGGTTTTGATATTAACTTAATTATGTTCTATAGAGGTATTAACTCTATAGATAGCCCTAAAGCAGAGTTTTTATGGATTGGTGCAGATGGTACAAAAGCAATCTCTTCTAGATTTTCTACTATGCCACGCTATAACTTTTATTTCTATATTTATAGACCTGTTGTTCATAACGAGTTTTTTAGTGATATTGAACATAACTGGAAACGTGGAACCCATTTTAATTTTGCTGATGAAGTTATGCATGATGAGGATTATTTTATCCCTGCTCCTGCTAATGAATATTATCCGCAAAATATAGAAAAACAAGTAAATGCAATTATAGAAAATCAAGTTAACGATTTCACTACACAAAACGTTATTTGGATGGAAGGTCATGATAGTAGTGGTCCAAATATTAAAACTGTTAAAATTATAGAAGATATAAAAAAAACATTCCCTAATTTAAATGTAATACATAGTACTTTGGAAGATTACTCTGATTCTTTACTTTCCTCAGTAGATATTAATAGTCTTAAAGTTGTTAATGGTGAAAGAAGAAGTGCCCAATTCGATTTGCGCAGTGGTAATCTTTATGGTTATACCACAAGTGCAAGAATGTATTTAAAGCAAGCTAATTTTGAAGCTGAACGAAGGCTTCAGTTTTATGCGGAACCCTTTAATGTCTTTTCTGCCTTACTTGGCAGAGATATTAATGATAACTATATTGATATTGCATGGGAGTTAATTATACAAAATTCTGCACACGATTCAATTGGCGGTTGCAGTTTAGATTCTATTCATAACGATATGATGTTTAGATATAAAAACGCAATTGAAATTTCCAAAGGTGTTTTTGAACGTGCCCTTAAATTTATTATTCCACAGCTTAATACATCTGTTTTTTATAACTTTAATACTAAATACAATAAAATTTATGATGTTAATTTTGCAATTGTTAACACAACAAACATTATTAGAAACGATGTTCTAAAAGTATGGTTAGATATTCCAAAAGTTTACACTTTAGAAAATCCTAAATTTATTGACATTGAAGGTAATATAATTGATTTTGCAATTACCAAAGAATATGACACTCAACCTGTTTTAGAGCAAATGATTGATAGACCCATGTACTTAAATATGAAAACTTACGAGGGCTATTTAGATTTAACAAAAGTTTCCCCATTTAGCGTAAATACTATTAAATTAATTGATTATAACTTAAATTATGAAAAAATAAATATAGCAAACAATAATATTTTGGAAAATGATTTTATTAAAGTTACAGTAAATGAAAATGGTACTTTTAATATTTTTAATAAATTAGAAAATATTTATTTTGAAAATTTAGGCTACTTTTACGATGAGGGTGAAGAAGGTCACGCTTGGGTTAACATACCTTTTGAACCGTTCTTCAATACCTTATTATCAAAACCAAATATTACTATTATTGAGAATAACCATTTAAGTGGCAAAATATTAATTAGTCACACTTTAGTAATACCTAAAGATTATGATAATCGAAAAAATAATATTTCTGATACTGAGCTTAAGATTGATTTAATTCTTCATTTAGTAAAAAATTCCGATAGATTAGATTTAACCATAAATGTAAATAATCTTTCAGAAAGTCATCGTTTACGTATCATGTTCCCTACTAATTTAGATGCAAAATTTTCGTATGGAGAAGGACAATTTGATGTTGTTAAAAGAAGTTTAGAGCGTCCTGATACTTCCAATTGGGTAGAGCAACCAATGTATGATTTCCCTATGCATCATTTTGTAGATGTTAGCGATGATACATTAGGTTTAGCGGTTTTTGTTGATGGATTAAAAGAATATGAAGTATTAAATGACTCTAAAAAAACTTTAGCTATAACCCTTTTTAGAGCCTTTCGTTATATTATTCAACCTTCTTCTAAGCAGGATTACACTTACGAAAAAGGTTCTCAATGTTTAGGTTTTAACAGCTATAGATTAGCTTTGTATCCTCATAAAAATAATTGGGATAATGCAGATGTTTATAATAAAGCTATAGCTTTTAATATACCTTTATCTGTTGTAGAGTTTAGCGATAATAAAAATGGTACATTAACTAATATTTCTTTTATGAATATAACTAATAAAAACATTCAATTTAGTGCTCTAAAAAAAGCTGAAGAAAATCATAATTCTTTTATACTTAGAGTATATAATCCAACTGAATTTGAACAAGAAACTTCTATTACATTTAGTGAAAATTTATTAGATGTAACAAAAGTAACACTAGAAGAAAAAGAATTAAAAAAGCTTGAAATATTAAATAATAATTCATTTATTACATCTTTAGGTGCAAAAAAAATAAGTACATTTAAATTAACATTTATAAATTAAAGGGTAACTATGATTAAAAATAAGTATGGATATTTTTCTGAAGATAACCGTGAGTTTGTAATTACAGACCCAAGAACACCTCGTCCTTGGTTTAATTACATGTGGAACGAGCACTATGGAGGCTTAATCTCTCACACTGGTGGTGGTTTTAGCTTTTTAGATTCACCGCGTGATAATCGATTAACTCGTATGCGTTATAACTGTTTGCCTTGGGATAGACCTGGTAGATATGTAATTATTAAAGATTCTGAATCCGGTAAATATTGGTCATTAAGTTGGGCTCCTACTATTGATATTAATTACGATTTTTATGAATGCCGACATGGACAAGGTTATACAAAAATTACTACTGTTTATAATAACATTAAAGGAGAAATAACTTATTTTGTTCCTCAAGACTCCAACGCAGAAATTTGGAGAGTTAAATTAACTGATTTAAGTGGCAAAAATAGAAAGCTGGAAATATATTCTTTTACAGAATTAATGATGGGGAACGCCTTAAATGATATTATTAATCAACCTAACGATAAGCATTTCACTGAAATTAATTTTAATAAAGAATTAAATGGACTTGTTGCTACAAGAAGGTATTGGGTGCTAAACAAAAAAGTATCGGTTGCACAACCAAATATTGCATGGGGTTATAATTTGTTATTTACTAACACCCTGCCAGTTACTGGTTTTGATGGTAGCTTAGATAAGTTTATTGGACGTTGGCGTTCCGAAGCTAACCCCATTGCTATTGAAACTAGTACTATGGGTAATACCGAAATAACCGCTGGCGACCCTGTTGCCGCTCTTCAATCTAAAACAGAATTATCCCCTAATTCTTCTATTAATTTTGCTACTATTCTTACTGTTGTAAAAAAAGAAGAATCTTATTATGATTACATTAATAAAAACAAACTAAATAACTTAGATGAAATAGATAATAAATTTAAAGATTTAAAAAATTATTGGAATAATTATCTAAATCATGTACAATGTAAAACACCAGATGAAAACTTTAATTTAATGCTTAATGTATGGAACCAATATCAAGCTGCTGTTACTTTTGATATGGCTCGAAATTCGGGCTATTACCATGGTGGATTACTTTTTGGAACAGGCATGCGAGACCAATTTCAAGATATACTTGGTGTTGTAATTGTAAATCCAAATAGAGTTAAAGCTAGGCTATTAAATGCATTAAGATTTCAATTTAAAGATGGCTCAACATTACATAATTTCTTTAAACTTACTGATTGGGGAGAAAAAACAAACCACTCCGATACACCCCTTTGGGTACCTTTTGGCATTGTTGAATACCTAAACGAAACGGGTGATTTTTCGATTCTTGATGAAGTAGTTAAATTTTACGATGAAGGCGAAGCAACAGTTTATGAACACTTAAAACGAGCAATAAACTTTGCTTTATCTGCTACTACTGAACGCGGATTACCCAAAATAATGAACGGTGACTGGAACGATACCCTTGACCATGTTGGACCTAAAGGTAAAGGTGAAACTGTTTGGGGTGCTTTCTTTTTAGCTTATGTAATCAAAAAGACCTTTGAACTACTTAAATATAAAAAAGATGTCGAAACCCTTAGCGAATGGGAAAAAGCATATAATAATTTGGCAGAAATAACTAATAAATATTGCTGGGACGAAGATTGGTATATTAGAGCTTTCCGCGATAATGGCGAACCATTAGGCATAAAAGCTCACAAACAAGGCAAAATTTTTATTAATTCCCAAACTTGGGCTGTTATATCTGGCTGTGCTACTAAGGAACGAGCTAATTCTGCGCTAGACTCGTGTAAAAAATACTTATTAACCCCTTACGGCATGCAAATTTGCTACCCTGCTTACAGAGAAGTAGAAGATAATGTTGGGTTAATTAGTAGATGTGTACCGGGTAAAAAAGAAAATGGTGCAGTATTTAATCATGCTTCATCTTGGTTTGTTCTTGCATCAATTCTTAATGGCGATGCAGAATCTGCTTTTGATGTTTATTCTAAAATGTTACCTGTAAATTCATCTAAAAATATTGACCAATACGAAACAGAACCTTATGTTTTTTCAGAATATGTTACAAGCCCAGAACATCCTACAGAAAACCAAGCAAGTCACTCGTGGCTTACTGGCACCGCTGTTTGGATGTATAGAATTGGATTAGATTATATCCTCGGATTACAAACTTCATTAAATGGAATAACAATTAATCCAAATATTCCATCGGCTTGGGATAGTTATTCAGTTAAACGAATTTTTAGAGGTAAAACTATATCCCTTAATGTCGAAAATCCTAACCACATTAATAATGGTATTAAAGAAATTTTTGTAAATGGTATTAAAACGGATAGTAATTTTATTAATCCTGATAATTTTACTGATGACATTATTAATATAAAAGTAATTTTAGGTTAATATGAAAGATTCATTAAAAATAGGTTTAGTACAATACTCGCCTGCTTGGGAAAACCCAGCAGGCAGTGTTGAAAAAATTGACAAATTATTAAACACTCAAAATAGAGAATTTGATTTACTAGTTTTCCCTGAACTTACTTTAACAGGCTTTACATTTAGCTCTGCTAAACTTGCAGAAGATATCGATGGAATTTCTACAACATATTTTATTAAACTAGCTCAAAAATTTAATTCTGATATTATGGCTGGTTTAATAGAACGCGATGATGAAAATATATATAATTGTTTAATTCATATAGATAAAAAAGGATTAATAAAAGCAAAATATAGAAAAATTCATCCATTTAGCTTTGCTGGTGAAAACAAATATTTTAACTCTACAAAAGAACCTATAATTACAAAAATAGATGATATAAAAATTGGTTTATCAATTTGCTATGATTTAAGATTTCCTGAATTATATAGACTTTATGCAAAAGAAAAAGTTGATTTATTAATTAATATTGCAAACTGGCCACAAAAACGTATTGAACATTGGCAGTTACTAACTAAAGCAAGAGCTTTGGAAAATTTAGCTTATTTTATTGGTGTTAATCGTGTTGGTAAAGACCCCGATAATGTTTATAATGGCTTTAGCTCAATCGTTAGCCCTTTGGGTGAATTATTAAATCAATACTCATCTAATGAAGAAATTATCTATCATGTAATAGATCTTAATTTATTATCTACTGTTCGCAATAAATTTAGTTTCTTAAACGATATAAAGCTTATATAATTAGAATAATTTAATACAGTTTTATCCTTTTTTTTCATTTTATTTTACTAATATTTTTAGTATTTTTTAGGGTAAACTATAATAATTTATACTGAGATAAGCTATGTTTAATCAAATTGATAAGTTATTTAATTATTTATGCTTAGCATTATTTTTATTGGTCTTTAATTCGCAAATTTTTGGTCAAAATAGTATAGTTAATGGATTAGACCCTTCAAAAAAAATCACTCAATACATATTAGATATTTGGACAACGGATGACGGGTTACCTCAAAATTCCATTCAATCTATTATTCAAACTAAAGACGGTTATATTTGGGCTGCTACACAAGAAGGAATTGTTAGGTTTGATGGAATTCAATTTACAGTTTTTGACGTTAGAAACACACCCGAACTAAAAAATAATTATGTAAATTTTTTATTTGAAGATAGTAACGGTTATTTATGGATTTGCACAAACGGTGGTGGTGTTACTAAATATAAAAATGGTATTTTTGAATCTTTATCCACAGAAAATGGCTTCCCAAGTGATTTTATTAACAGTATGACCGAAGATAAAAATGGCATATTATGGTTTGGAACTCAACAAGGATTAGTTAAATATGATGGTAAAAAGGGGCAATTATTAACCACAGCTAATGGCTTAAGCTCTAATATTTTAACTAATATAAAAACTGCAGCTAATGGTAATTTATTAATTTGTACCGATGGTGGCGGTTTTTTAATATACAATGGCAGTACATTTAAAGTCTATAATCAGCAAAATGGGCTTTCAGCTAATAGTATTCAAAATTGTTTTGAAGATAAACAAGGCAATATTTGGCTTGCTTCTATTGCTGGTTTAAGTAGAATTTATAATGGTCAAGTTACAAACTATTCTACCGCTGATGGTATTCCTAATGGCGGATTAACCACATTATATCAAGATAGCAAAGGAACTTTATGGCTTGGTGCCACAGTTGGTGGACTTGTTAGATTTAGAGGTGGTAATTATGAAGTTTTTGATGCTTCTAAAGGACTAAGCAATAATTCTGTTTTCTCTCTTTTTGAAGATAGAGAAGGGAGCCTTTGGATTGGTACCAACGGCAATGGTATTAATAGATTAAAAAATGGCAAATTTGTATGTTATACTGTAACAGAAGGCTTAAACAGCAATTTCGTTTGGTCTGCTACAGAAGATAAGGATGGCAATATTTGGATTAGCACTAATGATAAAGGACTTAATAAACTTACTAATGGCAAAGTTACCTTATCTTTAACTGATAAAGATGGGTTAACTTCCAACAATGTTAGATGTATTTTAGCAGATTCTCGAGGTGATATCTGGATAGGCACAAGCGGTGGTGGGTTGATGATTTATTCCCAAGGAAAATTAAAAAAGTTTGAACATGATGCAGAACTTGGCAATGAATTTATGCGTGTACTTTTCGAAGACTCGAAAGGTAATATTTGGATTGGTACAAATGGTGGTGGTACCTCTGTTTATTATGCTGATAAAAGCTTTAAAAGATTTACTGAAAGTAACGGATTAACTAATGGCTTCCCTAAAGTAATTTTTGAAGATAGTAAAAAAAATATTTGGATTGGGACAAACGGAGGAATATTTGTTTATAATGGTTCTACATTTACCCATATTGATAAACGAAAAGGACTTAGTGGAGATTTAATACGCTCCATTCATGAAGATTCCGATGGTACTATTTGGGTTGGCACTAGTGGTAATGGAATTACTAGAATAAAAAATGGTAAATATAGTGTAATTGACACAAAAAAAGGATTAATTGATGATTTAATATTTGTTATCTTAGAAGATAATAATGGCTATTTTTGGTTTAGTTGCAATAAAGGAATATTTAAGGCGCTAAAAAGCGAATTAAATGATGTTGCAGATGGGAAAATAGAAAAATTAAATGCAATAGCATATGGTAAATCTGATGGAATGAAAAGCACAGAATGCAATGGAGGCTCACAACCTTCTGGTATTCGCACAAAAAACGGGATCCTTTGGTTTCCAACAATGGCTGGTTTTGTAACTATTAATCCCGATAATTTACAGAAAAACCCATACATTCCACCCGTTGTAATTGAAGGAATAATGGTTGATGATGTTTGGTATTCTGCTTATCAACCAATAGAAATAGACGCCGGTAAATCTAGATTTGAATTCCATTTTGCAGGTCTTAGCTATCTTTATCCTCAAAGTGTAAAATTTAAATACATGTTAGAAGGTGTGGATGATGATTGGGTTGATGCTGGTAATAGACGAATAGCATATTATACCAATATATCACCTGGCAATTATAAATTTAGAGTTATTGCTTGTAATAATGATGGAGTTTGGAACGAAACAGGCGCAACTTTGGAATTTTACTTTACACCTTATTTTTATCAAACATGGTGGTTTTATACATTATTAATAATTGCTTTTGGATATGCTGGTTATAGAGTATATGACAACAGAATGAAAAACATTAAAAAAAGAGAAGAAGAACTTAAAAAGCAATTTGAATTTGAGCAAGAAAGCAAAAGACAACTAGAACAAAAAGAACAACAACTTTTGCTTGAAATGCAAAAATCTAAACAAGCATTTGAAGTATTAGATAAAGAGAAAAAGTATTTATCCGATAGTGCTGCAATTATGCTAGAAGCAATAAATAAATTTTCTAAAGGTGATTTAACTATACATTTAAGCTCAAATCAAGATGATGATATTGCAAAATTGTTTGTAGGATTTTCTAAAGCAGTTGCTAATGTAAAAGAAATGTTTGAAAAAGTTTTAGAAGTTATAATCCACACAAACGAAGCAACGGAAAAAATTAGAGAACAAACAGAGCAAGTTGCAGCCGGTACACAAGAGCAATCTGCCCAAGCTACAGAGGTTGTTGCAGCTGTTGAACAAATGACTGTATCTGCACAAGAAATGTCCCGTAATATTAGATTTGCAGCCGAACAAGCAAAATCCGCTGGTAATTTTGCTAAAGAAGGCGGCAAGATTGTTCTAGAAACAATTAACGGCATGAATTCAATTGCAAATATTGTATTAAATTCTGCTGAATTGATTAAAAAATTAGGTGAAAGTAGTAACCAAATTGGGGAAATAGTTCAAGTTATAAACGATATAGCAGACCAAACAAATTTACTTGCACTAAATGCTGCAATTGAAGCTGCACGTGCTGGAGAGCAAGGACGTGGATTTGCAGTTGTTGCCGATGAAGTTAGAAAACTTAGCGAAAGAACTGCTAATGCAACAAAAGAAATTGCACATATGATTAAACAGATCCAAAACGACACTAACAACGCTGTAAAATCTATTAAAGCTGGAACTGAGGAAGTAGAAAAAGGTAAACAACTAGCTAAAAAAGCTGATGAATCACTTAACAAAATTATCGAAGGTTCACAAAATATTACTAATATTATCCAAGATGTTGTTAGCTCCAGTGACATGCAATCTACTACTAGTATGGAAATTGCTAAAAATATAGAAGCCATTAGCAGTGTTACTTCAGATACCGCTAAATCTGTTCAAGAAATTGTTTATTCAATTGAAGATTTACGCAATTTAACTAACACATTACAAGAACTATCTGAACAATTCAAAGTTAAAGATGAAAACTTATTAGATGAAAAGCTTGAAAATAGTAAGTTGCTAAAATACTAAAATAAAAAAGCCCCATTTGGGGCTTTTTTATTTGCAAAAAATCTTTTCTAAATCTGCTGCTCTTTCATAGCCTAAACTTTTGGCTTTATTTAAATCATCGCACCCACCCCTAAAATTTAATAAGCTAAATTTACTTAAAGCTCTTTCAAAATACCCTTCGGCAAATATTGGGGTGTGATTTAATACTTTGGTATAATCTGCTATTGCTTTTTCATATTGCTTAGCATTGTCGTATGCTATTCCTCTGTAAAAATATGATATTATATCTTCTTTATCATTATTTATTACATATGTAAAATCTTCAATAGCTTCTTTATATTTACCAAGTTTATTAAAAGCGTGCGCCCTATTGGAATATGCATTTAAATTACTATTATCAATTAAAATATATTTGCTAAAATCTTCAACAGCACCTAAATAATCCCCACCAAATAACTTGGAATTACCTCTATTAAAAATAGCCGGATAATAAGAGCTATCTATCAATAAAACTGTATCGTAATCTGCTATCGAGTTAGCATATTCTCCTAATTCAAAATAAGCAATAGCACGATTGTAATAAGCATCAGGGTCAGTTTTAATTTTTTCAATGTATTTAGTATATTCTTTTACAGAGCCCCATAAATCTTTTTTATCATATTTACTATATGCTTTATTAAAGTGAATATAATAATCTTCCTTTTGTGCATAAAATACAGAAGAAATAAATAATATTATAATAAATAACTTAATTTTCATTTCTATTCTTTAAGGTTTCGTTTAATTTAACTAATAAATTAATTATTTTGGTAATAGAAAAGAAAAATAAAATTTCTATACCACCAATTATAAAAATAATATTCCATTTAGTATTCAAGTCATAGTCTTTTAATTTTAGCACAAAATCAATTATATAAATAAGTATTAAAAAACTTAAAACCCTTACTACCCCACTAAATGTAACTTTAAAGTTAAAACTTTTCTGCATATTAACCTTTAATAAATCTTTAAATAAATATCACCTAAAAAGTTTTTATATTTATATGTAATTTTAGTTTCACCTTTTTTTAAAGCCTTTATTGTCCCATCATTTATTTCTAAATAATCTTTATCATAATAATAAGTTATTAAATTATTATTTAATTTCCCTTTATAGCCCCATTTATCAAATGCTTGTATATCAATTTGTGTTGTTTCGTTAACATATAATTCATTTTTTGTTAAACTGATAGATAGACTATTAATATTATCCTCATCAAGTAACAAATCGCACACGAATAAAGCATTATATACTTTTCTTTCACCTGTAATATCAGAAGGTTTGTTAACCACACTATCTCTAATAACCATTGTAGAAGAACCACCACCATCAAAGTTTAGTGCTTCATAGCATCCCAAGTTTTTCATAAATTCTGAAAGCTCAGCTAAAGTCATTCCTACACTGTTTTTATCATCTCTACCATCAACAACAACAATAAATAAGTTTTCTTTTTTTTCATCATAACCAATTGCTGTACGCGGATTTTTACCAAAAAACTTTAAACTTGTTAATCCCTCAATTCCATTAAAATCACTTATTGTTTTTCCACTAAATAATATTTTTGGTAAACCTCCAATCATTTGATAAATATTATCAATTTTGGGGTCAACACCTAAATAAATTCCTAAAGTATCCTTTACAAAAAATTTACCTTTAGCTAAATCATCTCTAATTATTAATAAAAGTCTATCAGAAAATAAAAACTTAGGTATTTCTTTTTCATATTTTGAAACAACTAAATATTTTTGCTCCTGATTTATTACACTATTAACTAAGGGTTTTAGTATAAAAGCAACCTGGTTATTTTTTAATTGCAGTGGAATATTATAATATTTATTAAATATATTAATTGAATCTTCCTTTTTGGTTACATTTAAATTATTTATTCTCCATTCATAAGATTTATTTTTTAAATAACCAATAAATTTAATCGTGTCAATAAAAGGTATTTTCTTATCAGTAATCGCAAAAAGACTTCTCTTTATATTCGTCCCTTTAGCAAATTCCCCATCAATAATCATACTATTTTCAAATTGATATGGCTCTCCACCAAAAAAATCACAATTTACACCAGCAATAACATAATCACTATTGCTTAATTTCTTACTCATTTGGCTTACAGTTTGCCCATTATTTCCTATTCGCTCTTCTGCTATTACAGATTTTATAACATTATTTTTTAATAGATTTATTTTTAATATATAAATATTATTCGGCTCTTCAGTTTTTATATGATAATATACTACCCCACTACCAATCTCTTTAACTGTAAGAGTATCTATTGCAAAAAGATTGGTTTTAGTTAAAATTAATATTAAAATAAATTTTATAAATTTCATGTTTAGTCTAAATATTTTTTAATTAATTCTGCCCATTTTTGGTATGCCAAATTAGTTAAATGCAAACCATCTTCTGTATATTCGTCTTTTAAATGACCAGCAGAATCTATAAATTCACTATAATTATCTAAAAATATATAATTATAGTTTTTGCTTTGACTCTTTAAAATTTCGTTTAATTCAATTATTTTTTTATTAGGTCTTGGCAAATTAGCACGTGTTGGAAAAATTGAATGAACAAAAACTTTTGTATTTGTTAAGTAATTATAAATAAATTTAACTATGTAATTAATATTTTTTATTATTTCTTCAATACTTCTATTTCTTGCTAAATCATTAGTACCAATACAAATAAAAACTTTATCATAATCACCTTTTAATTTGGTATTTTCTAATAACTCAATAGTTTCAACTGTGCTATGACCAGAAACTCCTAAATTATCTATATCATAATCAGACAAAAATAATTTAGTATTAAAACCTTCTGTTATTGAATCTCCTAAAAACAAGTATCGCATCACTTTTCCATAATTGATTTATAAATCATTTCAGATAACTTAGCTCCAATCTCCTTGGAAATATCATTAGATTCAACTTCTTTTGATAAATATATTAAAATATAATTTTTCCCATTTTCAGGATAGACAATTCCACAATCATGTACAACTTTTTCAATCGTGCCGGTTTTATGAGCAACTTTAACACTTTTTGGTAAATATTTGGGAATAACATTATTATGATTTTGCTTTTTTAATATATCAATCATAATATCACAACTTTCTTTTTTTGCAATTTTATTAAAATATATAGCTTCATAAATTTTTAACATATCTAAAGAGGTTGTAGTATTGCTCATTCCATTTTCAAAAGCTTTAGTATCCTCAACTCCTCTTAAAATGTTTATATTTTGTGCACCAATAGATCGCATTAAATTATTAACGTTTTGTGCACTAACTTTTTCTATTAATATATTTGTTGCTAAATTGCTACTATTGGTTATCATATCCTCAATTAAATTATAAATAGTTGTATATTCACCTATTAATTTATTAATCCTTAAACCACTATCGCTCTTTAAATCTATGCTAAAATGTGAACCATCTACAATACTTGTAAAATCATTTTTAACTAAAATTGTATCATTTAATGATAAAATTCCGCTATCTATTTGATGAAATATCTCTGCCATAACTGGTGTTTTCATTGTACTAGCAGTATGAAATACTTCATTTTCATTAATCAAAATAATATTTTGTTTATTCTCTAATTCCATAAATGCAACCGAAAAAACACCTTTTTGACTACTTAAATAGTCTTCAATTTCCTTTTTTACCTTGTTAATATCCATAGCAAACAATCCCATGTAATTAAAACATAATACTAAAAAAACTAATATTTTTTTCATCATTCCCCAAACATTTTATTCCAATTATAAAAATTTAATTTATTAATTATTTTCTTTTCTTCATCTAAATTGTCTTTATCACGTTGTAACATTTTAACAAAATCTTCACTCTTAATTACTTCGCAAGAACAAACTCTAGCCAAATCAATTATCTCATTATCACTAGAAATAACAGTAAGTAGCCTAGTGTTTTTTGCCCTTTCAATTTCATTTCTAATTATTTCATCAGCAGTAAAGTTGTTTGAATACTCAATTTTTATTTTATTAGTTTTTATACTTTCTTTTTTAAAGCCATCAAATATTACGGTGCAACTTATATTTTTGCTATAAAAATAGTTATCAATTTTTAGTGCTAAAGCTATTCTATCATCTATTGAGCTATTTAATTTATTTTTTGGAAACTTATGTAATAAATTATTTCCGTCAATTAAATATCTTTTTTTCATTTTACCTTAACCCACTATAAATACCTTTAGACCGAGTAACTTTTATATCTCTTAGCTGAGGTGCTTTCATCCTAATTTCAAAATTAAATCCTCTATATCTTCCAATAGGTATCCAAGTAAAATTCATTTCCCAACAATGTAAATCTCTATTAATTGTTACTTGAGGTGCTGATATTTCTTTTTGAACAAAATCATAATTTCCATTTATAGTTAATTTCCATTTTTCAGATAAACTTAAACTGCTGCGTAAAGACATACCAAAAGTTTTATAAATGTTTTCTGGATTACGCTTATTTAACATATAGTTAAATGTTAAGCCTAGTGTCCAAGGTATAGTATAATCTGGTGGTTGCTCGTTATATAATGCAATATAATCATTTCTGGTTATAAATGCTTCATCTGTTTGTTCTTCGTAATTTGTGGTATCTTTAACTTCTTTTTTACCAAATATTTTTTCAGGTGTTAAATCTGTTCCAAAAGAAATACTAAAATTAGTCATTCGCATAAGACCTTTATTTTGACTAATTAAAAATTTATTAATAGGATTACCCTTGTAATTATCATAAAAAGTATAATTCACATTACCAGATAAATAAAAATATTCCCCCACTTGTGTTCTATAATATAAACTTAAATCACTTAGCTTTATAGAATCAGCAGCAAAATTATATGACAAAGAAGCATTTAAATTTAATAATGTTATTTTTTTTGCTTGACTAGTAGTATCCGTCAAATCTTTTAATGTTTTTAATTCAAAAACATTCCCCAAAGAAAGACTTATAGCTTGTCTTTCTGATGAACTAGCTCCTCCAAAAACTTCATTATTAAACTTATCATATCTTATAATTCTTCCGGTGCTATCAATAACTGTGCTATAATAACCCCAAAAGTCTTTTGAAAAATCTGGCGAATAATTATAAGAAATTGTAGGTGTTAAAGTATGCCTAAATGCATCTATACCCAAATTATTTATTGGCATTAATCCATAAATTTTTGTTGAGGCAGAAAGATTAAAATCAAAAGTTCTAACAAAATTTATCTCTTTAACATCTCTAGTAATAATTTTATTTTCTTCATTAACTAACTCAATTCTTTTATTATACCATTTTTCTGTATAATTTAAACTTGGCGATATATTAAAATATCCAATTTTTGGATTAGCACTAATTCTTAAATTATGCTCTATTCCACCTCTAATATTTAAAATTCCATTTAATTTATTTCTTCTATTCAAAAATCTACCATCATATTGGTAACCAATGTATTCATACCACTTTAAATCTCTTGTATCAGCATCTTCACGTCTAAATGGGAAATCGAAATTTTTATTAAAACTTACGCTCGGCAATACTTCATTTATATTCCCATTATTTAAATACTGAGTTCTATTATAGTTTAAGGTTAAACTATTACCACTTTCTTCCCATCTTTTATTAAAAGTTGCATTAGAAATAATTTGTTGATTTAATAATTCGTTAGTATTAAAACTGTTATTTTGAAAATATGTAGAAGACACAAATTGCATATTTACATTTAAGGACATAGTAGGGTCAATAGTCTGCTGATGGTATAAAAACAGATTCCAATCTTTTCTTTCAATTCTATCTGGGTCACCTTCTTCTCCTACGTGAATATTACTAAAACCGCCAGATATCATACCAGAATAATTATAACGTTTAGCATATCTGCCACGTCCTCTAAAACCATACCCACCACGTGTGTAGAAATCTCCTGTTAAAGCTAAATCAGTATAATCGCTTATTGCCCAAAAATAACCAAAATTTCTAAAAAACTGCCCTTTATCTGCAGTGGTTCCATAAGCTGGAATTATAATTCCACTTCTGCGTCCACTTTCACTTGGAAAAACAGCAAATGGAATTGGAATTGGCAGAGGAACGCCAGCTATGTACATAAAAATCCATTTTGCAACAATTTTATCTTTATGTATTACTTTCATTTCCTTTGCTGTAAAATGTGTGTGTGGTGTATCGCTATTACATGTAGTATAAATACCATCTTGTATAAAATATGTTTTTTCGTCAACTTTTTTTACTTTATCTCCTTCATACCTAACATCGGGCATTTTATTTTTTGCATGCGAAATAAATCCACGTTTTGTTTTAAAGTTATACTTTAAACTTTTACCTTCGTAAGTTTCCCCACCGTCTTGCAAAATTGGCGTTTCTACTAAATCAATTTTACCTTTTACTGTATCTATTCTACCTTCTGCGGCTACATTATTATTTTCAAAATTTATCTTAATAAATCCGCTTTTTAATTTACTTTGTTTATAATTAATTTCTCCTTTTCCATATAAATACATTTCCTTTTTATTAACATCAAATGTAATCGAGTCGCTTGCAGTTGCAATTACCACATCATCTGGCCCATTATCTTTTAATGTATCCGCAACCGCTAAGGAATCTATTCTAACATTTTTAGTTTTTACAGTGTCAATAAAAATTGTTTTCGATTTACTATTACAAAAAAATAATAAAACGAATAAGAAAACATATTTCCAAAAATTATTTCTCATCTTAATTATCTTATAAGCGATAGTAAACTAATGCAGAAGCTCCAATAATACCGGCATTATTTTTAAACATTGCAGGAATAATTTTTATTTTACCTTTTTTAGGTGTTAAAATTCTTTCATTTACAGTACGTAAAATTTCATCAAATAATATATTTCCAAATCCTGCAACACCACCACCAATAATTACGTTACTAATATCTAGAATATTTATTGCCGAAACTAAACCATAACCAACATACCTTCCTAATTGCTTTATGCAATCAATAGCGAAATAATCCCCATCTTCTGCTGCTTGGTGAATTGAGAATGGGGAAAGTTTATGTATATCATTTTCAATATATTTATAAACCAAACTGCTTGGATGCTTTTCTAATTCAGGTTTTACCCAATCTATAAAATAATTATTGCCAGTATATGCTTCAACACAGCCTATGCTTCCGCAATTACATTTATTCCCTTTATAATCAATAATTACATGACCTAATTCACCCGCTGCACCTGTATCTCCTCTGTAAATTTTACCATCTATTATAATTCCCCCACCAAGTCCTGTACCTAAGGTTATCATTATAAAACTTTTAAGTTTTTTACCAGCTCCAAATATTAATTCCCCAATTGCAGCTGCATTAGCATCATTTTCTACAAATACTTCTGTTTTAAGTCGTTTTTTTAGTATACTCCCTAATGCAACTTTTCCCCAATCTGTAAAGTTTGGTGGATTTTCTACAATTCCTTTTTTTAATGTTACACTTCCAGGTGCACCAATCCCTATACCTAATATATCGCGCTTCTCAAGCTCGGTTAACCTATTTATTCCATATTCAATCTGTTTTATTACTGCTTTTGGTCCTTTATTGGCCTTACTTTCTACCGAAACCTTATTTATTATTTCACCAGTTTTGGTAACTAAGCCTATTTTTATATTTGTACCCCCTAAATCAACTCCTATTGCTAAAGTCTCTTTTTTACCCATATTTTACCTAATTAATTAAATTGATAATTTACAACTGTTATTTCATCAGGATATACAAAATCTCCTAATGGAGTTCCAATTGTTGGACGGACTACTAACTTAATTCTGCTTGCATCTTTATTTGCACCACCTAAGGCAAGAACCAAATTTACCATTTTATCTAATCCCTGATCTCTAAAAAACTTTTTTAAGTCTAAGCCAACTGTTATAGGAATTATTTTTGTTTCACCTTTGCTTGGCACATAAACGGGTTCATTAATGTTTCCACTTATAGTTTCTACGTTATCAATATAAAGTTTAAATGGAAAAGATTTTAGTGTAATACTACTGCTGCTTTCTCCACCTCCAATTCCTTCTGCAGGATTTTTTGCTTCAACATTAATTACCATTGATACTGGAAATTCATTTTGACTTAAACTTGATGTTAGTTTTAATATATCTGCAGGGTTAAAATCTGTTATTTTATTTTTTGAGCCAATATTAATATTAGCAACTTGAAAATTATCCACGTTGTTAATCTTAAATTTTAATCTTTGTATATTTTGATAAGTTTGAATAATATTACACCCTGTAAAGATTAATATAATTATACCTAAAGCTAAAATTATCTTTTTCATAATATTTTTTGCTCCTCTATCTTTGCAATTATTTGTTGAGCTACTTTTATAGCTTTTAAACCGTCTTCACCACTAACAACAGGTTTTTTGTTATTTAACACACTATTAACAAATAATTCTATTTCGTATTTTAATGCATTTATTTCTAATTGCTCCGGTTGCTCGTAAACTACAATCTTTTTATTATCACCAATACCCATTTCACCAAAGGATATAAAATTATCCTCAGGCAATTTATCATGGGACATTAATCTATATATTTCTGATACACCACTATTAAAATCTAATGTTATATATGCGTCTTTTTGGAACATCCTCATCTTTCGCATTCTTTTTTGGGATATTCTGCTTGCCGTTACATTAGCAACCGCTCCGTTTTCAAATTCTATTCTTGCATTTGCAATATCAATCTTATCACTAACTACTGCAATTCCACTAGCATGAACGTCCTTAACTTCACTTTTTACTAAACTTAAAATAATATCTATATCGTGAATCATTAAATCTAATACAACTGCAACATCCGTTCCTCTTGGATTAAATTGTGCAAGCCTATCAGATTGAATAAACTTTGGTTCTAAGTTATATTTTTCTAATGATAATAAAGCTGGATTAAATCTTTCTATATGACCAACTTGTAAAATTAAATTTTTTTCATTAGCTAGTTTAACCACTTCTTCTGCTTCTTCTATAGTAGCAGTAATTGGTTTTTCAACTAACATATGTAAATTATATTTTATTGCTTCTTTTATAACTTCATAATGTGCGCTTGTTGTTGTAACAATAGATACAGCATTAACTTCTTGAAATAAATCATCTAAATTATTATAAACTTTTGTATTATATTCCTCAGCTGCTTTTTTTGCCTGTTCAGCATTAATATCATAAATACCAACTAATTCAGCATTTTCAATACTTTTTAACATTTTTATGTGTAATTTACCCAAATGCCCAGCACCAACAACACCTATTTTTAATTTCATAAATATCTCTCTAAATTATTTCCACACATTTCATTGCGTTAAAAAATACAAATATTAACATATTTGTTCCATCTTTTTCAGCTTCTAATAAAAGCCCATCATCAAAAGCTGCTTTTAACTTACCAGTCTTAAATACAATCTCATAAAAATTTGGTTGCTCTTGTGGCCCTCTATTACCATACATAACACCATAATTTTCGTTCATGGTAACGGTTACAATTTTTCCAATAAATTCTTGCCAATTCATTTTCATAGCTAACCTTTTTAATTTATTTTTAATCTTTAAAAGTACCTAAAATTATAAATTTTTACAATATAAATTATTGTAATTAAAATACTTTAAATAAAAAAAAGCCTAATTAATCGATTAAGTAAATTAATTAGGCTTTATAATAATTTTTATTCTAATTAATCAGCATTTAGTACAATTCGTAATCCAATACAATAATAATATTCACCAATATCATATCTCTATTACGTACATTTAATGATGTTACATCATCATGCCTATAAACCACCGCGTAAGCTATTAACTTTTCCATTTATTAGGTGCTTTCCATAAAAATTATCTTAACATTTTCTTAGAGCCAATCATACTAATATTTTTTGAACCACTCTCAAATCTAAATTGACTTACTAAATTCTGTAAATCATTAGTTAATCGATTTAAATCTTCAGCCGAACGAGCAATTTGTTGAATTCCAGTAGCGGATTCATTAGTAACATTATTTATACCTTCTATATTTTTACCAATTTCTTCTGCAGCACTAGCCTGCTCTTCACTTGCAGCAGCAACTTGTATAACAATATCAGAAACTTTTTTCGAGCTTTCCAATATTTTATTTAAAACTTCACCCGCTCTGTAGGCTTTTTCTTTTCCTTTTTCAACTTCTGCTGTTCCTTCCTTAATAGAAGCAACTGCTTCAGATGTATCTTTTTGAATAGTTTTAATCATTACAGCAATTTCTTTTGTAGCATTTGTTGTTCTTTCAGCTAATTTTCTAACCTCATCCGCAACAACAGCAAAACCACGTCCTTGCTCACCTGCCCTTGCAGCTTCTATTGCAGCATTTAATGCAAGCAAATTAGTTTGGTCTGCTATATCGTTAATTACTTGTACAATTTCACCAATCTTATCACTATTTTGTCCAAGTGTTAATACAGTTTCAGCAGATTTTTGCACCACTTTAGCTATTCTATTCATCCCTTCTATTGTTTCAGATACTGCTTTACCCCCTTCCTTTGCATTATCGCCAGCAAATTTAGATGCATCTGCAGCTATTGAGGTATTTTTGGTTGTTTCTAATATCGTTCTCGTCATTTCTTCAACTGCGCTTGCAACTTCACTTGTTTGAGCACTCTGTTCTTGGGCACCTGCTGCCATTTCTTCTGTTGATGATGATATTTCTGCTGAAGCACTAGCAGTTGCTGTAACAACTTCTGAAACTTTTAATAGCATGTTACCAATATTTTCAACCGCTTTGTTAAATCCATTAAACAACTTTCCTATTTCGTCGTTTTTTGTAACTTCTAATCTAACGGTTAAGTCCCCATCAGAAAATGCTTCCATTTTTGTTAAAAGCATATCTACGCTTTTGGATAAATACTCCTGCTGCTCTATTGCAATATTTTTAGCCCTTTCTGCCTCTTCTGCTGCTCGTAAGGCATCCTCTCCTTTTTTTCTTACTTCCTCAAGTGCATAATTAATATCACTAACCATTTTATTAAAAGAATCTGTCAATTCTCCAACTTCGTCATCTGTTGTCTTATTAACTACTACTTTCGTGTTTCCTGTGGATATTTTTTGTGCAGCATCATGCAAATTCTTTATTGGTAAAGTAATTTTTTTGGAGAATAAAAACCCTAAAACAAATGCTATTAACAAACCTACTATTATAGCCTTCAGTATATTAGCCTTTAATTCGGAAATCTGGCTTTCTACATCATCTATATATAACCCTGTTCCTAAAAAGCAATTCCAAGGTTTAAAGGCTTTAATAAATGATAATTTAGGTAAAGGAACATCTGAACCTAATTTAGGATAGAAATATTTAACAAATCCTTCTCCTTCTGTTTTTGAAATATTAATCATTTCCTTAACAAAATAATTCCCTAATTTATCAACAATCCCACTTCTATTCTCTCCTCTTTTTTCCGGTGCACTGCCTAGCGCCATTGTAACGCCATCTAAATCATACATAAAATAATATTCTTTATTATCATTTCCATATCTTAATGCATTTATTTCATCTATTGCTTTATCCTGGGCTTCTTGCAAAGTAAGCTCACCTTTATTAACTTTGGAATTATAGTAGTCTAAAATACTATAAGCTGTTAATAATGCACTTTTTAGTTCTGTTTTTCTTCCCTCGTAATAATTTTCTTCTATTTGTGGTAAAATAAAGAAATAAAAGATTAAAATTAAAGGCAGTAATGTTAAAACTATTAATAATATTATTTTACCTATTAACCTTTTGCTAAAAAAATCTTTCATTTTAATTCCCCTTTTAATAATTAAAGAAATAATATGCACCAAACATTATTCTATTATTAGCTACGTCAGAAATATCATAAACTTTTCCATTTTTATCATTTTTGCCATATCCAGCTTTAGTATATTCATATTCTAACGCAAATTTAACATTTCCCTCTTTGTAACTAACCCTTGGAGAAATTCGTAATAAATAATCTATATCTGTGCCCCTTGCATAATAATCCCCCTTTATTTCATCTTTGGAACCCATATTTTTTGTTCTTGCAACAAATAATCCAAATTGCAAGTTCGTACCATAATAAACATCTAACCAATAAGTAAAATATCTTAATGGTGTATACTCTTTAATTTTTGTTATAGGGTCTTCACTTTTAACTGCATATCCTCCCATCATTACGTAGTCTGATAAATTACTACCATAAATAACTTCACCCTTAATTGTTAAATCATTAAAAATTATTTTTCCATGTACCAAACCAGCAAAACTATTTACTCTGTTTCTATTCCTATAATTTGCTTGACTTACCGGTTCTGGTAATAATGATTTATATTCACCAGCTATACCTAATAAATTATTCTCAAAATTTTTTAGTATGGAAAAACCAATTAAAGGAATTTTGGAATTTCTCAAATATTCATTTGTTGCACCCTTTGGACCTAAACTAGTAAAATCTCTTTCTGCACCTAAAGTGAAAGCAAATCTTAAATCATTAAGTTTATAGGTAAATCTAATTTGAGGATTTCTTGCAAAGGGTTGAAAAGGAGCACCACCATTAGCACCAATTACATCTGGAAAGTTCTCTACAATAAACATAGGATTCCAATACTGACCAAGTAATAAAGATAAATTATCCCATGTTAAATCAACATATGCATGTCTTATTCATAGTCCATTTACATCACTTTCACTATTACCCATAAATTCAGTCTCTAAAAAGCCAAGTGTTTTTGCGCCTAAAAACTTTCCCCCTGTTACTTTCATATTTACTCTTGTTAAAATAGCTGTTGCTTGCAAATTATCCACAGCATTTAAATCTTCACCATTTTTTATTACTTTAGCTTTTGGATAAATATTAAAATGGTTTTCTCTTAACGCAACAACTTGCCTACTATCATAAATTAGTGAATAATTTGCATATCCCCCAAACTTAATACTAAATTCCTCTTTTTCCTGACCAAATATTACACCTCCAAACACTAACCCCATAAGCAAAATAAGTAATTTTGGTTTCACTTACACCTCGTTTTATTGGTTAGTTTAATTTACAAAAAAAAAATTAAAAAAAAAGTTTTTTTTCACTTGATAATAATATCTTTATATATTATTTTAGACCCTAAAATAATATAAATTTATCTCAAATGAACGAAAAAGTTGAAAATTTATCTAATTTAATATGTTATTTAACTAGACGTTGCAATATAAAAGAAGATTACTTTGCAGCTTCGTTTAACTTATCTCCAACAGAAGTTAGATTTTTAAGACTATTTTCTTTTACAAATTCTTATACTGTAAAAGAATTAAAAGATAAGCTACAACTAACTTCTGGCAGGATTACTCACATTATTAACTCATTAGAAAATAAGAAGTTAATAACTAGAGTGCAAGATGATAAAGACAAAAGAAATATTTTGGTTAGCCTTTTACCAAAAGCTGAACCATTAATTAAAAATTTACAAAAAAGTTATAACGATTTGCATCAAAGTATTCTAAAAAATATTCCAGCAAGCGAATTAGATAAAATAACAGACGCAGTATCTTTATTAGTAAATGTTTTTGATAATTGGGTTAATGAAAATAACTTTTAGAGTATAAAATAAATAACTAATTTTAAAATAAAACTAATTATTGTGTATGAAAAAAATAATTTTAGCCCTTTCAGTTATCGGATTAATTATTTTAGTTCTCTATGGCTCTTTAGTTCAAAAGGATATAGAGTCTGACGAGTTAAGCAAACTTAAAATAAAATATTCCGAAAAACATGATAAGAAAGTTAATCATGCTCTTTTTGCACAACTTAACCAAAAATTTACTTCACCTCATCAAGTAACACAACAGTGTATAACCTGCCATAACAAAACCGATCAAGAGGTAATGAACTCCAACCATTGGAATTGGGAAAGGCCAGAATATATTAAAGATAGAGGGGTTGTTTATTTAGGCAAAAGAAACGCTATTAATAACTTTTGTATCGGTACAAAAGGAAACGAGCTTAGTTGTGCAAAATGTCATATTGGTTATGGTTTAGACCAAGCTGGTAAAAGTTATACAGATAGCACCAATGTAGATTGTTTAGTTTGCCACGATAATACAGAAACCTACGCTAAAGCTAATGAAATGGGCGGTGCTCCTGTTAGTACTTTAGATTTAAACAATATTGCAAAAAATGTTGGAAGACCTAAACGCAGCAATTGCGGTGTGTGCCATTTTTATGGTGGTGGCGGTAATAACGTTAAACATGGCGATTTGGAAATGGCTATGTTTGAGCCTACTAAAGATGTTGATGTACACATGGGTACAGATGGAATGAATATGGACTGTGTTGATTGCCATACTACAAAAAATCACGTCATCTCGGGTAAGTTGTATTCTCTATCTTCTATGAATAGAAACAGAGTAACCTGTGAACAATGTCATACTGAAACTCCTCACGAAGATAATATTCTTAACGAGCACACTCTTAAAGTTGCTTGCCAAACCTGCCATATTCCTGTTTATGCTAAAGTTAATTCTACTAAAATGTATTGGGATTGGTCTACTGCTGGTAAGCTAAAAGATGGAAAACCCTATGAAGAAGATGATAGCTTAGGTAACCATACTTACCTATCAATTAAAGGTTCTTTTAAATGGGCACGTAATGTAAAACCAGATTATGTATGGTTTAATGGGACTGCTTCTCACTACTTAGAAGGCGATGTAATTGAAGATACAACCAAACCTTTAGTCTTAAATCCTTTATTTGGTTCTTATAAAGATCCTAATGCTAAAATTATCCCTGTTAAAATTCACGTTGCTAAGCAACCTTTTGACCCTGTTAATAGAATGCTTATTCAACCAAAACTTTATAGCCAATACAAAGGAGATGGTGCTTTTTGGAAAGATTTTAATTGGTTAGAAGCTGCTAAAAAAGGAAACGAAGCTGTTGGATTACCTTTTAGTGGTAAAATATCCTTTATCACTACAGAAATGTATTGGCCTATTAACCATATGGTTTCTACTAAAGATTTAACAGTTGGTTGCAATGAATGCCACGTTAGAGAAAATGGAAGACTTGCAGGCTTAAATGATTTTTACATGCCTGGACGAGACTATAATCCTTTAGTTGATAACTTAGGTAAATTAGTTATATTACTTTCTTTTATAGGAATTTTTATCCACGGTTCCTTAAGAATAATTTCTTACCGCAAATTAAACAAAAAAGGTGGTTTAAAATGAAAAAGACTAAAGTTTTAATTTATAAAGCATTCGAAAGATTTTGGCACTGGCTTCAAGCTATTTTAATTTTCTTTTTAGCTTTCACAGGATTTGAAATTCATGGCTCTTATACATTTTTTGGCTTTAGAGACGCTGTTAGATATCATAATGTTGCTGCTTATATGCTTATTGCACTAATTATTTTTGCAATTTTTTGGCATTTCACCACTGGGGAATGGAAACAATACATTCCAACATTTAAAAATATTAAAGCCCAATTAGACTACTATTTATTTGGTATATTTAAAAATGCTCCTCACCCTACTAAAAAAACTGTTTTAAGTAAACTTAATCCTTTACAAAAATTAACATATTTTGGATTAAAAATCTTAGTTATTCCTGTTAGTGTAACTAGCGGTATTTTATATATGCTTTATAGATATCCGCAAAGACATGGAATTGAAGCTTTAAATATAGATAGTTTAGAAATTATAGCAATAATTCACACTATCGGGGCTTTTCTTCTTCTTGCTTTTATTATCGTTCATTTATACTTAATTACTACTGGTGAAACTATTACTTCTAACTTAAAAGCAATGTTAACTGGTTACGAAGA
Organism: uncultured Melioribacteraceae bacterium; assembly: GCA_964652025.1. Lineage (GTDB taxonomy): Bacteria > Bacteroidota > Ignavibacteria > Ignavibacteriales > Melioribacteraceae > JAEXOD01. The sequence goes on from CAZYZX010000002.1 coordinate 139,092, forward strand.
ACTTGAAGAAGAGGAAAATGCGGAAAATAAAGAATCATCAACAATTGAAGCCGAAAAGAGGTAATACTATGGAACAAAAAGAATATATGAATCCCTATTTAGCCGGTTTTTTACTTGGTTTGCTTTTACTAGCAACTATTTTTATCACTGGTCGCGGTCTTGGTGCTAGTGGTGCATTCAAAAGTTTAACAGTTGCAACTGTAGAGACTATTGCCCCTACTCATGCAGAAAATACTAAATTTTATAAAGAGTATTCCAAAGAACACACCGGTAACCCATTAATGAATTGGCTTGTTTTTGAAGTTGTTGGCGTTATTATTGGTGCATTTTTATCCGGTTTAATTTCTAATAGATTAGATCTTAAACTTGAATTTGGTCCTAATTCTACTTCTAAAATAAGAATTGCTGGGGCTTTAATTGGCGGTCTTTTATGGGGTATTGGCAGTCAACTTGGCAGAGGTTGTACTAGTGGAGCTGCGCTAAGCGGTATGGCTGTACTTTCTACTGGTGGTATTATTACAATGTTAGCTATCTTTGCCGGTGCTTATATTTTTGCTTACTTTTTTAGAAAATTTTGGATTTAATAGGAGTTTATTATGGGACCTTTAGTGCCTGATATAATTAGTAATGACTTAAATTTTATAGTTGCTCTTGTAATTGGAATTTTATTTGGAGCTATATTAGAACAAGCCGGATTTTCTACTTCCAAAAAGTTAGTTGGCTTATTCTACGGTTACGATTTTACCGTTCTAAGAGTATTTTTTACTGCTGGCGTTACTGCAATGATTGGAGTTTTAGCTCTTACTCATTTTGGCTATTTAGACATGAATTTGGTTTATATTAATCCTACTTTCCTTTACTCTGCTATTGTTGGTGGCTTAATAATGGGATTAGGCTTTGTTATTGGTGGTTTTTGCCCTGGTACAAGCGTTTGTGCTGCTGCTATTGGTAAAATAGATGCCATGATTTTTGTTGGTGGCGCTGTTTTAGGTGTTCTATTTTTTGCAGAAGCTTACCCATTTTTTGAACCACTTTATAAAGCAGCAAACCTTGGTAGCCCACAAATTTTTAATACTTTAGGCATGTCACAATCTCTCTTTGCTTTCCTTTTAGCACTTGTTGCATTAACTGCTTTTTGGGCTGTTTCAATTGTTGAAAATAAAGTAAATAAAATTAATGAGCCTAAAGTAAAGTTTACTCCTTATTATGTATCCTTAGCGTCAATAGGTTTATTAATTGCTTTTTCTGCTTTTCTTTTTACCAATAAAAAAGATGATTTGATTAGTAAAGTTGAAAATCCTAATTTTATCAAAGCTCATCAAATTGATTTTATTGATAGCGATGAATTAGCTTTTAGAATAATAGATAAAGACAATAAAATTCATATTTTAGATTTTCGTTCAGCTGATGATTTTAATAAGTTTAAATTACCTAATTCAACATTAATAACTATTGATAACCTTTTTGAAAAAGAACCTAACCAAATTTTACGCGTTAAAGGTATAGAAAGAATTGTAGTTGCAGATACTGAAACTGAGGCTATAAAAAAAGCTGTTATTTTAACTGAAGCTGGCTATAAAAATATTAGGGTTCTTAAAGGTGGATTGAATCAATTTAAAGAAGATATATTGAACTTTAAAAAGTCAGCTGAACCTAAAAATAAAATAGAAGCTGATAGAATTAGATTTAGAACTATGGCTGCTGTTGCCTTACCTAAACTTATAGAAGAAAATAAAAAATCTGGTACAATAGAAAAGAAACAAAAAAGAGTAATTGGTGGTTGCTAATTAAATTATAAATTAATAAAAAAATCCCCTTTTTTAACTAAAAGGGGATTTTTTTTATTCAAATTCTATTTCAATTGTTTGGTCGTTATGTTCAACACTAAATAAAAACTCTGCTTTTGGATTTTTTTGCATTGCCATCCTTAAAGAAAATTCTGTTTCTGCAATATAAACCAAGTTTTTATTCTTATCATAAAATAAATTATTAGACCTTAATCTCATTAACTCTTCTATATCACTTTCATCATTATATTTTACCCAACATGCACGATATGATTGATAAGGAACAAATTCACAACTTGCACCAAACTCGTGCAATAATCTATATTTAATAACATCAAACTGTAACTCTCCAACTACCCCTATTACTTTTCTATTTCCTAAGCTGTGTATAAATAATTGTGCCAAACCTTCATCTGTTAAGTGATTAATTCCCTTTTCCAGTTGCTTTGTCTTAAATGGATCTGTATTCCTTAATTCTCTAAATATTTCAGGAGAAAATCTTGGGATCCCTTTATACATAAATTTTGAACCTTCAGTTAAAGTATCTCCTATTTTAAAAATATTGCTATCATATAGTCCTATTACATCACCGGGATAAGCATCCTCAATTAAGTTTTTACTTTGTGCCATAAAGCTTGCAGGACTTGGGAATTTAATATCTCTATCTAACCTTACATGATGATAAAATTTATTTCGTTCAAATTTTCCACTACATACTCTAAAAAATGCTATTCTATCTCTATGTCTTGGGTCTAAATTTGCCTGTATCTTAAAAACAAAACCACTAAACTCTTCACTTTTAGGGTCTTGTAAACCTTCTGTTGTTAATCTTGGTTTTGGAGAAGGTGCAATATTTACAAATGTTTCTAATAATTCTTTAATACCAAAATTATTAAGTGCACTTCCAAAAAATACGGGAGATAAATCACCCTCTTTATACATTACCTCATCATATGGCAAATAAACACCATTTATTAATTCTATTTCCTCTTTTAATTTTTTTGCTTCATCCCCAAATAATTCATGTAAATTTGGATCATCTAATCCATTAAACGTTGTTACTTCGTCTTCAACCTTCTGTTTATTCGAAATAAAAAAATTAAATGTGTTTTTGTAAATATTATAAACGCCCTTAAAACTTGCACCAATTCCAAGTGGCCAGGTCATAGGTCTAGTATTTATACCTAATTTCGCTTCTATTTCATCCAAAAGCTCAATTGGTGGGCGACCTTCTCTATCTAATTTATTTATAAAAATAATTACAGGTGTTTTTCGCATCCTGCAAACATTCATTAATTTTTCCGTTTGCTCTTCTACACCTTTTACACAATCTATAACTAATATTACACTATCTACTGCTGTTAAGGTCCTATAAGTATCTTCAGCAAAATCTTTATGACCAGGTGTATCTAATAGATTAATTTTATATCCGCCATAACTAAAAGATAATACAGATGTTGCCACAGATATTCCGCGCTGCTTTTCTATTTCCAAAAAGTCTGATGTTGCTGTCTTTGTGATTTTATTAGATTTTACCGCTCCAGCTATATTTATAGCGCCACTATATAAAAGTAATTTCTCGGTTAATGTGGTTTTTCCTGCATCAGGGTGACTGATAATAGCAAATGTTTTTCTTTTATTTATTTCTTTTTCAATGTTCATTAATTATACAAAATTTATTTTAAAATAGCTTTAAAATTACTATTTTTTTTACACTTATAAAAGTCTAAAATCTAGTATATCGGTAAAGAAATGCTAATTAGATTAGATTGTTGTGGAATTGCAAGCTCTAATTGTTGCGGTTTCTCGTGTAAATTATGAACATATTTAGCTGTAAAATAGCCTATTGCTGCACCCAAAAAAACATCGCTAACCCAATGTTTATTCTGCATAACCCTAGATACACCTGTAAGAAAGGCTGGTGCAAGATAAATAACCTTCAAAATATTATTTTTTGTGTTTAATGATAAAGTTGTAAAAAATGCAAAACTAATTGTAGTATGACCAGATGGCAAAGATAATTCTGAATCCTTAAAAGTAGAGAATGGATTATAATTTCTACTACCTAAGTTTTGATAGGGCCTACTACGCCCAAAAGCTACTTTAATTATTCCACTTGTAAATCCACTATATGCAAAAGATTGTAATATTTCAAATCCAAGACGCTTATTTACATTATTATTATTAACTGACCCATTAATTAATATCAAAGTACCTACTAATGGAGAAAAATAAGGTTCTCCTATTACCCTACCGGTTTCTAATAAAAACGTTTTATTATCCTCATTATTTTGATAAATTTTATTTTGAACTTCATCATCAATTTGCATAAACCCGTATGTTGTTAGAGCAACAGCACCTAAAATAATTGCGTCATTGCTATTCCACTTTAAAGGAGATTTTAAATATTCTTTACCCTCGTTATAAAATTGAACTCCATTATAATTATATTCTTGACAAATAAGTATATTGTAAAATATAAAAATAATTGGAAAAAATAGTCGGTTAATATTTATCACTTTCTACTTACTTTTTACATATTTAATAATTTCTGCCTTTTCAGAGGTTATTAAACCACCGCAGTTAGATTCCTCAAATAATTTATCAATTGTAGGTAAAAAACTTTCAATTTTAGAAAGTTCATCCACAATTTCTATTATAACCGGTAAATCTGCCGATAAGGTTAATAATTTAGAAGTATGAATTGTTCTACTGTTGCCACCATAACCCATTACTCCTTTAAATACAGTTGCCCCCGCTAATCCTGCTTTTTTGGCTTCTACAACAATTTTTTCATATAAATTTACTGCGCTATGCTTATCGCTTTCACCAATAAAAATACGCAATAATTTTGCTTCACCTTCTATTTTCATATTAAGCCCTAAAAATAATGTATGCTAAATATACACCTAATAATGTTAATATCAAAGAAAGTATAATATTTAATGACCCTAATAAATATTCAGAGTCTCTAAACAATTCTAATGTTTCATAAGAAAATGTAGAAAACGTTGTAAAACCACCACATAGCCCAACTGTTAAAAAAATCTTCATATCTCCATTAATTAAATTTCTATCAGCTAATCCAAAGATTATAAAACCTATTAAAAAACTACCCAGTAAATTAACTACTAAAGTACCCAAGGGGAAGTATGGAACTATTTCATTTATTTTTGAAGCAAACAATAACCTTAATATGCCACCAAAACCAGCACCAAAAAAAACTAATATATATTTAGTCATTTTTATAATAATTTTTAAATTAAAATAATAAAAATAAATATTTTTTATAAAATAAAAAATCTAAAAATATCCCCCTTTTCAGGGGGATATCAATTTAATACGTTAACTACCTTAATACAAAACTTAACGATAACAAATAATTGCGCTCTAAACCAGGTTCAATATAAACAGGTTTTCCATTTACTAAATCTGGATTTATAAATGCACTTGCCACATATTTTTTGTTAGCAATATTATTTATTCCTAAAAACATTTCAATACTAAGGTGGTCTTTTATTAAAGTGTAGTTTCGCAATCCAATTGCTAAATTTAAAATATTATATTTGGGCACTTCTATTTTATTTGCATCATCTACAAAATATTTACCCATTCCATTAAGAGTTAGACTAACAAACCCATAATTAAAAAAAGTAGGATTATACAAAAGTGTTGTAGAATAAAACAAATCTGGCACACCTGCAACTTTATTATTTTTATAATCTGCATAAGTGCCATAAGCTGGATCTATAATATATTGGTCATATTTGTTAGACGAGTAAGTTAATGCCCCACTTAAATCTATACCATATTTTGTTTCTAAATTACCCGATAGTTCTATACCCATTCTATGTGTTTTACCAGCTGTAATGTAAAATTTACCATTGTTATAGGGTATTATATCATTTTTTATTTTAATGTAGTAAAGAGCAACATCATAAGTAATAAACTGAATAAATTCATCTTTACCCATAAAATAAATGTGTTTAGTACCAAATTCATATGTTGTAGAAATAATTGGATCTAACAAAGGATTTATTAATGCAATTCCTGTTATTGCAGGGTCTGTTTCGTTACCAGCTGGTACCTCTACACCACCACCAATATTAAAGTATAAACTATGAGATGGAGTAAATAAATAAGTTAATCCAGCTTTAGGAGTGAAATGCTCGAATGATTTCTTTTGCAAGCCTAATTTAGGGTCAATGTAACTTTCGCTGTAATAAGTAACATTATCATATCGACCACCCAAAATTACACTTATCTTTTCATTAATTCTAATTTCATTCTGAACAAAAGCACCAAATGTATTAGCTCCTTCTCTTTTATTATCTTTTAACGTTTCGCCTCTTCCTTGGTTTGAAGATAAATTATAAAATAATATAGCACCATCTTGGTATGCTTCATCTAAACCAACACTTAAACTATTATGTAGATCTTCATTAAAATTATAAGTGTTCCTATACACAAAATTTCCACCAAAATGATATCTAGTAAAATCCCTAAAAGTATTGCGCTCTGAACGTTGTAAATATTTTGGATTAACAAAAAGCATTGCAGATATTTCATTATTGTTGTTAATTTTGTGTTCTAAAGTCATACCCATTCGTCCAAGTCTATTGTATCTTCGTTCATCTCTCTTTAAATAGGTGGAATTAGCAGCTTTTTGATTAGTGTTATATTCATCTAATGACAAAGGACCTGGTATTCTGAACAAATTACTTGTACCTACTGCATAAAAGCCCATTTTGGTTACATCACTTAAATTAGATATAATACCTAAATTTACAACTGTTCTTTTTGCACTGCTATGCTGTCTCCAACCATCATAAATGCTTTGAGAGTATGAACCAAATATTTTACCATTGCTAAATTCATACCCTGCTTGAATATTTATTTTCTTATAACCAAAACTGCCTGTAAATCCTTTTACACTAAAAAAATAATTTTCAAAACTTGGCACTGTAGATATATTTACTATACCTCCAGCTGCATTTCCCCAAAGAGAAGATGCATTAGACCTAATAATTTCAATATTTTCTGCATTTGTTAAATCAACATTATCAAAAGATGTTCTACCATCCGGTTCTGTTTCTGGTATTCCATCCATCATTACTCTAATACCTCTACTCGTTCCACTATTAGATCTATCTCCCGCTCCTCTTGCACCAAATCCTCTTATTACTATTCTTACATCTTGGGTTCCTGCTCTAGATTGTACTAACACACCTGGTACACTATTTAGCGCTTCATCCAATCCATACCCTTTATTATATAGCAATTGTTCTTTTGATAATATCGTTACACCATATGGAATTTCTATAACATTTTCAGCATATCTTGTTGCTGTTACTGTTATTGGTGCCATTTGATATTTTAACGTATCTTTTTTCGGGTTTTCTTGAGCATATATAATTTGATATAATAATACTAATATAATAAGATATTTTATCCTATTCATAAAACTCCTTGTTTTTGTTTAAAATACTCTTAGCTAGATTAATTTAATTAATCGTAATTTTACAAAAATTATTTAGTATAATTAAACAAAAAGCTTTGGTGGAGGCACCGGAATGTCCAAAACATTTTCAATTGGAAAAGCAAAAACATGGGGATAAATTTTGCTCTCGTCTTGAAATTCCGGTATTTTCTTTATTTCTTCGAATATGTAATTCTCTAAAGTTAACTTATCTAAAATATTTTTTATGGGTCTAGTTTTACTATTAGTTTGCTTGTCTATAAAAAAATGTTCTAAAAATGCTTTTTCTAATAGGTTTTCGTTTCTATCGCTTATACATAAAATATAAATTGTATCAGATTTTTCTTCCAGTTTTATAATATCATATAAATTGCCATAATATTTAATTTCATGTTTTTTTACAAACATAAATTCATCACTTTTGCTGTAATAAAGAGATTTTGGAATTTTAAGAACTGTTAAATATTCTTTGTTTTCTATATCTAAAACGTTTAAATTTCCCTGTAAATTCAATCCCTTTATATAGTCTTTTTCTGCATATCTTCTAATCTTTCTTATACCTTCTTCCTTAAATACTATATGCAAACTATTATAAACAAATATGTATCCAAACGTATAAAAAAAAGTACTAATAGTAATAAGTACTAATGTGGCAATATGTATTTTACTAACTTTTATTTTTTTCTCAATTTATTCCCTACAAAATTATTTTATTTTTTTTAATTTTGCAATTAAATATTTCTTTTTTAATTTTTTGGGAACATTTTTTTTATTATATTGTTATTAAAACTAAAATAAATTAATTTACAAAAATTGTTGACGAGGTTTTATCGAAATTATCCTTTACTTTATTTTTAATCAATCAATAAATTGAGAGGGAAAAATGGAAACCCCTAATGAAAAAAACAAAAACAACAATCCTTTATCGGATTTAATTAGTGACGAAATATACAATTTATTGGAAAGTAAAGGACTTATTAATGAAAAATCAGTGCGTGACTATATAATTCGTAAGAAGTTTAAATCACTTAGAGAAGAGAAACTAAGCGCATCTGATGCAATTGATGTTTTAAGGGATGAGTATCCTTATTTACAATTTGATACTATTAGAAAAATTGTATATCAAATAAATAAATAGTTTTATTTTTTAAGCCCGATTTTTTTCGGGCAATATCTTTATAAATGTGGTAGCAAATTATGGCAAAAGTAAAAAAGACAGTCAAATACTCTCAAATTCCTAAAAATGTTTTTGATAATTATTGGACAAAAACAAATCTTATTATTACTGTTATTGCAGTGGTTTTATTAACAATTGGTTATATTTTAATGGCTCAAGGTCCTTGGGATAACCCCGTTTCTTTAACAATTAGCCCAATTATATTAGTTTTTACTTATGTAATTGTAATACCAGTTGCAATATTATTTTTTGGCAAAAAAGATTCATCACAAAATATTGATAATTCCAAATAATGTTTTTAGCTAGAATTAAAGGAAATCTTGTTTCTACACAAAAAGATGAGTACTTAACTGGGCATAAACTTTTATTAGTGCATCCAATTGATTTAAATGGCAATTTTATTGGCAATAAGGATTTTATTGCTTTAGATTTAATTGATAGTGGCATTGGGGATACTGTAATAGTTTGCCAAGAAGGTGATGCCGTTCAGCAAATTCTTGGTCATAAAAAATCCCCTGCAAATACAATGATTATTGCTAATGTTGATGACCTTGACATTCCGGAGATTTAACTTTTAATGGATTCCGAAAGAATTGAGTTTATTGCTAAAATTAAAGCTCTTCTTTCAGTGGAAGGAATTGGTACTTCAAAACTTCTCTCTTTATTTGCTTTTTTTAATTCTTTAGATGATATAATTAATGCCCCATTTAATCTATTATGCAAAGCAGATAATATTAACACTATTTTAGCTAAAAGATTATTAGAAGTAAAGCATAATGTAAATAGTTTTGTTACTGAAACTTTTTCTGAAATTGACAAATTACACAAAATTAATGCTAACATTTTAACTTTTTGGGATGATAACTATCCATCTATTCTAAAAAAAATATTTTCTCCCCCATTATTACTTTATTATATTGGCAATTTGGATTTACTAAACACTAACTCTATTGCAATTGTTGGCACCCGCACACCATCTTCCTATGGAAAATTAGTAGCTCAAAATATTACTCATCAACTTGTTTCTTATAATATTACAATTGTTAGTGGCATGGCTAGGGGTATTGATTCTATTGCACATCAAACAACATTAAATAATAATGGTAATACTATTGCAATTATCGGAAGTGGTTTAGATGTTATCTATCCCCCAGAAAATTCAACTTTATTCAAAAATATTTCTAGTAAAGGATTAGTTCTTTCTGAATATCCCTTAGGAACAAAACCTGATCCTATAAATTTTCCAAAACGTAATAGAATTATTTCTGGATTATCTCTTGGAACTGTTGTTGTTGAAACAAGAATTAATGGCGGTGCAATGCAAACTGCAAACTTTGCTTTAGACCATGGTAGAGAAGTTTTTGCAATACCCGGTAATATTACTTCTATTAACAGCGAAGGAACCAATTTTTTAATTCAGAAAGGTGAAGCAAAATTAATTTCCAATGCAAACGATATTATAGAAGAATTAAATTTATTTGTTTCTTCTAAATCAGCAACTCCAAAATTAAATATAGAACTTTCTATTTTCGAACAAAAAATTTATGATAAATTATCAGATAATCCTATCCATATTGATGTATTAGCAAACGAAACCGGGTTTAATACTTCTGATTGCCTAATTCAGTTACTTAATTTAGAATTTAAAGGAATAGTTAAACAGTTACCCGGTAAGTTTTTTATTAAATTGTAATCCTACTTTATAAAAAAAATCCCCACTAAATAGTGGGGATTTGCTTTTTTAATAATCACAAATTATTTAACTAACATCATCTTTTTAGTTTGTGTAAATTTAGGAGTTTTTATTTGGTATAAATAAATACCCGAAGCTAATTTAGAACCATCAAACTGAACTGTGTAAACACCGCTATTTTGGTCTTTTTCTAAAATAGTTTCAACTAATTTACCAGTTGCATCATATACTTTTATACTTACAAAAGAAGCCTCTGGAATTGAGTATTTGATTGTTGTTGATGGGTTAAATGGATTTGGATAATTTTGTTCTAACGAATAACCGTTCGGTATTTCATTTGTTTTTTCTTCTACAGTAACCCAAGTTGTGTTAAATCCTAATTTTTGCATTTGTTCTACAGTTAATGGTGTAGCAAACATCAATTGGAAACCATCTGCTTCACTCTTTACAAATGACCAGTTTTTGGATGCAACTACTGGTGATCCAGGATCGCCATTAAATGTAATAAAATCAATTTTGAAAGAGCGTTTATAATCATATGGTAATGGAACTATATTCTTTGTCCAAGATAAAGTACTATCGCTACTATTCCATTTTGCAAAATGTAAAATACCATCAGCATTATAATCTGCAATAGCTGCTACTTGTCCACCATAATTAGCATGGCAATCAGTGCAAGTTCTACCTTGTTTTTTAATATTGTGTGGATGATAAGGAGCCATTGCTATCCAAGTATTACCTTGATAACTTAATGATTGGAAAGATAATACACCAACTTTTCCTTTCTTTGTAATGTTTCCTAAAATAACAAAATCTTTAATTTGTTGTTTAGGTCTCTTTAAGTGATGTAATACTTGACTTTCGAAATGGCAATTGTAGCATGCAATTACAGCTTGTGCATGGCAAGCATCACAATCTAATTTACCATTATGTGGATCCCAAGCAGCATGATTTGGTAATGTAGATGTACCTGCAATATGGCAATTTTCGCAGGCTGCTTTTACTGCACCTGGCTCTAACATGCTATTATAAGCTACGCCATCACCATGCATATCTTGTGATTTGTGGCATGCCCAGCATTGCATATTGGCACTTCTATGAACATCAGTATATTGATGCACATTTATTTCAGCTCCCTGTCTGCTATGGCAAGTAAAACATTGGGTTTGACTTACTGACATATCGTTTTTGTGGCAATCAACACAACTTGGATCATATGTTGTGTAAGCATTTCCATTTGCATCATTTGCACCATGGCACTGAACGCAACCCATATTTGGATGACTCATCGGTACACCTGTTAATAATTCAAATCCACCTGTACCACCATTTTGTGTTGTGTTATACCAGTATGGTTTACCTGCTCTTGTTTTGTGTAAACTATTACTAAAAAACTGTGGCTGTGCCACTATTTCATTAATTACAAAACAACTGATAATAATTAGTAGTAAGTTTAGTCGTTTCATTTTTACCTCTTTAATTTATTACATTAATTAGTGTTGAATTCTTATATTCGTTTATTTTTTTTATTATTACTTTTATCTTATTGTTATTAATATTATTACTCAATTCTTCAAAAATTTTTAACGATTTTTCAAAATCACAATACAGCCATATTATTCCTTTTACTATTTTTATATCTAAACTTTCTAAATTATATTTTACAGTATATATATCTTGCTCAACTAATTCAAAACAAGGGCAATCATCACCTATTGGGTCAGTTTTTATTATAAATCCAATATCTTCATTTACTAACGTATAAAATAATTCAAAAGCTAAATTAACCTTGCCTATTTGTGTATAACATACTATTAACTTCTTTATTACATTTTTATTTTTGGGATCCTTATTATATATCTTTTCAAGCTCTTCAGCTGCCTCAGCATATTTTCTTGCCATAAAATACTGATTTCCTAACATCTCACTCATAATAATAATACTTATATATCCTTAATTAAATTATCTAAATTTCTCAATTTTTATGCCAAATAAAAATATGATAAAAATGTATTATTTTTGCATTATAATTGTTTTTGCATTTGTAACATTTGCAACATTTAATTTGTTATTATATTATTTTATAATCTGTTATATGGAATGTTACATATTGTTTCATACTTTTAAAAATATTATTTTTTTTAATAAATACTATTGCAATTATTTAATTTTTATATTAAATTAAAATAATCTTTAGTATTTATCTTTAAAAGGTAAATCATGAAACATATTATATTACTAATCTTATTTATTCTTCTTTTCAAACTTAGTACATTATTTATTGTATTAAATCAAGGTCTATGGTCCTTAGCTAATATTTGGTTTATATTAGGATTTATTTTTTTTCTTTACCTTATTTATTCTTTGTTTTCTTCACATTTAGCTAATAAAACAAAATTTTTATTTGTATTGATTTTGTTTCTTTTTGCTTCTTTTTCTGTAATTGGTTGGAATAATAATTACAAGTCTGCTAAAAATCTTAATACAAGCAAAAACGAACTTTTAGCTATTTCTAATCAAATTGAACTTAAAAATTTTGTGTACGATAAATTATTGATTACACTTAATAATTATTACCAATCAAATCAAAAATCAAATTTAAATAATTTATTTTTAATGAAGAAAGATTGGTTTATAGCAAATACCAACCCTATTAGATTAAATACCGATAATAAAAACTTTTTAATTTTTGCTGATACTAACTTACAAAATAACATTATTATTACGGCAATTGATACTTCCTGCACTGGTATTTCAAACACTTATAAAAATTATAATAAAATTGGCAATGGCTATCCTGAATTTAAAGCTACACTAACTTTAGCTGGAATTACATATGAACGCAAAAATTAACAAAGATTTTAATTCATTTGAATTTATTAATAAAGTTACTTTTTATTTACTTATTTTAACACTATTAAGTGGAATTTTATTACAATTTTTAATCCTAAAAAATAGTGTAAATGTCTTTAATCTGCCTTTTTTAATTGCTGTAGATTTGTCAAATCAATCATTTATTACAAATGGCTCTATTTTCAAATATTTTAATCATTCCTCAGCATTTATCTTCTCAATTATCTTTTATTATTTTATAATACCTTTTGCATTTATTTTTTCGACAGAAAATGCAATTAAACTATTAAAAGAGAGAAAATTTTCCAAACAATTATTAAAATATGAAATTTTCAATTTTGTTATTTCTTTTGTTGTAATAATAATATTAATTGTTTTATTAGCTTATAATAGCTTTGTTAATGTGCAAAATAATAGCCAAGTTTTAGATTTACAAAATAAGATACAAGAAGCTAAAATTGCTGAAGTTGCTAATAATTTTGCATTAGGTGCTAGAGAAAAAATGGTTTTACCGTTAAAATATAATGGCTGGGGTGATATTTCAAAAGATAAATTTGTTCTGTATAAACAGCTTAATGCAAATTACATTAATGCTTTTATTAATGATACGACAAATAAATTTATTCTAAAAGTAATACCACAAACAATTGATATTAATTTTTTATCACTTAAATTAAAACCAAAAAATTTTGAAGATATTAATTTAACTATTACCCCTAAAAACCATTTCAAAAATTAAAAAGCCGAACTACGCAACTACATATGCAGTCACTTACCGCTGCTTCCTTCCGGACCTGACGGGGTTGGGCAACTTACATATTAGTGCAAGTTCGGCAAACTTTAAATGTTAAATATAATATATTTTAACTAAATATAAAAGTAAAATTTTGTACCCGAGAGGGGACTTGAACCCCTACTGGCTTATGCCAACTAGACCCTGAACCTAGCGCGTCTACCAATTTCGCCACTCGGGCACATTTTAACTTGTAAAATTACTCATTTTATTCTCCTATTTCAACTTTTTTTTTATTTTTAACTTTATTTTATTTATTTTAACTATACTTATTTATTAATTAAATTGGAGCAATAATGAACTCTAAACTTTTTTACTTGTTCTTTTTATTCTTTACTTTAACCACATTGTATTCTCAACCTGTTAAAAATACTGGCAAGTATAGTGAATACAAAAACGAATATATGGAAGTTATTGATAAAGAAACAAAATTATTTAAGCAAAAAGAAAAGGAAAAAAGCTTTTACTTTAAAGTCGATTTTGATAATTTAGATTTACCGAAATCTAAAAATGACTTTAAATTTTATTGGCATTTTGACCCTGTTTTTTACCCCCAAGCTAAAACTGGTACTTGCTGGTCATTTTCTGCTACTTCTTATTATGAATCTGAAATTTATAGACTTTATAACAAACAAATTAAACTTAGTGAAATGTATACAGTTTATTGGGAATATGTGGAAAAAGCAAAAAGATTTGTTAAAGAACGTGGGAACTCTTTATTTGCAGAAGGTAGCGAGGCTAATGCTTTAGCAAATATTTGGCCCAAATATGGAATTGTTCCATTAGAAGTTTATACAGGAATGTTGCCCGGTCAAAAATTTCATGACCATGAACAGATGTTTGCAGAAATGAGTGCTTTTCTAAAATCTATTAAAGCTACTGAAAATTGGAACGAAGATTTTGTTGTTTCAACAATTAAATCTATTCTTAATTTTTATCTCGGTACTCCCCCAGATAAATTTAATTATGAAGGAAAATCCTATACCCCAAAAGAATTTTATGAAAAAGTTGTGAAAATTAACTTTAATGATTATGTAGAAGCCGTTTCTACACTTCGCGATCCATTTTATAAAAAAGTAAAACTACGCGTACCAGATAACTGGTGGAATAGCGAAGAATACTATAATATACCCTTAGATACTTTTATGGATGTTATTAAACAATCAATTCGTGCTGGTTATACAATTGCTATTGGTGGTGATGTTAGCGAACCTGGTTTAGAAAGTCACGCAGAAGTTGCTATAATCCCCTCTTTCGATATCCCATCTGAATATATTGACCAATATGCACGAGAGTTTAGAATTGCTAATAATACTACTGAAGATGACCATGGAATTCATTTAGTCGGCTATTTAGAAAAAGATGGGAAAGATTGGTATTTAATTAAAGACAGTGGTGCCGGCAGTAGAAATGGAGCTAATAAAGGTTATTATTTTTATTCCGAAGATTTCGTAAAACTAAAGATGCTTAGTTTTACAGTTCATAAAGATATTTTTAGAAAATTAGTTAAAGAATATAAAGATTAAATTATAATTTAATAAATAAAAACCCCTCATTTAACATGAGGGTTTTTTTATTATATTTATTACAACTATATCAATAATTTTACTAAGCTATTTACTATATGTAATAAAAAAATCCCCATTCCAATTAAGGAATGAGGATTTTTTATTTTATTAATTATTCTTTAATCTTACTTAATAAGCATCATCTTCTTTGTGCTTGTAAAGTTTCCTGCTTCTAACTTAAAGAAATACATGCCACTTGCATTGTTTTCTGCATTCCATACTGCACTGTGGTTTCCTGCTTCCAAATTGCCATTTACTAATACTGCAACTTCTTTGCCTAATGCATTGTATATTGTTAATTTTACGTTGCTTGCTTTTGGTAATGCAAAGTTAATTGTTGTTGTTGGGTTAAATGGATTTGGATAGTTCTGTGATAAACTAAATTCTGTTGGTAAGCCTACATTTACTTCTACTGTTTTGCTATATTCATAACTACCATCAAAATCTACTTGTTTTAATCTGTATGTATATTTTCCACTTGTTACACTGTTATCAACAAAACTATAACTTGTTCTTTCGGTTGTTGTTCCTTTCCCTTTAACAAATCCTACTTGTGTAAATTCACCTCCATTGCTGCTTCTTTCTATTGCAAAACCACTGT
Organism: uncultured Melioribacteraceae bacterium; assembly: GCA_964652025.1. Taxonomy (GTDB): domain Bacteria; phylum Bacteroidota; class Ignavibacteria; order Ignavibacteriales; family Melioribacteraceae; genus JAEXOD01. The sequence goes on from CAZYZX010000002.1 coordinate 155,043, forward strand.
TGTTGGTTTCTGTTGCTGTTACCCATGTTAAGTTAACTTTTCCATCTACTACATTTGCATTAAATGAGGTTAATTCTACTGGAACTGGTGCATTAGCTACATCAATTATTCCAACTTCACGACGTCCTAATGTGTTTGTATTTGTTGTTCCCCAAATTCCATCAGCATTAGTTGAAAATGCAAATACTGTATTATCTAAATTTCTTGCTTCTATTCTTTTTACTGGTGTACCAACCTTAACTACACCAGGATAATCTCCAATCACACTTTGAGTAGAATCTTGCATGTAAACAGCATTAATAGAAGCTGGTAAATCAGATTGTGTTAATTGAGATGTTACGACTTGTCTGAACATATAAACAAATAAAGGATCCCCTGTCCCATCAACATTGTCATACATAAGCATAATTTTACCACTTGTAACTGGTAATGCAGTACCTTTAATAAAATAACCGTCATCATCAGTTGAAGCAGTTCTAGCTGTTGTTGGGATATCTAAAGCGGTTATAACTTTAGTGCCAATAAATTGTGGCGCAGTTGGCATTGTGGTCCCATTAGGTACAACTGCAGCTCTTATGTTATGTTGCATACCAGCGTCAAATCTAGATGAATTACCTGTGGGTTGCCAAAATACCCATACAAGACCACTACTACCATTTGCATCTGTTGTAAATACATTTGGATAATTTGACGATGAACTATAAGTAGCTCCACCAGCCCAAATATTACCAGCACCAAAAGAAGTATTAGCATCTGTAACTAACCCAAGTTGAATGCGCATATCATATGAAGTATTTGGTGTTAAACCATCAAATTTTACGCAAAAAGCTATTGGAGTTCTGCAGTTATTTGTTGATGCTGCTGATTTGGAACCAAAATATTTGGGTACTACAATTTCAGTCATTGTTTGTGCAAAAATAGTTGCACTACCTAATATAATAAGTAAAGTAAAAAATAATTTTTTCATATTTCACCTGTTTTTAAATTAATATGTTTTTTAAAATAATAACTTTAATTTTATTTTCCAATAAATATTAAAAATAATTTATAAATTTATATAATTTTTTTTGATTTTATTGTTAATTTATAATTAATTATTTATGGGGGCTAAAATTCAGTTTTATTATTAAATTTAAATAATTCTAATATAAATAAAAAAATCCCCATTCCAATTAAGGAATGAGGATTTTTTATTTTATTAATTATTCTTTAATCTTACTTAATAAGCATCATCTTCTTTGTGCTTGTAAAGTTTCCTGCTTCTAACTTAAAGAAATACATGCCACTTGCATTGTTTTCTGCATTCCATACTGCACTGTGGTTTCCTGCTTCCAAATTGCCATTTACTAATACTGCAACTTCTTTGCCTAATGCATTGTATATTGTTAATTTTACGTTGCTTGCTTTTGGTAATGCAAAGTTAATTGTTGTTGTTGGGTTAAATGGATTTGGATAGTTCTGTGATAAACTAAATTCTGTTGGTAAGCCTACATTTACTTCTACTGTTTTGCTATATTCATAACTACCATCAAAATCTACTTGTTTTAATCTGTATGTATATTTACCACTTGTTACACTGTTATCTACATAACTGTAACTTGTTCTTTCGGTTGTTGTTCCTTTTCCTTTAACAAATCCAACTTGTGTAAAATCTGTTCCATTGCTACTTCTTTCTATTGCAAAACCACTGTTGTTGGTTTCTGTTGCTGTTAACCATGTTAAATTAACTTTACCATCTATTACATTTGCATTAAATGAGGTTAATTCTACTGGAATATTGCCAGAATTTAATTCTACTAAATCCAAGAAAATAGCACCACCATCATTGTAGTTATCTGCTACATATTCTTGGAATGCAATATAAACACTTTGTCCAGCATAATTTGCTAAACTAATAGTTTTTTGCATCCAACCAGTATCTGCAGTACCTACATAAGTATAAGTTTCTAAGTCTGTAAAGCTGGACATTTGATTATTTGTTGTAGAAATTTTGACCCTTAATAAATCATTATAAGCGGAATATTTTCTAACCCAAAATTTTAATACAGCGTTAGATGTTAGATTTATAACTTGTGGGGTAACCAACCATTGATCATTAGAAGTAGCACCACCAGTATTCCATGTATTAAAAGCCATTTTGCTTCCACCAAGTCCATTTGGAACAGGGGTTACATATCCACCTTGCCAACCAGGAATAGGAGTTGTACCAACTGTTTGTTGATTCCATCCTGTTCCACCATCTGGGTTGTATTTTACCCATCCAGCTGGTGGGAAAGTAGTACCTTCAAAAGATTCAGCTAAATCAATTAAAACTTCATCAGTCTGTGGTCCAAATACTACATTTGGTTCTCCACCAATCGGTCTTAAATTTAGGTTCTTTTCTTGAGCTGTTAAAAATGAAACAACTATTAATAATAGGGTTAAAGTGTAAAAAGCTTTTCTCATAGAGCTGCTCCTTTAATTTGTTATTTGAAAAATGTTAACTTCAAAATAAAAAAAAATGTTACTAAAGTCAAATTAATTATTATAAATTTATATATTATCCAACAATAAAATTCTATCTCCTCTTATTTTTTCTATTTTTTTGTTGGTTTTACTATTAAAACTACAAAATTCATTTAAAATACAATCCGGGCAAAATGGTTCTTTTGGTCTACATACTTTTCTTCCATGTTTTATTAGATTAGTATGAAAAGCATGTGCAATACCTTTAGGAAATTCTTTGTTTAGTTCATAAAAGCTTTTTTCAGCAGTTTTTGCATTTACTATACCTAATCTGTTTATAATTCTATGTACATGTGTATCAACTGGACAGATATCCCTATATAAAGAAAATAATAATACACAACTGGCTGTTTTAACGCCAATCCCTTTTATATTGGTCAATAAATTTAATATAAATTCATCATTAAAATTATGAATAAATCCCAAATTTGCACTACCATAATTGCTAATTAAATACTCAATTAAATTTTTTATTGTTTCTGCTTTTTGTTTAGTTAAGCCCGCTGGTTTAATTAAATTCATTAAAGTTTCCAGCTCCATATTCTGTATATCTTCATAGCTATTAATATAATTCTTTAAATTATTATAAGCTCTAAACGAGTTATTATCATTTGTATTTTGCGATAAAATTGTTGCAACAAGTAAATCTAATGGGTCAGGAACTTGTTTTGCTCTTTCTGGAATACCATATTCTTTAATTAAAAGATTATTAATTTTTATGATAAATTCTTTTTTATCCATAAACATTTATTAAATAAAAACCCCTTGCACAATGCAAGGGGTATAAAAATCTGTTAAATAAAAATAATATCAAAAAGAAAGACCTAAATCAAAAAATTGAACATTTTTAAGTCTTCCATAATCAGCATATCCATAATTAATAATAATAGTAAAATTATCAGAAAACCCATAACGCAAACCTGCACCGTAGGTTAATCCTTCTACACTATTATTTTTAAATAATGACTTGTATCCAACTCTAACAAAAAACATTTGGTCGTATGATACTTCTAAACCTGTATTTAAGTATTCACTGTTATCATTTGGGTGAACAGCATCAACTGCAACTAATGCTTTTACAAATCTAGTATCTACTACATTCATAGCTAAACCAAGTTTAAATGTTAAAGGTAATGGATATTTATCCATATCAAATACAGCTGGAATATTATTTGGTCCAGTATTTACATCTCCATTAGGGTCTGTATTAAATTGTATATCACGCCCTTCTAAACGCATATCTGTACCAAAATTTGTTATTGCTGCTCCAATTGTTAAGCCATTAAAAGGTGTTTTATATAAAGTACCAATATCAACAGCAAATCCAGATGCACTCATATCCCATATTGTTTCTCTAATATATTTAAATTGAGCACCAATCGAAAATCTATCTGTTAACATTCTACTATAACCAACACCAATAGAAAACGAAGTTGCATCCCAAATTCTACCATCACCTTCTGGGTATGCTTCAGTTCTAACTTTTTCTTCTGGAGTAGTTAACGAGGTTATGGTTAAAAACAAAACACCCATATCTTGCAAATTAATAGCGCCCGCAGCATAATCATATTTTATATCGGCGAACCAATTTGCATGGTTAAATGTTACTTCTGCACTACTTGGTAAAGTAGCTATACCAGCAGGGTTGTAATAAACTGAATAGATATCTTCACCTATTCCTGCAAAGGCACCTCCCATTCCTATTGAACGAGCACCCGCTCCCAGTTTCAAAAACTGTCCGCTTGTGGTGCCTACTTGTGTTGTCCCTTCAAATTTTTGAGCATACACATTGCTTCCAAAAATTAAAGTTATCAACATCAGCAAACTTATAATCTTTTTTAACATATATTTTTCTCCAACTTTTTCCATTACTCATCACACAATTATTTAATTACAGCCAATCTGCCAATATGTTCGCCTATTCCGGGCGCATCTACATGATATACGTATACTCCATAAGCTATCTTTTGTCCTTCAGATGATAATAGATCCCATGTTGCTATACTTGTCATATCATCTTTTTCTATTGTTTTTACCAAATCACCTGCTATTGTATAGATGCGTATCGTACATTTGTTTGGTAAATTTCTAAATTGTACTGCCCTTTCTCCACGTTTGTTAGAGGTTCTTCCGGGCTCTTCAAACAAACTATATGCTACATAAGGATTAGGTACACAATATATTTTATTTAAATCTGGGTTTGATGCCTGCTTATCAAATTTGGCACTTTTGGTTGTAAATGTGTATTTATCTCCTGCTAAAAATGGCTTGGTAGTTCTAACAGTGTAAATATCACCTTGTTTTGGTAAAACAGGAGTAACATTTTTTGGTAACTTAAATGTTAAGAAATACGAAACTGTACTAGGTTTACTTGCAGGAATATCTTCTGGTTGAGGCCTTAAAATTATTCCTTCTCCCCAATCCCATTTTCCATTATCTTTTTTACCAGGTATATTTTCGTTAATAATATAATTTGCTTTTACGTATCCAGTTGAAAGCTTAGTGTAAATTTCAAATGGGCACTCTACATTTTTATTTGATGTATTTTTAACAACATCGCCAACATTTTGCCATTTACCATCGCTTAATGTATCTAAATTTTTCCATCTAACTTCCCAATCAGCTCTATACTGAACTTTTGGGTTCCCTGGATAATTTCCGGATGCATTATATAATAATGAATCTAAAATATTTGTATTTGCGCCAGCATTAAATTTAGAGTCTTTATAATTTAAATCTAATACGTTATTTTGTACAAATAATCTCATTCCATCAAATGCAGGGTTACTATCTTCAAAGTTTAGTAACTCAGATTTATAAACCGGTTGATATCTAAAATAAATCTTAAATTTTTGACCTGTTGGAAGAGAATTTGCAGAAGTTCCTTTAATTCTTCCAGCAACTGCATTTACATAGTATTTTAATGGAGCAACCACATTTCCATTTTCATCTTTAACTACTATACTTTCAGGTTTTATGTTAGATTTTCCTAATCCTACATAAACAGTATCATTTGCAACAAATTCTAATTCAACTCCGGTACTATCAGTTACACTGTATTCTGTTGGTGTTGAAAAATCAATAGAATATAATTTATTATCAGGAACTGCTAAGTTGTTAAGAACTTTAACATATACTTTACCAGTTGATACAACTGTTGGAGCGGGTTGAGGTGTTCCTCCAACACCAGCATCAGCATCTAACATACCATTTGCTAATGGACCTGGTGTTACCATAGTTGTATTTACATCAAATTTTAATTCACCGGTAATTGGATCTTTTCTTATAATTGCTTTATTTTCTGTTGGTGGTAATTCGTTACCAGGATCAATTGAACCATTATCATATGCAACAACGCCATAGTAATATGTAACTCCATTAGTAACAGAACTATCTACAAATTCATGCCTTAATCCAGATTTATTTGCTGGATCACCAACATAATATCTAATTCCTATACCAGGTAATTCCACTGGGTGGAATCCATTTAAATAAATATTAGGATCTAAAGGTAAATGCCATTGAGCTACTTCACCCGTGTTTTTATTTACAAATGCAGGTGCTAAAGTTGGATTTCCTCTTGCATCTGTAATTGTGTAAATATCACTGAATGTATAATCTCTACTTCTATATATTTTATATCCTAAAAAGTCTTTTTTACCTGTTAACGGGTCAACAGATTCTTCCGCACGAGTATCCCAATATAAAGTAACTCTACCATCACCAGGTACTGCTGTTAGTATTGGTTTAATTGGTGGTTGTGCAAATCTATAATCAGCTTCTAATATTTTTGTAGAAGTTGAAGAGTTCAAAATTAAATCTTGCAAGTCGTTACCAAAAAGAATACACATAGAAAATCTTTGTGACTCCCCTTGTGCTAAGCTTAATGGACCAGTTCCAAAGTTAAATATGTTATCACCGGCTTGTAATAATAAATTTTGACCAGCTGTATCTACACCTGCTGTTGATAACCATTCCCACATTAAAGGATCGTTTGCCGGTACGTTAGGATAGGTATTTGTATATAAAGCAGCGTGAAAACTTGTTAAACCTATTTGGTCAGATTCACTTATATCTCTCAAACCAAAATTCGGTTCACTACCAGCCCATTTATATCCAACTACCCTATCATCACTTAATGGTTCTCCAATATCATATTTGCTATTATTATTTTGGTCTAAATACCATGCTTGCGATGGTTTACCATCACCCTCACCATAATCTGCTCCTGGATAGTTTGGTGAATCTGGACCAATACCATCAATTCCGATATCATCTCTTTCTAAGCTCCAGTCGCCATCTTCATCACCACTCCATCGTGGTTTTGGGGCGCCATAAACTGCTGTATATTGGGTTAGATCTGAAATTCCAGAAAAAATTGCATTACCATCTAAATAAATACCACAAGAGTTATCTGGGGTTTCATCTGTAATACCATCATAGTCATTATCAATTCCATCGTTGGCTATGGAAGGTGATTCCAAAAACTTCCATCCAAAGTAACCTGTTTTTTTACCACCCTCTCCTGTTTGGTCGGGATCCCATGCATAAACCATATTTCTTGCACGTTGTGGAAAGTTAACAGACGACTGTAACGAAAAACCGCTTGCATCAACAAATCCCGCTCTATCGTCACCATAGTCGCTTGCACCACCAACGTGTGGGTCACCTTGCATACCAAAATAAGCTTTTGGTATAAATTTATCGCTAACGTTGGTTATTGTGTATACTAAAAACATTATATCTTCTGCAAGTGCATTATTAAACTGAATAATACGAACTTGCATATCTAATCCTAATCCACGTTTAGTTGAGTCATTTACAAATGGATAATATGGAAATTCTCTGTTTGTAAAATCATCTACTACAAAAAATACTTCTTCATCTGGTGCTGTTGCTTGGTCACCTAAAAATGCGGGCCAAATATATTTACCTGCACCAGGACTATACCATAATTCTGGCCAACTATCTGGTTTTCCATCACCATTAGTATCTTCAGCATTTAATCTTGCAATTTCACCTTGTGTGGTATCAACAAAACCAGCTTTTGGTAGCCATCCCCATTTTTCACGTCCATCGGGTGAGTAGTCCCCTTGTAATGGACTAAATCTAACAAACGAGTCATCACAAATTTGTAATGTTTCTCCTGATGTTCCTGTTACTTCTGCAGCTGCTAATGGTCCAAATTCAAATCCATAACCTAAACCATTCCAAACTAAGTCAGCTATACCACTTAATCTATTTGGCGCACAAATTGAACCATAGTTAAATACTATTGCAGTTATTTTATTACCATTAATTATAGATTCTTTAATGTAACGAGCTACTCCAAAAGATTTAAATAATTTTGGTGCATAATTATCACCATAAATCCTCATCGCATCTTCATCGGTTAGCCGTTTTAGGTCTATATTTCCGTTCTTATCATAATAAACTTGTGCATTTATTCCACTATAAACTAAGATAAGAAACAATGTTATAAATAGATTTTTTAACTTCATATTCTATTATTCTCCGTATCACTTCGTTAATTAAATATAACCGAGAATCCAACCCTTACTTCTCTCGGTCTGCTTACGTTCTGAGGTCTGTTACCATAATAGTTGTTAACTTCGTCATAACTAACCAAACCGGGGTCGCCTCTTAGTATTCTATTCTTTAGATCCTTAAATTCATATGAATTGAGTGTTTGCTCAACATTGGATAATGCTTTTCCACTGCTTGCATATACATATACTTCGTTTTCTATATCTAATATGTTATCTACTTGTAAGAAAACCGAATATTTAATATTGTTGAAGCTAAAGAATTTTTCAAATTTTAAATCTAAATTAAACTGCATTGGACGTCTTGCACTATTTTGAGTAAACGTAATTGGAACTAATTGGGTTGGCAAAGCAGGTGTATATGGAGTTCCTAATTGTAAATTTGCAACCAAGCCTAATGTCCAATTATCTGGATCTATTAAGTTTACTGTTCCATTTAATATATGAGGTCTATCAAAATCTAATGGAACTAAATATGTCTCGGTTAACTTTCCAGAAGCTTCACTAAAGAACAAGTCTTCTGATGGTTGTGTTCTGCTACCTTCTGCAATTTGGAATGTGTAATCTAAACTTGCTTGGAATAAGCTTTGTGGGCTTCTTCTCTTAAATAACGAAATTGTTACACCTCTTACGTTAGAATATGCTAAGTTTGTTAATACACTATATTGTCTTCCTTGTGTTGTATAAACTGTTTGGGTGTAAATATAATCTTGTACGTCTTTATAAAACGCTGTTACTTCTATTTTAAAATCATCTGTTAATGCTTGGTTCAAACCTAATTCATACTGAACAGATTTTTGTGGCTTTACGTTTGGATTTCCAAAACTTGGTGTAGAACCAACATTTGTCACATAAAAATAAGGATTTGAATATAATGAACTTAAGGAACCATTTTGATAAAAATGACCATAAGAAAATCTTATTAATCCTTTTTCTGTTATTGGATAAGAAATACTTATACGAGGCGAAATCATATGTTTAATTTCTGCCTTTTTAAGATTCTTATCCATAAATCCAGCTTTCTCTGTTTGTAATTCGTAAGATAAATTATCATTATAGTAAGCATTTGGATTAAAATACTCATATCTTACGCCAGCGTTTAATATTAATGATTTTTCAAGCTCAATTTTATCGCGTAAATAAACTGCAAATGTGCTTGGTTTTCTGTTATATTTACGATATAATGATGGACTTGTAGGTATTCTTCTAATAAATACGGTATTTGGATTTAACAAATCTGCTGTTCCTATAGTACCAAACCCATCACTTGTAGAAGGATCATATTTACCAATTTCTACTGTATATGACTCAACATTTAATTCAAAAAATCTACCTTCAAAACCAGCTTTAACTTCATGGGTTTCGAACATTTGAGCTACTAAATCACCTTTAATACCCATCGTTTTTGTATAGCGCTCAAATCTTAAATTATCTGTACCACCGGTTAAAAATGTGGTATTTCCTAATCTTCTTTGATATGCTGTTGGTAAATATCTTGTATCTAGTGGATTTTCGTATAAATAATATTTACCAGTATTATATGTATAAGATGCCTTTAATGTATAAAACAAGTTTTGATTTACTGTATGTGTAAATTCTAATGCATTGTGGTAGGAGTTATCATATGTTCTTCCCATACCATCAGGCATATAACGGGATTCATAAGCTCCAAAGTTTCCACCGCCTTTGCTATCCCCTTTATCGTAAACAAATTCATATTTAAGTTTTAGCAAAGATGTAAAATTATAGCTTAAATTACCCTGTAAATTAATACTCCAACTATCATCTAATGCAACTGTTTCCCCATCTCCTGTTGGTAAACCTGTACTATCTTTACCATAAGGATTAAAATACCAAGGAGCCGTTGAATTTCCTTTTCTGGGGTCACCTGTTGGAAATTCATTTAAAGCTAAGTAAGAATCTGTTGTACTATATAATCTATCACCGTAGTATAAACCTTTAAAGTTTTCGTAAACACCAGAAATAAAAAATTTCATATTTCTGTTTGTAAAAGGTACTAATCCACCAAATGTACCTTCAACTCTACTACGGTTAAAAGGATCTATTTTATCTAAATGTTTAAATAATTTAGTCCTTGATGTTACATAATCACCAGCATAACCACGTAAACTAAAAGAGTATTTTTCTCCACCTTCTTTAGTTACGTAGTTTACAACGCCCGATAAAGCGTTTCCATATTCTGCACTAAAAGTACCTGTAGATACAGACACTTCTTGAACTGCATTAGTTGCAATACCAACAGAACGAGAGTTTCCATATGGGTCGTTTATTGATACACCATTAATTGTGTAAGCAACTTCGTTAGAGTAACCACCTCTAAAGTGTAACGCACCATCATTACCAACAGTTACACCTGCTTGTAGCTTAATAATATCCGAAATTTGGTCTACAGGTAACTCGCTTATTGTTTCAGAAGTAATTGCAACAGTTGGATTGGTTAAATCTTGACGTATTAAAGGATTTCTTTCTCCCTGAACAATTACTGGAGGCAAGTCGATTGATCCTGAGGATAATTGAAAATCCAATCGAGTCGTAAAATCAACATTTACACGGACATCTTTAACAGTGCTTTTTACATAACCTACTAAACTTGCAGTTATGCTATAAACACCAGGCGGAACGTTTAATATGGTATAAATACCATTCATATCCGTTGCCGCTCCCATTGTTGTACCGTCAATCATTACGTTTACAAATGGTAATGGTTCACCAGTATCCTTATCAAGCACTTTACCGGTTATTTTCCCAGAACTTGCAAACAAATCTCCAACCAGCACAAAACATAGGATTAAAACATAAAATCTTAGCAGAGTCAGTCTCATACTAAATACCTCAGTTAAGTTAATGAATTTTGAACTAAATTAAAAAAAAAATTTTTTTTATTTTAAAATAGTACTCTTTAGTATTTTAGTCAAATAAATATTAAATTTATTTTATTTTTTTGGAGAATTTATGTCTACTTTAATGGTTAGTGTTTCCGGTATAAGGGGAATTATTGGAAATGGATTAGAACCAGAAATTTTAGTTAAATACACTTCTGCTTTCGCAGATTTTTGTGGTAAAGGTAAAATTGTTGTGGGGCGGGATGGTCGTATTTCTGGCGATATGGTCAAAAATATCGTTTTTGGTACCCTTATGGCTAAAGGAATTGACGTTATTGATATTGGCATAACACCTACTCCCACAGTGCTTTATAATGTTATAAAACACAAAGCTGTTGGGGGCATTTCTCTCTCTGCAAGTCATAATCCTAACGAATGGAATGCACTTAAATTAATTAACTCTAATGGAGAATTTTTAACACCTGAACAAAATAAGCAAATGCTTTCTTTTGTTTCTGATACACCTAAAAATTATGTTAAATGGAACGAACTTGGTAAATTATATATAGATTCTGAGGGTCTTAACGACCATGTTAATTCTGTTCTAAGTTTATCTTTTCTTGACCTTGAACAATTAAAAAAGCGAAAATTTAAGGTGCTATTGGATTGTGTTAATGGCGCTGGTTCTTATGTTATGCCAGAGCTATTAAAAAAATTAGGTTGCGAAGTTATCGAAATGAATTGTGAAAAAAATGGGATTTTTCCACGATTAGCTGAACCGTTACCCGAAAATTTAACTGAAACTATGAAAGCAGTTGTTGAAAATAAGGCGGATTTTGGGATTGTTGTTGACCCCGATGTTGACAGATTAGTTTTAATTACAGAAAAAGGTGAACCATTTAGCGAAGAATATACCATTGCCCAAGCAGTAAAATTTATTCTTTCTAAACAAAAAGGAAATGTAGTTGTTAATCTTTCTACAACTCGTGCAGTTGATGATATAGCGAAAGAATTTAATTGTAATATCTTTAAATCACCTGTTGGTGAAGCTAACGTTGTAAAAAAGATGAAGGAAGTTGATGCAATTATTGGAGGCGAAGGCAGCGGCGGTGTTATTTATCCTAAACTTGTTTTTGGTAGAGATGCATTAACCGGCACTGCAATTACTTTACAACATTTGTTAGAATTTGGTGGTTCTTTAAGTCAGCTTAAAAATTCGTTACCAAATTATTTTATTGCTAAACGTAAAATTGAATTAGAAAATATTAATCCAGATGTTGTTTTAAGTAAATTATTAAACATTTATAAAGATAGCAAAATAAATACAGAAGATGGATTAAGAATAGATTTTGATGATTATTGGGTACATTTTAGAAAATCCAATACTGAACCAATAATTAGATGTATAGTTGAAGCTAAAACTGAATTTTTAGCAAACAAAAAAATTAATTTCCACTTTAATGAAATTTTAGATATTGTAAAATAAATTTTCCCTTAAAAAAAGGTCATCACTTTAATATGATGACCTTTTAACCTTAAAATTGTGATTTTGAATATAATTAATGAAGCTTACTTCTCTTAATAAAAAAGCTTTGTAAAGCTTTGTCATATGATAAATCTGTATAAATTAAATTGTAATCTATACCATATTTAAAGCACTCATTTTTAATTGTATTCATAAATTTTTCAAAAACTTGAATGTAGCTTTTTTGAATTTGATAAGCCTGAGTGGTTATTTCTTCTTTAGATTCTAAATCCACAAAAATTGCATCTTTACCAATATTAAAATTACTTTCCACTTTATCTAATAAATGGAAAACAATAACTTCGTTTTTTTTATAATGAAAATGCTTTAATGCACTAATAACGCTTTCGGTATCATCAAAAAAATCTGATATAATTATTATTAATCCCCTTTTTTTAATTTTTTCTGCAATATTATTAAGGCACTCTGCAGTTTTTGTTCTACCACTTAATTTATGATTTACTAAAGACGAAAATAATATTTTTAAGTGTGTATTAGTAGCTTTTGGTTCAATATAATCTTCTATTTTATCAGAATAAAGTACTAATCCAGCTGCATCCCGTTGTTTATTTAGCAAATATATTAAACTTGCTGCAAGTGTTGTTGCATATTCATATTTTGTAACTTCGCCAAAATACTTAAAATCCATGCTTTTACTTGCATCAATTAAAACATATGCAGAAAGATTAGTTTCTTCTTCAAATTGCTTAATAAAATATTTATCAGTTTTTCCGTAAAGTTTCCAATCTATATTTTTTATTGAGTCTCCTTGCATATATGGCTTATGCTGGCTGAACTCTACACTAAATCCATGATATGGACTTTTATGCAATCCAACCATAAAACCTTCTACCACCTTTTTTGCTTTAATTTCTAACGAATTAAGACGAGAAACAAAAGCAGGTTCAAGAAACTTTTTATAATCTAAATCGCTCAATTATTTTGAACCATTTATTTTATTTATAATTTCGGCAGGTGGCACACCTAAGTTTTCTAATTCAACTTTGGCACTTGGTGCAAATTCATTATTTGGGTATTCTTGCAAAAACTTTTTATATAATGCCTCTGCTTTTTTCAAGTCTTTAAGTTCGTTTGCGTAAAGATACGCAGTTATAAATAAACTTTTAGGCGCTATTGTTGATTTAGGGTAATTTTCGTAAATAACGGTGTAATATTTTATGGCTTTTTTAAAACTTTCCTCATTGCTTAAATTTTCTACCATTTTACTTTGGTATAATGCGGCAAAATTAAAAACTAAAGAATCTGTAATTTTGCTTTCAGGATAATCTTTAATTAACTGATCAATTACTTTTTCTGCTTCATTATATTTCTTTTCACTTATATATTTTTTGAAATCACTTTTTAAATCCATTTCAGATTTTCCTGAACAAGCAACTAAAAATATAAGCAATATGGGTATAAAAGCTCTTTTCATAATTCCTCAAATTGTTTATTTAAAATTAAAGCAAAAAAAATTAAATAAAAAGTGAATAATTAAGAAATATTAAATTACTTTTGAAACACTCATTTTTAAAGAATTACCCACTGTTGAAGAAATTTTATAACCAGATTCTTCAACAAACATAGATAAATTATTCAAATAATCAAATGATTTTTCAATTGGGCTAATTTCTGATAAATGCTTTATTTTTGATAACGAGCTTAAATCTATTACAACCACATTAGCACCAGATTGTAGTGCTTTAAATCTTCCTGCTTTATCCAATAAATCTAAGGTACTTGTAGCATGAATATGCACATTTTTTAACATTAACCTAGCTACTGCTATTGTATTTAGCACTATATCTATATCCGCATATTTTTGATTTTGATATGGAGTAAATGGATGTGGAATAAATGGAGAAAACGAAACCATATCAGCATCTAACTCTTTACATAATAACAAATCATCTGCAATATCCTCTATAGTTTGGTGTGGTAAACCAATTATACTGCCAGTCCCAATCTGAAATCCAATTCTTTTCAAAAACTTTAAATGACTAATTTTATCAAAAAGATTTTTCTTATTGTGGTTTATTGAATACAAAGCACTATTAGATGTATAAAACTTTAAAAAATACCTATCTGCCCCAGCAAGCTTCCAAGACCTGTAATCATCAAAATTTTTGGGACCTATGTTTAAAGTTAAAGCCAAATCAGTTTGTTGTTTAATAGAGTATATTATGTAGGCTATTATATCCGGGTCATAGTAACTATCTTCCCCAGATTGAAGAAAGATTGTCTTAAATCCCAAATTTGAGATTTTTTTTGCTATTTCGATAATTTCATCTGCTTCTAAGCGATATCTTTTTACTGTAAAATTATCTTCTCTAAGATCACAAAATGTACAATTTTCTTCACAATAATTAGAAAAATTTACTAATGCTCTGGTATGTATCTCGTTGGAAAACTCTTTAATTAGATAATTTTTTGCTCTTTCTCTAATTAAATTTTTTTCTACATTAGATTTTAAACTTATTAAATATATTATTTCTTCCCGACTAAATTCGTCTTTATTTAATATGTTTTCTAAATTTTTCATATTTCTATTTTTAATTTTGTTTTACTCTTACAATATTTATACCAAAATATTTTTTAATTTTTAATTACACTATTATTTATAATTCTGAATTTTTATTTAATTATATTTGTTTTTTAAAAAATTGGAGCTTTAAATGTTTGATAGTAAAATTTATATTGAAAGAAGAAAAAAATTAAAAGAAACCATCAAAAGCGGTGTTTTATTATTCCCTGGTAATAATTCATCCCCTATTAATTATCCCGCAAACACCCATAAGTTTAGACAAGATAGCTCGTTTCTTTATTACTTTGGTTTAGATTTTGAAGGTTTATTTGCAATTATTGATATTGATAATGACCAAGAAATTATTTTTGGAAATGATTTAACTTTAGATGACCTTGTTTGGGTTGGCGCAGAACCTACTTTAGTAGAAAAAGCAGCTTTATGTGGAGTTAACAAAACCCTTCCCTTAGAAAAATTACCCAAACATATTTCAGCTCTCTTTAAAAATGGTGCTATTTTTCACTATTTACCACAATATAAAGCAGAAAACATTTTATTACTTAGTAAATTACTTTCTATAAAAAGTAATCTAATAAATGAACATTCTTCTAAAATTTTTACAAAAACAGTTATTGAACAACGTTCTGTTAAAGACGAATACGAAATAGCAGAAATCGAAAAAGCTTTAGATATTAGTTACCAAATGTATATGTATGCATTTAAAAATACTAAACCTGGTGTTAAAGAGCGCGATATATATGCTTTTGCAGAAGCTTATGCCTATGCTCTTGGTCATGGCACCTCTTTTGCAACTATTTTTTCTGTCAATGGAGAAAAATTACACAATCCTTTTCATGATAACATAATGCAAAGTGGGCAACTTGCTTTATTTGATAGTGGTGCAGAATCCTTAAATCATTATGCAAGCGATATAACCCGAACTTTTCCTGTAAAAGGTAAATTTTCTGATTTTCAAAAAGGTATTTACAATGCTGTTCTTAATGCAAATCTTAATGCAATAAAAAATATAAAACCCGGTGTACCATATAGAGATATTCACAAAATAGCAGCTAAAACTATTGTTGAGCACTTAATCGAATTAAATTTAATGAAAGGCGACCCCGTTACCGCAGTAGAAGAAGGTGCTCATGCACTCTTCTTTCCACATGGGCTTGGGCATATGTTAGGTTTAGACGTTCATGATATGGAAGGCTTAGGAGAGTCTTTAGTTGGTTATACTGATGATATTAAGCGAAGTGAACAATTTGGTTTAAAATACTTACGACTTGCAAAACCTTTGCAACCTGGTTTTGTTTTAACGGTTGAACCCGGTATTTATTTTATCCCTCAACTTATTACAAATTGGAAAGAACAAAATAAATTTATAGATTTTATTAATTATCAGGAAGTAGAAAAGCATTTAGATTTTGGTGGTGTTAGAATTGAAGATGATATTCTTGTTACAGAAACTGGCGCTAAAGTTTTAGGTAATCCTATTCCTAAATCTGTTAGCGAAATAGAAAATATAATGCAATAACTTATATATTATTTTAATAACTAAATTGAGCTATAAATGTTAACTGAAAATTATCTTAAGCTTTATGAAACGTTGGAAAAGTTTATTCCAACTGAAAGATTGATTTATGATGAGTTACGTAAACTTGCTTTTGGTACAGATGCTGGTTTTTATAGACTTATTCCACAGCTTGTGGTAAAAGTAGAAAATGAAGATGAAGCGCAAAAGGTAATTATTGAATGCAAAAAACTTAATTTGCCAATTACTTTTAGAGCTGCTGGAACTTCCCTATCTGGGCAATCCATCTCAGACTCTGTTTTATTGGTATTAGGTGGAGAGTGGAACAAATACAAAATTCTAGATGATGGAAATAAAATTAAATTACAACCTGGTGTTGTTGGTGGTTTTGCAAACCTTTATTTAGCACCTTATAACAAAAAACTTGGTCCAGACCCTGCATCCATCAATTCAGCTAAAATTGGCGGTATTGCTGCTAATAATGCAAGCGGTATGACAAGTGGAACCGCTAAAAATATCTACAACACCTTACTTGGCATGAAAATTATTTTTTCTGATGGGTCTGTTTTAGATACATTAGATGAAAACAGCCGAATAGAATTCTATAATAAACGAAAAGATTTAGTTGATAAAGTAAAAGCTTTATCAGAAAAAGTAAAACAAAATACTTTAGTTGCAGAAAGAATTAAAAAGAAATTTATGATGAAAAACACTTGTGGTTATGGTGTTAATTCATTAATAGATTTTGATGACCCATATGATATTATAGCTCATTTAATGATTGGAAGTGAAGGAACATTAGGTTTTATAAGTGAACTTACACTTAAAACAGTGCCGGAACTACCCAATAAAGCAACTGCCCTTATATTTTTTGAAGATATAAAAACTGCTTGCATGGCTATTCCTATTTTTAATAATTTACCTGTAGATGCAGCAGAAATTATGGATAGAGCTGCTTTAACTGCTGCCCAGGATAAACCCGGTATGCCGGATTTTATTAGTTCTTTAGGAGACCAAGTAACCGCTCTTTTAATCGAAACATCTGCTAATGATAAAGATACATTACAAGAGCGAATAGAATTAATTACTAAATCTATTGACCATTTACCAAAAGTAACCCCTGTAAAATTTACTACAGATAAATACGAATACAAAAAGCTTTGGGATATTAGAAAAGGATTATTCCCCACTGTTTGTGCTGCTCGTAAAACTGGAACAACGGTAATAATAGAAGATGTTAATTTACCAACTGAACACTTAGCAGAAGCCGTTTTAGATTTACAAGCTATTTTTGCTAAACATGGGTATAACGATACAATTATTTGGGGTCATGCTATTGCTGGCAATATCCATTTTGTATTTGCACAAGATTTTAGTTCTGATACTGAAGTAAAACGATATAAATACTTTATGGAAGATATTACAACGCTTGTTGTAGAAAAATATGACGGTTCTCTTAAAGCAGAGCATGGTACAGGAAGAAATATGGCGCCTTTTGTTGAATATGAATGGGGTAGCGAAATTTATGATATAATGAAAGAAATTAAAAATATTTTTGACCCTGATAATTTACTTAATCCTGGTGTAATAATTAATTCTGATAAAGATATTTTTATTAAAAACTTAAAACCAATGCCTATTGCAGATCCTATTGTAGATAAATGTATTGAATGTGGTTTTTGCGAAGTTAATTGTCCATCTAAAGAATTAACTCTTTCGCCTCGTCAAAGAATTGTTGCTTGGCGTGAAATTCATAGGCTTAAAGCTACTAACGAAGATAACGAAAGATTAAATACCTTTATTAACTCTTTTGATTATTTCGGTAATCAAACCTGCGCTACGGATGGTTTATGTGCTATAAGCTGCCCTGTTGAAATTAATACTGGCAATTTAATAAAACAGCTGCGTTTAGAAACTTCATCTACTACTGCAAACAGAATTGCCAAAACTTTATCTAACAACATGAATTTTGTTACATCCGCTGCTAAGCTTGGATTTAATGTTGTTAATGTATTCCATAGTGTTTTAGGGGCACAATTGATGGATAGCATTAGTAAAGGGTTATTTAAAGTTTCTAATCGTAAAATTCCTTTATGGAATAAATATATGCCAAAAGGCGCAGACCCGATTGTTAAAATTCCTGTTAAACCAGAAAACAAGTTCAAGGTTGTCTATTTCCCAAGTTGTATTAGCCGAAGCATGGGTCCTTCTAAATTTGATAACACAGAAGAATCCCAAACTACTGTTATGACAAGACTATTGCAAAAAGCAGGTTACGATATTATTTACCCTGATAATCTTAACAATTTATGTTGCGGTATGGCTTTTGCAAGCAAAGGCTTTAAAGAACAAGGAGATGCAAAAGCACAAGAGTTAGTAGATGCATTAAACCTTGCCTCAGAAAATGGTAAATATCCGGTGTTATACGATACTAGCCCATGCATGTATAGAACCAAAGAATTTATTGCTATTCACAAAAACGCTAAATTCAAAATTTATGAACCTATTGAATTTATTTTAGAATTTTTAACAAATAATTTAACATTTAAAAAAGCAGATAAAACTATTACAATCCACACTACTTGCAGCTCTAAAAAAATGGGATTAGAAACTAAATTCAAAACACTTGCAGAAATGTGTGTAACTAACGTTATTGTTCCTGCAGAAGTTGGTTGCTGTGGTTTTGCTGGTGATAGAGGCTTTACATATCCTGAATTAAATGCTTCTGCATTAAAAAACTTAAAACCTGCCTTAACAGAAGATTGTAAAGAAGGATATAGTAACAGTAGAACGTGTGAAATTGGACTTTCCGTGCATTCTGATATTAGTTATAAATCTATTATTTACTTAGTTGATGAAGTTACAGAAACTAAATAAAAAAAATCCCCTTAAGTTTAAGGGGATTTTTACTAAATATAAAGTCTATTACTACTTTATTAACATCATTTTCTTAGTAGCTGAAAAGTTATCAGCCGTCATTTTATAAAAATACATTCCACTACTTAAATTATCACCACTAAAAGTAATAGTATGGCTACCAGCTTCATAATATCCATTTACTAAATTAGCAACTTCTTTTCCAATAGCGTTATACACAACGATTTTAACGTTAGAAGCTTTAGGTAAAGAAAAGTTAATGTTTGTTGATGGATTAAATGGATTTGGGAAATTTTGGCTTAAATTAAAACTTTCTGGAATTATATTTATTTCAGATTCTGTACTAGCAACTAAAGTTCTTGTTCAATCAAAATCTATTTGGTATAATTCATAGGAATATTTGCCATTACTTAAATTTGCATCCAAATAACTATAATTTTGTTTTTCGGTAGTAGTGCCTTTCCCTTTTATAAATGTAACCTTAGTTTTATTACGATATAATTCAAAACCCGCATTATTAGTTTCTGTAGCAGTTGCCCAATTTAATCTAATATTATTTTTTAAAGTAACGGCATTAAAAGAAGTTAATTCAACAGGGATAATATCACTCCATTGAGTATAAACCTTTAAACCATCTACTTTAATGCTATATGCGTTACTTCCCTGCCTTAATGCTGCTGCACCAACGTTTAGTAAATCTGCACCGGGTGTTTCAGATACATAAGTAATATTTGCTTGTGGTTTTGAACCACCTAATAAAGGATTAATATATAACCTAACAGAGTCATCACTATTGGTAGCAGGTACAAACTCATATTCCATAATTAATAAATAAGTAGTTTTATAATTATAAGTTTGTGTAGTATAAGTTACGTTGCTAGATGATTGTGCAAGTCCAAATACAAACTTACCAACATCATTATGCTTAACAAAAACTCGCCCTCTAAAAGATGTAGCAATTGGATTAGGCCCCATATTAAAAAAATAATCACCAGTAGTGGCTGCGGTATCAACATTAACTAAAAACGAAAAGTAAACAGAACCACTTGTTTGATTTGTAAATGGTAAATTTATATCTTCTCTCGAGCCACCTCCACCAATAACTTGTGTCATATTTCCTATGCCGCTTAATGGATAGTTAGGATAACTTAAATTTCCCTCTATAACTTTAATTGGAACTAACCCAGCTGCACTATGCGCCAACCAACCATGCTGGGTTAAACTATCCCCAACTGGATAATCGAAATTTTCTTCTACTAATATTTGTGCTTCTAAAATTGAAACAAACATTAAAAAAGAAATTATTGTAAGTATTTTTTTCATTTTTACCTTTTATTATTGATAACACTAAAATAACTAATTATAGAAATTTTACAAATTAAATTATTGTTATCAATTTTATTAATTGTTTTTATCTCGTCAAATGTCTATATTTAATTCTTTGTGGTATATCTGCAGCTGCACCAAGCCTTTCTCGTTTATTAGCTTCATACTCTGTAAAATTACCATCAAAAAACACCACTTTACTATCACCTTCAAATGCTATAATGTGAGTTGCAATTCTATCTAAAAACCATCTATCGTGACTTATAATTAACACACACCCAGCAAAATTTTCTAATGCCTCTTCTAAAGCGCGCATTGTATTTACGTCTAAATCGTTTGTGGGTTCGTCCAACAGCAAAACATTTGCTCCTTCTTTTAACATCATTGCTAAATGAACTCGATTTCGTTCACCTCCGGAAAGCGTCCCAATATATTTTTGTTGGTCTGCTCCCGTAAAATTAAATTTAGAAACATACGCTCTACTATTAACTGCTCTATTTCCAAAATATATGTTATCATCACCCCCAGATATCATTTCCCATATTGTTTTGTTTGGGTCTAATATCTGTCTAGATTGATCCACATAAGCTAATTTTACTGTTTCACCAATTAATATTTTTCCAGATGTTGGAGCTTCTTTACCAGTTATCATATTAAACATAGTGGTTTTTCCTGCTCCATTTGCTCCTATAATACCAACTATACTTCCTGGTGGAATTGAAAAGCTTAAATTCTCGAATAATAATTTATCATCAAAAGCCTTTGTTACATTATCAAAATTGATTACAACATTACCAAGTCTTGGTCCTGGTGGTATATATAATTCTAATTCTTTTTCTTGTTTTTCAACTTCTGTTTTTAACAAATTCTCATAAGAAGTAATTCTTGCTTTAGATTTTGCATGCCTACCTTTTGGTGACATTCTAATCCATTCCAACTCACGCTCTAATGTTTTTTGACGAGCTGTTTCTCTTTTCTCTTCCATTAATAATCTTGTCTTCTTTTGCTCTAACCAAGATGAATAATTGCCCTTATATGGGATACCTTCTCCCCTATCTAATTCTAAAATCCAACCTGCAACATTATCTAAAAAATACCTATCGTGTGTTACGGCTATTACTGTACCAGGGTATGTTTGCAAATGGTGTTCTAACCATGCTACAGTTTCAGCATCTAAATGGTTAGTAGGTTCATCTAATAACAATATATCCGGTCTAACTAGTAATAATCTACACAATGCAACACGCCTTTTTTCACCACCAGAAAGTATTTTAATAGGCGTTTCACTTGGTGGGCATCTTAAAGCATTCATTGCCATTTCAAGCTTGCTATCTAGTTCCCAAGCATCAACAGCATCAAGCTTTTCTTGAACTTCTCCTTGCCTTTCCAACAATTTAGTCATTTCATCGTCATCCATAGGATTTGCAAAAGCCGCATTAATCTCATCATATTCTTTTAGCAAAATAACAATATCTTGTACTGCTTCTTCTACAACTTCTCTTACCGTTTTGCTTTCATCTAATTTCGGTTCTTGTTCTAAATATCCCACAGTATAACCAGGTGATAATACGGTTTCACCATTAAAGTCTTTATCTACCCCAGCTAAAATTTTTAGTAACGAGCTTTTACCGGCTCCATTTAACCCAAGAACTCCTATTTTTGCTCCGTAAAAATAACTTAAATAAATATCTTTTAATACGGGCTTTTTATCATAATATTTGCTCACTCCTATCATGGAGTATATTATTTTATTGGGTTCTACTGCCATATATTTTTCCTATTTAGTTAAATAACTTGTTATTATTTTATTTGCAATTTCCATTACATCTGTATCACGGTTATTTGCTAAAACTACAATAGAAAGATGATTATCAGGATATCTCTGAAATACTGTTCTAAATCCGCAAGTTTCTCCTGTATGATAGTATCTTTTAACACCACAAAAACTATCTATATACCAACCATAACCATAAAATGTGTTTTCTCTATTTGTTTTAGCATATTCTGTATAAATTTCGTTTAGTGTTTCCTTTTTTACTAGCTTTTCTGTATATAGCACATCATCCCAATTAAAAATATCTTTTACAGAAGAATATATTCCTCCATCACCCCAAACTGCACTAGTATTACTTTGGTCAGAAGGTACATCAATATTATTTATTTTTGCATACCCAAATGCTCTATTAACTACATCATTTTCCCCTTTTCTAAAAGCAACAGAATTTAACATCCCAACTGGTTTAAATATTCTCTCGTATAAAAATTCAGAAAACTTTTTACCACTAACTTTTTCTACAATCATTGCTAATAATGCATAAGCTGTATTACTGTATCTATATTCTGTTCCAGGTTCAAAATAAGTGGTATCAACTTGTTTCATTAAATTTAGTACATCGCTATCTAATACTTGATAGTTTTCATCTGTAAGTAAATCTTCATAATCGATTAAACCGCTTGTATGGGTTAATAAATGTTTTATAGTAATTTTTTTACCATATTCTGGGTAATCTGAAAAAATATCGCATAAAGTATTGCTTAAATTTATTTTTCCTTCATCTCTTAATAGCATTATACACATAGCTGTAAATTGCTTGGTAAAGGAAGCTAATCTAAAATTAGTAGAATCGTTTATTTTAATTTTGTTTTCTAAATCAGCATAACCAATACCTTTATAATAAACAATTTCACCCTCCTTAAAAACACCAATAGATAAACCTGAACCATTTTCATATTCTCTTAAAAAATCAAAATCTTGTGCAAACAAAGCTACTCCTAAAAAATATAAAATAATAATATTAAAAATTAAAAGTTTCATAAATTAATCATTTCTTCTGTGTTAATTTCACTTAAATTTAAAACAACTCTCTCAGCTTTGTTCAATCTTTCCGGTGTTCCAATTCCTAAAACTTTCATACCCGCTGCATGTGCTGCCTCTATTCCTGCAACTGCATCTTCCACAACTAAGCACTCATTATTTTTTAATCCTAATCTTTCTGCTGTTAGCAAAAATACTTCTGGATCTGGCTTAGAATTTTTAATATCATATCCATCTGTTATTACATCAAGAAATCTTTCTAAATTTGCTTTTTTAATAATTGTTTTTGCATTTCTACTATTACTTCCCACACCTAATTTTATTCCCCTTTCTTTCAATTCTTGCAACCTTTCAATTGTTCCGGGCATTAATACTTCTTCACCTATATTTTCTAATGATTTAGCAAAATATTCATTTTTCCTTCTTGCAATTTCTTCTTTTTCCGCTTGGCTATATTGTTTATTAGAATTTTTTAATAAAATTTCCACACATTCCATCCTGCCAACACCTCTAAACAAATTATTCATTTCCCATGTAAAATATATATTTTCTTCTTCTGCTATTTTAACCCAACTTCTGTAATGATATTCGTCTGTAGTAACAAGTACACCATCAAGATCAAAGATTATTCCTTTATTCATCAATTCTCCTTAAAATTAATTTTTTATTTAAAAATTAAATATACCAATAAATTTGGAATTTTTTTTTAATGAAATTAGTTCATAAAATAAAAAAGTGATATTTATGAAAGATTTCTTTAAAAATGGTATTCCACAAAATGGGCTTTCTTATAATGATTTTGTAAATTTAACAAAATTAAAATTAGATAACACAAACCTAGAAAAATTAAACGAAGAAGAAAAATACATATATAATTATACTAAGCTAAACTACCACAGAATGCTTAGAATTGATAAAACATATAATGTTAGCAAGGAATTAATAGAATTAATTAACCAAATAAAAGATTATCAGCTTTGGATGGTATTAACAGAAGATTGGTGTGGTGATAGTGCACAAAACTTGCCATATATTAATAAAATTGCTTTATTAAATTCTAACTTACACTTACGAATTTTAGAACGTGATAAACATTTAGAAATAATGGACCAATATTTAACCAATGGAAAATCTAGAAGCATTCCAAAATTAGTTGCTTTTGATAAAAATGGTAACGAGCTTTTTATTTGGGGTCCAAGACCTTTAGACGCACAAGAATATATTAATAGCTTAAATAAATTAAGCTTACCTAAAGAAAAGATTATCGAAAAATTACATTTATGGTATAGCCAAAATAAAGGGAAATCCTTAGAAAAAGAGTTTATAGAATTACTAAAATTTCAATAATTTTACCTTATTGGCACTGTAATTTTAACATCGCATCTCACTTTTTGACCATTTATTTCACCAGGTATGAAATGAGTATCCAAAATTGCAACTTCAACTGCCTCATCTGCTCCATGTCCTAATTTTTGCATTACTTTAGTATCCCTAACATTCCCATATTCATCAACAGTTGCTAAAACAACAACATCACCCTTTAACTTTAATCTTTTAACTGTCTGTGGAATAATTAAATTTTTTAATATTTTACCCCAGCCTTCAACTGGTATAGGACATTTTGTTACTTCGCATGTTATTTTAGAAGCGATGTAATATGTTAAAGAATCACCATCATTAATTGTTTGCTTATTTTGGTTATTGTCAATTTTATTGTAAATATTATCATTTTTAAGATTTGTAGAAACAATAGTTTTATTAGTGTCAGTTTTAGATAAAACATCATCTCTTTTTGCTATTGTTAAAACAGATTTCTCGCTTAACCTAAATTCTATTTTAATTGTAACATCTGCAACAACCGTTTCACCCTTATTATAACCGGGGATAAATCTTGTTTTCTTAACCGCTTCAATAGCTGCTTCATCGCAACC
The DNA here is from genome assembly GCA_964652025.1 of uncultured Melioribacteraceae bacterium. Lineage (GTDB taxonomy): Bacteria > Bacteroidota > Ignavibacteria > Ignavibacteriales > Melioribacteraceae > JAEXOD01. Next base: position 180,469 of record CAZYZX010000002.1, read on the forward strand.
TAAACCAAGCCCACTAACAACCTTAAAATCAATAGCATTCCCTTCTTTATCAATTGTGGCTATTAAAACAACTATTCCTTCAAGCCCATATAATTTAGCGTGCTCTGGATAAACAACTTTATCTTGAATTGATTTAATTCCTCCAATAGGAACCGGACAAATATCAATCATGCATAAAAATCGTTCTTCTTTTAATTCTCTTTGAATTTGTCTATTCCCTTTTTTATAGGCATCCACTGGAGCTATAAAACTATCATCATAAGGCAGTTGTATCGTCCTTATTAGTTTTCCATTTTCATAATTCTTAACTTCCTTTAATGCACCATTTTCATAATATTCTTTGCAAATTCCGTCTCTTATCCCCTCATTAAAATATATTTCAGATTTTATTAATCCAGTTTCAAAATATTCTGTTTGCCAACCATTCAACTTACCTTTAGAATAGCTTTTCTCACTCATTAAGTTGCCATTTTCATAATACCAATAGGAAGTACCTTCCAAAATATTATTAGCATAAGACATTTCATATTTTACTTTACCTTTGCTATAATATCCCTTAACAACACCATTTTGGGCAAAACAATAATTGCTTAATAACACATAAATAATAATATTTAATACAATTTTTTGCATTTTTACCAATAATATTAAAATTAACATTTAAACTTAAAAAAAATATTTACATTTTTATAAAAAATTTTTTATATTTGAAGTTCTTAATTTTTACAATTAAAAATTAATACAACAATAATTTTTTATTGTAATATTTTGTAAATTTATATATATTAATAATTTACGTTAAATAAATTTAGGTTTAAACATGACCAAAGCTGAAATTGTAGAACAAGTTGCAACCGGTACCGGTTTAACAAGAATCGAAACAGAAGCAGTTATTGAAGGGTTTATGGACACAATAATTAACGCTTTAAGTAACGGTAATAGAATAGAAATTAGAGGTTTCGGTAGTTTTAGAGTAAAAAAGAAAAACGGGCGAGTTGCTAGAAATCCTAGAACTGGAGAAACTGTTAAAGTAGAAGACCATTATGTTCCTGTTTTTAAGTTTTCCCGTGAGTTTAAAAACGAAGTTAATAAGGGAAATCAAAAATTAGAGAAAGGCAGCGAACAGTAATGGATAAAACCAAAACCAAGAAAGAAATTAATAATGCAACTAAAAGTAAAACTTTTAGCAATTTAAAATTATTATATTTTGTAATTTTTTTGTTAGTTATTGGTTTTATTATTTTAAGTGCCTCTGGTTCATTTAACACTCCAAAGCTTTCAGCAAATTTTAACGCAGAAAGCAATATGGGAAATAATAATCCTCACGGCTCTGCAAATATGGAAGCATTAAAGCAGATTAAAGACTTAGAAACACATGTTAATAGTAATCCTACTGATTATAATGCTATTTTACAATTGGGTCATTTATTAAATGACAATGGTTTTTACGAAAAAGCTATAAAAAGATATAACCAATATTTAAGCGCTAACCCTAACGAAGCGGATGTTTGGGTAGATTTAGGAGTTTGCTACTTTAATCTTAATAATTTAGATAATGCAATTGTTAATATGGAAAAAGGATTAAAAATTGATCCCAATCATCAAATTGCTTGCTTAAATTTAGGTATCGTTAATTTTAGCGCTGGTAATAAAGAAAAAGCTAATTCTTATTGGGAAAAAGCAATCTCAATTAACCCCAATAATGAAATTGGAATTAAAGCAAAACAATTATTAAATTCTAAATAGGAGATAGATTATGCCTTGTGGTAAGAAAAGAAAAAGACATAAAATGGCTACCCATAAAAGGAAAAAAAGACTAAGAAAGAACAGACACAAAAAGAAATTAAGATAGTATTTTAATTTTGTCAAGCCATCTTAGCTTAGTCGGTAGAGCAGCTCATTCGTAATGAGCAGGTCGCCGGTTCGATTCCGGCAGATGGCTCTGCTATAGTTTTACCCAGTTTATAAAATTCCTCTTTTGGTTTTCATTATGAATAAATTAAAATTAATCAAATTAGGATATATTTTAGCATGGCTTGGCACATTTAGCTGGCTTTATGGGTATACTTTATATTTTGTTTTTTCAAATTTTATTGCTCCAGCTTTATCTGGCACTATTTTAAGTATTATATCCCTTACAACTATTTATTTTATCTCACCCTGGAAGTTACCACATACTAAATTTATTTTTATTTTAGTGCCTAAGTTAATTGTTCTAATTAGCTCTGTTGTATGGTTAATTGTAACTTTACAACCAATTACCAAAGAAAATGTATCCATTTTTTGGTTTATTTGGATATTTCCACTAGGGCTTTTTGTTAAAAATATTGGTAATAAAACATGGAACGATTTTAACTTTAATTAAAATCATCCATATAATTATAATCTTTTAATGCTACTTGATGTGTTCTTAAAGCTCTTGGAAATTGGCTCTTTAAACCCTCAGGTAAAGCTATTGCAGTTCCAATAATATATTCTTCATATTTTACCACAACATGTCCATATGGTTTAAATACTCTTTTAATTGTTCCACCACTAAAATAGGTCTTTAAATCTTCTTCATCCTCTAAAACAATAATATTTTCTGTTATATGTTCATCAAGAATTCTAGCAGATATACTATGTAAATGTGGTTTATTTCTTTTATCAATTGACCCTAACTTCAAGCCTATTCTTTCAAATAAACCATAGTTATCAGCTTGCCAAGAACTATCTATAATAAATATATCCATTCCCTTTAAAATAAATCTGTAATTTTCAAAAACTTCTGGTTTAACACCATAGTGTTTAGAAAGCTCCTTTAAATAATGCTTAACAACATGATGATCAAACGGATATATTTCTATTTTACTTTCCCTAACACTTGCTGGAGCATTTTTTTCTGTTACACCCGTTTTTACTAACTTTGCTATAAAAAACCCTTCACTTGTTATTTCCCAAGGTACAATTCTATGCGCTTTTTCTAAACTAGGATGTAGTTTTTCATCAAAAAATTTTGTAAAACCTGGAATTGATTTTACGGGTAATTTTATTTCCTGTATTTCTACAGGGTAATTTTTAAGAATTCTATTTAATAAAACTTCGTTCTCTTCTAAAGTTAATGTACAAGTAGAGTAATATATTTCTCCACCAACCTTAGCCATTTTAATAGCTGAAACTAATAACTTAAATTGAATTTCAGCAATTCTTTCAGCTTCTGTTAAGGTCCATCTTTGCCCTACTTCCCCTTTTTTTTGAACAATACCTAAAGCGCTGCATGGTGCATCTACCAAAATTTTATCAAATTTACTATCAAAATACTTACTAAGCACCTGCCCTTTTTGCATTATTACGCCTAAGTTTACTAAGCCCATTCGGTCTAAATTATGTACTAAACTTTTTGTTCTATCTAAATTGCTTTCATTTGCATAAAATGTACCACGATATCCCATATAATCCGCAATTTGACTTGTCTTAGAGCCTGGTGAAGCGCATAAATCTAATATAACATCATTTTCAGTTGGATTCATTACTATTGGGGGCAACATTGACGATAAACTTTGTATATAATACTTTCCTACTGTAAATTCTAAAGTCTTACCAATATTATGAATACCATCTTTTATTAAAAATGCTCCTGGTACATTTTTAACCGCTTCTAATTTAATGTGATATTTTTTTAATTTCTCTTCTATTTTTAAATGCTTATATTTATTAGGTATTCTTATATATGGATGGTAATTTGTTTGTACAAATTCTCTAAATGATTTAAGATATTCCTCTCCAAAATGATTTAGTATGTAATCTATAATTCGAGGATTTAATTCTGCCAATTTATACTCCTATAATCTTATTAAATTCATAATTGTAAATATTTGCCTAACTACCTCATCTCCTTTGTTTTTTTCTTTAATAAAATCGTTTTTAATTTTTTTTATAATTTCATCTAAATATTTGTCATACTTTTTAACTACTTCTTTTATTTCTTCATCAACTTTTGGCATTAAAATATACGTCTCTTTTGTTTTACTACCGTAGACTATATATTTAGCTTTGTAGTAATTTTCTTCAGTAAAATATGTTTCACCTTCAAAATCATTTATCTGGTAAAACCCAAAAAATTGATCACCTAAAACAAGCTGCTTACCAGGCATGCTCAATTCTACTAATTCTTGACCATTTATAAAATCTTTTGGAAATTTTTTTTCAAATAAATCCTTATTTTTTTCTAACCAATTTTTATTAATTCTTTTAACATATTAATTAAAATTAGTTATTTAAAAATAACAAAAAATGAAGTAAAATTCATTATATTTAAAATAAAAAAACCGACTATTACAGTCGGTTCTTTTATAATTTAAGAATTGCTAAAAATCATCATTTTCGTTAAATTGATTTCTTTCGCGTTCTTTTATTTTACCCATATTTATTCTATAACTAACACCTAAAAATATATTTCTACTATCGTTTGTTCTATAACTTTCAGTAACAAAATTATATCCAGATAATGTAGAATTAAACTTGCGTGTATTAAACAAATCTGATATCCTTAATGTAACAGATAAATTACCATCTAGAAAATCTTTTTTAAGTGCTAAATCTGCAAAATAAACAGCATCTAACTTTGTTTGAGAGTTAATAGAGTTTCCACCCCAACCACTACTTACGGCAACAGATGGCGAGTTATAATTTAACATCAATTGCATTTGAATATCGTACCATAAGGTAAAACTATTATTTATTTTTGTAGACCAACTATAGTTATCGTACGTTGAAACATCACTTATTCCATTGTTAAATGTATATTTATAAACCGATAAATTAGCATTTAATCTCCACCAAGGAAATATTGGAGTAACAGCTATGAACTCTGTTCCATAAGACGTACTTTTAGCAATGTTTTCAAATGTCGTTCTATTTATTCCATCATCACCAAGTCTACTAAATGATGTTATTACATCATTTGTATTTTTTATAAACAAACTTGTAGTAATTGAGGTCTTACCTAAATAAATACCATAACTTAATTCATATGAATTTATATATTGAGGCTTTAAGAATGGATTACCATAAGATATATTTAATGAATCTGAATAATCTACAAAAGGATTTAACTGTCTATTAGATGGTCTATCAACTCTTCTACTGTAACTAAATTGTATCTCATGCATTGGGGTAGGTTGATAAGACAAATGTAACGATGGATATAAACTGAAATAATCTGTTTTATATTGAACACCTGTCAATTCACTTAAAGAATTTGAATAGGCTTGCTCTCCTCTTAAAGCTAATTGATATAATAACCCTTCAAATAATTGATTGCTATATGTAAAATAAAGGGCATAAGTTGTTAATTTATAGTCAAAATAATTTCTTTTTGCTAAATCTTCTACAACACCAGAATTTGTAAAATTAAAATAGTTAAAATGCATAATAGGATTTCTATAATTATAATCACCACCTATTTCTAATTTACTATTTTTATCGAAAGGATGAACATAATTAATAGCTGCTTTATATTGATAGTTTTTGTTATGGGATTCTGTTTTTGTAGATTTTGTATTAATATAATATTGGTCAATTAAGGAACTAGCTTCCATTATATTATCAGAAAAACTAAAATCAAATGTTAGCTCTCGTTGTTTTTCTTCAAATGTTTTTTTATAGTTTAATGAATAATTATTACTATTCATTTCTCTTGAAGAGTTACTTTTTCTTACAAAATAATCAGTATATAATAAACTATTAGGATATTGTATATTTTGAATATTATTAACGCTATTACCACCATATCCACGTCTTTGGAAACTTAGTGTAATAGTATTATAATCATTTAAGTAATAATCAAAACCTAAATTTAAACTTCCACCATCTCTTGTGCTTGTGCTAAAAGAATTTTGTTCTAAGTTCATTATGCTGGTACGTTTAGAAGAAGCTACATCAATAGAATAGTTACTTCTTCTATCAAACGATGCAAAAAAGTTAAAACCATCAAATTTATAATTTAAATTTATTGTACCATTATATTTATCTCTTGTACCAACATTTGCACTAACAGCACCATTAAAACCATGTTGGCTATTTTTCTTTAGAATTATATTTATTATTCCACCTGTCCCTTCCGGGTCGTATTTTGCAGAAGGATTTGTAACTAATTCTATAGTTTCAATTGTACTTGCTGGTATTTGTGCTAATGCATCTTCTGGACTTAATGCAACCATTCCGTTTGGCTTACCATCAATAAGAATAGTCAAATTGCTATTACCTCTTAAGCTAACTTTACCATCAGCATCTACATTTACAGATGGTATATTCTGAAGGATATCAATTGCAGTACCGCCTACACTTGTTAGCATTTTATCTACATTAATAACCTTTTTTTCAATATTGTAAGTATAAATTTCCTTTTGTCCAGTTACTTCTACCTGACCCATTGTAATAGATTTTTGACTTAAATTAATTTTCCCTAAATCTAATTCGCTATTTTTTGGTGTAACTGCTAAATCGCTTATAACTTTTGTTTCGTATCCAATAAAGCTTGCTTTGCAAAAATATCTGCCCGGTTTTAAATTTTCTATTTCAAAAAATCCAGATTTATTACTAACTGATCCGGTTATTAATGATGAATCTTTTATCGAAAATACAGCAACGTTTCCATATTCAATTGGCATTCCCGTTTGCTGGTCTATTAAATATCCACTTATTTTGCCACTTATTGATGCATTATTACCCATTTTATAATCTTGTGCAAAACTATTAAAACTTATTATTGCCACAAAAAATAAAATTACCTTTATTAGTTTCATTTTTCCTCTTTTTATTTTTATTTACTTATTAACTAAACAATATTTATACCAAAAATGTTTAATTTTTTTTAATTTATTTTATTAGTATAACTTATTTGTTTTGTTTAAGTTATAAGCATAGCTGTAAAATAAATGCGGAAGTTATAATTAAGTGTGAAATATTACGAAAAATAATTCGACTATTTAGTCGAATCACATTAATTTTAGGTCGAATTTTAAGAAAATATTACCCTAAAAGTAGAACCTACTCCTTTTTCACTTTCAACTTCAATATCTGCATTGTTAAGTTCACAATATTTTTTAACTAATGCAAGACCTAATCCATTACCCTCAAATTTCCTAGTATACCCTTGCTCCTCTTGAGAAAAAGGACTAAATAACATTGGGAAATATTCTTTAGAAATACCTATACCTGTATCTTTTATTTCTAAAACAAGTCTTTCTTTTTCGTTACGATAAACATTAACTTCTACAAAACCTTTTTCTGTATATTTTATAGCATTATCTAATAAATTGTTAATTATTTGACCAACAGTATATTCATCTGCCCAAATATACGCATTATCTGTTAATACATTAAATTTAAGTTCTATACCTTTATCTTTTGCGATATAGATTAACTCGTTTCTAATTGGATCTAATAAATCCGAAGCTAAATTTAAGTACTTCGAAACATAATCATAAACACCAGCTTGCACCTCAGACATATTTAATATTAAATCTATGGTGCGTATTATACGCCTTCCGGCATTACCCATAGATACAAAACATGATTTTAATTCATCGTCTATTTTATCTTCTAGTTCGTCTTTTAATAAACCAGAAAAACTTAAAATTGTATTAATTGGTGTTCTAATTTCATGAGATATTTGAGCTAAAAACTCAGATTTTAGTTTATCAGATTTTTCTGCCTGTTCTTTGGCTAATATTAACTTATCTTCGTCTGCCTTTCCTTGCGTAATATCTAATATAAAACCTTCAAACATAAGTTCTTTAGTTCCTTCTATTAGTATTGCAGAACCAAAATCTTCTAACCATACTGTGCTACCAGCTTTATTTTTTATTCTATATTGAATATGATATGGTCTATTTTCAACTATTGAAGCATCGACCTCCTTTTTACAAGAAATTAAGTCTTCTGAATCTATAATTTTAGTAAAATCCATTTGATTTTTTATAAACAAATCTTTATCATACCCAGTTAATATAGTAAATTGATCATTTAAATATATATATGAGCTAAATTTGCTATTTTTGCTTAAATAAATTATACCGGGTACATTTTCAGCAAGCATTCTAAATTTTTCTTCGCTTTCAAATATTCTTTGATAACTCCTTTTAATATCTATTGCATATGCTATTTGAGATGAAACAAATGTTAAAAATTCTTTATCTTTTTCTCCATATTTAATGTTTTCATAATATGATTGAACAACCATGGCACCAATAATTTTATTATCAGGCGAAATTAATGGAACTCCCAAAAACTCTTTTGATATTGTTCCTATAATTTCAATTATACCACTTTTTGCCATTTGTAATATTTTTTGTTCGGTTAAATGGACTACCTCTCCCTTCTTTATTAGATATTCTGTTATTCCTTTGCCAAGTTTTTGTTCTTCATACTCTTTTTGTTCTAAATTTGTATCTATTTCATCTACATAATAAGGAAATCTGATTGTTTGTTTTTCTTCGTCATATAAAGCAATATAAAAATTTTTAGCCGGTATTATTTCACAAATTGTTTTATGAACCATCTTGTAAAGTTCATTTAAATTTAAAGCAGAATTTATAGCATTAGAAATTTTATATAATGTTTCCGATTTTATGTTTTTTTCTAATAATTCTTTTTTCTCTTTTTTGCCACTATTATACATTTGGAATAAATAAATAGCTACTATAAATACTAATATAACTGCTAAAATTAAAAAATTTCTTACTGCTTTTTGTTTATCAATTTCTAAAGCTTTTATAGTTAACTCTTGCTTTTGTATTTCATACTCAGACTGAATATTTGCAATCCTTTTATTTTGTTCAGTATTAAACATTTGTTTGTTTATATCATAATACTTTACAAAATAATCCAACGCAGTTTTATAATCATTTTTGCTTTTATAAATTTCGTATAGATGATAATAAATTATATCTAAGTGAGGTTTTATGCTTAGTTTATCTGCTATTTTTATTGCTTCATTAAAATAATATTCTGCTTTATTATAATCTTTAATATAATAGTACTCTTTTCCTATACTTGTAAGTATTAAGGATATCCCTTGCAAGTTGCCAAATTCCTGCAATTGCTTTAAGGCTGTATTAAAATAATTTAGTGCTACGGTATGATTGCCCAAATCTGAATAAACTTTGGCTATTCCCTCATTTGTTAATGCTAAGTGATTTAAACTTTTACTGTCTCTTAATAAAATAAATGCTTTTTCGTGATATTCTAATGCCTTATTATAATTTTTTAAAATTCGATAAACATTCCCAATATTATTTAAAGTTGTAGCTATTGCTTCCTTATCCCCCAAATCTAATTTAATTTCTAATGATTTTTCAAAAAATTCTAATGCTTTTTCATAATTTTTGGCATCCAAATAAACAAGCGCTATGTTGTTTAAAGAAGCAGCAATTGATTTTTTATCTTCAATTTGTTCTCTGATTTTTAAAGAAAGGAAATGATTTTCTATAGCTTTATCAAAATTGCCTAATATTGTATTAGCAACGCCTTTTATATTATATGCAACACCTAATGATTTTCTATCCGGGTAAGTTTTTAGCAAAAGTAATGCACTATCACAAATTACCAAACTTTTTATGGGATCTAAGTTTCTATATTCCCAAGCCAAGTCTAATAGTTTTGCAGCTCTATTTTCTATTGGTGTTTTTTTAACAACTATTTCTAAGCTATCAATCGTTTCTTTTATTTTAGATTGAGAGAAAATATTGATATTTACAATACTATTTATTAAAATTATAAAAAATAATAGTTTATAGTATCTCATTTAATTAACTATAGATAAAATATAAAGCAAATATAAGATAATTAGGATTAAAATAAAATGGAAATTTTATCGAGAGGCTAAAAAAACTATTATTGAAGAAATAACAATAAAAATTGCAGTAAAAACAAAAAGCCGTTTAAGCAATTTTTGCTTATGCTTGTACCTTTTATAACTTTCATCAATTTCGGGATGATAATCACCCTTACTGATATCCCAGTTATAATAGTTCTTATTCAAATCAATATTGGTATTCATCTATTCCTATATTTTAATTACAATTTAATAAATATTTATTAAATAGCAAATGATTTAAATCACTATTACAATTTAAAGTTGTTAATTATAGAGTTAACCTCATCAAGTGTAATTCCAGTTCCCAATTCCTTTGGTTTTGTAGCAGGGGCATTATATGTTGTATTATTAACAACTGGATTGCCTGCACGGGCGCGAAGCCTTTCTTCTATAACATCCATAAAACTATTGTTGGTAGTTTTAGATGTATTAATTGCTTTTCCTTTAAAGGAATTAACACTTGTACCTTTGTTAATAGCGTTAGTTTCAAAAGCTAAAGTCTTAATATTTAATAAATGCTCAGCTGTAACATTTTCTGAAATAATAGAACCACCCCATGTACCACAACCTAAAGTTAAAGAAGGCATTAAACCAGTTGTATAACCAACAGCTCCTAATGAACTTGGTGTATTAACCAAAATTCTAAAAGCCGGTTTTTCTAAGGCAAATTTCATAATTACTTCGTCATCATTACTATGTATTACTAAAGTATGACCAATACCTCCAAAGTTTAATAGTTCAATACTTTTATGACAGCCATCTAACCATCCATCAACAGTATAAAATGCTAAAATTGGGGATAATTTTTCGGCTGATAGCAACTCATCTTTTCCAACTTTTGTACATTCTGCAACTAATATTTTAGTATTATCAGGAACCTTAAAGCCAGCAAATTCGGCAATCCAAGTTGCAGCTTTACCAACTATTTCTGCATTTAGTTTACCACCTTTAAAAACAAATTGTTCTAATTTCTTTTTTTCTTCATTAGAGCAGAAATAGCAACCCAATTTTTTTGCTTCTTCAATAACTTTTTCTTTTATTGGTCTATCAACAATCATAGCTTGTTCAGATGAACATAGCGTTCCATTATCAAAAGTTTTACCTGTTACAATATCAGAAACAGCTTTAGTAATATTTGCAGTCCTTTCTATAAAAGCAGGCACGTTACCGGCACCAACTCCATAGGCTGGTTTTCCGCTACTATATGCTGCTTTAACCATTGCATTACTTCCTGTTGCAAGAATAACTGCAACATTCGGATCTTTCATTAAGGCTTCTGTGCCTTCTAATGTTGGTATTGTCATACACTGTATTAATCCTTCAGGTGCTCCAGCTTTTATAGCAGCTTCTTTTATTACTTTTATTGCTTCTAAAGTACAATTTAAAGCCTTGGGATGTGGGCTTGCTACTATTCCATTTCTACTTTTAAGTGATATTATAGCCTTAAACATTACTGTAGATGTTGGATTTGTTGAAGGAATTAATGCCGCAACAACTCCCATCGGTTCAGCTATTTTTACAATCTTACCGTTCTCCTGAACATCTATTACACCAACTGTCTTTAAGTTTTTTATAGATTCCCAAACATCTTTTGTAGCAAAAATATTTTTAATCTTTTTATCTTCAACTTTTCCAAATCCTGTCTCTTCAACTGCTAATTTTGCTAATCTTTCAGCTTCTGCATATCCAGCTTCTACCATTGCTTTTACAACAGCGTCTACTTGTGCTTGATTAAAATGCTTAAACTCTAATTGCGCTTCCTTGGCTTTTTGACATAAAATACGAACTTCTTGTGTGGAAAGTAAATCTTTATCGATATTCATAGTTTATCCTAAAATTAACCCTCAAATATAATTAAGATATTACTAATGTTCAAGTAATTTATTTTATTAATGCATTAATGCCAAGTCTTCAAATAAATTTTGGTTTTCCTTTTCCCCTAATTTTTCGTATGCTTTATAAAGATTTGATAATATGCGGATAATTATCATTTTAGCTGTAGTCTTTTCTATTATTATTTTTATAAAAGAATCTAAACTTTCTTCTGCTAAAGATTTTATCTCAGTTTCTCCTATTATTTTCCCTCTATTAAAACAATCTATTAGTATAAAATGATTATCAACATAGGCTTTCGCTAAAAAATGTCCCGGGAACCTGCACCCTTCTACTCTAAAACCTAAAACTTTGGCTGTTAACATATATATTAAGGTTAAGGTTATTGGTAAACCTTTTTTATTAGATAGTACATAATCTAAATTACTATTTAATGGATTATAATAGTCTTCTGTTGCTCCTTCATAACCCTCTTCAATAAATAAAAAATTTGCTAAATCTAATACATTTCCATCAGGATTTTTTCTTAAAAACTTATATGCTAAGTCTTTTATTCTTTCACTTAAATTAGGATTATAAGTTAAACCAAAATCAAATTTTGCTATTAGTTCTAAAACTCTTTCTAACTTTAAAAATTCATCATCTATTTTTAGTATACTTTGCCACTGAATTTTTAACCAAGTTCTTCTATTTCGCCATATAATATCTTTAATAGCGCTTAATTTTGGATCATCAATATATAAATGTAAATCAGCTAAATCCTTTTCTAACATTAGCCCATAATTTTCAAACGCAAGACGCACTTCTTTATATATTTCTTCATTATCATCATCTAACAATTTTACTAAAGATAATAGTTTGTTTTGCATTTGTTGGGATTGGTTAATTTCATTCATCCAGTTATCTCAGTATAAGTTTTAGTATAAAAAAATTCCCCATATTAAAATATGGGGAATTTTTATAAGTATTAATTTTATTTATTGTTGCCCACTATATTAACTTCAACATCAATTTCATTAGAAACTTTGCTTGGAATAGCTTGATGAGTGATATTAAAATCTGATAATTTTAAATTAAATTTACCACGAACGTTTAGTAAATCTCCAGGTGCTCTTTTTTTAGTTTGTTCATTTTCATCTAAATAAACTAACGTAAAATTACCATTTACATCCTTTTTAACACCCTTAATAGTAATTTCTCCATTTACGCTTAAAACTAATCTATTATCCTTTTTTTCAACAACTTTATTTACTTTTTTAATTTCAAATGTAATATCGGGGTATTTTTCGGAATTAAGCCATTCTTCACCGGCTAAGTGTTCATCACGTAAAGTTATACCGGTTTTTATGCTTTTTACTGGAACAGAAAAACTCCCTTTTAAGGTTTTGGCAACATTACCTATTTCGAAAGTTACGTTCCCTTTAATTTGATTTGAAACCCCTGTAATATCTTCTAATAATGTCTTACTAAAAAAAGTTACTTGATTTCTGCCATAATTATCATCAAAATTAAAAGTTTGCGTTCCTTTGGCTTTCACCTTAAAATCTTGAGCATTTAATACAAGAATTACAGAAAAAAAGATTGAAAATATATATTTTAACATGGTACTACTCCTATTTAATTAGTTAATTGATTTTTTTCTAAAAACGAAATAAAAAGTGCCCGCAAATAACAATGCTAACCCAGAAATTAATAAGGATAAATCCAATCCCCAAATAAATGTATTTTCCACAACTTTATAAGTTGTATCAAATAATTCATCTTTCTTTTCTACAACTATAGATGTTTTAGTTAATATTTCAAACCCACTAAACGCCCAAGGTATAAAAGATAATACCGCTATTATAATACCAGTAAAGGTAGAGATTTTTTGTTTTTTATTCATAATTTATCTTTTTTTTATCTATTAACAACAAAAATTATTTAATTGTTCAAAAAACTAAATTGATTATTAAAAAAAAAAGAATTAATTTTATTAATTATTTATTTCATAAAATATACACGAGGATAACATATGAAATTAAAACCATTTAAGAACAATCCAATTACTGATTTCACAAATTCTTCTAATTACAAAAAACAAGTTGAAGCATTAAAAGAAGTTGAAAAACAATTTGGAAAAACCTATCCTTTACAAGTTGGTGGAAAAGCTTTAAAAACAGAAAGTTTAATTAAAAGCATAAATCCATCAAATAAGGAACAAGTTATTGCTTATTTTCACAAAGCAACAAAGGAAATAGCTGAAAAAGCTGTTGAAGAAGCAGCCAAAACATTCGAAACTTGGAAGAATACATCCCCAGAAGAAAGAGCTAGTATTTTATTAAAGGCATCTGAAATTATTAAGAAAAGAAGATTTGAAATTAATGCTTGGATGATATCTGAAGCAGGTAAAAATTTTACAGAAGCTGATGCTGATACAGCAGAAGCAATTGACTTTTTAGAGTTTTATGCTCGAGAAATTTTACGCTATAGTGCTAAACAACCTATTACACCAGTACCTGGCGAAGAAAACGAACTATTCTACATTCCAATGGGTGTTTATGCTGTTATTCCACCATGGAATTTTCCATTTGCAATTTTAGTTGGTATGACAAGTGCCGCTATTGTATGTGGTAACACAGTAGTATTAAAACCAAGTAGCGATACACCTATGATGGGTAGATTATTTTATGATGTTTTAATTGAAGCCGGTTTACCTAAGGGAGTATTAAATTTTGTACCAGGCAGTGGTGCAGAAGTTGGTGATGTTATTGTTGGACATAAACTAACTAGAGGTATTGCATTTACTGGTTCAGTAGCTGTTGGTTGCCATATTAACGAATTAGCTGCTAAAGTACAACCTGGTCAAATTTGGTTAAAACGCGTTATAGCAGAAATGGGCGGTAAAGACTCTATTATTGTTGATAGCGAAGCAGATATTGACGATGCTGTTAATGGTGTTATTGCATCCGCATTTGGTTTCCAAGGTCAAAAGTGTTCTGCTTGTTCTCGTGCTATCGTAGATAAATCTGTTTACAAAGAATTTGTAGAAAAACTTAAAAAAGGTGTTGAACAAATTCAAGTTGGTCCAGCTAAAGATAACTTTAGAATGGGTCCGGTAATTAGCCCTGCAGCAGAACGTACAATATTAGAATATATAGAGATTGGCAAAAAAGAAGGCAAATTATTAACAGGTGGCGAAAAAGCAGAAGGGAATGGTTTTTATATTAAACCAACTGTTTTTATTGATGTAGACCCTATGGCTGTAATTTCTCAAGAAGAAATTTTTGGACCTGTGCTTGCTGTTATTAAAGCTAAAAATTTTGATGATGCATTAAAAATTGCAAATAATACACAATATGGTTTAACTGGTGCAGTTTACTCTAAAAATGAAGAAAAATTAGAAAGAGCTCGGAACGAGTTTTTTGTTGGTAATTTATACTTTAATAGAAAATGTACCGGCGCTTTAGTAGGTGGTCATCCATTTGGTGGATTTAATATGTCCGGAACTGATAGCAAAGCCGGCGGAAGAGATTATTTATTATTATTCCTTCAGGCTAAAATGGTAAGCAAAAAAATTATTAAATAAATAAACTAAGGGTAAAATGAAGATACACGAGTATCAGGCAAAAGAAATATTAAAAAAATATGATGTTTCTGTGCCAGTTGGTAAAGTTGCTTTTTCTCCAGAAGAAGCAGTAGACGTTGCTAAAAACGTTATTGGTGGTAATTTATGGGTTGTTAAAGCCCAAATTCACGCTGGTGGCCGCGGTAAAGGTGGCGGTGTTAAAATAGCTAAAAGTTTAGATGAAGTTAGAGAATTAGCTAAACAAATGTTAGGTATGCGTTTAGTAACTCATCAAACTGGACCGCAAGGTAAAATTGTTAAACGTTTGCTTATTGAGCAAGGGGTTAATATCGATAAAGAGCTTTATGTTGGTATTACCTTAGATAGAGCTCAATCTAAAAACGTTATGATGGTTTCTACCGAAGGTGGTATGGAGATTGAAAAAGTTGCTGAAGAGCATCCAGAGTTAATTCTTAAAACTACAATAGACCCTGCAATTGGTTTACAAGCTTATCAAGCTAGAGAGTTAGCATTTGGACTTGGTTTATCCGGCACCCAATTTAAAAATACAGTTAACTTTTTACTCAAGCTTTATAACGCTTATAGTGCTACAGATGCATCAATTGCTGAAATTAATCCACTTGTTGTTACTAAAGAAGGAAACGTTATGGCTTTAGATGCTAAAATGAATTTTGATGATAATGCCCTTTATCGTCATTCGGATATTGTAGCGTTAAGAGATTTTGACGAAGAAGATCCGTTGGAAATTGAAGCTGGCAAATACAACCTTAATTATATTAAATTAGATGGTAATGTTGGTTGTATGGTAAATGGTGCTGGCTTAGCAATGGCTACAATGGATATTATTAAGCTTGCTGGTGGTGAACCTGCTAATTTTCTTGATGTTGGTGGCGGTGCTAATAAAGAAACCGTTGCCAATGGCTTTAAAATTATTCTTAGTGACCCTAATGTTAAAGCTATTTTAATTAACATTTTTGGTGGTATTGTAAGGTGCGATCGTGTAGCTCAAGGAGTTATTGACGCGGTTAATGAAGTAAAAGTTACCGTTCCCGTTGTTGTTCGTTTAGAAGGAACTAATGCGGAAGAAGCTGGAGTTCTTTTAGCTAACAGCGGTCTTAACTTTGAAGTTGCTAAAACTTTACAAGAAGCTGCGGAAAAGGTTACATCAGTATTAAAATAAAAATATTAAAAAAGCCCTGTTTTAACAGGGCTTTTTAATTTAATATCTTTTAATTTATATTAATAAATATACAATTATTAATATATTTATTATTATTCCAAATTTAGTTTCTGGTAAACCAACTATAGATAAAATTAAAGATAAAATAGCACCTGCTATTACTGTTTCCTTAAATACAGGCTTTTCTATAATTATTAAAATTGCAGCAAATATAAATATTATTGATAGAACTAACCAAATTAAACCATATAATTTAATTCCACTTTCCCCTAATTCAATTTTCTTAAAAAATACCTTAGTGCTATATGGCAAGTCTTTAAGCTTAACCAAGTTAAAAGAAACTAAAAAACCGGGCAAATGCGCTACTGCATGTATTATTAATAAAATAATAAATAATGTTTCTAACATATTTTACTCCAATTATTATCTTAATATAAAAATATTTTTAAAAATTTAATAGAAATTTAATATAAATTTCATATTTTAAAGTTATTATTTAAGGAATGTATATGAAACTATCTTTTTTACTGTTTTTTGTTTACTTTTCTTTATTTGGGCAAGAAACTACACAAGAGCCAAGATTTGTGCAAATAGCAACAGGGTTATCTTTTCCTGAAGGAATAATCTACGACTATAACACTACTATTTATTTTAGTAATTGTTATTCCGATTGGATTGGAAGAATTAACAATGATAAATTGGATACCTTTATTGTTAAACCAACGTATCCATTTAATTTTGGAAAAACAAACGGATTATGCATAAATAAAGAAGAAAATATTTACGCTTGTGATTATGGGCTTGGGGCAATTTTATTAATTACTAAAGATGGTGTATGTGATACATTCATTTCCGGCTACAATGGAAATAAATTTAATAGACCTAATGATATTGCTTTAACACCCGATGGGAATATTTATTTTACAGATCCAAAATCTTACGATAAGAATAATTTGGATGGCGTAATTTATTTTATAAACACAAAAACAAAAGAAATATTCCCCGCTTTTTCTGGTTTAGGCTTTCCTAATGGAATTGCTATAAGCCCTTGCCAAAAATATTTATATGTTTCAGAATCTGCAAAGAATAGAGTACTACGATTTAAAATAAACATAGATTACACCTTAACAGATAGCACAGAAATAATAACCTTGCCTGGTGGTGATCCCGATGGGCTTGCCTTTGATAGTTTGGGCAATTTATATATTGCACACTTTGGAGGCGGTAAGGTTGTAGTAATATCCCCACAAAACAAGGTTGTTAAAATAATAAAAACACCTGGTAAAAAACCCAGCAACTTAGAATTTGCCGGCAAAGACTTAAAGGATTTATATATAACAGAAGACGAAACAAATTCTGTTTATAAAATGGTAAATGATACAGCTGGCTTAAAGTTATTTTCCTCTCCGTAAAATATTCTTTTTTTTATAAAATAACTATGGACAAACTAAGCAGAGAAGAACTATGAGTATTAGTTTAATTGCAAAATCAATCAAACCATCACCAACGCTTGCTTTAAATGAAAAAGCAGCAATTTTAAGAGAAAAAGGAGACCCGGTTATCCATCTTGGAGGTGGAGAACCAAAATCCAAGGCACCTTTAGATGCCATTATGGCAGCTGTTGCAACACTAAATAGTGGCGAAGTTAGATATGCACCCGCTGATGGCATACCAGATTTAAAAAAAGCTATTATTCGCTACACAGAGGAAAACTATAATCGCAAAGTTTCCCCACAGCACGTTATTGCTTCTGGTGGCGCAAAACAAGCTATTATGGTTGCACTACAAGCAATACTTAACCCTCAAGAAGAAGTCATATTCCCCGCCCCCTATTGGGTTAGCTACCCAGATATGGTACGTCTTTGTGGAGGAATTCCAGTACCTGTTTTACCAGAAGATGGCACTTTTTATCCATCTCTTAAGGATATTGCTGATAGAGTTGGACCTTACACAAAAGCAGTTATAATTAATAGCCCTAATAACCCTACTGGTGCTATGTATGGTGAAGATTTTATTGGAGAAATTGTAGAATTTTGTGAACAAAAAGGTCTTTACTTAATTATGGATGATATTTACCACAAACTTGTTTTTGACGGTAAAAAATGGGTTAATCCATATAAATTTGTAAAAGATTACTCAGAAAATTCTAAAATAATTCTAATAAATGGTGTAAGTAAAGTATATGCTATGACCGGTTTTAGAATTGGTTGGGCTATTGCAAACAAAAAGCTTATTGAAGCCATGACAAATATTCAAGCTCATCAAACTTCTGGTCCATCCGTTGTTTTGCAAAAAGCCGCCGTTGGGGCTTTAAATGGTATTCAATCTTGTGTAGAAAATTTAAGAGTAACCTTAGAAAATAATCGTAACGTACTAATGGACCAATTAAAATCTTTTAATAACTTAAAAGTTTATGTTCCAGATGGTACATTTTACTCGTTTGTGGATTTTAGCGCTTATGAAAAAAGCAGCAACAAATTATCTAATTTTTTAATTGATAAAGTACAGGTTCTAACAGTTCCTGGTGCAGAATTTGGCTTAGATGGATTTTTAAGAATTAGTTACTGTGGAAGTATAAAGGATATTACTGATGGTATTGAAAGAATTAAATGGGCTTTAGACCCAAACAGTCCTAATGAACTTTATATAGGTGACCGTAAATTAGTGAGGGACTGGGCATGAGTAAATACTTAGAATTTAACACGCCTGCTTCTAAAGAAGCTATGGAACTTGCTAGTGATTTTAGATTAAAAAATCAAGGTCTAAACCACTTAGATAGAGTATATTGGAACTTAACTGATGAAGCACTTTACGAAGAAATTATTTTTAGAAATGAAGGTAAACTTGCAAAAGAAGGTGCTTTATTAGTTTTTACTGGTAAACATACCGCCCGTGCTGCGGCAGATAAATTTATTGTTAAAGAAAGCAGTACCGAAGATAAAATTTGGTGGGGTGTTTATAATAGACCTTTATCTTTAGAAAAATTTAACTCTATGTTTGCCCGATTGCAAGCATGGGCTATTGGTGAAGAACTTTTTGTGCAAGATTGTTATGCCGGTGCAGACCCAGAATACAAAATGCCAGTAAGAATTATTACTGAAAAAGCTTGGCATAGCCTTTTTGCAAGAAATATGTTTATTACTACAGCCAATAAAGATGAACTTAAAAAATTTATGCCAGAGTTTACAATTATTGCAGTTCCTGGCTTTAAAGCAGATCCTATTGTAGATGGCACAAGAACTGAAACAGCTATTGTAATAAACTTTTCCCAAAGAATGGCAATTATTGCTAATTCCCTTTATGGTGGCGAAATTAAAAAATCTGTATTTACAGTCTTAAACTTTTTATTAACTTTTCAAGATGTTTTGCCAATGCACTGCTCTGCTAATGTTGGTAAAAATGGAGATGTTGCCTTATTTTTTGGCTTGAGCGGCACTGGTAAAACCACACTTTCAGCAGACCCAAACAGACAATTAATTGGCGATGATGAACATGGTTGGAGTAGTGAAGGCGTATTTAATTTTGAAGGTGGTTGTTATGCAAAAGTAATAAGACTATCCGCCGAACATGAACCACAAATTTATGCAACTACACACAGATTTGGCACTATATTAGAGAACGTTGTTTTTGACCCAATTACTAGACATATTGATTTAGATGATGAAATAATTACAGAAAATACGCGTGCATCTTATCCACTTAGCTTTATACCTAATATTGTAAAAAGTGGTTATACAAAAACACATCCTAAAAACGTAATATTTTTAACTTGCGATGCTTCTGGCGTTATGCCACCAATCGCAAAACTTACCCCCGAACAAGCACAATATCATTTTATTAGTGGCTACACTTCCAAAATTGCTGGAACAGAGATTGGGTTAGGTATTGAACCACAAATTACCTTTAGTGCTTGTTTTGGTGCTCCTTTTATGGTTAGGCATCCTTTTGAATATGCCCAAATGCTTAAAGAAAGAATGCTAAAACATAATGTTAACGTATGGTTAGTTAATACTGGTTGGGTTGGTGGAAGATTTGGAGTTGGTAAACGAATTAGCATTAAACATACACGTAATCTTTTAAATGCAGCTTTAGATGGTTTATTAGATAATGTAGAATATAGAAAAGACAAGCTTTTTGGTTTTTCTGTTCCTTTATCTTGCCCTAACGTCCCAACAGATGTTTTAGAGCCATCTAACTCTTGGGGTGATAAAAATGATTATTGGAAAAAATATGACGCTTTAGCAGCAAGATTTATAGAAAACTTTAAGCTTTTCGAAAAAAATGTATCGCCTGAAGTTATTAATGCTGGACCTAAAAGATTAAAAGATATTTTATAATTTATTACCCCGCCTTTTGGCGGGGAATTTTTATAGGAGATAATAATATGTCACAATGCGAGTGCTTACCAACCTGCCCTTTTTTTAATGATAAAATGAAAGAAAAACCAGCGATGGCACAAATTTATAAAGACAAATATTGTCTTGGGGGGTATAAAACTGAATGTGCTAGATATATAGTAAGAGAAAAATTAGGAAAGGAAAAAGTACCAATAGACCTTTATCCTAATCAAAAAGATATTGCACTTAAATTAATTGCTGCTCATTAAAACTATATATTAAATATATTTTTTTAATTCGGATATAATTTTATCTGTAGCACCTGTATTGCTATAAACATAATTACCCGCTATTTTGCCGGCACTTTTTCTAAATTCATCATTAGTTAAAAGTTGCCTAAAGGTTTTGTATGCTTCTATTTTATTATTAATTTTAAATCCACCACCTATTTTTATTAGGTGTTGTGCCTCTTGGCTTGTTTCAATTTTAGGACCAAATAAAACTGGAATTCCATATACTGCTGGTTCTAACACATTATGTATGCCTTGCTTAAAGCTACCACCAACATAAGCTATATCTGCATAGTAATATAGTGTAAGCAAAATACCAATAGAATCAATTATAATAACTTGTTCGTTTTGGTAATTGTTTAGGTAGGAAAATCTAATTGTTTTAACATGCTTTTCTAATTGATGTTCTGTCCACTCTAAGTGACTTATTGTTGGTTCATGCGGAACAATTATGATTAATATATTTTTTATATATTTACAAAGTTTTATTATTGAAGGTAATATCACCTCTTCGTCTGCTTCCCACGAGCTACCTATTACAAGCACTTTTTTATCTTTAATTATCTCATCACGCAATATTTTTTTATCCTTTGCAGTTAAACTTTTTCCATATACTCTATCAAATCTTGTATCGCCCACAGCTTTAATTTTTTCAGTAGCTAAATTAAAATCCAAAAAGTTCTTTTTATCTTCATCAGATACTGTTAATATTTTTGTAAAACAAGAAAACAACCCTTTATGAAAACTATTAGAAAATAAAATTTTTCTATTGGAATTCTCACGCATTGTAGCATCTACAATAAAAGATGGTATGTTTCTGTTTTTTAATTCCCATATTGTATTTGGCCAAATATCATACCGCATAAAAACTACCAAATCCGGTTTAATAATATCTAAAAATCGTTTAATATTACTTTTAGTATCAAATGGAATGTAAGAAATAATATCCGCAAAGGAATATTTTAACGAATTATTATATCCCGAAGGAGAAAAAAACGTAACTATAATATTAATTTTTTCAGTTTCTTTTAATTTTTCTATTATTGGCTTAGCTTGTTCAAACTCGCCCATAGATGAAGAGTGGAACCATATATTTTTTTTGGATACATCTAACTTGTTTATTTCTATTTTTAATCTATCAAAAAGTACTTTTCTATCTTTAATCGAAGAATCTACTTTTTTATTAAATACTCTAATAAATTGAAAAAATAAATATAAAAAAGGTAAAACAAGATAATTATAAACAAATTTTCCTATAATATTCATACGTCTTTAATAACCAATTTAATTTTGTTAAATACATCTGATGGTGAAATTGAATTAGCACAATTAAAATGACCTTTTGGGCATTTATCTAAACCAATATGGCTACATGGTCTACACATAATATCATTATTTTCAATTATAATACTTTTAGCTTTATAAGGCTCAAAACCAAAATTTTTAACAGTAGATGTAAAAATTACTATAACAGGTAGTTTTAATGCAGCGGCTACATGCATTAAACCACTATCATTACCCAATATTAACTTACACTTAAGCATATTTTTAGCCATCTCAAGCAAATTATCATTGGTAGAGTAATTTATAATATTTTTATCATACGAACTTAAACGTTCACAAAGCTCCATATCATTTTTGCCACCAAATAATGCCACTTTATAATTAAGCTTAATTAAAAACTTAATTAAATCTAAATAATTGTTTTCACCCCAACTTTTTGTAAAATGAAACGCTCCAGGACATATTCCAATTAAATTTTCTCTTATTGAGGTTTGTTTTTCTAAATATATTTCTGCGCCAGCTTCATCCAATTCTAAATCTGGTATAGCTTTAGCATATATTTCTGGAATAAGATCATAATTTTTTAATAAATTTATTTTAAACTTAACTAACAAAAATTTCTTAATTCTATTTTTCTTTATGCTAAAAGTTTTTGCCTTTAATCCAAATGTAATTAATTTACTTCTTAAGCTGGAGTGTAAATCAATTATATAATCATATTTTTCTTTTTTTATTAATTCCCTAATTTGCTTAATACTTGTATCTTTGGTAAAGGGTATAATTTTATTTAATTTCGGATTAAATCTTAATGCATCAACATATTTTTCTTTTACAAGATAATCTAAAATAATATCTGGAAAATTATTTTTAAGCGCTCTAATAATTGGAGTAGTAAGTACAATATCCCCTAATGAACTAAATCTAATTATTAATACTTTTTTATTATTAAAATTAATCAACGTAATAGACTTATTAAAATAAAAATTTTTTAATTAATATATCAATTTAAAAAATTACATTTTATCGGGTGCTGTTACAGATAAAATGTCTAATCCATTTTTAATAACTTGTTTTACCGCTAAAATTAATGCAATTCGCGCTTCAGCTAATTGTTTTTCGCTACCTATAATTCTATGAACTGCATAAAACTTGTGGAATAAAGCAGCAAGCTCTTCTAAATAATTAGAAATTTTATTCGGTTCAAAATTTAACGCAGCATATTCTAATTCATCATAAAAATGATATAATTTTTTAATAATATCTAATTCTTCATCAGAATTTAATAAATGTAAATTTTGTAAATTAAAAGTTAAATTTTCTTTTTCTGTCATTCTTAAAATAGATGCAATTCTTGCATGAGCATATTGCAAATAAAAGACAGGGTTTTCATCCGTACTTTTTTTAGCTAAAGCAATATCAAAGTTTAAATGTGTTTTAAGATCTCTCATAATAAAAAAGTATCTAACAGCATCTCGCCCAGCTTCTTCTATAAGTTCATCTAAAGTTATAAAGTTTGCCTTACGTGTACTCATTTTAACAATCTTACCATCTTCAACAACAGTTACAAACTGGTGAATAAGTACTTTAACTTTTTCTATATTATAATTTAAATACTTTAGTGCTGCTAAAACATCGGGATAAGTAGCATTATGATCACTGCCAAATAAATCTACTATTAAATCATATCCCCTTTCAAACTTTGTAATATGATAAGCTATATCGGGCAAGCGATAAGTTGGTTCTCCTGTTGATTTTACAATAACTTTATCTTGCTCGTTACCCATTTCACTTAGTTTTAACCATATAGCACCATCTTTTTCATAAGATAATTTTTTCTGCTCAAATTCCTTTAGCACATTATCTATTCTTCCTTCAGTATATAGATCATTTTCGTTAAAAAAGGTATCCATTACAATACCTAAATTTTTTAACGTCTTTTTTATATCATCAAAAATTAATTTTTCAGCATAATCTTTAAATATACCTTCTGCGGGTTCTTTCTTTAAAGTATCACCGTATTTTTCTAACACTACTTTTGCAATATCTTTAATATATTCACCTTGATAATGATCTTCGGGAAACTCTACTTCTTCACCTAAAAGTTCTATATAACGTAATTTAACAGAATTTCCCAAAACACGCATCTGTCTGCCAGCGTTATTAAAATAATATTCCCTTGTAACCTGGTAACCTATTGCGCTTAACATATTTGCAAATGTATCCCCAACAACTGCATTTCTTCCATGCCCTATTGTTAATGGACCTGTTGGGTTTGCGCTAACAAACTCTACTATTGCCTTTTTACCAGAATATTTATGAGAACGACCATAATTTTCTTTTTCATCTAATATTTTTTCAACAATTTTTACTAAATAATCTGCACTAAAATAAAAATTTATAAAACCGGGGCCTTCTACTTTTATCTCTTTAATTACTTTTGTATCAATTATTTTTAATAGTTTTTCTTTTATTTCTTCAGCAATTAACTTTGGATTTTTTCTTAATTTTTTGGAAAGCCTCATTGCTAAATTTGTACTATAATCCCCCTGTTCCTTGTTATTAGGAACATTAAGCATTATTAATTCATCTCTTAAATAGTCTAAACTTTCCGCTAATTTACCAAATATATTTTCAAGATATTGTTTCAAAATTCCGCCATTAATTTGTTTTACTAATCTTCAATTAAATAAACGGGAGCATCTCCCCAAAGTTTTTCTAAATTATAAAAATTTCTATAATCCTTTAAAAATATATGAACAACAACATCAACATAATCTAATAAAACCCAATTTAACCCTGTAAAACCTTCTTTGTTATAACATTTAATTCCTTCTTCTATTAATTTATCTTCTATACCATCCGCAATAGCTTTAACTTGTGTATCACTATCAGCACTTGCAATTACAAAATAATCTGTAAATGATGTAAGCTTTCTTAAATCTAATACTTTAATGTTGTACCCTTTTTTAGATAAAATTAATTCACCAATTCTATCCGCTAAATATTTACTTTCCATTTATTTCCCTATTTTAAAGGTGTTAAAATATTGCAATCTTTTCCTACTATAATTGTAACGTCTACAAAATAGTCATCATTAAGTTGAACTATAACTTTTTCCGGTTTAATCCCTAAAATTTTTGCAGTTTTTTTTGCATTAGCAATATTTCCTCTTCTATCAATTACTATTGTATTACTTATATCTCTAGTAATATAATTGCTAACATTTACAACATCAAAATTATTATTACGCAAATAATCAGCAAATCTTTCCCCAACCCCAGCAATACCGCAACCATTTAATACTTCTACCTGAATAATTTCTGAGGCAGTAGTGTTGTCATCTTTAGTTGGTACTTCGTTACCAGAGACTTTGATAAAAATTGAATAAAGCAAATATATAATAATTGCAGACAGAAAAAATAATGCAATATTTAAAAAAATATTAATTGTACTATCCTTAGTACTTATGTATGTAGGTTTTTGTTCTTCGCTTTTCAATACCGCCTAAAATTTATTTTATTTATCAAAAAAATCATCATTATAAAAATAATTAGTAAAGCCTGCTCTATAACCGAAACCATTATAATAAGCACCTGGATACTGGGAAAACCTAATAGACATTCTAAAATTTTCACTTGGTTGGTAGTTAAGCTCTGCTTTACTTAAGTAAATACCATTTATTTGATTAGAAAACTCTTTACCAAACGAACTATACGGAGAGTTAACTAAACTTGCATCAACTTGTATATTTAGCTTATCGCTAAATTTATACATCATGCTGTTGGTATATACACCTAAACTTACAGCATTACCCCCAAAAGTAGCATAACTTAAATTAACAGAGTGTTTCATGAAAAAATTATTTGGATTAAAAAAGCCAAATATATTAGAAGAAGGATTATTATTAATTATTCCACTTTTAATATCTGGCAAAACTTTTTGATCCTTAAATTGAGCAAATGTAATTATGTTTATTGCAAATAATATAAATAATATATTTTTCATATTAAATTCCTTTTTATAGATTAAACAAAAGGATATAATTTTAGTTTCTTTTTTTCACAAAACATCTGTTAAAAAATTATTTTAACTTTACAATCATCTCAATTTCTACAGGTGCATTTAATGGCAACGCATTTACGCCTACAGCACTACGTGCATGAGCGCCACTTTCCCCAAAAAGCTTACCTATAAAATCTGATGCACCATTTGCCACTTTTGGCTGATCTGTAAATTCAGATGTTCCATTAACAAAAACAGTTAATTTAACTATAGTTTCTATTTCATCTAAACTACCAACTAATTGCTTAACCGCTCCTAAGCAATTTAATATACTGGCTTCGGCAGCTTCTTTTGCTTGTTCCAATGTAACATCTAACCCAACTTTACCTACATATAACAATTTACCCGCAACAAAAGGTAATTGACCAGATGTATAAACATAATTATCTACTCTTTTTGCAGGAATATAAGATGCCAATGGTTTTGCTGGTTCAGGGATTACTATTCCTAATTCTTCTGCCTTCTTTTCAAAACTCATTTTTTACTCCAAATTTTTAACCATTTTTTTTATTTTTACTATACAAATATAATTTATTTTGTTTAAATAATAAATTTATATTTGTTTAACTTACTAAACAAGTTATTTTTATACAAAAAATTTTGGAACATTATGAAAGATAATAATTTTTATAAACTTGTGGAAATAATGCGCAAACTTAGGCAAGAATGCCCTTGGGATAAAGAACAAACTTTTGATTCAATAAAAGCTGCCACCTTAGAAGAAGCGTACGAAACAGTAGAAGCCATTGATAAAAAAAATTATGACGATTTAAAGTCAGAGCTTGGAGACCTTTTATTACATATCGTTTTTCACTCTGCAATTGCAGAAGATAACAACCTATTTAATATTGAAGATGTTATAAAATCAATTAGCGATAAACTTATAAGACGACATCCACACGTGTTTTCTGATACAAAAATAAATGATAATAGCGATATCCTTAGAAATTGGGAGCATATAAAACTACAAGAGGGGAGAAAATCATTATTAGATGGCATACCTAAAGCTTTGCCAGCTTTATACCGTGCTTATAGAATTCAAGAAAAAGTTTCTAAAGTTGGCTTTGATTGGAAAAACAAAAAAGATGTTTGGGAAAAAGTTAAAGAAGAATTTAAAGAATTTAGAGAAGCAGAATTATCTGGTGATAGTGATAAAACTGAGGAAGAATTTGGAGATTTATTGTTTGCTTTAATAAATTATGCCCGTTTTATTAAAATTAACCCAGAAAATGCTTTACGAAAAACTAACGAGAAATTTATTAATAGATTTCAATATATTGAGCAAAAGTTACAGGAAAATGGAAAAAATTTAATTGATTCCAATCTAGTTGAAATGGATAAATATTGGGAAGAATCTAAAAATAAAATTTAATTACCATTCTTATACTTATCATAAGCATCAATAATATCTTTTACTAGCTTATGTCTAACAACATCTCCTTTATTAAAGTAAATAAACCCAACGCCATCAACATTACTTAAAATTTCTTTAACTTGCACCAAACCAGAAACAACAGTGTTAGGTAAGTCAATTTGCGTTATATCACCCGTAATAATTGCTTTGGAATTTGGACCCAATCTGGTTAAAAACATCTTCATTTGCATACTTGTTGCGTTCTGCGCTTCATCTAAAATAACATATGCATTATTAAGAGTACGCCCACGCATATATGCTAATGGCACAATTTCTATTACGCCTTTTTCAGTATAAGTTGCAAGTTGCTCCATAGGAAGCATGTCTTGCAAAGCATCGTATAAAGGTCTTAAATAAGGGTCAATTTTTTCCTTTAAATCACCCGGTAAAAAGCCTAAACTTTCCCCAGCTTCAACAGCTGGTCTTGCTAAAACTATTCTTTGTACAATTCCTTTTTTTAAAGCACTTATTGCAAAAGCAACCGCTAAATATGTTTTGCCCGTTCCGGCCGGTCCTATTGCAAAACATATATCATTTTCTAATACAGCCTTATAATACTCTATTTGTGTTGGTGTTTTTGCCCTTATTACATCCTTTTTGGTGTATAGAATAATATCATCATAATTGTGTAATGCAGTTGAATTTGAATTTGATGATATATTAATAATTGTTTCTATATCAGCAGATGTTAATTTACCAGTTGTATTAATTACATACACCATCTCTTTTAGTATTTTTTCTAGTAAATCAACTTCTCTACTTTCCCCTCTTAAATAAACACTTTCCCCTCTTACCGATATTGTAGATTCAAATTTTCTTTCTAATAGCCTCAAATTATTATCATTTACGCCCAGTAATGTTAACAAATTAACATTATCAAACTTTAAAATTTTTTCAACTTGCACTAAAATCACCCTTAATTAAAAAAGCCCTTATTTATAAAATAAGGGCTAATTAAACTTAGATATCTGCTAAACAATTAGTTAGAAGTTGTTTGTTTAGGAGGAGCTGGTTTAAAGTTCCTTTTTAATTTATCATATTTGGATTTTTCTTCTTCAGTTAAATTAGGAATTTTGAAAACTTGTTTTGGATAAATTAAATTAGGATTTTTAATCTGATCTTTGTTTGAATTATATATTTTTGGCCATGCAAATGGGTTTTCATATATTTCTTTTTTCTTTGCTATATTCCATAAGCAATCGCCTTTTACAACTGTATAGTTAATTTCTGTAACTGGCTCTACCCAACCTTCTAATTTTCTTGGTAATTCTACATGAACTTTATTGTAAAATTCTGGTAAAGCACTAATTTTACTATTTTGTAAAGATTTTAATTCTGCTGCTCTGTCGTTTTTAGGTCCCTCTTGTCTATCTATTTTGCCCGCCAAAGCACTAACTAATTTTCTATAATTATCTACATCAGATTTTGTTGCTCCAATCAAAGCATATAATTCATCCATGCAATTTTCATAGGATTGCAAACCTAAGCTTTTTGCTTTTAAATCTTTAACTTCGTTCTGTAATTGAGTAGCTTCTTGGGTTAAACCAGTTTTCTTTTGTGTTAAACTGTTAACTTCATTCTGCCATTCTTCTTTTGTCATCTCTCTGGTTTGAGCAAAAACGTTAACAGAAACGAATAAAACAACCAATAATATACTTTTTAATATTCTCATTATTCTCTCCTGTTATTTACCTAATTTTTGCAAATTAGCTCTTGTTTCAGCTTTTTCTTTTTCGCACTGGTCTAATTTGGAATTCTTTTCAGCTATTTCTCTTTCGATTTTAGTCTTCTCGCTTTTCAAAGCATTGTTATTTTTTTCCAATTCTTTTACTTCAGCTCTAAGTGCTTCTAAAGTAGCCATTTGCTCTTCAGATACACCACTACATGCAACTAAACCGGCTGCGAATAAGACAATCATACCATATTGGATGACTTTTCTCATTTTGTTCATTATACCTCCGAATTTATTGGTTAAAATCATTTTATAAATATAATATTTTTTTTTGGTTTTTCATAAAAAAATCGTCTCTAAAAAAAATTTTTATCTCTAAAACTGAAATATTTCTTTTCAGCTATTATTATATGGTCTAATAATCCAATTCCTATTAATTCCCCAGACTTTTTTATTGCTTTGGTAAGCTCAATATCTTCATCGCTTGGCTTTTCATTACCACTGGGGTGATTGTGCATTATTATTATTTTAGCCGCATTGTTTTCAATTGCAACCTTAAACACTTCTCTTGGGTGTATTAATACACCATTTAACGTTCCAGAACTTATTTTTTTAAAGTTAATTATTTTATTTGCTGTATTTAAATTTATTACATAAAAATTTTCTTGTTTTTCATCTTTTAGCAACGGGATAAAATAATTAGCAATTATATCTGGACTAAATATTGTTACATCAGAAAAGGTATTACTTTGTGCCAAAGAACGTCGCCCTAATTCAAATGCAGCTATTAAGGAAGCTGCTTTATCTTTCCCTATCCCTTTAATTGTTATTAGAGACTCAAAACTTTTACTCGCTAAATTTGCTATATTACTAAATTGATTAATCAAATTTTGCGATAGTTCTAAAACATTGCATCCTTTTTTACCAGTGCGCAGTATTATTGCTATAAGCTCAGAATCTGTTAAACTATCTACACCCTTACTTATAAGTTTTTCTCTGGGTTTATCTTCCTTAGGAAAGTCCTTAATTTTTATATATTCCTCTCTTAATTACACTAAAAAAAATAATTTAGTTCCCAAATTTGGTATTGTTTTTTATTTTTTCTAAATACATTTTAGCTATTTTATTTTCTGGTGAAATATTTAGTGCATTATTAAAATATTGAATAGCTTCATCTAGTTTATTTAAAGAATAACAAATTTGTCCATGTAATAAATTGGATTCTAATGTTCCTTCTGTTAAACTTTCATACATTTTTATTTTTATTTCACCTACTTCATAATCACCTGTTTGAAAGTCAATCTTTGCTGCTAATAATAATAAATCAGTATTATTAGGATTTAAATTAAGCGCTTTTTTAATTGATTCCCCGGCGTGATAAAACATATTTTTTGCAAAATAAACTTTTGCAGCAGTATACCAGATTTCTAAATTATCTTGCCCTATTTCCTTAATTTTTTCTATTATGTTTAGAGCATCATTATATTTACCTGTTGCAAGGGCAATATTTGTTAAATAAATGTAAGTTTCTATAACAAATTCTGCCTTCTCATTTAATCTTAAAAATTCTTCAAAATTTATTTTAGCTACCTCATAATGCTGTAAACCATAATAAGCCATTCCAAACAAAAAGTAAATTTCTGCAATTAAGCCATTTTTAATAATGCTTAAATTTTCTATAGCTTCGTTAAATTTATTAACCTTTATTAGCAATTCACTTAAAAATATTCTTATTTCATCTTCCTGATTATCAACATCTGTTAAGTAACTTTTAAGTAAATTTACAGATGCATCTGTTCTACCAAGTTTATCGTATATAGCAGCTAATTTTATATAGGAAACCTTACTGTATTTTGGGTCATTAAGTAAATTCTGAAAAAATTGTATTGAATGTAATAGTTTATTTTCTTTTTCTAATTCTAACGCTTTATTAAATAAAAAATCATTCTTATCCATAACTATTCCCATTCAATTGTAGATGGTGGTTTAGTACTTATATCGTAAACAACTCTATTTACACCGTTTACTTTACTTATAATTCTGCTAGAAATTTTATCTAAAATATTATAATCAAATTTATACCAGTCAGCTGTCATTCCATCAGTTGATGTAACTGCACGCAAAGCAATAACGTTTTCATAAGTCCTATTATCCCCCATTACACCAACTGATTGTATAGGCAAAAATACTGCAAAAGCTTGCCAAATATCTTTATAAATTCCACTTGATTTTAACTCATTAACAAAAATATCATCTGCAAAACGTAAAATATCTAATCTTTCTTTCGTTATTTCCCCAATTATTCTAACAGCCAAACCTGGACCGGGAAATGGATGTTTATAAATAAAATCTTCCTTAATCCCTAATTCAACCCCAATTTTTCTAACTTCATCTTTAAATAATTCTCTAAAAGGCTCTATTAATTTAAGATTCATTTTTTCTGGTAAACCACCAACATTGTGGTGTGTTTTTATAGTAACAGAACTTCCTTTTACTGAAACAGACTCAATTACATCTGGATACAAAGTCCCTTGTACTAAAAAATCAACTTTACCAATTTTTTTTGCTTCTTGCTCAAAAATTTCAATAAAAGTATTACCAATAATTTTTCTCTTTTTCTCAGGATCAGTTACCCCTTTTAACCGTTCTAAGAATATACTACTTGCATCTACAGAAATTAAATTTAAATCAAAATTTTGGTTAAACTCTTCTACAAAAAGCTTACTTTCATTAAGCCTCATTAAACCAGTATCTACATGTATACAAATTAATTGTTTACCAATAGCTTTATTAACTAAAATAGCAGCTACAGTACTATCTACTCCACCACTTAGCGCACAAATTACTTTATTATCCCCAACTTTTTCTTTTATGGCTTTAATACTTTCATCAATAAAATTTTTAGCGTTCCAAGAACCTTTGCAACCACAAATATTAAATACAAAGTTTTTAATTATTTTTTCACCCTCAACAGTATGTGCTACTTCTGGGTGAAATTGTAACCCAAATATTTTTTTATCTATGTTCTCAAATGCTGCAACTGGGGTATCATCTGTAAAACCTGTTACTTCAAAGCCATGTGGTGGCTCAGTAATTACATCCCCATGGCTCATCCAAACATGTTCAGTTTCTTTTGTACCTTCTAACAATATGGAATTATTTTTTCTAAGAAATAACGTTTTACCATATTCACGATTTTTTGCGGAACTTACTTTGCCTTCAAAAATTTTTGCAATTAATTGAATTCCATAACATATACCAAGAACTGGAATACCAAGTTCAAAAATTTGTTCATCCACGGTTAAAGAATTTTCTTCGTATACACTACTTGGGCCGCCAGAAAGTATAATGCCAACTGGATTAATAGCTTTTATTTTATCTAAGGAATAATTATTGGGATGAATTTCAGAATAAACGTTAATTTCCCTTATTCTTCTTGCTATTAATTGCGTGTATTGAGAGCCGAAATCTAAAATTAATATCGTCTCTGGGTGTTGCATTAAATTAACCTAATAAAGCTTTATAAGCTTCTGCATTCATTAATTCTGCTGTTTCATCTACGTTGCTTAACTCAATTTTAGCAATCCATCCATCCCCATATGGGTCTGTATTAACTAATTGAGGTTCACTTTCCAATTTAGGGTTAATTTCTAATAATTTACCATTTACTGGAGCATTTAAATCTGCAACTGTTTTTACGGCTTCAATTGTTCCAAATGCTTTTCCTTTTTCAATTTCAGAAACAGAAGAATCTACGCTAATAAAAACAATATCCCCTAATTCACTTTGTGCATAATCAGTTATGCCAATGTAACCAATATTACCTTCAACTTTTAACCATTCATGGTCGTTTGTGTAAAATAAACCTTCTACTACGTTCATGTTATCCTCGCTATTTATTTATAAATTTTTCTAAAAATGATGTATCATAATTGGATTTAATGAAATCTTCATTTTCTAACACTTTTTGATGGAAAGGTATTGTGGTTTTAATACCTTCTATTTTAAACTCTTCAAAAGCGCGTTTTGCTCTTTTTATTGCATGTTCTCTATCGCTACCCCAAACAATCATTTTAGCTAAAAGCGAATCATAATAAGGAGGAATAATATAATCATCGTAAATATGGGAATCAATTCTTACCCCAAAACCACCCGGAAAATGAAGATATTCTATTTTACCCGGAGATGGTCTAAACCCATTATCTGGGTCTTCTGCATTAATTCTAAATTCAATACTATGCCCAGTTGGGGTACCTGGCAAATTAAGCACTTTTTCACCAGCTGCAACAAGAATTTGTTGCTTAATCAAATCTACATTGTTTACCATTTCTGTTACAGGATGCTCCACCTGTATTCTGGTATTCATTTCTATAAAATAAAAGTTATTATGCTTATCAACCAAAAATTCTATTGTTCCAGCACCTTCGTAATTAACAGATGCAGCACCTAATATTGCCGCTTCATTCATCTTTTGCCTTAAGTTAGCATTAAGTATTGGAGATGGTGCTTCCTCAATTAATTTTTGATGCCTACGCTGCACGCTGCAATCTCTTTCTCCATAGGAATAAATATTTCCAAATTTATCGCCTATAATTTGAATTTCAACGTGTCTTGGGTTTTCGATAAACTTTTCTAAATATATTTCTGGATTTCCAAATGCTGCATTAGCTTCAGTAGATGCCATAACGAATGCATTTTCTAACTCTTTTTCTTCATAAACAATACGCATTCCTTTACCGCCGCCACCTGCACTTGCTTTAAGCATTACAGGATATCCTATTTTTTCGGCAATTTGCTTTGCTTCTTTAACATCTTTTACTGCACCATCACTTCCGGGTACTACAGGCACTCCACAATTTTTCATTGTAGATTTTGCTAATGCTTTATCGCCCATTTTGTTAATCATTTCGCCCGTCGGTCCAATAAACTTTATGTTGGCTGAAGCGCATATATCAGAAAAATCTGCATTTTCTGCTAAAAAGCCATAGCCTGGATGTATAGCATCTGCGCCTGTTATTACTGCTGCAGAGATTATATTTGGAATTTTTAAGTAACTTTCTTTACTTGAGGCAGGTCCTACACAAACAGCTTCATCTGCAAATACAACATGTAACGAGTCTTTATCTGCTTCCGAATATACTGCAACAGTTTTTATACCAAGCTCTTTGCAAGTCCTAATAACCCTTAATGCTATTTCACCACGGTTTGCAATTAATATCTTTTTGAACATAAATCGCTCTACAATCAATCTAACCGAATTAAAAATAATGGTTGATTATATTCAACCGGCTTTCCATTTTCTACTAACACCTTTTCAACTGTTCCATCAACATCGCATTCAATTTCGTTCATTAGTTTCATTGCTTCTACTATACAAAGAACCGTTCCTTTTGTTACTTTATCACCTGGTTTTACATATTCTGGTTTATCAGGTGCAGGAGCTTTGTAAAATGTTCCCACAATTGGAGACTTTACGGTATGCAATTTAGCATCATTTTGTGCCTCAACTTTTTTATTTTCAACGGCACTAACTGTTTCGGCTGAAGAAGTAGGTATTGTATAATTTACAGCAGGCACTGGTGTAGGCATATTTTTTACTGTACACTCTTTAGATATCTTTACCTTTAAATCACCCTCTTCTACTGTAAATTCTGTAATATTACTTTCTTCAACTAACTTTATTAATTTACGAATTAAATTTATGTCCATAAATTCTCTTTCTTTAATTTTTAACGCGTTCTACGTAACTACCAGTTCTAGTATCAACCTTTAAAACATCTCCTTCATTAATAAATAAAGGAACGTTTATTGTTACACCAGTTTCTAATTTAGCAGGCTTTAATGCATTAGTTGCCGTATCACCTCTAAAACCAGGTTCTGTTTCTACAACTGCTAAATTAACAAATATTGGAATATCTCCACTTATAATATTTTCACTATCATCTAAAAGTAATTCAATTTCAAAACCTTCTTTAAGATATTGACTTGCATCACCAAATAAACCTTCATCAACTGATAATTGATCGTAAGTTTCATTATCCATAATAACTAAATTGGTGCCTTCTCGATATAAAAATTGAAACTTTCTTCTTTCTACTCTTACTATATCAATAGATTCACCCGAACGAAAAGTATTATCCAATACTTTACCTGTTCGTAAATTCTTTAATAATGTTCGAACAAATGCTCCACCTTTACCAGGTTTAACATGTTGAAATTCTACTACTGTATATAAATCGCCTTTGAATTTTATAATAAGTCCGTTTCTGAAATCTGATGTATCGGGCATATTTAATCCTCTTTAATGTTAATAATTCTAAAATTATTCTTTTACTAAAAATGAATATTTATCAATTTCTCGCATTACATCACTAGTTTTATAATCTTGCTTAATAATGTCTATAAGCTCTTGAGCTTCTTCTTTTTTGTTAATCTTTACTAAATTTACAATTGCATTTAATAAATATTGTGGATTTGATGCATTTTCTTTGCTAATAAAAGCAGCTTCTTTGTATTTTTCTGCAGCTTTTTTATAATCCTTTTTAACTTCGTAATAGCCTGCTATACCTGCTAAAGCTGTTGCCTTGTATAAAGGATTTTTGCCAGAATAGTCATCAAAATATTCATATGCTTTATCAAGTTTGCCTAAAAATAAATATGAATTTGCTAAATAAATTTTAGCAATTTCCCCATTTTCAGTATTTCCATATTTGTCTACTATTTTATTTAACCCCAATATATTTGTCCCCTTTTTCCCATCAATAGCCTCTTGATAATTCCCCATTTCGTAAAGAGTAACTACTCTGGATAATTCCAAAGCTGCTTTTTCGTTATCATTTTTTAGTTTTACAGAATATAAATAAATTAAAACCGCTAATAATACTACTGCACCACTTATTATTAAAATCGGTTTTTTGTACTCATCAAAATATGCAACAGCTTTGTAATAGTATGTTACTAAGGTATCTTCTTTTAGCTGTTTTTTCGTAATTTTTTTCTTCTGTGTTAACAAGTTAACTCCAATAATTTATTAAAACATTATTTTTGAAAAAATTTAAACTTAAATTTAATAAATTTTCTTATTCTATCCTAATATGATTTGAAAATATCCACGCTTTTTCATCTTTATAAACTTCAATTCTATAAACTCCCTTCATATCTACCACAAAATCCGCGTCTACATTATTTATTTCATCAATAGTTTTGCCGTTGTAAATTAATTTAATTGTACTACTATCTGCGGGGGTTAATACACGTAGTTTAACTTTATTTTTAATTTTTATAATGTCTCCCATTTGGTAAGTTTTACTTCCATCTTCTGCAAAAAATTTAAAACCTCTCGCATCGCCATGGTAATAATTGGATATAAAACATCTTCCATATGCTAACGCTTTATAAATAACTTGTTT
Organism: uncultured Melioribacteraceae bacterium; assembly: GCA_964652025.1. Lineage (GTDB taxonomy): Bacteria > Bacteroidota > Ignavibacteria > Ignavibacteriales > Melioribacteraceae > JAEXOD01. Next base: position 217,377 of record CAZYZX010000002.1, read on the forward strand.
TGTAAAATCAAAATTTTCAGCTTCATAATTTAGCTTTTTATCACTTAAAATATGTGTGCGTATAGATTTAAATAATACTTTATATGGAAAGACCTCTACTTCAAAAAATCCTAATAAATTAATTTTATGTGCATGGGCATCAACTCCACCAATCCCAACTACTTTTCGTTCTTTAGCTAATTCATCCCATTTTTCTAAAGATTCTTTATTAGGTCCATTAATCGAGCGTAATGGATGAATAAAATAATTATATTTATTTTCCTCTGTCAATCCTTCCATCCACTCAGACATATGATTCCAAATTTCTATACCATTAAAATCAGTTATAGACCAATCAACCCACGGATAAGGTGGATGTTCTTTCATTGAATTGCGCTTTTCAAAAGGATGTGCTAAAAATCCTATGCCCCCAGCCTCTTTTATTTTTTTAACATATTCTTTTGCTGGTAAACGAGTAGAGTAAGTTTCATTTATACCAAAAGCTAAATAATGATTTTTGTTTTCCTTATCATTTATTTCCGTACCTATTAAAACGGCAACTTTATTATAAAAACCTTCATAACCTTCTTGTTTTCCACGTAGTGTATTATGATCTGTTATTATAATATAATCTAGCCCAGCTTCTTCTGCAGCTATAGCTATTTCAGAAATTGTACCTGTTCCGTCACTATAAGTTGAGTGTATGTGAAGTGCTCCAACATATTCAAACATTTTGTTTTCGCTAAATGTTTTTATTCTACTTCGTACATCCTAGAGTATTCTGTGGTTTGGTCTTTAATTATATCACCTAATTTTTTCATTAGTAATTCTACTCTTTCGCTTTGAACATCATCCCAATTTTCAAAATCTTCTTCACTGTTAAAAGTATATACTTCTTCAAAAGTATTCTTTTTATTGTAATATTCATATACTCTGTAATCACTAACTTTATCAGATTTGATAAGGTTTTTTAATTCCTTGATAATTATACGATATTCGTCTTTCTTTTCAGGCTTAATTTCGTATTTAATTGAAAATAATACTTTTCCCATTAGTTCCTCTATTTTTAAATATTAATTATTCCACTAAAAACTTCTTTGGCAACACCAGTTAACCATATCTGATTAAATTTATCACCATCTTTTTTGAAATCTACAAATAAACTTTCCCCACCAATTGTCATTAATTCTACCACTGGGGAAATATTATACTTTATATTACATAATAATGCAGCAGCTACAGAACCAGTTCCACATGCTAAAGTTTCGTCTTCAACTCCTCTTTCATACGTTCTAATTTTTATTTTATTACCGTTAATTTCAATAAAATTAACATTGGTACCTTTTGGTGCAAAAAATTCATGATATCGCAAAGCTCTACCATATTCTATAATTGGAAATTCTTTTTCCCAAAAGTTTTTATTCCTCTTTAAATGAAAATTACTTGCATCACTTATATCTACAACTAAATGTGGGCTACCTGTATTTATATAATCTGCTTTAACTTTTATACCATCTTTCAATGTTAAATCTAAATTTAATTTAATTTCCGAAGGACTTTTTAACAAAAAGCTTACTAAACCATCATCCGTTAATTCACCAAAATATTCCTCATTACCGCATGTAAATTTAGTTCTTTTTCCATTAAACTTTTTGTTTTCATAGGCATATCTAATCGCACATCTACTTCCATTACCACACAAACTACCTAAAAAGCCATCAGAATTATAATATTGCAATTCAAAATCTGAAGTTGCGCTATTCAAAATGTATAAAATGCCATCAGCACCAATACCATTTCTTCTATCGCATAAAAACTTTATTAAAGCGCTATTTAAATTTAAGCCATCATTTTCGCAACTATCTATTAAAATAAAATCGTTGCCTGCGCCACTATATTTTCTAAATTTTAATTGCAATTTTTAATCTTTTTATTTTTAAATTAAACTTAATAATAAAAAAAATTTTAATTAATTAAAACAATTTTATTTAAATTTTATAATATTTAATAATTAACTAATAATCATCATCCTCATCAAACGGAAATTCATCATCAAGGTCAAAATCCTCATCAATTTCATCTGGAGATGGCTCTCCTTCAAAGTCTTCCATATCTTCATCATCAGAATCTTCATCTTTAAAATACGGATTATTGGAATAGTCCTTAAAATAATCCCCTTCTAAACCTCCTAACTTATCCATTACTCTATCCAAAGTTTCGTTAATAATATCAGCTTTCATATCATCAACCGAAACTTCATCTGTCATAGCAAATTTTTCCATGCCTGTAGATGAATCTAACCATAAATTTTTTATTTCTTCATCTTTTAAAGCTTCTAATTTACTATTTATTTTATCCTCTATTAAAGATAGATCTTCCTGTTTCCATGCCCCTGCGTCATTTAGTTTTTCAGTAAAATAATCCCATAAACTATCAAAACCCTTTTTGCTTGTATCTTGTTGCATTTCATTTACAACTGAACCGACAAGTTTTTTAATATCCATTTCCACTTATCACCTACTTACTAATTTTTTTTTATTTACTTATTTAATAAATATTTTTTAAGTATAATTTCAAAAACATTTATTTTACTTTTTGCTAATTTTTAACTTGATTTTTTTTATTGTTTTATTAATGTATTTTTAATTAAAAAATTATCTTTTACAAATAAAAGTTAATAACATGATTTTAATAAATCAACATTAAAATTAATATTTAGTAGTGTAAAATTACTTTTCAAACATTAAAATAAAAAACAATTAATTATAAAATTTATTATTTTATGTAAACAAATAAATAACATTTTAGTTTCAACTATGCAAATTACAAAATCAGAATTATTGGAAAAATTATCAATTTGTATTGAAAAAGGGAAAGTGGACTTTAACTCTAAACATCCTGCAGATTTGCAAAATCAACCCGGTGCTATTGAATACACAAAGCATGCAATCGAAATGGGTATAGAGATTATGGAAATATTAGAAAAAGGTTTGGTAGAAGGGATGAACAGAATTGGCGAAAAGTTCAGTAAAGGAAAAGCTTACATACCAGATTTAATGATTTCTAGCAAAGCGATGACTGAAGCTAGCAAATTATTAGAACCATTCTTTAAATCTGGAGAAGTAACTTATAAAGGTAAATTTATTATCGGTACAGTTAAAGGAGATCATCACGATATAGGGAAAAATATAATTAAAATGGCTTTAGAAGGCAATGGATATAAAGTTATTGACTTAGGTGCAAATGTTTCCACAGAAAAATTTTTAGAAGCTATTGAAAACAATCCCAATACACCTGTTGGTATGAGTGCATTGCTTACAACAACAATGCAAAACATGGGGCAATCTGTTAAAGTTATTAAAGAAAAATATCCAAATATAAAAATTTTTATTGGTGGCGCACCCGTTAATCAAAAATTTTCTGATGAAATTGGTGCCGATGGCTACTACCCATCTCCTTACGAATTAATTAAAGCTTTAGATAACATAAATGAATAGTTTACTATTTAATACTCCTGTACTTTTTAATATACATACCAGCGATATTAATATTAATCTTCAATTAATTTCAAAAGCTGCTGGTTATCCTGATGGTAAAGCACCTGATTATTTTTTAGAAGAAATAAATAAGGAATTTAATAAAGCATTAAATTTTGCTAAAATAAATGCTGCATATTTTGCTATTGAAGAAAAAAATTTTACTATTTCTAATAGTTTATTTACTATAAATGATATTAATTTTTACCCAGGTAAAATAATATTAAATCAACTTAAGAATAGTACAGGCATAATTCTTTTTTTAGCTACTGTTGGCACTTATTTTGATAACTCTGTTAAAAAGGCTTTTAAAGATAATGACTTTATTAAAGCTTTAATTTTAGATACAATTGGAAGCGAAATGGTAGAATATGTTTGTAGTTTATTAGAAAAATTTTTAACCGAAGAATTTAATAAAAAAGGTTATAAACTTAGCAATAGATTAAGCCCAGGATATTGCGAATGGAATGTTAGCGAACAAAAAAAACTTTTTTCCTTTTTTCCAAAAAATTTTTGTAATATTAAGCTTAATAAATCATTTATGATGTCTCCTATAAAGTCCGTTAGTGGTATTATAGGATATGGAAAAAATGTAAAGAAAATGGAGTACTCTTGTAAAATATGTGGAATGGATTACTGCTATAAAAGAAATTTAATTTATACTTAAAATTTATTTTTATTTAAATTTATTTTAAGTATTTTGCAAATAAAAAGGAATATAAAATGAGAAAATTTATTTTACTAATAATTTTATTAATTTACACACCTATTTTTGCACAGGAATTAGATTGTACTGTGACATGTAATTACGAGCAATTAGATAATGCATCTAAAGATAAATTGCTTAATTTTGCCCAAGACGTACAAAATTACATGAACACATCTAAATTTAGTGGTGGTGAATGGAACTGGGAAAAAATAAAATGCTCGCTTAATATATTTTTTACAGCTGCCAGCGAAGATGTAAATTATTCTGCACAAGTAGTAATTTCAAGTCAAAGAAAAATTGAGGGGACTAATAAATATACATTAATGTTAACCATTATGGATAACACATGGAAATTTAGATATGAACGAAATCAAGCATTATATTTTAATCAAACAAATTTTGACCCACTAACTTCGTTTTTAGATTTTTACGCATATATTATTTTAGGATTTGATGCAGATAGCTACGAACCTAATTCCGGTAATCAATTTTTTCAAAAAGCATATGATATTGCAATTTTAGGTAGTAGCTCTAAATATTCTGAAGGATATCAATTATCTTCATCTTCTTACAACAAAAGAGGTTTGGTAGAAAATTTATTAAATGCTCAGTACGCAACATTTAGGCAAGATTTTTATAACTACCACTATAATGGTATTGATATTTTTGCTAAAAAGCCGGAAAAAGCTATTAATAATATGGCTAATTTAATTAAAAATCTTTTTGATATAAAGGATAAATTAGATAGAAGAAGCCCTTTGTTAAAAATCTTTTTTGATACAAAATATAATGAAATTATAGAGTATATGAAAAAATATCCCGACCAAACAATCTTTGAAAAATTAAAAGCTATTGACCCTGCTCATGTAACCAAGTATAACGAAGCTTTAAAGTCTAACGATTGATAGATGAAAAAAGTCCCTTTTAGGGACTTTTTTAATTATATGTTAACTTCATAAATCCTATATTTTTTATAAAGTTTACCTCTCATTTCAATAGCCCCTCTGTTCATCATTTCATTATCTTCTAATATCCAACTAGCTTCTCCCAAAAACCAATTATGCTTAGCAGCAGTTTCTAAAATATAATTATAAAATGCTGCATCTAATCCTCTTTTTTGATACTCCGGTATAACACCCAAAATAATAATTCTAACATATTTAATCGCTTTTTTACCAAATAATAAATGGAAAATACCTGTAGGAAATAATCTACCATTCATTTTTTTAAATACTGCATTATAATCTGGCAAAGCTAAAGCAAAGCCAACAACTTTTCCATCAATTTCACCAAATACAACTAAATCTTTTTCAATTAATGTCTTTAAGTCTTTTGCTAATGCATCCATTTCAGAATCAGTTAAAGGAACAAAACCCCAATTTGGCTCCCATGCTTTATTATAAACATACTTAACTTTATCAACTTCCGCTTTAAAATCGCTCATATTAATTGGTCTAAGCTTCATGCCGCTTCTTTGCATAGCAATATTAGCAACGCGCTTAATCTTTTCGTTTTTGCTCATCTCTTCATTGCTAATTTCATAAGCATATAAATCTTTCGCTTTTACAAAACCATATTCTTCTATTAAAGTTTGGTAGTAACGAGGATTATAAGGCATTAAAATTCGCGGTTCATCATCAAAACCATCAATTAATAAACCACAATCATCATTTACACTAGGATTATAAGGACCTCGCATTACATCTAATCCATTAGCTTTTAACCATTCTTTAGCAGAATCAAATAATGCTTTAACTACTTCTTTATCATCAAAAGCTTCAAAAAAGCCCCAAAAACCAACTTTATCGTTATGTATTTTATTATGCAAATCGTTTTTAATTGCTGCAACACGTCCAACTATTTTTTCCCCACGTTTAGCTAAAAATAATTGTATATCTCCGTGCTCAAAAAAAGGATTTTTATCTCTACTTAATATTTTATAACGATCCATTAATAATGGAGGGACCCAATATTTATCATCTTTATATACATCCCATTGAAATTTTACAAATTCCTTTAACCCTTTTTTGTCTTGTACTTTTACAATTTGAACGCTTTCCATAAATTTCTCCAAAAATTATCTTGTTTAAAATACAAATCCCCCTTTACGGGGGATTTTATTTTATTAAATTAAACCTAATTCTTTTCCGACTTTCTTAAATGTGCTAATAATATAATCTAAATGTTCATCTTCATGAGTAGACATGTAAGAAGTTCTCATCATTTGTCTACCTTCTGGAACACCTGGAGAAATAAATACATTAACAAAAACACCTTCATCAAATAGTCTGCGCCACATCTTAAATGCCAAATCATCACTACCAACAATTACAGGAACAATTGCAGTTCTTCCATCAACAACATTAAAACCTAACGCACTAAGCTCTCTTCTAACTTTATTTGCATTGTTAATAAGTTTTGTAACTCTTTCGGGCTCAGATTCTAAAATATCTAATGCAGCTAAAGCAGCAGCAACACTTGCAGGGGTTGGCGATGCACTAAAAATAAGTGCAGATGAATGATGTTTTAAATAATCTATAACTTTTGCTTTTCCAGTAACAAATCCACCTAAAGATGCAAAGGTTTTGCTAAAGGTACCCATAGTCATATCAACTTCATCAACTTTATCAAATTCGCTTGCTGTTCCGCGCCCACCTTTACCTATAACTCCAACTGCGTGTGCATCATCAATTAAAGTACGCGCATTATATTCTTTTGCAAGCTCTATTAAGCGATTTAAATCAACTATTTCTCCACCAGTACTAAATACACCATCGCTTACAATTAATTTTCCAGCTTCTTTTGGTAATTTTTGCAACACTCTCTCAAGGTCTTTCATATCATTGTGCTTGTATCTTACCAATTCTGCTGTTATGCCTTTAGCCATTAAATTACCGGCAACTATGCATGCATGGTTGTCTTTATCAGATATAACATACTCACCTCTGTTTACTAAAGTGGGTATTATTCCTTGAGCTGTTTGATATCCTGTGCTATATAACAATACTGATTCTACACCAAAAAACTTTGCTAAACGTTCTTCTAATTCAATGTGTAAATCTAAAGTTCCAGTTAAATATCTAGAACCACTACAACCTGTACCATATTTTCTTACTGCTTCTATTGCAGCTTCTTTTACCTTTGGATGTGCTGTTAATCCTAAATAATTGTTAGAACCAGCCATTATTTTTTTCTTGCCTTCAATTTGAACTACTGGACCTTCGTTCTCTTCTATGGCTCTAAAATATGGATAGACTCCTAATGCTTTAATATCATCTGCTCTTGTGAATTCATAACACTTGTCGAATAAATCCAAAATTTTCCTCCGTTTATTTATTTTTTTTCGTTATTTTCTTAAAATGTATAAATTTATTATTTTTAAACATCAAAAAATATACTTAATTAACTTAAAAATCAATTATTTTTTTAAAATTCATTATGAGTAAAGAAATTATTTCAGTTGTTACTGGTGGTAGTGGTTTTGTGGGAAGTCACTTAGTTGACCTATTATTGGAAAAAGGTCACCATGTAAAATGCATAGTACGTAAAAATAGCAACTTACGTTGGCTTAAAGATAAACCTATAGAATTAATAGACTCTGGACTTTATGACGTTGAAAAGTTAAAAGAAATATTAAAAGATGCTGATTACTTATTTCATGTTGCAGGCATTGTTAAAGCTAAATCCCTTGATGAATATATTAAGGGAAATGTTGAAACAACAAAAAATTTATTAGAAGCTGTTAAAGCTGTAAATAAAAATATTAAAAGAGTTGTTATTGTAAGCAGCCTTACTGCAACAGGTCCCTCTAAAATTGGTAAGCCAAATGATGAAAATACACCTCTTAATCCAATTACTCGGTACGGAGTAAGTAAAAAAATGCAAGAGGAATTAGTAAAATCATATATGAATGACCTACCTATAACAATTGTTCGCCCACCTGCTGTTTATGGACCTCGTGATACAGAAATTTATTTAATCTTTAAAACCTATAAAATGGGGCTATTAACTTTAATAGGATTTAATAAAAAAGAAGTATCTGTCGTTCATGTTAAAGATTTAGTTAGAGGAATTTATTTAGCTGCAATCTCTCCAAATGCTGTTGGTGAAATTTATTTTATTGGCAGCAAGCAATATTATAATTGGGATCAAATGGGTGAAGCTATATCTAAAAGTATGGGTAAAAAAGCACTAACATTAAAATTACCCCATTTTTTAGTTTATTTAGTTGGTGCAATTGCAGAGTTTTTCAGTTGGTTTAGTAGCAAAGCAGCAACATTTAATTTCGAAAAGGCAAGAGATTTTGTTCAAGAAGCTCAAACTTGTAATAGCACTAAAGCTTTTAATCACTTCGGTTATGTTTCAGAAATCTCGTTAGAAGATGGTATGAAAGATACTGTTGATTGGTACAGAAAAAATGGGTGGTTATAATTTTTAGCACCATAGTCTTATGGTGCTATATTTTTATTTCTTCACTAATATTTAATCGCTTTGTAGAAAATAATAAATGGGAATAACATTTATCACAATCAGAATTGCCAAAATTTTTAATTGGATGCATTAAATTATATTTACTTTTAACTTCCCCTCTTAAAATGCATTCATATTCTTTTGTTAACCCTTCAAACAAAATATCTTTTAATATATTACATTCTTTATTAGTAGTTATTTTATCTATATGCCAATGGATAATTTTATCTTTTCGCTTATGCCTTTCTATTCTTTTAAGTAAATTTTTTTGGGCACTGCCAAAATAATAATAATACCCCTTTTGCAAATTATATTCTTTATTATTGCCTAATTTTATAGTTATTTCATTAGCAATAAAAATTTCTAAAATATAAACACCGCTATTAATTGTTTAGGGCTCCTTCTTTAATCCATTGTTTAATTCCACGCTCTTGCTCGCTTGTTATTGGTGTTGCATACGATCCTATGGGAGGCATTATTGGGGGTATTCTTCCCGTAATTCGCAAAACTAAAATACTATTATCTGGATTTCCGGGTATAACTATTGGATATGTTATTACGCCTGTCCAACTTGTCATAACATAACTACTATTAACACCATCTGCATGGCAGCCATTAAAATTACATTTATAGTTAAAAATAGGCGCTATATCTTTACTGTAACTTATGTTTTTTGCGGGCATAGTTCTATTATCTATATCAACTTCACTAATCTGGTCTTTACAACCAAAAACTATTATAAAAAAAGCAAATAAAAATAAATAAAAATAATAAAGCTTATTAATTAATATTTTGGTATTTATCATTATATAAATCCACTACATTTTTAATTACCTTAATATGCTCTGGTGTGGTACCACAGCAACCACCTATTATCTTTGCTCCTGATTCAATCAATTTAGGAATAATATCTTTAATAATTTCTGGTGTTTCTGGGTAAACCAATTTCCCATCAATTATTTCAGGAATTCCCGCGTTGGAATTAACCAAAATCGGAATATTTTTACCCAAATTTTTTAATTCTCTAACAATTTCTACCATGTAATTAAAACCGTTACCACAATTTGTTCCAACAACATCTACACCAAAATTACTAACAAAATTAAAATAGGTGTTAATATCAATCCCCATCATAGTTCTAAAAATATTATCCCCACCCTTTTCAAAGGTAAATGAAGTAAACACAGGTATTTTAAAATTTTCTTTAACTGCTTTTATGGCACACTCTAATTCATCTGTAGCATAAAAAGTTTCCAATAAAATTGCATCTACTCCACCATCAATTAGTGCATTAACTTGAATTTTAAATGCATTATATAATTCCTCTTCTGTTACATCTCCAGTAAAAATAAATTTTCCTGTTGGACCAATACTACCCATAACATAATTATCTTCACCGGCTGCTTTTCTACTAATAGATGCCCCACTTAAATTTAGTTCATAAGCTTTATCTTCTAAATTATATTCTCTTAATTTTATAGGATTTCCACCAAATGTGTTGGTCTTAATTATCTTGCTACCAGACTCAACATACGCCTTTGCTATTTCAAAAACTAATTCTTCATGCTCAACATTCCATAATTCTGGGCAGCTACCAACCTCTAAACCTTTGCTTAGTAACATAGTGCCCCAAGCTCCATCTGCTACCAAAAGCTTTGTTTTATTTATGCTTTCTAAAATATTTTCTCGCATATTAATCTACGGTTCCGCTTAGTTCCAATGCTTTTTTCTTATCAAGTCTTGCATTATAAAAATCTCCTAATGCCTCTCTGCAAGCACCCCTATTTAAATAAGCGGAATAATCATTCGGGTCAAGTTCAATAACTCTAGTAAAATCCTCTATTGCGTCATTATATTCTTGAAGATTTTTATATTCTAATCCTCTGTTAAAAATAGCTTCTATAAAATTTGGTTTTAATTCTATAGCTTTATTAAAGTCTTCTAATTCACCTAATATATCTTTTGTTCCCTTTTTAGCAAGTGCTCTATTATAATAAGCAAGAGAGTAATCTGGTTTTAATTCAATGGCAATGTCAAAATCTGCTATTGAATTTTGGAAATCTTCCAATTTCCTATAGCAAACACCTCTATTATTATAAACAACTGCAAAGTTAGGTTTTAATTGAATAACTTTAGTAAAATCATCTATTGCACCTTTAAAGTTACCCGTATTCTGTTTACTTACACCTCTATTATAAAGGGCAGAAACGTTATTTGGATCTAACTTTAATACTTTAGAGTATTCAACAATTGCTCCTCTAAAATCGCCTACTTCAAATTTTTTAAAAGCATTGTCAAATAATTCTTTTATAGAAACATTCTGCTTTTCATTTATTTTATCTTCCAAAACTTTTTTTATTATAGAAACAGCAGATTCAATCTTTGTATTATAATCATCAGTTTTATTTGATAAATATTGAACAATATATGATAAAAAAGTACCATATACTTTTGATGCAGCTTCGTTACTTTCTTCTAATTGCTTTAATGTTTTTTTAAATCTTCTTTGTATATCTGGAACATTTAAATGTCCTCTAGCTTTTCCATTCTTTAAAAATTTGTAACCATCTATTGGATGTTTAACAAATTCATCAAATACTTCTTCAACTTTTGCAACTTTAATTTTACCAAACTGAAAACCCCTAACTATTACTAATACCTGTTTTTTCTCTTTCTCTTCCAATTTTTACTTCCCATCTTTTATTTTATAAATATCAGTTTAATAATAATCTTAACTAAAATTTAATAATTATAAATAAATATACTAACAAAATATTAATTTTCATTAATTTTTTTTTAGATATTTATAAAAATTGTATATTTATTTTATGTTAAATTTAAAGGTTACTATATGCTAAAATTATTTTATAATGCAAAAATATATACAGCAGATAACAATTTAATTTGGGCAGATTTTATAATTACAAACAATAATTTAATATTTTTTGTTGGTAATTCAAAACACGAAAAAGACTATAAATTTTTAAAAAAATACTACAATTTAGTTGATGAAAAATATGATTTAAATAATAAACTTGTATTACCCGGTTTTATAGATTGCCACGCTCATATAATTATGGGTGGATTTTACATTAATAGTTTAGACCTTTCTGATGTAAAAAGCAAACAAGAGTTTATTAATAAGGTTATTAAATATTCTAACGATAACCCTGGTAAACCAATTTATGGTGGTAATTTTAATCATCAAAACTGGGACGTTAAAGAATTTCCAAGCAAGGATTGGATTGATAGCTTCACACAAAACATTCCCCTATTTTTACATAGGATGGATTATCATTCCGCAATTGCCAATTCTTATGCATTAAACTTAGCTGGTATTAACTCAAATACACCAAATCCAGTTGGTGGGGAAATTTTAAAAGACCCTGTTACTGGAGAACCTACTGGAATGTTAAAAGATAAAGCAATGGATTTAGTTGCGGAAAAACTTCCCCCTAGAACGAAAGAGGAATATTACGAAGCTTGTTTAGCTACATTAAATTTAGCTAAAAAATTTGGTGTTACCTCTATTCAAGATATTGCTTACAAAAACGATTTTGCCACTTATCAAGATTTACTAAAACAAAATAAACTTACTGTTAGAATTTACACACGATTACCAATTGATAAAAGTAACTACCTTATAAATTGTGAATTTAAAAATGGCTTTGGTAATAATTTATTAAAATTTGGTGGAGTTAAAGCCTTTGCAGATGGCTCGCTTGGCAGCTATACCGCCTTATTTTTTGAACCCTACGAAGACGATAAAAATTCTTATGGTCTTGCTACAGATATTTTATTAAACGGTGAGTTAGAAAAAAATGCAATTAGTGCAGATAAACATGAAATACAACTAAGCATTCACGCTATTGGAGATAAAGCTGTTAATGAAATTTTAAATTTAGCTGAAAAATTAAATGAGGTTAATGGTAATAAAGATAGACGGTTTAGAATTGAACATGCACAACATATATTAAAACAAGATATATTGAGATTTAACAAACTTAATGTAATCGCTTCAATGCAACCATATCACTTATTTGATGATGGTTGTTGGGCAATAAATAAGATTGGTGAAGAAAGATTAAAATATACCTTAGCATTTAATTCTTTCTTAAAAAATAATGTAAAAGTTTGCTTTGGTAGCGATTTTCCAGTTGCAACATTAAATCCTTTATTGGGTATTTATACCGCTCTTACAAGACACACTGCAGATGGTAAAAATAGTAATGGTTTAATTCCCGAAGAAAAGATAACTGTTGAAGAAGCTGTTAAAGCATATACAATTAACGCAGCTTATGCAGCATTTGAAGAAGATATTAAGGGAAGCATAACAAAAGGAAAGTTAGCAGATTTTATTGTTTTAAGTAATAATATTTTTGAAATTGAACCAGACAATATAAAAAATACTTTTGTTGAAATGACAATTTTTGATGGTGAAATTATTTATTCAAAATAACTTTTTTATTTTTATAAAAGTATAAATAAACTGGTAACCCAGTAATAACTAGCCCAAAGCAGGCTAAAACACCATAAGATGGATATGCTAGAATTGTTCCATAAATAACATATAATTGTATTAATAAGGAAAGTATCCCCATTAACTTCCATGCTGGTGCCTTAAATGTTGGTTTATAGTCCAATCGTTTACGCAAAAAGAATATTGTTCCATAAACTAATGTGTTTTGCAATACATATGATAATGTAAAATACCCAAGCATATTTTCAATATCACCAAGTAAAAAAATTATAACCGCAAAAATAGCTTGTATCCAAATGGAGTAGTGCGGAGTTAAATATTTAGGATGTAATTTACCAAAAGATTCAAAAAATAATCCATCTTTTGCCATTGCATATTCTAATCTTGGTTGAACCATTATACTTGCACTTAATACACCAACCATAGAAATAAATGCAATTATAGCAAATAAATAAGGAGCAACCTCCTTAAAAAAATCTAAGTATAAAAAGGGATTTACAAAACCCCCTTTCGCTTCAATCAATTTATCTAATGGAACAATTAAAGATGTTGCAAAAGAAATTAGTGTATAAGAAATTATAACAAAAACCACAGAGCCAATTAACGATAAGGGCAATGTTTTACTCGGATTTTTAACTTCACCTGCCATATATAAAATATTACCAAACCCCGCATAGCTCCAAGAAGTGGCAGATATTCCGGCAGTAATTATATAAAATAATGATTGATTTGTTTCTACAGTTGCATTTAAGAAGGTGTAATTTTGTTTAATGGAAAAAAAACCAATAATAACAACAGCAAAAAGAGGGATAATTTTAGCAAAAGTTAACAAAACCTGAAAATTTCCCCCTGTTTTTACGCTTCTATAGTGTAAAAAAGCTAGTGAGAATATTAACAAAGATGCAAAAAACTGTGCGAACCAAAAATCGTTAAATAGATTAGAAAAAGTAACTAAAACAGATGCTGCACTTAAAGCAACAATAGTTAACGTTGGAGTATCGCTAGTTAAAAAACATGTCCATGTATATAAAAATGCTAAAAATGGAGACCCTGCTTTTTGAAGATAATAATAACCAAAACCTTGATTTGGAAATGCAGTTCCCATTTCTGCCAAAAGTAAAATTGGTGGCAACCAAATTATTCCGCCTAAAAACCATATTATAGATGCTGTAATTGCATTTCCTGCTATCTCTGCAATAATTGGTAAACTTATAAATATTCCAGATCCTATAACTGTACTAATTATAACAGAAATTGTTTGAATTAAATTTAAACTTCTTACTGGCTCGGTTCTTTCTATTATATTATCCATTACTTATTATTAAAATTGTGAACCGTTTCAATCATAGTTAAATAATTTTTTACATCAACATAATCTGGAATTGAATTTGACGAGCCAACAATCCAAGAACAAGTACCGGGTAATTTAGATAAATATAAGTTTAATAAATCACTAACTTCATCTTCTGTTCCCCTAGCTAATGTATCAACTTCTATTCCTCCACAAAAGGCTAGTTTATCAGAATACTTATCCCTAAGCTCAAAAATATCCATAGATTTTGGTTCAATAGGATGTAAAGCAGTTACACCACACTCTACAATATCATCCATTACATCCCAAAGTTTTCCGTCCGTATGGTAAATAAATGGTATGCCTTTTTGCTTTGCTAAATAACCAATTTTCTTTAAACTTGGGAATAAATAATTTTTATAAAAACTTGGGTCAACCATTAATCCAGTTGCATAAGCAATATCATCACTATACCATAATGCACCTACACAATCAAAATCTACCATAGTTTCAAACATAGATAGGATTATACTTTCTATTTTTTTATATAGCAAATCAATAAGCTCTGGATTTTCAAATGTAGCGAAAGCAAATGTTTCAAATCCCATTAATTCCCAAACTAATGTAAAAATATCCCCATATTGTCCAATCACCCCCATTCCATCAGGTAGTAGTTTTTTTACTTCCTCAAAACGAGAGTAATCAATTTCATTAATATTTGGGAACGGATATTGATAAAATTCATCTAAATTTGTAATAATACCGGTATCTTCTGTTGCCCAAGCTCTATCTGGTGCATTTTTATATTCATCATCACTGTTACGGTTTGTAACTTCTTTGCTCTTAAATTTTATTATTGGCTGTATTTTAACAAAGTCATATCCCATATTATACATAAAATCAATATCATCTTTTATGGATAATATTGGTTTGCCTAAAATCTCTTTTTTAATTATTGGATGTATTCCTAATTCAATTAAGGGTAATTTTTTACCGCCCTTGTTAAATAAAAAGTTTCTTAAGTTTTCAAAATCAGGCTTATGATTAAATTTAATCATTAACTTTCCTCACTAATTTAATCTTGCTAATGCTGTCATAATATCTATATGTATTTTATCTATTTCCTTAACCGTACCGTTATAATTATTTACTATTAGCGAAAAAATAATTGTTCTACCACTTTTTGTTTTAATATACCCAGAGTGAGAACGAACATTTTCTATTAATCCAGATTTAATCCTTCCATTATAAGCTAACTCTGTTCCCTCACCATATTTAGAATAGTAACTTATATCATTAGGATCGCCCGTAATACCTAAAGAATTATAAAATGAATTAAACGATTGCTTTTTTGTTGCTAAAGTTAAAACATCTACCATAAGTTTTGCAGTTATGCAATTAAACCTGCTCAGTCCACAACCATCCGATAATTGCATTCCTTCTGTATTAATTCCCTCTTTAGTAAAATAATCTTTCAATGCTTCAAGTCCTGCTTCTAAACTGCCTTTCCCTTTTTTTAATATTCCAATTTGCCTTAAAAGCATTTCCGTATAAAGATTATTACTTCTTTTATTAATTATATAAACAATATCCTTTAATGGCACTGAAACTAATTCAATTATAAGCTTTTTGGAATCATAATTTTTACTCTCGTAAATTTTATATGGTTTTTTTCTTATCACTAAACCTTTTTTAGTAAGAAAATTAGTTAAGTATTCAGCTGCAAAAAGTGGTGGGTCTGGTATAGAACCTTTAATGAAAAACTCATTAACACCAGCAGGAATTGTACCGCGCAAAATGGCATTATAACTACCCGGTGCACAATATATATACCCATTATCTCCACTACCTTCTTTACCAGTTTTCATATAGTTTAAAAACTTTAAGTTTGGTATTTCAGGCTCTGTTCGTAGTACTTTAGCATCTAAACCAGGTTTATTACCCGGTTTAAAGAACAACTTATATAAATTATCATTTATAGTTAATGCATAGCAACCTGTGCCATAATAATTCCCCATATCTCCATAAGTCCACCCATCTGGTATGCTGTTTCCTTCAAATAACGATTCATCAACAATTATCGAGCCTTCAATTTGTTTAATCCCTTTATCTTCTATTGCTTTATATATACTATACATCACCTCGTTAATATTTTTACTTCCTTTAACTAAATCACTGCCAAGTGTTGGGTCTCCGCCGCCAACAATATATATATTCCCTTTTAATATACTCCCTTTAATTATATTGCCATCATAATAAACTCTTGTCTTAAAGGTATAATTTTCACCTAATATTTCTAAAGCAGCACTTGATGTAAACACCTTTAAACCACTTGCTGGCGCTAATGCATAATTTTCATTTTTTGCATAAATAATTTCACCCGTATCGGCATATTTAGCAAATATTCCCCACTGTGCATTTTTAAGAATTTTTAAGTTGCTTGTACTATCTATTATGTTACCCAAAGATTGTCCAAAAACTAAACTATTTAAAAATAAAATTGCTAAAACTAATTTTTTCATAATATTTATTCACTTAAATTTAAAAATTGAATAATATTTTTAATAATCTCTTTTCTCTTTTGGCTTTCTAAAATTGTTTCAAAAGGAAAACCAAACGCAACTATACCATAATTTCCTTTGTATGCAACAGCAGCAGAATATTCATTATCCATAAATCTTAAAATTGTTTTGCTTCCATTTATTGGTAGAATTGCATCTGGTGCTTCTACTGCATAAATTTTATTATTAAGCTCTGTATTAAACTTAAAACTATTTAAAAATAAATTATCCACAGAGTGTACTTCTCCTGTTTTACTTGCATAGCCCGATGCTATATTATATTTTAAATATTCCTTTACAAATTTAGCATCGTTACTATCCGCATATTCATTTCTAAAAACATCTGTGGCGATATATGCACCACTTATAAAAATATTACCATTACCTAATAAATATTCTTTAATTCTATTTTGCATTTCTTTTGTAAATAGTTTAAAACGAACACCTTTTGTGTCATTTTCATGTTTTTTAGGATATGGTGTCGATTTTTGTTCACCAGCAATTATATCTATTAATTTATAACTATTTAAATTTAATTTTCCCTTTTCAAAAGCAGATTTGCTACTTGAAACAAAAGATAAACCATTTTCTGCAAAAGCTAACCCATGTATATACGGATGGTTAAATGTGTTACCAGCTATTACTTTTGTTTCATAGTTAGCATTGCTTGCACCATGCCCAGGTTCATCATTGGAAACAAATGGACTGTTTGGATTAAAATCCGTTTGATAACCTGTAAATCCTAAATCATACTTATCAGGTACACCAAAATCCAAATTACTTAAAAAACCACTAAAATTATCCCCATCAACCCATTGTGGAGCAGAAACTCTATCAAAAGCATTAACTATTAAAACAGTTTTATTACTTTTAGTTTTACACACGCTTAAAATTTCTGATGGAAAACTTTCTCCACCCTCGTTAACCGCTGTTATTTTAAATCTATAAATTTTATTTTCTTTAAGTTTATCAAAAACAAAATAATTATCTTTAACATAAATTCCATTATCAAAACTTTTATCTCCTTCTGCAATATATACAACATAACCAGTTGGTATTGCAGTCGGCTCATCTTTATCTATAGTCATTTCCCAAGATAATTTAACTTTATTATCCTCAGTAAATTCCGTATAAAAATCTTTTACTGGTAAAGGTTGAACAACATATTGGCAGTTATTTTGATAAGATAAATATTTTAACATACCTTTATAAATTGCTCTGCTAACAATAAATCTGAATTGTGGATCTAACATATATTTCATATCCAAAAAATTTTGATGCGAAAGCAATTCTAATAACAATGCTGGTACGTTAGGTCTTTGGGCTTCTGCATATTGAGCTTCTCGCAATTGCCTTTTATTCCAAGCAATATCAAAATTACTTCTTATATCATCTACAATACTTGTTTGAACTATGTCACTTAAATCTCTACATGCTAACCTACTCTTACCATCTGGGAAAGTAATATTATTATTAATATCCTTTAAACTATAAATTGCTAAAGTACCAATTGTAGTATCATTTTTAGTAATTCCTGCATCTGTATGAAATGCCATTGTTAAGTCAATAGGAATTCCTAATCCTTTTATATTTCTATTTTTATTCGGTCCAAAAGGTGCACCAATTAAATAATTTGCATACTCATTTCTACTTCTATAATCATCACTATAATCATTTTTATTGTTATTAAAATTATATATTAAAGTATCTGGCATACCTGCATATTGCAAATAATATTTAGCCGCTTCTACAAATTTTGGTCTACCGCTTGTGCTGCCATTCCTTTTAACTATACCCATACCTCCGCCAATTCTTATAGCATCTGCAGTAATATATTTACCTACTTGCTGTGATTTATTTGATAACTCTACATAGTTTTCTTCATCTTTATTAAACAAAAACTTTCCTACATAAAGCCATGTATTACCACCAATTGTTTGGTTAACTTTAAATTCCGATATATTTCCACTATGCTTAATTTTATAAACAACATCTGTAGCATTATTTTCATCTGCAACATAAGATAAATATAAACAATATTCCCCGCTTTCTGGAACTTTTATTACCCACTTTATTTTACTTTCCCCATCTCTACTGCTTAATGAATATTTAGCTGTTCCAGATAAAAATGGGTTAAAATTTTCTTCATAAGGAGGATTTCCTTTTGCAAAACCTGGTTTTGTAAATACTTTCCAATCGTTTTTTTTACTTTCTAAATATAAACCATTCTTAATATCTTCTTTAGTATCATTATCTATAATAATTTCTGTTTCGTTAAAGTCTCTTTCCCTTGGTATAAAAACATTGGCACCGGCATTTTCTAACATTGGGGCTATATATGGTATAACAAACTGTAATGGAATTAAATCCTCAACAGTTTGAAATAACCTTGGCCTTTGCCATTCCCATCTTTCTAAATCTGAATTATAATACCACCCATGACTATGCCAAAGCGAAATATTTTTGTTATATAATCCTTTTGTAATTTTATATGGTTTACTAATATTTTCAATAATTGGGGTTGTTCTTTTAAAGTTAAAGTCTCTTATTCTATTGCTATCTATTTTACAATCTTTTCTATAAAAATTGGGGATTAATTCTTCAATTGTTATTCCCATAGTTTTAATCTTTATATCATAATTATTAAAATCATTACCCAAATAATTTTTAACACTTTTATAAAAATCCCCAACATTTCCTTCTCTAAAAGCTATGTAAGATAAATCCTTATTAAAATTAATTTCAATACATTTCCTTAAAGTATCAACTTTAATTGAATCTATCTTTGTACTATTAGGAACTTGATTATTAAAAAATTTTGAAGTGAAATCTTTTTTTAATGAATATGCCTTGTCAAGATAAGAAGTTTTAACAACAAGTGTATCTTTCACAAAATTATTATTAACTTTTTCTACCTTAACAGAACTAACACTACATGACCAAATAAAAAGCGAAACTAAAACGAAAATAAAAACATTGGTAAGTCTACTCATAAAACATTCCTTCTTTTTATTTATAATTGATTTTTTTTAGTTTTCAAAATATAAATAAAAAGAAAGAATATTAAAAAATTATTTGCATATTATTCAATTATATTTAAATCTTTAAGAATATTAATTATTTTTCTTTTTTCAATTGGTTTTACAATATAAGAAGTGCAACCTCCTTTGTAATATGCTTCAATAACATCCTGCGCTGTATCCAAAGCAGTAACCATAACAATTTTAGTTTCGTCTTTTGGTAAAATCCCCAATTCTTTTTCCTTATCACGAATTGCCTTTAATGCCTCTTTACCATCCATCTCTGGCATCATGATATCCAAAAAAATTACATCATAAGGCGTTCCATCGCTTAAAGAAATTTTGAAAGCTTGTACTGCTTCTAATCCGTTTACAGCTGTATCGCACTCGCCATAGGGTGTTAGTAATTTTTTTAATACTAACCTACTAGTAAAATCATCTTCGACTACTAAAAATCTCATTTGTTACTCCTTAAATTACTTTTCTGTTTCTATTATACAATGGAATGTACTTCCCTTTCCCAGCTCGCTTTCAAACCAAACTTTCCCATTCATCTTTTCGCACAACTTTTTAACAATATTTAGTCCTAATCCACTCCCATTATAGCGTCTCGTTTTAGAACTATCAATCTGCGTAAAACTTTCAAAAATATAATTTTGTTTACTATTATCTATACCAATACCTGTATCTTTTACAATTATATGCAAATATATGGTTTTATCTTGTTTTAATAAATCTGTAATATATCTATCCATTACTATCTCTAAAGAAATTTCCCCACGTTCTGTAAATTTTTCGGCATTGGATAGTAAGTTTGAAAGTATTTGTTGAATTTTTACCTTATCTCCTATTAATGTATCTGGAATTGATGGGTCTATAACAGACTTAAATTTTAATCCTTTTTTAGTAATATTTGTTTTGTACGGTAAAATAATCTCATCTACTAATTCGGTAACTTTAAATTTGGATTTAATTAAATTATCCATATTTCTTTCAATTTTTGAATAATTTATTAAATTATTTAATAAATTTAATAAATTATACTGAGATTGTTTAATCATCTCAAGGTATTCGCGTTGCTCTGCATCTAATTTAGTATCTAAAAGCAAGTCCGTAAGCCCCATCATTCCATTTAATGGAGTTCTAATTTCATGACTCATATTGGCAATAAATGTAGATTTTGCTAAACTTGCAGCTTCTGATATATTTCTTGCATTAATTAATTCTTCCTCTAATTGTTTTCTAGCCGTTATATCAAAACATATTCCTATATAACCAGCAAATTTATCATTTAGGTCGTTAAACGGTTCTGCAAAACATGTAACCCATTTATAATCTCCAGTTTTACTTAACAACCTAAAATCTATATTACAACTAATTTGTTTACTAAAACAATTATAAAATACATCAATAAATTTTTGCCTATCATCTTCGTGTATCAGTTGGATCCATCCCTTAAATATTTGTGATGTTATTTCAATTCCAGTAAAATCTAACCATTGTTTATTAAAATAATTAAAATCTCCATACGTATCACAACGCCAAATTAATATTGGAAAAATTTCAAAAAAGTTTAAATAAAAATCTTTAGCCTTTAATGTTTTTAATAAAGTATCCCTACTATTTTTTATATCTCTATAACTTATTACTTTACCTATCTTATTGTTATTATAGTCATATATATCCGCAATTTTTTCTTCTACATAAAGTGTTTCACCCGATGGCAATTTTATAATCTTATTCTTAAATAAATGCTCATCAATTTCTGATTGATTGGAAAAATATAATAAAGATTCAATTGTAGAATCTTCATCAACAGTAAATAAATCACTAATATTTTTACCCAAAACTTCATTCAATGATAGTTTAAATTGTTTTTCTGCAACTATATTAATAAACTTAATTTTATCATTTTCATCTAAAGAAAATATCGCATCATTAAGGTTATTTAATGTATTCCTATACAATAGTTTTTGATCTCTAATACTTTTTTCGTTTTCCTTCTTAGATATTACAAACTCTATTGTTCCCTTTAAATCCTTCATTTCAAAAGGTTTGGATATATATCCATAGGGATTAACTTGTTTAGCCCTTTGTATAGTTTTATCATCACTTAAAGCAGTAATAAAAATAACAGGAATATCAAATTTTTCATTTATTTCAGCAGCTAGCTCCATACCATCTTTATTACCAGTAATCATAATGTCCATTAGTATTAAATCTGGTATTTGTTTCTCTAACTCAGCATATGCTTCATCTGCACTTTCTGCTACACCTGTTACTAAATACTTTAAGGATTTAAGCATAAAAATTAATACAGAAGCAGAGCTTTTATTATCTTCTACAATCAATATTTTATAATTTTGATTATTCATAAACGTACCTAAACCGAAACGCTTTTTAATAAAACAAATTTTGCAATTTCTTCTAAAGGCAGGATTTTATCTACTGCACCAAGTTTAACAGCTTCGTGTGGCATACCATAAACAACACATGTCTTCTCATCTTGTGCAATCGTAAAAGCGCCTGCCTCTTTCATTTCAAGCATTCCTTTTGCACCATCATCTCCCATCCCTGTCATTATAACTCCTATAGCATTTTTACCAGCATATTGAGCAGCACTTCTAAATAAAACATCAACTGAAGGTCTATGCCTACTAACTAAAGGTCCTTGTTTAATTTCTACAAAATATTTAGCACCTTGCCTTTTTAATAATGTATGAAAGTTACCCGGTGCAATTAATGCCCTTCCTCTAATAACGCTATCACCATTTTCAGCTTCTTTAACTGTAATATTACAATAGCTATCTAACCGTTTAGCAAATGCTTTAGTAAAATTTTCTGGCATATGTTGAACTATTACTATACCCGGAGAATCTAGCGGGAATGCCTCTAAAAAAACTCTTAATGCTTCTGTTCCTCCTGTACTAGCGCCAACAACTATCACCTTTTCGGTAGTTTCAAACATTGCTTTGCTTTGTTTCTTTGCTAATATAGCATCTGCACTAAGCTTTGGTTGTATTAAAGGTTCGGAATACCTCTTTTTTAATTTTGCTACTGATGCAGCTTTTACTGCATCGCAAATATGTATTCTGCTTTCCTCTAAAAAATGCTTTGTACCTAATTTTGGTTTTGTTATAATATCTACTGCACCATATTCTAAAGCTTTTAATGCCGTTTCGGACCCATCAATTGCTAAACTACTACATATTACCACGGGTATTGGATGTTGTTCCATAATTTTACGTAAAAAGGTTAACCCGTCCATTTTCGGCATTTCGATATCTAACGTTATTACATCTGGTATTTCTTCTTTTATTTTTTCCGCTGCTATATAAGGATCTTGAGCCGTTCCTATTACTTCTATTTCATCATCACTATTTAAAATATCACTCAATGTTTGTCTAACAATAGCAGAGTCATCTACAACTAAAATCTTAATCTTTCTTTTTGTGTTCATCCTATTTTCCTATATATAGTTGGGGCTACTTTTTCTATTGGTAAAGAAATACCCATTATAGTTTCTGAATGCCCTAAAAATAAATATCCACCTTTTTCTAAATGTCTAACCAAATTTGTTAATACCTTTGTTTGTGTAATTTTATCGAAATAAATTAATACGTTTCTACAAAATATTATATCCTGTTTGCATGGTAAATCATAATTCGAATCTAGCAAATTAGCTCTAAAAAATGTTACTTTATCCCTAATAAACTTACTTACTCTAATTAATTTTTTTGTCTCATCTTTACTCTTTAAAAAGTATTTTTGCTTAATTATTAAAGGAATATCACTAATTGTTTCTGCTTTATAAATTCCTTTCTTTGC
Organism: uncultured Melioribacteraceae bacterium; assembly: GCA_964652025.1. Classification (GTDB taxonomy): domain Bacteria; phylum Bacteroidota; class Ignavibacteria; order Ignavibacteriales; family Melioribacteraceae; genus JAEXOD01. Next base: position 241,251 of record CAZYZX010000002.1, read on the forward strand.
TATTTCTAATACATTTGTTGCAATATCACTAGCATAAATATTAAAGTTTAAATTAATATATTCATTTTTCAATTCGCTAAAAACTATAGCCAATGTATATGGCTCTTCTCCAGTTGAGCAACCGGCACTCCATATATTTACTTCTTTATAAAAATGTATATAATCATTATTAAATTTTTCTTTAATAAATACATCTTTTATAAAATCAAAATGTGCCGGCTCTCTAAAAAAATCAGTCTTGTTTGTGGTTAATTCATTTACTAACAATAAAAGTTCTTTATCTTTATACTCTTCATTAAATAGATATTTCAAATACTCTTTGTAAGAATTTAATCCTAATTCACTAATACGTCTATTAATTTTTCTTTCAATAAATATCTTTTTTTCTGTTGATAAATTTATTCCACAGTAATCATACACAACTTTGGTAAGATTTCTTAAATCAACTTCAGTTAAAACGCCATAATAGTTTTTTAATAATTCCATTAATTTTTACCTTATTTTTCAGTATCTTGTATCATAATAATTTCATCATTAGTAAATACTTTATCAATATCTAAAATTATTATAAATTTATCATCTTTCTTCCCCATTCCCTTCAAAAATTCTTCCTTAAATTTTGTACCAAATTTAGGGGCTGGTTCAATTTGGTCTGGCTCTAAATCAAAAACTTCTTGAACAGAATCTGCCAATGCACCTAAAATTACTGTCTCAGCTTCCATATTAACTTCTAACACAATTATACAAGTATTTACCTTTACTTCCGTTTTAGTCATTCCAAATTTCAATCTTAAATCAATTACTGGTACAACACTTCCTCTTAAATTTATTACCCCTCGCATAAATTCTGGTGTTTTTGGGATTTTAGTAATTTCTGTATAATCCAATACTTCTCTAACCTTAGACACTTCAACAGCAAAAAGTTCATCATCTAGTGTAAATGTTAAATAAGTCATTGTTTTATCTATTCCTGCTACGCTCATTTTTTTCTCCATTTAATTTTTATAAAATTTAGCTGTTTTGATATTTTACTATCAAAACAGCTTTTAACTAACAAATCTCGTTAAAATTTTATAAATTCATTATCATCATTATCAGCTATATTATCTAATTTTAAGTTTACACCTTTTGTGCTATCTTTTTTAGTTTCTTGTTTAATTAACTTTCCTCTTGTTGTAACAGGATTTTTTGCACCTAATGTACTAGTAGTTCTATTTACTGAATAATGAGCTGTATCGCCTATATTAAAGAAACTAATTATATTTAGTAATTGTTCAGCCTGTGCAGTTAAATTATTTGCCGTAGATGATAACTCTTCACTTGCTGAAGCGTTTTGTTGAATTACTAAATCTAATTGTTGTATTGCTTGGTTAATTTGTGCTGCACCCGTATTTTGTTCATTGCTTGCAGCTGTTATTTCTTGAACTAGTTCTGCTGTCTTTGTAATATCTGGTACTAATCTATCTAACATTTTTCCAGCATTCTCTGCAACTTCAACACTTGTTGCACTTAATTTATTAATTTCTGCAGCTGCTGTTTGACTTCTTTCAGCAAGTTTTCTAACTTCGCTTGCTACTACAGCAAACCCTTTACCATGTTCACCAGCACGTGCTGCCTCTATTGCTGCATTTAATGCTAATAAATTTGTCTGCCTTGCTATTTCTTCTATTATTGATATTTTATTTGCAATTTCTTTCATGGCTGCTACTGTTTCAGCAACTGCTTTGCCTCCTATTTTTGCATTTTCTGCTGATTGAAGAGCAATCTTTTCTGTTTGGAATGCATTTTCTGCATTTTGTTTTATATTAGAAGTCATTTCTTCCATGCTTGAAGATGCTTGCTCGGCACTTGCTGCTTGTTTATTGGCACCCTCTGATATTTGGTCTGCACTTGCTGCAAATTCTTGACTACCTAACGTTACATTTTCTGCTGTCGTTTTAACATTTTTTACAACTTCGGTCAATCCTTTTATCATGTTACCTAATGCTTTCATTAACTTATCACCTTGTGACCTTTCTGTTGCACTAACTAATAAGTTGCCTGCTGCAATTTGTTCTGCCACATAGGTTATCTCATTCATCGCATCAATTAACATATTGATATTATTCTTTATTTCGTTAAAATCACCGTTATAGTTATCTGTAATTTTTTGTGGTATATCTCCTTTTGCTATTCTATCTACATACTCTGCTGCAACGTTTAATGGGCCTATTACTGCATCTAATGTATCATTTACGCCTTGTACTATTGCTCTATAATCTCCTTGATGTTTGCTTGCATCTGCTCTTGTTGCTAATTTTCCTTCTACTGCTGCCTTACTTAACATTTTTGCATCTGATACTAATAAATTAACAGCTTCTATACAGGTATTTAAGTTATTCTTTATTGCATTAAAATCACCGTTATAGTTATCTGTAATTTTTTGTGGTATATCTCCTTTTGCTA
>CAZYZX010000002.1:243795-379992 GCA_964652025.1 uncultured Melioribacteraceae bacterium
TCTTTATTGCATTAAAATCACCGTTATAGTTATCTGTAATTTTTTGTGGTATATCACCCTTTGCTATTCTATCTACATACTCTGCTGCAACGTTTAATGGTCCTATTACTGCATCTAATGTATCATTTACGCCTTGTACTATTGCTTTAAAATCTCCTTGATGTTTGCTTGCATCTGCTCTTGTTGCTAATTTTCCTTCTACTGCTGCCTTACTTAACATTTTTGCATCTGATACTAATAAATTAACAGCTTCTATACAGGTATTTAAGTTATTCTTTATTGCATTAAAATCACCGTTATAGTTATCTGTAATTTTTTGTGGTATATCACCCTTTGCTATTCTATCTACATACTCTGCTGCAACGTTTAATGGTCCTATTACTGCATCTAATGTATCGTTTATTCCCTGCACTACTTCTCTATATCCACCAACAAATTTATTTACATTTCCTCTAGTTGCCAATTTTCCTTCTACAGCTGCTTTTGATAGCATATTTACTTCGGCTAACATATTTTCTATACTATTAAAAATGTTGTTAAGACCTTTTCCTATTACATCCTTATCACTTCTAACCACAACATTTATATTTCTTTCACCATTTGCCAGTTGGTTAGCTACTTTAGCTTGCTCTTTAATACCTTCAACCATTTTAGCAAAAGCTCCCATCATCATACCAATTTCATCTTTGGAATTTTGCTTAACATCAACTTCAACATCACCTGTAGCAAGTTTATCAGCTACTTATTTTAGTTCTTTAACAGGATTGCCTATTATCCTACTTAAGATTATTCCAAAACCTATTGCCAAAACTATTGCTAAAATAATTACAATAATTAAAGTTCTATCAGTGGCAGCTACTAACTCTGTTGATTCTTCATATTGTTTTTTAGCAACATCAACATTTAAATCAATTAAAGCTCTCAAATTTTTTCGAGAAGCTGTTTGTAAATCTCTTGCAGGACCATTAATAATTGTAAGAGCTTCATCATTTCTATTCTGTTTAATCAAATCTATTGCTTTTGTTCTATAATTAATATAATTTTCCCAAGCATCCTCAAAATTAGCTAAAAGTTTTTTCTCTTCATCTAATAATTCAGAGTTTTTATATTCATTAATGTATTTAAAAACATTTTCAGTTTCTTTATTAATTAGTCCTATAAACTCCTCCTTTTTTGCATCATCTTTTGCAGCTAATAAATTGCGCACTTCTGTTCTTGCAATTAATAAAGCAGCATTTGCATAACCAAGGTTCTTAATTGGTACTGTCCTATCTTTATACATTTTTTCTAAAGTAGTGCTAATATCATTAACACCAGTATAACCAAAATAGCCCACAACCGCAGTTATAAGAGCCATTAGTATAAAACTAAAAATTAGCTTTTTACTTAGAGATAAATCGTTAAACCATTGCATATCAATTCCCCATATTTTTAATTAATTATTTATTTAGTAATTATTTCTAAAGTAGTTCGTATTATTTTCATCGGATTATCTACAATTGGTTCTCCATGGCCTGGATAAATTATTTTGATATCTAATTTTGCCAATTTTTTAATTGTACTAACATACTCATTTGTATAAGAACCATCTTTTGTGTTTATTCTTAACTGTGTATCACCAGAAAAAAGTACTTTTTCTGTTTTGCAATAATAGCATACACTATCTGATGAATGACCGGGTGAAAAGATAACTTCAAAATATTCATCTCCCATTAAAATTTCTTCACCATCTTTTAATATAAAGTCAATATCTGGACCATTTATTGCTGCATATGTTTTTGCATTATACTTTTCTTTAACTGCTTTTACACCTCCAGCATGGTCAAAGTGATTATGTGTAAGAAAAATTTTATCAACTGGAGATTTTCCTACACCTGTATTAATTTTATCAATCTCACTCACAATATAACCATCTGTTCCAGTATCAATTAAACAGTTTACATCCGATATTTTATTCCATGTTCCTAAAATTAAATAGGAATTGCCACAATATATTTTGGGATTATGTTTTAATTTTATTATTTTCATACTATTTCTTTCTAAACAATTGTGCATCTGGTACTACTTGTTCAAATAAATGTTTTAATTCATCAGGCATTTTTTGTGTTTGCTCGGTTACAAATAAGCCACCACTTTCTAATGAATCATAAAACATTTTAATTACTTCAATTCTTTCTTTGGGTTGAAAATGTAAAAGCACATTTTTACAAACAATTAAACTATAACTATTACCTATTGTTTTTAACGTTAGTAAGTCATGTTTTTGAAATTTAATTTTACTTTTTATTAATTCATTAATTTTTACAAAACCTGGCTTATCTTCACATTTATCAAAATATTTATTAAAAATCTCTTCTGGTATTCTTTTAGTTTCCTCTTCAGTATATACACCATTATTAATTATTATTCCAAATTGATCTTGTTCATCAATATCGGTAGCATCAATAATTACATTTTTGTAAGAAAACTTACCCATGTATTCAGCCAATATAATTGCTAAAGTATATGGCTCTGGTCCCATTGCACAACCTGCATCCCATATTTTAATTCTGCTTCTGCCAGCTACCTCTTCTGCTAATATTTTAGCAGCATGCTCTAACGTGTGTGTGTCCCTAAAAAAGAATGTAAATGCCATTTTTCTACTTATTTTATTTATTAATGTTAATACGTCTCTTTTGCAATATCAATCTCTTGTTCTACCAATTTAGCTATATCTAAAATTAATGCTACTGTGCCATCTCCTAATATTGTTGCACCAGATATTCCTTCTACATTTTTATAAACTTTACCCAATGTTTTTAATACGGTTTGGTGTTGACCAACAACTTTATCTACCACAAATCCACATTTAATATTATTTACTAAAACAATAACAACTTGCTCAATTTCTGGTTTTTGCCCTTCTATCTCAAAACGCTCTCGTAAATTAACATAAGGAATAATTTCATCTCTAATATTAATATAATTTCTGCCGTGGGTATTTTCAATATCTTTTTCAGAAAGTTCAACACACTCTTCTACTACACTTAATGGTAAAATAAAATTAGAACCACTGATATCTACTAATAATCCGTCTATTATTGCCAAAGTTAAAGGTAATTTTAATGTAATTGTTGTTCCAATATTTTGCTTGCTACTTATTTCAATACTTCCTCTTAAAAGTTCAATCGCCTTTTTAACCACATCCATTCCAACCCCTCTACCACTAACATTTGTAACTTTTTTTGCGGTTGAAAACCCTGGTTGGAATATCAAACTAAATATCTCTTGGTCACTTAGTTCAGCATTTTCGTTTATCAATCCTTGTGAAATAGCTTTTTTCTTTATTTCCTCTTTATTTAATCCAGCTCCATCATCAGATATTCTAATTAAAACATCACCTCCAGATTGAGTAGCTGATAAATGAATTACTCCCTGCAAAGGTTTATTTAATGCTTTTCTTTGTTCGGGTGGTTCAATACCATGGTCAATAGAATTTCTTAATAAATGAATTAGAGGATCATTTAATTTTTCTATAACTGTTTTATCTAATTCTGTTTCTGCACCTTCAATAATTAATTCAACTTCCTTATTTAATTCTTTAGATAAATCCCTTATTAATCTGTTAAATTTATTAAACAATGTACCTATTGGTAACATTCTAATATTTAAGGCACTATCCCTTAAAGACCAAGTAATTCTTTCAACTTCTTCGGATATATTTAATAAACTTGGGTCATTAAAATTATTTGCAACCGATGTAAGCCTTGCTTGTACTGTTACTAATTCTCCTACTAAATTAACAAGTTCATCTAACTTTTCAGCACTTACTCTTAAACTGCTTACTTTATCTGTTTCTACACTCTTAGATGTTTTCTCCACTTTGTTTGTCTTTACATCTTTTTGTACTTCATTTAAATATCCAGAGGAAAATCTTTCAAACTCCTTTTCTAAATCAAAATTAATATCAAAAGTCGTTTTTTCAAAATGTTCACAAAATAAATAGAATTGTTCATCATTTTCTAACAAAAATGCATTTTTGCTTTCCTTAATATTTAATTTACATTCATCTTCAACAAACATAAAAACATCTTTAATTGCATCTATTTCTTTTTCTGTTTTTAATAAAACAATCCATTTAGTATAACATTTTTCATAATCAATGTTTTCTAATGTAATACTTTTATTCATGCAAGCTTTTACACAACTTAACCCTAATTCCTTCAATTCTTTTATTAGCCCTAATACGTTAGTACCATTCTGCATTATATCTTCATCAGGAGAAACTATTATACAATAAACTTTGTCCTGTTTTTCTATGCTGCCTTTTTTATTTGTCTTAAGTATTTCATTTGTAGATAATTCATCGGTCTTATGCTTGTTCAGAATATTTCTAAAAGCTGATAATATATTTTTAACTTTGTCATCATTTTCACTATCAAAATCATTTTTTAGCATACTGTTAATTTGGTCTACTGCTTGCAAAGTTATATCTATTACCTCTTTATTAACCTTAATTATTCCGTTGCGGATTAAATCATATACAGTTTCTATATCATGTGTAAATACTGATATATCATCAAATCCAAACATCGCAGCAGAGCCTTTTATAGTATGCATTGCTCTAAAAACTTTTGATATTAATTCTTTATCATCTTCATTTTTCTCAAGCTCTAACAAACTTTTTTCTAATTCAGAAATCAACTCAGTTGCTTCTTCTATAAAAGCTTGTTTATGTAATTCCGACATACTATCCTCGTCCTTTTTAATTTTCTTTTCAGTTGGACTTTCTTTTTGCTCTAATTTATTTCTTTTATCAGTACTTTGATTTGATTTTAATATATGTTCAAATTCATTTTTAATTTTTGTTTCTTTATTTTTTATATTATCGTGTATTGTTCCTTTATTAATCAAAATTGATTGAAAAACATCAACAGACTCTATACAACAATTGATAATTTTTTTTGTAACTGATAATTTATCATTTCTAACCAAATTAAATATTGTTTCTAAGTAATGTGCAAACTCTGCCATTTCATAATAACCAAACATTGCAGCATTACCCTTTATTGTATGTAAAATTCTAAAAATATCTTGGATTAATGATTTATCTTTAGGAGTTTTTTCAAGAGATATTAATTCTCTTTCTAAAGATTGAACAAGATCATTTACTTCATCAAAAAAAATTTTAAAATCATCATCCATTATCTTTTATCCTAAAACCTTTTTTATTACAGCTAGTAATTGTTCTTGTTTGAATGGTTTTACAATCCAACCGGTTGCCCCGGCTTGTTTCCCTTCCATCTTTTTGCTTTCTTGAGATTCTGTTGTAAGCATTAATATAGGTATAAATCTGAACACAGGACTTTTTCTAATATTTCTTATCAACTCAATTCCATCCATATTTGGCATATTTAAATCTGTAATAACTAAATTTATACTTTTGCCATTCATTTTATTCAATGCATCTTTTCCATCTACTGCTTCTATAACGTCATATCCTGCTTCTCTTAATGTAAAACCTACCATTTGTCTAACACTACTGCTATCATCCACAGTTAAAATTGTTTTAGCCATATTTCCTCTCAAAATACAATATATTTCTTCTAATTTATTATATTAATTTCATTTTCGTTAAATCCAGATGTACAGAAATAAATTCTAATTGGATCATTTTCATCAATTAGAACACTAAATTTTTTACCCCATTCTTTTGCAGTTCTATTTGCTGCAATTATTAATTGTAAGTAAGTTAAATCAATTGCTTCACAATTAACATGCTTTATTTTTATATTTTCGCTTTCTGCTATTGCTTTATTAAAAATTTCTTTTATTTCTTTAGCTTCGTTAATGGTTAAATAACCACTAAAAACAATATTTACTTCCCCATTTTCTAATTTATAATCATATTCTACCATTTTTTCTCCCTAAAATAATTCTACATTATCCCCAAATTCATTATTACTATAATTATTATTGTTTTTAATGTCTTTCTTATTAATATTTACTTTTTTTAGTAATCTATCGTGTATATCTCTTTCGCTTTTCATAGTATATTTTTTATATAAAAATTCATTGTTTGTTCTTTCATGCCTTGGCTTTATATTTGGGTGAATTTCGTATATAATATTATTAATTTCGGAAATTATTGCATAAATTGAATCCAAAAATTTATTATGAATATTTATGCCGCTAGCAAATGTAAAAATTTCTTTCTCAATGTTTTTAATATTTTTATTTAAATCAATAAATTGTTGCTTAGCATTAAACTCATTATTTAAGATATTTTCAATAATTTTTTCCAATTCATTTTTAGTTATTATTTCATCTCGCGTATCTAACCCAGCTAAAGAAACTCGCAAACTTTGCGCAATTGCATTTACACTCTCTAATTTAGCTGTAATAGTATTACTTTGCTCTTTAGCTTCTATAGATAGTTTTTGTATCGATTCTGCTAATATTCCTAAAGCGCTTCCCTCGTTGCCAACATGTGCTGCTTTAACTATTGCATTTAATGCTATAATTTCAATTTCATCTCCTATATCTTCAATTTCTTGAACAAACTTTGCTAAATCATCAACTATATTTACAGATGTATTTATAGATTTATTTAAATGTTGTTCGATTTCTATATTTTTGTCAATTGCTTCTGTTATTCCGTGTAATTTTGAACATACATGTTCTAAATGTGTTTTACCATTTACATGACCGCTTACAAATAAGTTCTCTGCTTCTACACTTATTCCCTTAAAGTCTTCTGCTATTGCTGCCAACTTGGTTATAATATCTTGAACTGCTTCCCCAAATTCATTTGCAGAGTGATTAAGCTGCTCTGATTGCAATTCACATATATCGTATATAACTTCATCTAAATTATCTTCTTCTCCATAAATCCTTTCTAATAAATGATTAAAAGCTTCTTCTACATGTTCTATTTGCTGCCTAGTAATATCATGGAATTGTATTGAGACCACAACATCGGATATATGACTTGTTATTTGTTTGGTTTTTGTAAATGTACTTTCTACAAATTCTTTATTTATTTCATATTGTTGCTTAAATTCTTCTAAACTTATTGTTGTAGATTCTAAAACATTTTTAGATAGCCTAGCTTGCTCTGTATATAACTTTTCTAAATCTGTATTGGTTTTTAATATTTCATTAATTAAATAGGATGCTTGTTGATTTATATTACTTGCTTTTAATTCTATTACTTCAGATAGTCTATCTACATTTTGTACCAAAGAAGAAAAACCTTTATCATCTGTACCTAATCTAGCAATTTCTATTTTTGTGGAAATTCCCAATACACGCAAATGCTTTACAATTTTCTTAAAGCTTTGTATTTCCTCTGTTACCTTCTCTATTGCATGTAGTATATTTAATAATTCTTCTTTATCTGATATAATATTGTTTATAGAGTTATTAAAATAATTATTTAAATCATCAATTATCTTTATTAAATTATTATATCCATAATTTAATACACTATCAGAAACTGATTTTGAAGTAGTGCTTGCAATTTCTGAAATTAACTTAGATTTCTTATTATAATCAGTAAGATTATTACCAATATCAAGAAATACTTTTTCAGTTTTTGTATTTACTTCTTTTAGATTATTAACAATTGATGATATTTGTTTTGCAAATCGGGTTGGATGCATTAATTCCATATTGGATAAGCTTGATCTATTCATAAAAACCACAAAAAAATTATAAGTTTTTAATTAGTTTAATTTTTATCAGTAATAAATGGAACAGTAACAATTACCTCTGTTCCATTTTCATTTTCACTTATAATATTAATAAAACCTTTATAAAGTTTAACAATTTTTTGTATTATTGTCAAGCTTATTCCTAAACAATATTTATTATTTTTAGAAAAATTTTGGAGTGTAAAGCCGTTTATATTTTTAATTTTACTCAGATTAATTCCAGAACCATAATCGGTAACCTTAAAAACATTATTCCCGTCTTTACACTCCATGCTTACTATGATTGGTGTTCCCTCAATCGAATTTTTTAAAGCATTATCAACCAATTCAACTAACATAAATTCAATTAACTCCAATTTTATGTTTGTTTGCATTGGATTGATATTTATTTGCAAATCTTGTTCTCTATTATACTCAATAGCTTTTTTTAGTAATAATGAATTAATTTGAAATGTATTTAAATCATAAATCTCATTTTTAGCAATTTCTTCTTCGTGTTCTGAAACATACTGAGAATAAAACAAAAACTTATTAATATCTTCCTTTAAACTTTCTCCTGCACGTTTAATTTTACGGATGATATTCAAAATTTCTTCATCATCCAAATTGTAATAATCGTTTAATAAAATTTCAGAAAACCCAATTATACTAACTAATGGTGTTCTAAAATTATGACTAGTGTTGTGAAAAAAGTCTTCCTTAAAGTTTGTTATCTTTTCAGATTGGTATTTACGCTTTTCAAGTCTTGTATTTATTGTATCTAATACATCTTGAATTTTGAATGGTTTAGTAATATAATCATCAGCCCCCAAAGCCATTCCTGCTCTAACGTCCTCATTTTCTACCTTTGCAGTAAGAAATATAAACGGAATTAATTTTGTTTTAGAATTTTCTTGTAATTTTTTTAATAATCCAAATCCATCTAATTCCGGCATTCTTACATCACTGATGATTATATCCGGCTCAAACTCTACTACTTTTTGGTACCCTTCTAAACCATCCTTTGCCGTAGCCGTTTCAAACCCATTATACTGCAATATGTCTTCTAAATTTAGCCTCAAATCCCGTTCATCTTCAACAATTAATACTTTAACGGATTTTTCTAAATTCATATTACTATCTTACTTAATTATTGAAGACTACCTTATTGTTGTTTTTGTCTGATGTAAAATTAATTATAACTGCAAATATTAGGAAAAATATTTGAGTAAGCGGTTATTAGGTGTTGTAAACGGTAAAATTTGTTAGTTAACGATATTTTTTTATTAGTTTTGGATATCTAATTCTGCTAATTTTCTTTTACTTATTTCAAATGGTGTTTCTACTCCTTTTAAATATAGCCTATATGAATTAGAAAAAAACTTCTCAAATCTTAAAACATTTGCAATATTTATTATTGTGCTTTTATGTATTCTTAAAAAATTATCCTTTGGTAGCAACGTTTCCCATTTTTTTAGTGATTTATGAAATATATAATAATTTTTATTTATTAAATGAACTTCACTATACTGATTTGCTGCAAGAATATAATTTATTTCAGTTACTTTGAAATGGTCTATTCCATTTTTAGATTTAAAAAATATGTTTTTATCTAATCCCCAAGTCTCTTGCTTTCTTTCATTATTGTTAGCTTCATTTACATGCGTGTATATCATTTTTTTTCTTAATCTTGTCTCGATTGCATGTAATAATTCATTGTTCTTAAAAGGTTTTGTTATATAGTCATCGGCACCTAGTTCCATACCCAATCTTATTTCTTCTTTTTCTGCTTTTGCTGTTAAAAAAATAAATGGAATGCTACAAGTCTTTTTATCTTCTAATAATCTGTTTAATACCTCATAACCATTCATTCCATTCATTAATATATCACATATAATTATATCTGGTAAAAATGCCTTTGCCTTTTCTACTCCTATTATTCCATTACTTGCTGTTTCTACCTCGTACCCCTCTTCTATTAATAATGTTTCTATATTAGCCCTAATACCAAATTCATCTTCAATTACTAATACTTTCATCTTTCACCGTTATATTTATTGGTAATAATACTTTTACAATAGTGCCTTTATTTATTTCGCTTATTACGCTAATTTCACCTTTTTGCAAATCTAAATATCTTTTTACAATAGACATCCCCAATCCGGTACCACTAATTTCAGCTACATTTTTACCTCTATGGAATGGTTCAAATAAATGAGATATATCTTCCTTACTCATGCCTATTCCATTATCTTTTATTATCATTTTTATAAAATCATCATCACTTTCTACTGTAAATAAAATAACTTCTCCATCTGGAGAGTACTTTATAGCATTTGTTAATAGATTTGTTAACACCGATCTTAACAATTTTAAATCCAACATAAATTCTTTTCTATTAGTGTTATATCTAAAATCTAAAATATGATTTTTAGCATAGTCGTTGTTTAATTCTTCAACTATTTTTGAACAAAATTCAAATAAATCTTCATTCTTTGGTTTAAAGTCTATCTTACCACTTTCTACTCTACTTACTAATAATACATCATTTATTAGTTCTGTTAAATTATCTATTGTTTTTAATACTCGTTGAATATGTTCATTATATTTCTTTTCATCACATTTTCTGCCATAAGCAGATAAAAGTTGAATAGATGACGATATTGTTGTTAGCGGTGTTCTAAATTCATGCGATGCAGTTGAGATAAATCGTGTCTTTAAATCACTAAATTTTTGTACTTCATCTAATGTTTTCTTTAGCATTTCCTCTGTATTGTGGCTTTTTTCAACTTCTTGAGCTAACATTAAATTTATTCTGTTAAGCTCTTTCGTTCTAACTTTTACCCTTAACTCTAGTTCTTGTCTATGTTTCTCTAATTCCTTTTCAATCTTCTTTTTCTCTGTTACATCTTCAAAAAGTACCGCAAATATACCCTCTCCTATTGCAAATGCAGATACCTTAAAGTATTTACCTAAATCTTTAGAATAGTTCTCAAATTCTACATATTCTTTATTTAATGCTACTTTTCCATAAATTTCTACCCAATAATATTCTAATTTTGGTAATACCTTTTTAGCCGTTTTGTTTGTAATATCCTTTGCTTTTAATCCAGTAAGCTTTTCAAAAGCTGGATTAACTTCTAAAAATCTATAATCTATTGGTTTACCATTTTTATCACATATTATTTCATGTAATCCAAAGCCCTCTTGCATACTTTCAAATAGCGTTCTATATCTTTTTTCACTTTCTATTAGCGCTACTTCATATTCCTTCCTTTTTGTAATATCTTCTATTGATGCTACAATTCCTTCAACATTTCCTAAATTATCTTTAATTAATGATTTATTAATACTTAAAATTAATTTTTTATTATCCTTACGTATATATGTATATTCATTATTGCTATTTATAGCAATTTCGTTATTTAATAAAGGATTTTTTTCTAACTCAATTTCTTTACCTGTACTGTCATAAAATTTAATATCAAATGAATTTAATTCTGGTAATCTCTCTTTACTAAATGGTATTTCAAATATCCTTTCCGCAGCCTCATTACCAAATAATATTTTACCGGTAACCTCAACGTATATTACACCAACTGGTATTGTTTTTAATATTAATCTTAATAATTCTTTTTCCTTTATTAATTCATTCTCTGCTTTCGTTTGCTCTGTAATATCTACTGTAAAACAAACAACACCTGCTACTTCCCCTTTTTCATTATACCAAGGTACTTTATCAGATCTTAACCATAAAACTTTCCCATTTATTTCCAGCTTTTCTGTAATACCAAATTTTGGCAATCCATTATACATTATTTCTAAATCTTCTTTATAGTAAATATCATGCGTTAATGGGAATATATCTTTAGCAGATTTGCCCTGCATTTCTTCTACTGTTAAATTACTTATTTCAGCAGCAGCTTTATTTACTTTTATATAATTATTATATTTATCCTTAAAATATATTGCAACTGGAGATAATTCTATTATTGTCCGTAAATCTTTCCTTTCTTTTTCTAACATCAATTCTAATTCTTTTTCATAAGTAATATCAGTTAAAATACCTGTTATAAAATAATTCTTGGCATCAATTCTATTTAACCTTGCAGATACTTTAACATAACATAGTTCACCATTTTTTTTATTTAATGTTAAATCTGCAATTATGTTATTTTTCTTATGCAAATCCTTAAATAATTTGTACAATATTTTACTGTTTTCATTTGAAGTGTAATTAATAAGATTTGTATTTAATACTTCATCTGAAGTATACCCAATTAAATTATAAATTACCGGACTTATATAAATTATATTTCCTTTGCTATCTAAATTAAAAATAACGTCATTAATGTTTTCTACTAAATTTTTATACTTTTCTTTAGATTCTGTTAATGCTATTTCATTATTTTTTCGTTCCGATATATCTCTTATAATTGCTTGGTTAAATAAAAAATTTCCAAATTTAATTGTTCTTATACTTATCTCTACAGGAACTGGATTATCAGTTTTATCTTTAATTACTGTTTCAATTAACGTTCCATCAAATAAATTTGTATTTAGTATTATTTCCTCTTTATTATCAGATCCTTTTTCATAAAATAAATCTTTTATATTTTTTATTAATACATCATTCCTTTTACCAAATACATTTACAAATCTATCATTAAATTCAAAAATCTTCCCCTCTTCATCATATAATATTATTGCATCGTTTGCATTTTTTAGTAATGTCTCGTACCTAATTTGTATCTCTTGCCTTTGTAAAAGTAAATCGTATTCTTTTTTGTAATTTATGTTTTTATAATATTTTCCAAAAATATAAATTAATACTAAACTACCCAATATTATTATAAATGTGAATATACCTAAATATAATGCAAATATTTTTTTATATGCTAAATGTTCAGCTAAATTAATTTTTACTATTATTAAGAATTTACTAAAATTTGCACTTCTAATTTTTGCAACTACATATTCATTATTTCTATCAAATCCTTCGTAAATACCTTGATGAAATTCTTGTTTTGGCAAATAAAATATTGGTATATTACTTATTCCACGTTCTATTTTATAATTGCCTAAACTATCTCCAACTATTCTTACTACTTTTTCTGCTTGGTAATTATCTGATTTTACAAGCTCGGTGGTAAATTTTTTATTACCACTTCCAAAATTTTTTAATATTGGTGCTAACTGATTAAAGTTTGCACTAAATACTAAAAATCCTATTAAGTTATAATTTTCTCCTAGTGGTTTAACAAATGGGGTTATTATATAAAAATTTACTTCGTTTTTATTTATTTCAAAATCTGTATTCTCTATTTTAGATATAAATGTTTTAATATTTTTATTTTTAGACTTTGCGTATGTTTCATTTTCTTCATTAAATTTATCCTTAAAATCCTTAATTTTTTGTATTAAATTATTAGATAATTTAGTAGTATAATTTTTTTTATCAACTGTTTTATTTTTATAAATAATTTGATAATTAGTATCAACAATTAAAACAGCATCTATATAACCATTTTGATAAAAAACTTTTAAATTTTCTGTTAATTCCGTAAAATCTTTTGACGATGAACCTTTTAAATAAAGGTCATATAGCATTTTATCAAAATATGCTGTTCGCTTTAATAAATTAACATATCTTTGAGATTGTTGAAACCATTCTAAAATTTGCCTTTCTTTAAAATAAAATACGGATAATAATTCATTCTTAATCTCATCTTTTAAAGCTGTTGTGTGAGTTTTATATAAATATATATTTAAAAGTATTACAAAAGATATAAATAATATCAACCCTAATGAAATAAAAAATATATATTTATTTTCTTTGTTTAACAATCTGTCTTCTCAAATTTCTTATTTTTAAAACTATTAAAAATAATAAAAAAATATATTCTATAAAAAAAATGTTTTAATTTGGTAAAAATTTATTTCAGTCTTTTAATTTAGGGATAACTTTAGTAGTTAATGTTTAATTTTAGAAATATTTTTAGAAGGTTACTAATATATTTAGGGTTTAGATTTTAAATATTAACGACTAAACCCTTAAAATTAAAAATTATATTTAAGGGACAAAAAATAGTTGTCTCTTAAATCATTAAAAACATATAAATATAAATCAGATTGCTCTACAATAAAAGCGTCTAAAATATTCCATATATAAAAAACACCAGCAGCAATAAAACTTATTGTACTATAAGTGTTATAATTTTTAACCTCATTATTAAAAAAATCTCTCCTCACCTTAGTCTTAGAAGCAAGCGCTTTTTTGTTTAATTTTAATTAACTATAAAATATATTTTTTTGCCAAAATATTGACCTAAGAAAAATGCAGGGATGAAAATTAAATAAGAAATGACTGATGGTGGAATTGATAAATAAATGCGTGTTACAATTATTAATATCACAGGAATGTGTATATATACAAACCATTTAATAGAAAATTTTTTAACTCCACCTCTTAAATATCCAAAAGGTAGATTAAAAAATAAAATTAGTAACCCTATTAAATATATGTTCATTATTTATAAAATTAAATAGGTTTCTTAAGAAATAATATCTTAAGAAACCCTTTAATAAACTTAATTAAGTTGATATGTTAAAATTTCTTTTACTTTTTCTGGATTAACTATACCACGATCGCCTAGTTTAACCCATTTCCTTTCTACAAAGCGCTGTTTAATTTTTTCAATTGTTTCTTCGTTTACATTGTAATCTGCTAACTTTGTATTAATACCTAATGAATTGAAGAATTTTTCCGTTTTTTCAATTATTAAGTTAATTCTTTCTTCTTCGGTGCCTTCTGTTATTCCCCAAACTCTATTACCATATTGTAGCAATTTTTCTTTCTTTTCATTTCTAAACACTTTCCAATAGCCGGGTAAAACTATTGCTAAAGTACGTCCATGGTCAATTTCATGGAATGCTGTAAGTTCATGACCTATCATATGAACTCCCCAATCTTGTGGTACAGCAATTCCTATAAGTCCATTTAATGCCATAGTTGCACACCACATTAAATTACTCATAGCTTCATAATCAGCAGGATTTTCTACAACCTTAGGTCCTATTTCAATTAAAGTTTGTAATATAGATTCCGCTAATCTATCTTGCAAGGGTGCATTAACAGGATAATTTACATACTGCTCTATTACATGCACAAAAGCATCAACTACACCATTTGCAACCTGACGTTTTGGTAAAGTTCCGGCTGCATCGGGTAATAAAATAGAAAATTGTGGGAAAGTATATGGCGAACCAAAAGCTAACTTTTCTTGTGTTGAGTTTCTTGTAATAACACTGCCAGAATTCATCTCGCTGCCAGTTGCTGGTAAAGTTAAAACAGTTGCAAATGGTAAAGCACTTGTTGGTTTAATACCTTTAGATAACACATGCCATGGATCTTCTCCCGTATACTCTGCTGCTACAGCTATAAATTTTGTAGCATCAATTACAGAACCACCCCCTACAGCTAAAAGATAATTAATATTTTCTTTTTTAATTAAATCAACTGCTTTCATACATGTTTCATAGCGTGGGTTTGGTTCTATACCACCAAATTCCATTACATTAAAATCTTTTAAAGCCTCTTTTACTCCATCATAAACACCATTTTTAAATATGCTTCCCCCACCATACAAAATTAATAATTTTTTATCTTTAGGGATATATTTATTTAATTTATTTAACTCGCCCTTGCCAAAAATAATTCTAACTGGATTGTAATATTCAAAATTTTTCATATTTTCCTCATGTTTTTGTTATTGTCTAACAAATTTAGCAAAAATTACGTTCCAAAATTATTTTTTGTTTGAAATATCTTTTAATTATTAATATATTTAACCTTAAACACTAAAAACATACTTATATGAATTTTATACAAATCGAACCAATTGGATTTGTCCAATCTAAACTTAAATTCCGATACGAAACACCAAGACAAGGAGTTCTTACAAAAGATCAAATATCCATAATAAAATTAAACAATAAAAGTAACTTTAACCAAGCTTTAGAAGGTCTTGAAGGATTTGAAAGAATTTGGGTAATTTATATCTTCCACTTAAATAATAATTGGAAACCTAAAGTTCACCCTCCTAGGCATTTTAATAAAAAAATTGGTGTTTTTGCAACACGTTCTCCTCACCGCCCAAATAAAATTGGCTTAAGTTGCGTAAAATTAGAAAAAATTGAAGGGCTAAACATTTATATTTCAGAATCTGACATACTTGATGGCTCACCTGTTCTTGATATAAAACCTTATTTACCTTATTCAGATTCATTTCCCGATGTAAAAACTGGTTGGGTTAGCTTAAACTTAGACGATAAATTTAATGTAACATTTTCAAACTTAGCAAGTTCGAAAGCTGAATTTTTAATTAAAAACTTTGATATTAACATTAAAAACTTTGCTACTCTTCAATTGGAATTTGAACCAAGTAACTCTGCAAGAAAACGTATTGCAAAAATTGATGATAATACTTTTATCCTTTCTTACAGAACTTGGAGAATTCATTATAAAATTAATCTTCTTAACAAATCGGTTTTTATTGATGATATATTAAGTGGCTACTCATTAGAAGAACTATCAAATTTAGATAACGATAAATATAAAGATAAACAGCAACACATTTTTTTTAATTCATCATTCAGAAATTAATTAATCACAAATTAAGGGGTTAGTATGCCTAGATATTTACTTTTTTTTATCTTTTTTGCCTCTTTATTAAATGCTCAAATAACATTAAATGGAGATGCACGTATAAGACCACGTTATGATATTAACGATAAGACCCCGGGCAAAGGTACCAAAACTTCAGATTTATATTATATGTATAGGGCTAGATTAAATATTAATGCAGATATTGGCGATGGATGGAAATTTCACACAATGTTAAGCCATAATGGTATTTTTTACTACTCCACATTTAATACTGGAGATTTTCCAGATATACTTGGAGCAGACCAAAACCCAAGTAAACCAACAAGTCGCCAAAGCTCTAGACGTGCTAGTATTTCATTTATGGAATTATATTTTGGGCAAGAAACAAAAGATTATGAATTCAAAGTAGGCTTATTCCCTTTGGGTTCACTATCAAATCCTGTTTACGATTTGCATTACTATCCAAATAAGCCTGTAGATATACCATATGCTATTTTTAACACAGATGGTGCATTTGGATTTAGTGGAAAGTATATTACAAATATGGGAACTTTTGGTGCAAAACTAATTATTGAAGATGCCAAAGGTAAGGAAGAGGAAACATTCGATGGAACTGTTATTAGTGATAAAAACGACCAAATGACTTTTGAATTTAATTATTCTTTACCTATTTCAGGCTTTGCATTTTCTCCAATGGCTTTAATAAGCATCTCAGCTGCAAAAGATTCTGTTTGTAGACCCAATACATTTGGTCTTAATGTAACTAGCCCAAAATTTTATAATTTTACTTTACAAGGAACTCTTGCTTATACAAATCAACCAAATGATAAGCTAAAAAGTGTGCAAGAACCCGGTTTTTTTATTGCAAAATATAATGGCTATTTAATGCGCTTAAAGTTAAGTGGCAATCTTGGACCGGGTAACTTAGTAGCTTGGGTAGATTATGTAAATTTAACTGAAAAGCATTCACCTAATAATATTGATTATGATTTTCACTTTCTTTGGATTAATTACGAAATTCCGGTTTACAAAAGTGAAAAAGGAAGTGTAGTAATAACACCTCAACTTAGATATGCTAAGTCTTATAAAAATTCTGAACATATTGCTGATAGAATAAAAATCGAAATGAATTTTGATATTAATTTTAGGTGATAAAATGAAAACTTTTTTTAGAAACTTAAGCGTTAGAAATAAGGTTTTACTATTAATAATTGCCACTTTTATTCCTCTTTTATTAATACTTCAAGTTTATGTTTTACCAGCAATAAACGAAGCTTGGTATCAAAACAAATTTACATCAACAAAAGAACTTGTAGAAGCAATTTTTAACACATTAGATTACTACCAACAAAAAGTAAATAATGGAGAGTTAACTTTAGAAGAAGCTCAAGCCAAGGCTGCAGAGGTAATAAGTGCACAAAGATATGATACTGATAATTACTTTTTTGTTTTTGATGATAATTATATATTAAAAGTCCACCCGCTTAGACCCCAAAATATCGGCAAAGATATGAGTGGAAGCGTAGATGCAAACGGCATGAAGCTTTATATAGAAATGAAAAATGCAGCAAATTCTGGTAAAGGCTTTCTAGAATATTACCAACTAAAACCCGGTGTAGATGAACCACAGCATAAAGTATCTTACATAAAAGCTTATAATAAATGGGGTTGGTATCTTGCTAGTGGTGTTTATTTAAACAAAGTTGAAGAAGAAATATCGTCCTTCAAAAGTTCTTTATACACAGCAATTATTATTGCATTATTAATTGCTATTTTTATAGGTTATTTTGTTAGTAACGTAATTGCATCTCCAATTAAAAAACTATCTATAGCTGCAGAACAAGCTTCTAATGGCAATTATGATACAAAAATATCCATTGATAGTAAAGATGAAATCGGTGTACTTAGCAATTCTTTTAATAAAATGCTTATAAATATTAAAGCAGCTATAGAAGAAGCTAACAAGCAAAAAGAAACCGCAATATTAGCCGCAACAGAAGCAGAAAACTTAACAATTAAAGCACAACAACAAGAAGAGTACTTAAACGATAATATACAAAAACTTTTAATTGAATTTGATAAATTTGCTAATGGTGATTTTACGGTTAATGTAGAATTTAAAAATAATAACGACATTATATCAAAACTACTCTATCAATTTAATAATGTAGTAGAAAACTTGCGTAAAATGTTAATTCAAGTTTCAGAATCAGTTCAAGCCACATCTAGTTCCAGCTCGCAAATATCAGCAAGTGTAGAAGAACTATCTGCAGGCGCTCAAGAACAATCTGCACAAACAAGTGAAGTTGCTTCTGCGGTAGAAGAAATGACTAAAACAATTATGGAAAACGCTCATCATACAAAGTTAGTTGCAGATAAAACCAATTTAACGGTTAATTATGCTAAGCAAGGTGCGTTAAAAGTAGAAGAAACCAAAAGTGGTATGGATTTAATAGTTAAACATACAGATAAAACCGGTCAAATAGTTTCCTCACTTGCTAAAAAAACAGACCAAATTGGAGAAATTGCGCAAGTTATTGATGATATTGCAGACCAAACCAACTTACTTGCCCTAAATGCAGCTATAGAAGCTGCTCGTGCTGGAGAGCAAGGTCGTGGTTTTGCAGTTGTTGCTGATGAAGTGAGAAAACTTGCTGAACGTACTACTAAAGCAACTAAAGAAATTGCAGAAACTATCAAAGATATCCAAAATGGTGTTAACGATGCTAGCCATGCAATGAACGAAGCTGAAAACGCTGTTAAAAATGGTTTAATTCTTACTAACGAAGTTGCTAAGGCATTAAAGCTTATTGTTGATGAAACTTTAAATGTTAACGATTTGGCTATTCAAGTATCAGCTGCTACCGAAGAACAATCTGGTGCTGCCGAAGAAATTAGCAAATCTATTGATGGTATTAACAATGTTACGCAAGAAAGCTCTAACGGCTTACGCCATATTGCAGAAGCTATTGAAGACCTGAATAAATTAACAAATAACTTAAGTGAATTAATTTCTAACTTTAAAGTTTATAAAGATTCTATTTCCACCTATAATAAAAGACTTCAAAAACGCTAATTCCCTTATCATTTCTAGGGTACTTTATTATTAAAGTACCCTTCTTATTTTATCCATTTAAATATTGATAATTTAAAGATTATACTTTTTTGCTTTAAACTTGACAAATTAAACTTTAAATATTATATTTAATTATTCTTTTTTAAGAATTTTTCTTATTTAGGATTTTATGAATATTAATATAAATGACATATTAAAAAAACATGGTTTAAAAGTTACACCACAACGTGTTGTAATCTTAGAAACTTTAATAAACTCTAAAATTCACCCTACTGCAGAAAATATTAAAGAATATATAGAAAAAGATTATCCTAACATAGCTTTAGGAACTGTTTATCAAGTATTAGAAACTTTTTGCAAAAAAGGTATTATAAAAAGAGTTAAAACTGAAGATGATATAATGCGGTATGACGCTAATCTTACAGATCATCATCATTTATATAATTGCGAAACAAACGAAATCATAGATTACTATGATGAAGATTTAACCACCTTGCTTAAAGAATATTTTGCAAAAAAAAATATTAATAATTTTTTAATAAAAGAAATTCATTTACAAATTAATGGAAATTTTATAAATTAATAACTATCAAAAAATATAAGAGGTAAAATTATGGAAAACAACGAAGTAGTATCTATGCCAAGAATTGGCGACAAAGCACCAGAATTTAAAGCAGTTACAACACAAGGCGAAATTAACTTTCCACAAGATTTTGCTGGCAGCTGGGTTATTTTATTTAGCCACCCTGCAGATTTTACACCTGTTTGCACTAGCGAATTTATGACCTTTGCTACAATAGAAGAAAAATTTGCAGAATTAAATTGCAAACTTGTTGGTTTATCTGTAGATGGTCTTTATAGCCACATAGCTTGGTTAAGAACAATTAAAGAGAAAATTGAATATCGTGGGATGAAAGATGTTGAAGTTAAATTCCCATTAATTGAAGATATTACAATGGAAGTATCTAAAAAATATGGTATGATTCAACCAGGTGAAAGCAGCACTAAAGCAGTTCGTGCAGTGTTTGTTATTGACCCTAAAAGTGTAATTCGTACTATCATTTACTATCCTTTAAGCTTAGGTAGAAACTTTGATGAGCTTTTACGCGTTGTTCAAGCTTTACAAACAGCAGACGCATTTGGCGTTGCTACTCCTGCTGATTGGAGACCTGGTGACCCTGTTATCGTTCCTCCTGCTGGTTCTTGCGGTACTGCTAAAGATAGAATGGAAGGTAAAGCTGAAGATATGAAATGCTATGATTGGTTCTTCTGCACAAAAGAACTTCCTAAAGATAAAGTACTTGATGCAATTGTAAAAAAATAAGTTGGTAATTATTTAACAAAAAACCCCCTATATGGGGGTTTTTTTATTTTGTATTGTTTATTAACCTAAATTTTATACTACTTCATACTTAGTAATTATTTTTTCTTCACTTTCTGTTAGTTCTTGCAAGGTTAAGTCTTTTATGGCGTTATCTATTGAATTTTGTATTATTCGCCATAAAGATCTTAAAGAACAATCTACAGAGTTATTACAAATATCGTTTTCACCTGCGTATATATTGCAAAATGAATCATCGTATAATCTTCCACCAACAAAATTTAGTACATCTATTATTTTAATTTTATCAGGATTTCGCGCTAAATAATACCCACCATTTACTCCCCTTTCACTTTCAATAAATCCACCTATTCGCAAAATTCTAAGAAGTTTTGCTGTATTATGTTGCGTAATTCCTTCTGCCCTACTTAGCTCTGGTATTGTTAAGCTAATACCAATTTTATGGTATTTAGCTAAACGAATTAAAAGCCTTATTGAATACTCTTCTTGTGTACTAAATTTCATAATTTTCTTTAATTTAATGGAATTTTAGAACCACATGCCTTAAAGTGTTCTAATTGCTCATATTTTTCTTTAGGAATTGAAGGTCCTTGCTTAGAACAATATTTATCAAATGCATTTTTAATACCCTCTGCTAAATAATCCGCACTATAACCTTCAATATTAAGTCTTTGTAACCCAAAAACTAATTCCCCATTTTTAAATAAAAACATAGAAGGAGATGATGGAGGTAATTTAGTTAAATACTTATTCCTAAAATAATCAACAGCATCTCTATCTTGACCAGCAAAAAGTGAGTAAATTTTATCTGGAATGACTGAATTTTGCAAAGCTAAGGTAACAGCGGGTCTTGCACTTCCCGCAGCACAACCACAAACCGAATTAATAAAAACTAATACAGTTTTATCATTGTTCTCTTGCATTACCTTTTCAACATCTTCTGCGGTTATTAATTCTTCAAATCCTACGTAAATTAATTCATCCCGCATTGGTTGAACAGCTTCAACATCGTATAATGGTTGTTTTTTTATATTAAACATAAAATCTCCTTATTAAAATTAGTAAGTTTATAATTAGAAATATTAGGGTGCTTAATAGCATATTAATAAAAGCCTAACATTAATTTGGCTTCATCACTCATCATATCTTTATCCCATGGTGGATTCCAAACTAAATCCACATAAACATCATTAACCCCATTTATCGCTTTAATTTTGTCTTTCACCTCACCAGGCAAAGAACCAGCCACTGGGCAACCAGGCGATGTAAGTGTCATTTTGATGTACACATTTCCATTTTCATCAATCTTTATTTTATAAATTAACCCTAGCTCGTATATATCAACTGGAATTTCGGGATCATAACATTGTTTTAATGCTTTTATTACTTCTTGCTCTAAAAAACCTACATCTACCATTTTATCACCTATAATAACATTCTTTTTACTTTCTGTAAACTATTAATAAAAATATCTATTTCTTCCATTGTATTGTAAAAAGCAAAAGAGGCTCTTGCTGTAGCTGGAACGTTAAATCTTTTCATTAATGGTTGAGTGCAATGATGTCCTGTTCTTATTGCTATTCCATCGCCATCTATTAATGTTCCAATATCATATGGATGAATTCCATTTATAGTAAACGATATAACAGATGACTTCTCTTTAGCTGTTCCTATTATTCTTAAGCCTTCAATTTCACTTATTCTATTTGTTGCATATTCAAGCAATTTTTTTTCGTAATTCATCAAATCATTAATATCAAATTGCTCTAAATAATCAATTGCTGCACCTAAACCAATACCTCCTGCAATATTTGGTGTTCCTGCTTCAAATTTATGCGGTAAATCATCATATGTACTCCCTTCAAAAGTAACTGTTCTTATCATGTCTCCACCGCCTTGGTAAGGAGGTAATTGGTCTAAATATTTTGTTTTTCCATATAAAACACCTATGCCAGTTGGTCCAAAAATCTTATGACCACTGAATACATAAAAATCACAACCCAACTCTTGAACATCAATTTTTTGGTGCGGTATAGCTTGCGAGCCATCTAATAATACAGGCACATTATATTTATGTGCAATTTCTACAATTTTTTTAACAGGATTTATTGTTCCAAGTGCATTTGATGTATGTACCACTGAAACTAATTTAGTTTTTTCGGTAATCATATTTTCAAAGTTATCCAATATTAATTCCCCATTATCATTTATTGGAATAACTTTTAACTTAACTTTTTTACGCTCGTTTATAAGTTGCCAAGGAACAATATTTGCATGATGCTCCATGTTAGTAATTATTATTTCGTCATTTTCTTGTAGCCATCCAGCCCTACACATACTAGTTGCCACTAAATTAATTGCTTCTGTAGCTCCTTTTACAAATATTATTTCGCTTGCACTCATTACATTCATAAACTCTTTAACTTTTAATCGCGCTTTTTCATACGATTCTGTAGCAAGTTCACTTAAAAAATGCAAGCCACGGTGTATATTTGCATTTTCGTATGTGTAGTAATAAGTTATTGCGTCTATTACTTGCTGCGGCTTTTGTGTTGTTGCTGCATTATCTAAATAAACTAATGGCTTACCATTAACTAACCTTTTTAGTATTGGGAAATCATTTCTAACTTCTATAACATTAAATTCCCGTTTTAAAGTAGTTTTCGCATCCTTTTGTTCAAGAATTTCCATTATTATATTTCCGTTTTATGCAAATGCTTAAAAATTTTATGATTTAACTCTTCTCTTAAAACATCAATTTTTACGTTCTCTAAAACATCTACAGCAAAAGCACGTATTAACATAGATTTTGCTAATTCTTCCCCAACACCTCTAGTTCTTATATAAAAATATGCATTCTTATCTAACTGACCCACTGTTGCACCATGCGAACATTTTACATCATCTGCAAAAATTTCTAATTGCGGCTGTGTATCTATTTTAGCAGTTTCTTTTAATAAAACCGTTTTATTAGATTGATATGCATTTGTTTTCTGTGCATCTTGCCTTACAAGTATTTTACCAGAAAATACACCATGTGATGTATCATCTAAAATACTTTTATATAATTCATTACTCATACAGTTTGGTTTTGCATGGTCTACAAATGTATGATTATCTATTAATTGCTCTCCTGTTCCTAAACTTAATCCATAATAATGGCACTCTATATTTTCCCCATCCAACTCGCTGCCAATATCGTTGCGTATTATTTTACCACCAAAACTAAATGTGAAATTATTAAAAACACTTCTACTTTTTTGAATAATCTCAGTTCTTTCTATATGATAAGAATCTTCCTTTTGGTCTTGTATATTATATATGTTTACTCTTGCATCTTCATCAACATATGCTTCTGTAACAGTATTATTTAAATACTTATTTTCACCATAGCCTAAATAATTAACTATTATATTTACTTCACTATTTTTTTCCGCAAAAATTAAATTTCTTGGAACAGAAAGAAGATTATTATCCTCACTTACAGAAAGATATAAAACTTGAATAGGTAACTCTATTGTTTTATTTTCTGGTACCCAAATAAATAAGCCATCGTTTGTAAAAGTGGAATTAATAACATTAAAAATATTTTCCTTTTTTAATAGCTTATTAAAATGCATTTCAATTGGTTTACTAAATTTAGTTATTGCGCTTTTCAAGTTGCTAACTACTGCAAAGTTTGGCACTTTACTCAAATCTGAGTGTTTTGAACTAAAAATACCATTGATAAAAACAAGTTTTATTGAGTCTATTTCTATAAAAGCGTTATTAATTAATTCTTCATCTAATTTAATATTATCTAAATTACCGGTAAATAAATCATAATTAATGTTAATTATTTCTTTAACATTAGTATATTTCCACTCTTCGGTTTTTAAAGTGGGGAATGATTGACTTTTTAATTTCTCAAAAAACTCAGGCTTTTTTTCAGCCAAAAATGTATTACTTAATCCATTTAAGGCACCTAAGTAATCATTAAATTTATTAAGTAAAACTTGTTTTAGTAAAGGTTCATTGGATATATTATTCATATTGTAATCTCCTAATTAAGCACTAACTTCTTCTGTAGTTTCAACATCATCCTTAATCCAATCATACCCTTTTTCTTCAAGCTCTAAAGCCAATTCTTTTGTGCCAGATTTAATTATTCTTCCTTGATATAAAACATGAACATAATCTGGAACAATGTAACTTAATAATCTTTGATAGTGAGTAACTACAATTACAGCATTATCAGGATTTCTGAAAACATTAACACCATTAGATACAATTTTTAGTGCGTCAATATCCAAACCGCTATCAGTTTCATCTAACAATGCTAATTTAGGATTTAACATTAACATTTGAAAAATTTCATTTCTTTTCTTTTCACCACCGCTAAATCCTTGATTAACTGAACGACTAATTAGTTTTTCGTCCATATCCAAAATTGCTGCTTTTTCTTTCATTAAGTTTAAAAATTCCTTTGGTGTTAGCTCTGGTAAATTTTTATACTTACGTATTTGTTCTAATGCTGTTTTTAAAAATGTTGCATTGCTTATTCCAGGAACTTCAATAGGATATTGAAAAGCTAAAAACACACCTTCTCTTGCTCTATCTTCAATACTAAGGTCTAATAAATTTACTCCATCTAATAAAACTTCACCTTCGGTAACTTCATAATTTTCGTGACCTGCTAACACATTTGCTAAAGTGCTTTTACCACTACCATTAGGTCCCATAATTGCGTGAACTTCCCCACGGTTAACTGTTAAATTTATTCCTCTTAAAATTTCTTTACCGTCTATATTTGCGTGTAAGTTTTTAATCTGTAACATAATTTATTCCTCTTTATTTTAATTTCTAAATTAACCAACGCTACCTTCTAAACTAATAGCTAATAATTTTTGAGCTTCTACTGCAAATTCCATCGGAAGCTCGTTAAATACTTCTTTACAAAATCCATTTACAATTAAATTAACAGCATCTTCTGTTGAAATACCTCTTTGATTTAAGTAAAATATTTGGTCTTCACTAACCTTAGATGTAGTTGCTTCGTGTTCTACAACTGCTGTTGGATTATCAACCTCTATATAAGGAAATGTGTGAGCTCCACATCTATCCCCCATTAACATACTATCGCACTGCGAAAAGTTTCTTGCACCTTCTGCTTTTTTAGAAACTTTTACAAGTCCACGATAAGTATTATTACTTCTACCTGCGCTTATACCTTTAGAAACTATAGTACTTTTTGTATTTTTTCCAATATGTACCATTTTGGTTCCTGTATCTGCTTGCTGATAATTATTTGTAACAGCTACACTGTAAAACTCGCCAACAGAATTATCACCCAATAAAATACAACTTGGATATTTCCATGTAATTGCACTACCAGTTTCAACTTGCGTCCAAGATATTTTGGAGTTTACACCTTTGCATAATCCACGTTTTGTAACAAAATTATAAATTCCGCCTTTTCCTTCTTTATCTCCGGGATACCAATTTTGAACTGTACTATATTTAATTTCTGCATTATCCAATGCAACAAGTTCAACTACTGCTGCATGCAATTGATTATTATCTCTAATTGGTGCTGTACATCCTTCTAAGTAACTTACATATGCACCTTCATCTGCTACAATTAAAGTTCTTTCAAACTGTCCTGTTTCTTGGTTATTTATCCTAAAATATGTGCTTAATTCCATGGGGCATCTAACACCTTTTGGAATATACACAAAAGAACCATCGCTAAATACAGCAGAATTCAATGCAGCATAAAAATTATCTGTATAAGGAACTACGCTACCTAAATATTTTTTAACTAATTCTGGATGCTCTTTAATAGCTTCCGAAATACTACAAAATATTATTCCCTGTTCCTTTAAGCTTTCCTTAAATGTAGTTGTTACAGAAACCGAGTCAAAAACTGCATCTACTGCAACACCCGCTAAAACCTTTTGTTCTTCTAAAGGTATTCCAAGTTTTTCAAAAGTCTTTAGCAACTCAGGGTCAACATCATCCAAACTGTTTAACTTTGGCTTTTGCTTTGGTGCAGAATAATAAGAAATATCTTGATAATCTATTGGTGGATACTTAACATTTGGCCATTTTGGCTCTCTTAAAGTTTGCCAATGCCTAAATGCTTTTAATCGCCATTCTGTCATCCATTCGGGCTCTTCTTTCTTTTTAGAAATATATCTAATTACATCTTCATTTAACCCTTTGGGTAGTGTATCACTTTCTATATCTGTAGTAAATCCCCACTTATATTCACTTTGGGTTAAATCTTCTACTATTTTCATATCTTCGCTCATTTATACTCCATTTAATTTTAATCTGGAAAAAAAAGTCAAGATTTAATTCAAAAAAAAATCATTTATTAGCTAAACTAAATTTTTATAAAAATCGTTCCAATTTATTAAAAATTTTCCCTTTGTCTATTAATTTCATATAACAAAATTCCAGCCGAAACCGAAACATTTAAAGATTCAATTTTTCCCAACATCGGAATTTTTACTAAAAAATCACAACCATCCTTTACTAGTTTTCTTATACCTTTCCCCTCATTACCTAATACTAAAGCAACAGGCATTTTGTAATCTAACTTAGTATAATCTTTAGATTCTTTATCTAACATACTTCCTACTATCCAAAAACCGTCTTTCTTTAAATCCTTTATTAAATTATTAATATTATTTACTACACAAATATCTAAGTGAAAAACTGCACCAGCTGATGTTTTTTCTACTGTTTCTGTAATTTTAGCGGAGTTGTGTAAAGTAATAAAAACCCCATTAACTCCACTTCCTTCAGCCGTTCTTAAAATTGCACCTAAATTATGTGGATCCTGTATTGAATCTAATATTAAAACTAATGGATATTTTTTATTTTTTGATTTTCGCAAAATAGTTTCATAATCAGAAAATTTTATTTCAGAAGATAAAGCATATACACCTTGACTATTTACTTTACCTAACACTTCTTCCATTTTTACAGGTGAAACTGTACTAATATTAATTTTTTTCTTTTTTGCTAAGTTTATAATTTCTGTAATATTTTCACCCTTAACACCATGTGCTAAATAAATAGCTTGAATATCTATTCCACTTTTTAATGCTTCTAAAACAGGAATTCTACCAAAAATTTTACTCATTAAGATTCCTTAAAACTGTTTTCTTCTTCCGCAACTATAAAATTACAAAATTTCCTATTATTCTCCTTTTCTGGTAAAAATTCTTTTACCAACATAATTTTTTTTTCTAAAAAATTTATATTATAAATTGCGGAATTAATACTACCATCTTGCTTAACAACATTTACAGTAACATCACCAACTAAATTTTCAAAATAATTATCTTTTCGTGCTGGCTGCACTTGTGGTGCATAATTAGTTTTTGCCGCAAGTCCCATAATTACTAAATATATTCCATCTTTCTTTTTAAGAACTTCAACAGTAACCTCATAACTAAACACTTTTAATTCCATTACTGTTTCTATAGTAAAACTTACAAATTGCTTTTTGTTAACCGTATCGTAATAAAAAAAAGCTTTGCATACATATTCAATTTTATCTGGTTTTTTTGTTGGAATAGCAGCTATTGCAACTTCAGCTTTTTTATTCCGTGTTTTAGGAATTTTTGGTATTTCGGTTGGATGTTTTAATGGCATAAAATCATCTCTATTTTGTATAGCTCGTTTATATTAAAGTTAGTTTGTTCGCCCGTATTC
Organism: uncultured Melioribacteraceae bacterium; assembly: GCA_964652025.1. Taxonomy (GTDB): domain Bacteria; phylum Bacteroidota; class Ignavibacteria; order Ignavibacteriales; family Melioribacteraceae; genus JAEXOD01. The sequence continues at coordinate 272,262 of CAZYZX010000002.1, forward strand.
ATATTTTTTAGCACAACCATATTATTTTTAAATTCATCGCCACCCAAAAATAAAACATATTTTGCTTTAAATTTATTAGCTTCTCTCATTTGTGCTTTTACACTTCTATTATTGTAATCAGTTTCGGCTGTAAAACCTTTATTTCTAAAATTAACTGCAATATTATATGCATTTTGCTTTAATTCTTTATCTAATCTTACAATATAAACATCAATTCCTTTATCATCAAGATTAAGACAATTTTCATTTTCACAAGCTAAAAGTAAACGTTCAATACCAGCAGCAAAACCTACACCCGGTGTTGGGGTCCCACCTAATTCCTCTATTAATAAATCGTACCTGCCACCGCCACAAAGTGCACTTTGGGATCCTACACTACCACTAACAATTTCAAATGTTGTATTTGTGTAATAATCCAGTCCCCTAACTAATGCTGTATCTACAACAAACGGTATGTTATTACTTTTTAAGCACTCTTTAACTTCATTAAAACTATTTAAACTATCATCGTCTAAATAATCTAACAAAACAGGTGCCTTTGCCATTATTTCTTGGTCACCTTCATCTTTACTGTCAAAAATTCGTAGTATATTTGTCTCTAATCTCTTTTTACTTTCTTCAGATAATTTATCAACTTTATCTATTAAATATTTTCTTAACTCAAGTTTATAATTTTCTCGAGAACTTGGAACACCTAAAGAATTAATTTTAACTGTTAAATTTTTTAATCCAATTTCCGAAAAAACCTTGTAAGCCATAATAATCATTTCTGCATCAAGCAATGGGTCGTTGCTACCTAAAGCTTCTGCACCAAATTGATGAAATTGTCTTAATCTGCCCGCCTGTGGTTTTTCTTGCCTGAACATTGGGGAAATATAAAACAACTTGTTTAATGTATTCTTTTTATCTAAAGCGTGTTCTATAAATGCCCTAACAACAGAAGCCGTCATTTCTGGTTTTAGTGTAATACTTAAATCGCTCCTATCTTTAAATGTATACATCTCTTTGCTTACTATATCTGTAGCTTCTCCTATGCCCCTTGCAAAAAGTATTGTCTCTTCAAAAATAGGTGTACGAATTTCTTTATAGTTATAAAATTTAAATACTTTTTTTACTAAATTTTCTATATAATACCACTTTTCAATATCTTCAGGTAAAATATCTTTTGTTCCTGTTACAGCTTTTATCATTTTAACTCACTAAATTTCAAAGTACTTTTCGTCTTCCTCAACAAATAATTTGTAAATCTCTTCTGCCGTTTTTGCCTCTTGTAATTGTTCTCTAAACTCTTCTTTAAGTAGTATTCTACTAATTCTACTTAGTAACTTAATATGTGGTGAAACAGAATTTTCTTTGTTTACAAGTAAGAAAAATAATGTTACTGGTTCTCCATCATTACTATTGTAATCAATTGGTGTTGCACTTTTTCCAAAAACCATAATAGTATCTGTTACAGCATCTGTTTTTGCATGAGGGATTGCTATACCCCTTCCTACTCCTGTTGGAATTACTTTCTCTCTATCAAAAACAGCTCTTCTTAGCTCTTCGATGTCATCAACGCGATTGTCGTTCTTTAACACGTCAATCAGTTCATTAATAACTTCGGTTTTTGTTTTGCCCTCTAACTCTGGTATTATTGATTCGATTTTTAAAACGTCTGTTATTTTCATATTAATTTATTTAATTTTATATTACAAACTTAACAAAGCTTTAGCTTTTTAGCAAATTCATTTGATTTATTCAAATTAAATTTTAAATAATATTTATTTTTTAGTTGACTTATATTAAGATAAAAAAGTATTTTAAAAATCATTCTTTAAATTGTTAACAAAGAGGACTTATGGACATTCAAAACAAAGTTGTATTAATTTTAGGTGCATGGGGTTTGGTAGGTAACGCCGTAACAAAAAAAATTATCCCTCATAATCCCAAACAAATCATTCTTACATCTCTAAAGCAATCAGAAGCTGAAGAGTATGTAGAAAAGTTAAAACAAGAATACCCAGATAAACCAGAAGATTATTTTATTCCTTGGTGGGGCAACATTTTTGTAAGAAACGATTTTAAAGATGACGACAGAATTGCATTACTTAATGACCCTGCTAAACGAAAAGTTTTAATGCGCGATATTATGGAAGAACTAACACCAGATATTTTACAAGATTCTTCAATATATCACTTATTAACTAAGTATAAACCAGAAATAATAATTGATTGTATTAATTCTGCTACTGGTATTGCTTATCAAGATATTTACGGTACTTACAGAACAATTAAAAAAACAATTGAAAAAAGAGAATCGATTGACGAAATTATAGCAGAAACTGAAAAAATGATTTGCACCTTATACATACCCCAACTTATTAGGCATATTCAAATTATGTATAGCAGCATGAATGAAGTAAAAACAGAAATTTATGTAAAAATTGGTACAAGTGGTACCGGTGGCATGGGGTTAAATATACCGTACACTCATAGCGAAGAAAAACCTTCTCGCGTGCTCCTTAGCAAATCATCAGTTGCTGGTGCTCATACCATGCTCCTATTTTTAATGGGTAGAACTCCTCAAACTGCTATTACCAAAGAAATTAAACCAACTGCTGCTATTGCTTGGAAAAAAATAGAATTTGGTGAAATCAAAAAACGTGGCAAACCAATTGAATTAACAAAAGTTTCTTTGGAGCAAGCTATTCCACTAGAAAATACTCTTAAACTTAAATTAGATACTCCTTTTCCAACTGAAGGTGAAAAACTTAAATCTGTTTTTATTGATACCGGTGAAAATGGTACTTTCTCCCGTGGTGAGTTTGAAGCTATTTCTACTCAAGGTCAAATGGAATATGTTACACCAGAAGAAATTGCAGAAGATGTTATTTATGAAATCTTAGGTGGAAACACGGGTCACGATATTATTAACGCTTTAGATAATGCTACACTTGAACCAAGTTTTAGAGCTGGATTTTTACAACATTATGCAGTAGAAAAACTTGAAGAACTTGAAGAACAAACAGGAACAAGTTCAGTTGCTTTTGAATTATTAGGTCCACCAAGATTAAGCAAACTTTTATATGAATTACATTTACTTAAGCTTGTTTGCACCACTATGCCTAATATAGTCAACTCAGATCCTAACGAGCTTTCTAAAAAATGCCTTGAAATTTTGGAAAAGGACACCAAACTCCGTAGCGAAATTATATCTATTGGTATTCCAATCTTGCTACCTGATGGCAAACGCTTGCTACGCGGTAACGAAATGAAAATTCCTCCTTTTAGAGGTGATGACGAACTACAGATTACCGAAGAAAACATTAATCACTGGGCTAAAGATGGTTGGGTAGATTTAAGAAGTGAAAATATGACTCAATGGCAAGCTAGATTAACCACGCTTATGAATGAAGCTAATAGCATACCTGCTGATGATACTAGCAGCCATTATGTTAGAACTAAAAAATATTGGAATAACTTTGAAAAAATTGATATTGGTAAAGTTGTTGGCTGGCTCTTTATCAACGAAGATAAAGGGTTAAGAATGAAATCTTAATTTTAGCTCTCTGTTAATTACTAAGCCTCTTTTAGTAAAAAAGAGGCTTTTTTATTTTAAAGTTACTATAAAAATTTTCTTAAATAACATTACATAAGTTATTAAAATAAAAACATTTACATATAGTTTAATTAATAAATAGCTTTAATATTTATCTATTACTTTAAAAATAAAAAAGGGCATATAAATTATATGCCCTTTTTTGAATAATAAACAACTTTACTTTAATAACATCATCTTTAATGTTTTACTAAATTTACCAGCTTCTATTCTATAGAAATATACACCACTTGAAAGTTTTTTGCCATTATTATCTGTAGCATTCCAAATAAGTGAGTATGAACCCGGCTTAAGTTCACTATTAACCAATGTAGCAACCTCTTTTCCTAATGCGTCAAATATTACTAATTTAACATTAGATTCTTCTGCTACGCTAAATTTAATAATAGTACTTGGATTAAATGGATTAGGATAATTTTGCTCTAATGAATAACTTACTGGAATATTGTTATTAAATTCATTTACACTTGTAGGTTTATCATTAACGTATACTTTACCATCACTTGTGCCAGCAAAAAGCTTTGCTCCGTTATAATAAACTGTACTAATATCAAATCCAACCAGACCTAATTGTTTCCAACTAGATTCTGTTGCACCCATGTGATAATAAATTCCTCCATTCCATGCACTAATAAATACGTTTGCTCCATCGGCAGATATTGAGTATATATAAGGTGCTGTTACATCAACTTGTTTTGTAAACGTGCTACCATCAAACGAGTAGTATAAACCATTTCCATATGTTCCAACAAAAACTTCGTTTGCTGAATTAACTGCAACAGACCATACATGGTTGTAGCCTATATTTACGTTTACCCAACTATTATTGCCTGCACTTAACTTAAATAAACCACCACCAAATGTACCAACATACATGATATTATTTGCGTCTAATGCTAAGGAATTAACTGCTAAAAAGTCTAATCCATTATTAAATGCATTCCAACTAACTCCATTATCGTTAGATTCAAACACACCTTCTCCCCAAACTGCAGCATAATAAGTATTACCAACAATTAAAATTGCTCTAACGTCCTTATCATTCAAAGTTTCTAAGTTCCAGTTGCTACCGGTGTTATCACTCTTATATACACCTTTTTCTGTAGCAGCTAATATTTCACCACTTGGTAATGGTAGTAAACTCCATACATAACCTACATTCATATTAGGATTAATGTGCTCCCAAGTAGCGCCTTCATCTGTAGAACGATAAATTTTTCCACCCCAAGTACCACTTAATAAATTACCATTTATATCACGGTTAAATGTCCAAATAATTTCATCTCCACTAAATGAACCGGCAAATTGCCAATTTGCATTGCTTGTACCCGACCCTACACTTAAATTACTGTTTATTGTTATATCAACAGAAGCGTAATCATCTTCTGAACTTATTCCATTTCCTGGCTCGCTATCTGGGTCAAGCTGATCTAACCAAATTACCTCTGCAACATTTTTAAGTGAGGTTGTTGATGGCACATTACCTATAAATTTTGCTAAATTAAATTGACCTTGCCCTACTATAGAGTTTGCAATAAACTGCCCGTTTAATTGACCTGTTGGATAATCTACATCTGCATTTGGGGCTAAAACAGAACCTTGTATGTCTATTCCTACTATTGTAAGTTTTGTAGCTTCATAAAAATTAAATAAAGTTGTGTACTTATCGGTACCACTTAAAACTAAACCTCCATCAAAAACTAAACTATCCCCTGCTACATTTATAAGTGCCGTGCTACCAACAGGAACACTAACAAATATTTCGTGAGAGTTATTAAATTGTTCTTGTGTCACATTAAAAATGTTAACTACTGGGTGCATACCATTTAAGTGTAATGAACTCCATACCATTGTATCACGCCCATTTTCAGGATAATTAGCTATTGTATTTGCTAAATCTATTAAGTAAGATTTTGCAGCGGCAAAATTAATAACAGTATCTTTTCTAACTGTACCTTCAACACTTACATAATCTACTGGCAAATTAGATTGCCCTCCAAAAACAGCATTTCCACCAAATACAGCACCCGTTAAGAAAATTAAATTTCTACCAGCAATCAAAACATCTTCCGTACCATTAGAATTTGGCAACTTATCACCTACACTATAATTAGATAGGAATACGTCTCTACCAGCTGCCATTTTACCTTCTGTATCACTACTTGGTTGATTTACATCTTGAAATACAAACACGTTAAAATCTGCAGCAGGTCCAAAATCAAGCCTAGTTGCTAATAAATCAACTGAATTTACCTTAACTGTAACTGTTAATGTTGCACTTGCTCCACTGCTCAAGGTTCCAACTTCCCATGTTCCTTCTGGCACTATATTTTCTATATTCCTCTTATTATTTTCATAGTAATATGTTCCTTGGCTTGCTACAACATTTTGAATAATAAATCCAGCATCAATTAAATCCATTAGCATAACATTAGTAGCTTCTGCTGGCCCATTATTTGTTACCGTAACTGTAAAAGTAATAACATCGCCATCGCTTGGGTTATTATTATCAACCGTTTTTGTAACTTGTAAATCTGCATTGGGCTGCCATTCTACTGTAGCAGTAAAGTTTCTTGTTGCTAATGCTGGTGTAGCTAATACTAACTTTTGGTATTGATCCGGTTGAACACTATGTACATACCTAGTACCTTGTGGAATTACTACTTGTGCTGTTGCTTTAATTTCAGCATAATTAGAACCATCATTTTGCACTGTAAATTCAAAATATCCTAGATTGTTTGTAACACCATTAGTATTACTTAAAATTCCTCCTATAGATGTTAATTGAATATTAACATTTGGAACTGGTGTACCAACTTCGTTATAAGCATAAACCCTCATTACTGCATTATTATTAGAATTTAGCAATTGACTAGCTGGTGTTATTACTAACGTTGCAACTGGCTTAGTGTTTCCAGCATTTGCATTAGCATCATTTACTATTTGGATTACTCTAGCTTTTATATCACTTGGTGTAATTGTGTTTACATTTACTCCATCTGCATAATGCCAAATTGCTAATTGAACAGCTGCCGCTTCTTTTGTTTCTGTTAATGCCCCAGCATACGGTAAAGCTTTATAAGGGTAATAATTATTTAATATGTATGTTATTTGTGAAGGAGTTATACCAGCATCTGTATAAGTGTGTGGCTGATTTGTTTTCCAAAACGCAAGTAAATGTGCAATATCAATACAATAAAGTCTTACATTGTTTGTATTATCAATAGTAGCATTAAACGTTCCTGCATATGTATTACCAAATGCTGCCCCTGTATATGGATTTGTAAAATTTACTGTATAACCCTTAGCAGTTGATAACACTTTTGCTGTACTGCTTAGTAGTTTAGAATTTAGGAAATATTCGGGCGGTTTAATTTCTAATGCTGCTTTAGAGCTATCTGATACTGCCCTAATATTAATAAATGTAAAAATTAATACAATTGCAGTTAAAATGTACTTTTTTATCATTTTGCACCTCTTAAGTAGATTTTTTTTATTAAAATATTAAATCTTTTTTAAATATACAAATCACGGAAAGTTAAATTTCCGTGATTTTTTAATTTACTATCGAATTATTTTAATTTTACTTTAACAACATCATCTTCATTGTTTTTGTATATTTTCCTGCTTCTATTTTATATAAGTAAATACCACTTGCAACCTTTTTACCACTGTTATCTGTAGCATTCCATACCAATTGGTAATTTCCAGCATTTTGTGTCTCGTTTACTAATGTTGCAACCTCTTTACCTAAAATATCATATACTATTAATTTAATGTTAGTTGGCTCTGCAACAGAGTACTTAATTATTGTACTTGGATTAAATGGATTTGGATAATTTTGTTCTAAATTAAACGAGTAATTCAAATCATTATTACCAGTTATACCAGTTAAGGAACTAGTATTTTTGTAAAGTTTACCATCAGCAGTACCAACATAAAGAGCATTTTTACTTACCATCATACTGCTAACATTAAATCCAATCATACCTAATTGTGTCCAAGTATTTTCTACGCCGGTATGGAATTCATAAATTCCACCATTCCATGAGTTTGCAAACACTCTGTTTCCATCTATTGTAATGCCATAAATAAATGCTGCATTAACGGAATTTTGTTTTGTAAAAGAAACACCATTATTATTAGAATAATATAGACCATCGCCATAGGTTGCAACAAATACTTCGTTATTGTTATTAATTCCTATAGACCAAACATGATCATATCCTAAATTAACATGATTCCAGTTTTCCGCACCATCACTACTCTTATAAAATCCTCCACCAAATGTTCCTACAAAAATATCACCTAAGCTATTTTTTGCTAATGTGTTAACTGCTGTAAATACTATGCCATTATTTTTAGCATTCCAGTTAACGCCATTATTATTGGATTTTAACACACCTAAGCCCCAAATACCTGCATACATTACATTATTCGTTTCATCAATTAATAATGCTCTTACATCTGTATTTGCAAGTGCAAATAAATTCCATGTTGAACCATTATCAATAGATTTATACAATCCTCTTTCTGTTGCAACATAAATATCACCATTACTTGTTACTTGCATAGACCAAATAAACGCTACATTCATTCCAGGATTTAATACTTCCCAGTTTAAGCCTTCATCAACAGAACGTAATATTTTGCCACCGAAAGTACCAGCAAGTAAATTGCCATCTTTATCTCTTGTTATTACCCACATTATATCGTTAGTATTGTATGTACCCACATACTCCCAGTTACTATTAACTGTTCCGCTACCAACGCTTAAATTTGGATTAACTGCAACTAATACTTTTGCGTAATCATCTTCTGTTTCAATTCCATTATTAACTTCGCTATCTGGGTCAAATTGGTCGCTACCAGTTATTTCTGCAACGTTAATTAAATTAGTTACACCTTGAATGTTACCAATGAATTTGCAAATGTTAAATTGACCTTGACCTTTTACAGATTTTGCTATAAATTGTCCATTTAATTGTCCAGATACAAAATCTACATCTGCTTTTGGCGCTAATAATGTACCTTTTACATCTATGCTACTTATATTTAAATATGTAGCTTCGTAAAAATTATATAATGTTGTTGCATTTTCTGCACCAATAAAATCTAAACCGCCGTTAAAGTAAATGCTATCACCTGCTACATTTACAATAACAGTTGAACCTGCAGGAACATTTATTCTAACTCCTGCTGAATTTGTGATATCACTACCACTTACATTAAAGATATTTAGTAATGGATGGTTTCCTCTCAATTCAAGAGTAGACCATTCTAAGCTGTCTGTTCCATTGGCAGGATAATTTGCTAAACTTGCCGATAGACCTAATAAATAAGATTGAGCTGCATTAAAATCAATTACACTATCTTGTCTAACTGTTCCACCGGTAATACTAACAGAACTTATTGGTAAATTAGTGTTTAAACCATAAACTACATTACCGCCAGTTATAGAACCAGATAAGAAAGTTAAATTTTTACCAGCAATTAAAACATCTTCTGACCCGTTACCAGGAGGTAATAAATCCCCAACACTGTAACTGCTTAAAAAGATATCTCTACCAGCAGCCATTTTGCCTTGAGTATCACTAGATGGTTGGTTTATATCTTGGAATACAAAAACGTTAAAATCTTTAGCAACACCTAAATCGATTGGAGTTGTAAACACATTAATTACATTAACTTTACAAACAATTGTTAATGTAGCAGTTTCGTTAACATTTAAGTTACCAACGTTCCAAACACCTGTTGTGCTATTAAATAATCCTTTAGAAGCTGTATACGATTGAACTTCAAAAGCTGCATCTAATAAATCTGTTACTTTTACACCAGATGCATTACTTGGTCCATCGTTTTTAACTGATATTGTAAATGTAATTACATCACCATTTGTAGGATTTGGATAATCAACTGTTTTTGTTAAACTTAAATCAGCTAATTCTCTCCAGTTTACTGTAGCTACAAACTGTCTTGTAGCCATAGCTGGAGTTGCTAAAACTAATTTTTGATAATCGTTAGGACTTACTGAATGCACATATCTTGTACCCTGTGGCACCATAACTGATGCAGAAGCCGTTACTAAAGCATTTAACGAGCTTCCTTGTGCTAAGGTAAATTCAAAATAACCTTGATTGTTTGTTACCCCGCTTGTTGCGCTTAAAGTGCCCGAAGTTGTACTTAATGTTACATTTACATTTGGTAATGGCACGCCATTCTCGTTATAAGCATACACCCGCATTACAGCATTTTCGCCAACAAACTTTTCCACTGTGCTTGGGGTTATTACTAATGTTGCAACTGGTTGTATTGTACCGGAATTTGAAACAGCATCTGCAATTATCTGCAAAGCACGTGCTTTTACATCTGCAACATCTGCAGTGTTTACATTAACACCATCACTAAAATGCCATAAAGCTAATTGAACTGCAGCAGCCTCTTTTGCTTCTGATAAGGCACCAGCATAAGGTAAATGCTTATATGGATAATAATTATTTAAAATATAAGTTATTTGAGATGGTGTATTGCCTGCATCTACATAAGTATGTGGCTGGCTACTTGTCCAGTACACTAAATTATGTGCTATATCAATACAATAAAAATTAATATTGGTTTGTGTGTTTATTTCCCCTCTTATTGTACCTGCAAATACATAAAGTTGTGAATTTGTGTAAGGACTTGTAAACCTTACATTTACTCCTTGATTTACAGCAAGTACTTTAGCTACTGATGAACTTTCACCAAATTTTGCAGAGTTTTGGAAAAAGCTTTTTGGTAGCTCTGTGTTGCCCTTGGCATTTGTCGAGTCTGTTGTAGCGTATATCGATAAAGAATATACAAACAACGAAATTACTGTTAACAGTGTAGTCAGTTTTTTTTGCATTTTAACTCTATTATTTATGTATTTTTGAAACTTTTTGGCTAAAAAACCAATATCCGTGCCAAGTTAAGTCGGTTAGTTAAAATGCTCTTAAAAGTTATCTAATTAATTTTTTAAAATTTAACAATAACTTAATATTATCTTATTTTTTTAGCTGATAGCGAGTAATATTTCCCAAAATGAAAGGATATAATTAAATCGAGTTTAGCAAAATCTTACTTTTTTTAATTCAATAATTTTTGTATTATTTTGAGACATGTACTAATTTTGATACATAAATCTTATTTTTTCTAAACTATTTTAATATTAGTTATGTTTAAAGTAATAAAAAGGCTTTATGATGAAACTGGATATATTAATTTTAACTGCTCACCCAGATGATGCAGAAATTTCTATGGGTGGAACTATTGCTAAATTTACTAATAATGGATTAAAGGTTGGAATTACAGATTTAACACAAGGTGAATTAGGAACACGTGGCACAAAAGCTACTAGGAAAAAAGAAGCTGATGAAGCTTCTAAAATATTAAAATTATCTTACAGAAACAATTTAAAGATACCCGACGGTAAAGTTAAATTTACTGATGAAAACTTAATTAAAGTTATTACCGAAATAAGAAAAACTGAACCAAAAATTATATTTGCCCCATATTTTAATGATAGACACCCAGACCATATTGGCGCTGGGTTACTAGCTAAAGAAGCTTATTTCTTTTCCGGTTTAACTAAAATAAAATCTAAACTAAACGGAAAAGCACAAAACGCTTTTCGCCCTAAAAAGTTATTTTATTTTATGATGACTTACGAATTTAACCCAACTTTTATTAACGATATTTCCAACTATTTTGATATAAAAATGCAATCTATTTTAGCATATAAAACACAATTTTACGACCCTAATAGTAACGAACCAGAAACATTTATCAGTAGACCTGGATTTTTAAGTGCAATAGAAGCCAAAGCTAAATATTATGGATTTAAAATTAATACCGATTATGGTGAACCATTTTACTGTGAAGAAGCTTTAAACTTCGATTTTTACAATCTATTAAAATAATTTTGTTTTTTTTATAAATTATACTAATTTTATTTCTAACTTTTTTTAAATAAGTAAGGAATAATAAAATGTTTACCTTTTTTATTTCTGTTGCATTATTAATTACAAGTTATTTTACTTATGCCAAATATTTAGAAAAAGTTTTTGGCGTAGATGAAAATTTAATTACACCAGCAAATAGATATACTGATAATGTAGATTATGTGCCAATGAAATGGTACAAAGCTTATTTAATACAGTTTCTTAATATTGCAGGATTAGGACCAATATTTGGTGCTGTAGCGGGTGCAATGTGGGGGCCGGTTGCATTCCTGTGGATTACTTTTGGTTGTATTTTTGCCGGTGCAATGCACGATTTTTTATCGGGTATGATGTCTTTACGCGGTAGAGGACAAAGTTTACCTGAAATAGTTGGTAAATACCTTGGCAATTACACTCGTATTTTTTCTATTCTATTTACTTTAGTATTACTTATTTTAGTTGGTGCAGTATTTATTATCGGTCCAGCTAAAATTTTAACAATGATAACTCCAGACTATCTTAATTATACATTTTGGGTTATTGTAATTTTCATTTATTATATTTTGGCAACTCTATTACCTATTGATAAAATTATCGGTCGAATATACCCCGTTTTTGGTTTAGCATTATTAATTATGGCTTTAGGTATTTCTATTACTATGATTTATAATGGAGTAAAAATACCAGAGCTTACTATTTCTAACTTAACTAATATGCACGATAATGCGGGTAAATTTCCAATATTTCCTATGCTATTTATAACAATTGCTTGCGGAGCTATAAGCGGCTTTCATGCTACTCAATCTCCAATGATGGCAAGATGCATAACTAACGAAAAGCATGGTAGACGTGTTTTTTATGGCGCAATGGTTTCAGAAGGTTTAGTTGCTTTAATTTGGGCTGCTGTTGCTATGGGCTTTTTTGGCAGCGTAAAAGAACTTAATAAAGTAATGACTGAACATCAAGGTAATGCTGCTTATATTGTTAGTTTAATATCTAACTCACTTATGGGTAAAATTGGAGGCGTTTTAGCTCTTCTTGGGGTTGTTGCATGCCCTATTACTACAGGTGATACTGCATTTAGAAGTGCTAGACTGACTATTGCAGATTTCTTAAAATTTGACCAAAGTAAATTGAAAAATAGACTATATGTAGCAGTGCCTCTTTTTGTATTAGCTTTTATTCTTACCCAAATTAGATTTGATGTTATTTGGCGCTATTTTGCTTGGATAAATCAATCATTATCAGTTATTACTCTTTGGGCTATTACTGTATTTTTAGTAAAAGAAAATAAAAATTATTGGGTCTCACTTATTCCGGCACTTTTTATGTCTGCCGTTTGTTTTAACTATATATTAGTTGCTCCAGAAGGTTTTGCTTTAACTTTAAACATTGGTTATTTAATGTCATTAATTTTGCTTATTATAATTACAATCTTCTTTTTTATTAAAAAATATTATTTAAATAAAGTAATCACAAGTAATTAGGATTGAAATGGAAACTAAAGAAATAAAAATATCTGGTATGACCTGTCATCATTGTGTGAAAGCAGTTGAATTTGAACTAAAGAAATTACCTTTAGTTAACTATAAAGTAGAAATCGGTAAAGCGACAGTAACTTTTAACCCCAATGCTGTTAGTTTAGGTGCTATTATAGAGGCTATTGAAGAAGCTGGTTACAAAGTAATTGAATGAAGCAAGTATCCTATCCTATTAAAGGGATGACATGTGCTGCTTGTGTTAGCAGGATAGAAAAAGTATTATCTAAAATTGATGGAATTAAAGATGTTTCTGTTAACCTTGCTAACGAAAAAGCGTATTTTACTATTTCTACCCCCGATAATCTTACAGTTGCATCTAACACGCTTAAAGAATACGGGTATGAATTAGTAATTGATAATTCCGTAAATAACAAAAAAGAACTTAGCGAAGATTACTTAAAGCTAAAATCTGATTTTGTTTTTGCAGTTTCTCTAACCATACCAATTTTTGTTTTCAGTATGTTATCAGATTTGGTATTGTTTAGGTATCTATCCGCTTTACAAATGCTTCAATTAAAAAAATTTTTATTTTTATTAACCACACCAATAATTTTTATATCGGGCAAACGTTTTTATAGAGCTTTTTTTAAAAACTTAAAAAAACTTAGTGCCGATATGAATTCCCTTATTGCTATTGGCACCGGGTCTGCATATATATTTAGCACCATTGTAATTCTTTTCCCAGAGTTTTTACCCCAGCATGCCACACACCACGTTTATTTTGAAACAGCAGCTGTAATAATTACACTAATACTTTTGGGTAAACTTTTAGAAGCTAAAGCAAAAGAAAAGACTAAAGAAACTATACAAAAATTAACAAACCTTAAACCTAATAAATCTACAATTTTAGTTGATGGCAAAGAAATAATTACAGATACAGCGTTATTAACAATAAACGACATAGTTATAGTAAAGCCCGGCGAAGTTATCCCTGCCGATGGGGTTATTATTAACGGTAGTGCTTCTATAGATGAAAGCATGATTACTGGTGAAAGCCTACCCGTAGATAAAGAAAAAGGAAATATTGTTATTGGCGGCACAATTAACCTAAATGGAAGTATTACATTTAAAGTAACTAAAATAGGTGATAATTCAGTTTTAGGAAAAATTATAAAATTAATTGAAACTGCACAAGGCTCTAAAGCCCCTATTCAAAATTTAGCTGATAAAATTGCAAGTGTTTTTGTTCCTATAGTAATTTTAATTGCAGTAATTTCCTTTATTATCCCCTATTTATTTAATTTACCAGATACATTTAATACTGGTTTAATTAGATTTATTAGTGTTTTAATTATTGCCTGCCCTTGCGCATTAGGCTTAGCCACACCTACTGCTATTATGGTTGGAACAGGATTAGGTGCAAAACATGGAATTCTAATTAAAAACGGAGAAGTTTTAGAAAATCTTAAAAATGTAACAGATATTGTTTTTGATAAAACTGGTACCCTTACAACTGGTAAGTTTAAAATTGTTAAAGAAGTAATTTTTAAAGAAGATATAAATAAATTTAAATCTTATGTTTTTGCTATAGAAAATAGGTCTGAACATCCGATTGCAAGAGTTTTATGTAATTATTTAGCTGAATTTAACCGTAATATTGAAGTTAAAAACTTTTTGAATAAAGCTGGGTATGGAATTACTGCAGAAATAAATAACGAAACAATTATTATTGGAAATAATAGAATTCTTGATAATTTACCTATCACCAAATCAGATATTCCATCTGAGATTATTGATGCCATAAATTCTGGTTATACAATTGTGATTGTTTTAATTAATAATTGTATTAGCGGTTATTACCTACTAAGTGATACTATAAAACAAAATGCTAAAGAATTAATTGATAAATTAAATACGCTAAAAATTAATACTCACTTAATTACGGGTGATAATTCTGTAACTGCAAATTTATTTGGCAAAGAACTTGGGATTACTAACATATTTGGAAATAAACTTCCAGAGGATAAAATAAATTACATTAAACAATTGCAAAGCCAAAATAAAATAGTAGCAATGGTGGGCGATGGAATTAACGACTCGCCTGCTTTAACACAAGCTAATATCGGAATTACTATTGGCAGCGGAACTGATATTGCATTAGAATCTGCCGATATTGTTATTGCAAATGATAATATGTTTAGCATATTAACTGCTATAAACATTTCTAAAAAGACCATTACCAAAATAAAACAAAATTTGTTTTGGGCATTTATTTATAATATTATTGGAATTCCCCTTGCCGCAATAGGTATATTAAACCCTATGATCGGAGCACTTGCTATGTCTCTAAGCTCCGTTAGTGTTATCTCAAATTCGTTAAAGCTTAAATATACTAAAATATAATTACTCATCTTTTAGTAAATTTTTATCTCTTTAAATTTTAGTACAAATTTTTTATATATTTAAAAGTTAATTTTAAATTTAATTATTGAGGATACGTAAGTGAAAAAATTAGTGATAATATTTTTTATAGCATGGGGTATATTAGCGCAAGATAATCATAATTTTAGCGTAAAATTTAATAATTTAAGCGATATTAACAAGCTTGCTATGTTTAATGATTCTGTTTATGTTTTTGGTACTGTAACACCAAAAAATGCTAATTTAACTATCAATAATAAAAAAATCTTGCTACATAAAGATGGTGGATTTTTAGCTTATATAAAACTTGATATAACTAATGAACAAAACGCAGAAAAATATAATAAAGGTATTATCAAATCTACAATAGAATTTAATGGAAAAGTAGAAACAATAGAAAATGTAGTTTGGGTAAAGCCACCTATAAAAACAATACCTTATATTGATGTTCCCGTAATTAATAATCTAACTGTTGAACCAAGTATTAATTATAACGTTCCTGCAGGAACTTTAATAGAAGTCTCCTTTTTTGGAACTCCCGGCTGCATTGCTATTTTTGAGGTTGAAGGAATAAAACAACTTTTCCCTATGGTTGAAACTGCGTTTATAAAAAGTTACTATTGGGGAGATGCCGCTTTTGGTAAAGGATTTTCTACTACTGGAGATACAATTAATGGTTTTTATAAAGGATTTTTTTATGTAACAGAAAATCTTAAAAATAGCAAAATAACCGTTTATTTAAAGCATAAAAACAACAAAAATAGTTTTACAGAAGTTAAAGAAGTTGCCCTGGGTAAAGTTTCCACTTTTAACTTATTAGATAGATTTGTGGTTTCTACTATAAAAGATAAAAATTTTATAATTGGTAGAAGCAAACCAAGTTTGGGATACGTTATTTTTTTACAAAGTGATATTAAATTACTTGTTACTGGAATAGTTGATAATTGGTATCAAGTAGAATTAACCCCTAACAAACATATTTATGTAAATAAAAATTCTGTAGAAATTTTACCCACTGGAACACCACCTGTAGTAAATAAAATTGAAGCAATTAGAACCCAACTTAAAGATAACTTTACAGAAGTTCAATTTGGATTTTTTGACCGTGTGCCTGTTGAAATTAGGCAACATAACCCTAACAAATACGAGCTTTATTTTTATAATACCTCAATAGATGTTGATTGGATTAGATTTGACCCTGCTGATAGTTTAGTTAAGGAAATTAAACATTATCAAGAAAGTGATAATGTTATGAAAGTTGAAATTGTACTTAACCAAAATGCGCATTGGGGCTATTTCTCTACTTATGAAGGGAATATTTATAAATTAAAAATTAAGCACCCACTTAAAAAATCTATTAAGCCACTAGAAAATAAAATTATTATTATAGACCCTGGTCACAATCCAGAACCCGGTGCTTCCGGACCATATGGTACAGTAGAAAAAAATATAAACTATACTCTATCAGTAATACTAAAAAATATGTTAGAAACTAACGGTGCAAAAGTATTTTTAACACGACCAGAAATGAACTCACCTTTAGACCTATATGATCGTAGACCTACTGCGGTATCTTTTAATCCAGATTTTATTATAAGTATGCATAATAACGCAGATCCACAAAATATGGATCCTTCTATTTATAATGGTTTTTCTAGTTATTATTATAATCCTCAAGCTCAAAAACTTGCTGAATTAATTAACAAAAACTTCGAAAAATATTTCCCCATAAGAAATCACGGGCTTTATTGTAACAATTTATATTTGCCAAGAATTACAGAAGCAATTTCTGTTTTAGTTGAACCATTTTTTATTATTGAACCTGCACAAGAAGAAATGCTTAATAATATAGACTATCAAAATAAAATTGCAACATCAATAAAAGATGCTTTAATTGATTTTATTAAGGAAAATGCACAATGAAAATGAACGGCGGTCCCGCTTCCTTTTATATTAAATTAATGCTTTTAGTTTTTGCCCTTATTATTGCAATAAGCACATTATTATATACAAGAAATTTAGTAGAAAAACTACAAAAGCGTGAACGTCAAACAGTAGAACTTTACGCAAAAAGCTTTGAGTACATTGCTGGATTAGAGGACTCTCCCTATGATTTAACCTTTATTTTCGAAAATATTATTCAAAGAATCGATTTTCCCCTAATTCTTACAGATCCTTTCGATAATGTTGATATGAGCAACCTATCCGGTGGTATAAGAAATTTAGATATTGACCCAAAACTTTCCCCAAAGGAAAAAGAAAAATATATTAAGCAACAACTGGTAGAATTAAAAGCATTACATGATCCTTTATTAATTAAATATCAAGATTCTCTTGTTTTAGCTAAAATATATTATGGGGATTCTGAATTAGTAACCAAGCTAAAATATTACCCATACCTTCAAATTTTAGTAGCTATTTTATTTATTGCTCTTGCTTATTTTGGCTTTAGCTATTTAAAACGTAGCGAGCAAAGTAATATTTGGGTTGGAATGTCTAAAGAAACCGCTCATCAATTAGGTACTCCAATAAGCTCTTTAATGGGATGGACAGAAATTATTAAGTTAAATTATGACCAATCAGACAAAGTTTTAGATGCCGTAAACGAAATTGAAAATGACCTTTCAAGACTAAATAAAATTGCAATGCGTTTTAGTAAAATCGGCAGCAAGCCAGAGCTTAAACCAGAACGCCTTGATGATATTTTACAAACTACCATTAATTACTTTAACAAACGAATTCCCCAATCGCGCAAAAATGTTTCTTTAGTAATAGAAGCTTCGGATAAGATTATTGTTAATTTGAATAAAGAATTATTTGAATGGGTTTTAGAAAATTTAATTAAAAATGCTTTAGACGCTATTGAACATAAAAATGGATTAATAAAATTTATTGTTACAGAAAATAAAGACCAAGTGGTTTTAGAAGTTAGCGATAACGGAAAAGGTATTGATTTAAAACGAAGAAAAGATATTTTTAGACCTGGATATAGTACCAAAAGACGTGGTTGGGGTTTAGGTCTTTCTCTCTCTAAACGTATTGTTGAAGATTATCATCATGGCAAAATTTTTGTTAGTCACTCCGTAATTAACGAAGGAACAACTTTTACAATTATTCTACCTAAATAGGAAAATTTATGCTTGCTAATAGAGTGCTCTCATCAAATGAATCCCCGACATTAAAACTTACTACTAAAATTAAAAACCTTAAATCAAAAGGCAAAGATATTATTGAATTAAATATTGGCGAGCCAGACTTGCCAACACCAGATTTTATAAAACTTTCTGCTAAAAATGCAATTGATAATAACAATACAAAATATACAATTAATGCTGGAATTACTGAACTAAGAAAAGCAATTAGTGATAAATTAAGACAAGAAAATAATTTGGATTACTCCCCCGATGAGATTGTTGTAAGTACAGGTGCCAAGCAATCTATTTATAATGCTATTATGGCTTTGGTTAACCCAAGTGATGAGGTTATAATACCTTCACCCTATTATGTTTCTTATCCAGAAATTGTTAAATTAGCTGGAGGCGTGCCAATATTTATTTCGGGTAATAAATCTAATGCACTTAAACCAGATATAAAAAGTTTAACAAATGCAATTAATAATAAAACCAAATTAATAATTTTATGTAATCCAAATAATCCAACCGGTGCCGTTTTAGAAAAAAATATATTAGAACAAATAGCAGATATCGTTTTAACTAAAAAAATATATGTTTTAGTTGATGAAATTTACGAAAAGCTAGTTTATGATAACATTAATTTTATTAGTTTTGCCTCTTTAGATAAAAGACTTAAAGATTTTACAATAACTGTAAATGGTTTTTCCAAATCATTTTGCATGACTGGTTGGAGACTTGGCTATGCTGCATCTAATAAACAAATTATAAATGCAATTAGCATATTACAAAGCCATCAAACAGGCAATACTTCATCTATATCTCAATTTGCAGCTTTAAATGCATTCAATAATTCTAATAATTTTACTAAGCAATTAAGAAATGAATTTGAAGAAAGACGTAATTTGTTTTTTAATTTACTTTCTAAAATAAATGGTATTAGCTTAGTAAAACCGGAAGGTGCTTTTTACTTATTTCCAAATATTTCTTCATATTTCAATAAAAGTTATAATAACTTTTTAATCAAAAATTCCTATGATTTTTGTGAGTACCTTTTAGAAGAAGCAGGTGTTGCTGCTGTGCCTGGTTCAGATTTTGGAATTGATGGATATATTAGATTAACTTATACAAAATCTAAAGACGAAATAAAAAAAGCCGCCCAGTTAATAGAAGCGGCTTTAACAAAACTAAAATAAAATTTTTAGCTATTTATATAAAGCTCTAAAGCTTTTTCAACTTTATCCTTTGGCATTGCGGTATTAGTCCATAATTCAAAACTTTTAGAGGCTTGTTCAACAAACATTTTTAATCCACTTACTGTTTTTGCTCCCTTTCTAGAAGCTATTTTTAGAAATTTTGTTTTTGGTGGATTATACACAACATCAAATGCTATTTGCCCTTTTCTAAAGCTATCGGATAAAGTAAATATTGCATCATCCACTTTAGGAAACATACCAACAGAAGTAGTATTTATTATTAGTTTAGAATCATAAACCGTTGTTACCAAATCGGGTGGAAATAATTCAAAAGACTTTATTGCATTAAACATCATTTTTGTGTTGAAATATTCCTTTAACGATTCAGCAATCTGTTCTGTACGATTAATTATATTTATTTGACCAACTTTGAAATATCTTATTAAAGCATAAATAACACTTCTTGCTGCACCACCAGCGCCAAAAACAGTAACAACTTCTCCTGCAATTTCATCTTTATAAGGCAATAAACTTTCGTATACCCCTAAAACATCTGTGTTATATCCACTTAATACTCCATTTTCATTAATAACAGTATTAACAGCACCAATTATACTTGCTTCTTCACTAACTTGGTTTAAATAAAATAATATTTTTTCTTTATGTGGTATAGTAACATTAAAACCTTTAATCCCCAATGCCACAATTCCTTTTACACTATCCTTTAAACTTTCTATTGGTACATCAAAAGGTAAATAAACATAATCTAATTTATTAAGTTCAAAACTTAAATTGTGTATAAAAGGAGAAAAGGAGTGCTTTATTGGATGCCCAATTACTCCCACTATTTTAGTATTATGAGTAAATTTATTGTTAAAATCCATATATGATGTTTAGTCTAGAAAATTTTTTATTATGTCACTATATTTGGGATCTTTAAAATCTAATTTTAACTTATTTCTAATTTCCGGGGAGTATTTAATAGCTATTTTCAAATTTTCAACTACGTCATCTTGCCTTTTTAAATTAATTAAAACTTTGGCTTTCTCGTAATAAGCACAACTATACTTTGGATTTCTTTGAATGGTTTCGTTAAATGAATCCAATGCTAAATTAAGGTCTCCCGAATTAGAGTAAATCAACCCCAATTTAAACCATGTTTCATAGCTATTTTCCCCCTTTTCTATAGCTATTTTATAATATTCTTTTGCATCTTTTTTGCGTCCAATGTTAAGCAATGCATCAGCTAATTTAACATAAGCATTAATATAATCTTCATCCAAACTAATTACTTTTTTAAATTCAATTATAGCTTTATAATAATTTTTATTTAATAAAAATATTTCACCTTTATTATAATAACACCTTTCAACTTCATAGTCATTTTCAATAGAAATATTATAATAGTATAATGCTTCATCTAATTTACCTAAGCTTTTATAATTTTCTGCAATATGAAATGGTATTTCATCAGAAGTTATAATAAAATATTCAGTATCCAATATTTCTTTAAACAACTCTATTGCTTCTTCATGCTTACCTAATTTTTGATAACATAAACCTAATGTAACAATTGCATCAAAGGATTCAAGATTTTTTAGTTCTTCTACAGCTTCTTCATACTTACCTTTATTAAACAAAATTATCCCTTTAAATTGCTTTAGTTCTGGTTCATCGTCTGGATCACTGTATTCTTCAATTATCTCTAATGCCTCGTCATACATATTAAATTCCATGTAATATGTAATTATTTCAAAAAATAATTCATATTTGTTAGATCTATCTATGCTTTCAAGTCCTAATTTTAAATATTCAAATCCAAGTTCTATTTTCTTGTAAACATTTATATAAATGGCAGATATTTTAGAATAAGCTTCAAAATCAGCAGGATCTATTTTTATAGCATTTAATAATAATTCTTCAGCTTCCTCATATTTTCCCAATTTAGATTTCGCATCAGCTAAATTATTTAAACATTCAATATTAATAGGTGATAATTGGATACACTTTGTAAGATAATATTCTGCTTCTTCATATCTATTAAGTTTTAAACAGTATACGCCTTTATAATATAAAAATTCACTGAAATAAGGATAACGTTCTATTATCCTATCCATAACTTCTTCCATTTGAGGGAAATTATATACAAGGACTTCATCAAGTCTTTCCATAATTTCTTCTTCCATGTCTTCTATAAAAAACGTTTCCCTACCTTGTTCGATGTACTCAAGATAAGTATTAAATTTTTCTACAAACTTGGATATTTCTTCTTCGTGATACTCTTCGTAATAGTCTGAAAATAAGTCAGATAGGAAAAACATAAGTCTCCTTTTTTTTAATACAAATTTAATAAAAATTTACAATAAATGTAAGTTAATTATTAATTAATATTCAAGAAATATTTTTAATATTTGTTATAAAAATCTTATTTTTGAAAATATTTTTTAACAAATTTAGGAGTTATATGCCTGATAGTGAGGCGCTTAAACAGAAAGCTGCAAAAAGAGCAGTTGATTTTATCCATTCCGGTATGGTTGTAGGTCTTGGTACTGGTTCTACAACTAATTATGCGTTAAAGTATTTAGCAGAACAGATTGATAAAGGTATTATTAATAACATTAAAGGTATTCCTAGTTCTTATGCAACAGAAAGATTAGCTTTAGAATTAGGTATAGAATTAACCGACCTTTCAAAACATCCTATTATTGATTTAACAATTGATGGTGCGGATGAAGTAGACCCACAAAAAAATTTAATTAAGGGTGGTGGCGGTGCATTACTTAAAGAGAAAATAATTGCACAAGCTACTAAAAGAGAAATTATTATTGTTGATGAAACAAAATTATCGCCAGCTTTGGGCACTAAATGGGTTTTGCCTGTAGAAGTTGTTCCATTTGCTTATGCAAGTGAAAAACATTTTTTAGAAATTTTAGGCGCTCAGGTAACACTTAGAAAAGTTAATGGTGATATTTTTTTAACTGATGAAAACAACTACATCTTAGATTGCAATTTTGGCATAATTAACGATCCAGTAGAATTAGCATCTAAACTAAATGAACGTGCTGGTATTGTTGAACATGGCTTGTTTATTAATTTATGCCATACTTTAATTGTTGCTACAGAAACTGGTATTATTGAAAAATAGATATTAATTTTTAAATTGCTAAGCCAAAAAAAAGCCCCAAATTTGGGGCTTTTTTAATAATGCTTTTATAACTATTAAGAGCAACCAGTTGTATTACCACATGTTTTGCAATATAAGCATGTACCTTGCCTTACCATAGTATTGCTTTGGCAAACATCGCAAATATCACCCGTATAACCTAAACTTCTTGCTTCTTCATATTTAGCTTGCTTTTCAGAAATATGGTGATGTCTACCATTCCCTTTCTGCTGTTCGTTTAGTTTTATTTCTTGTTTTTCTAATTGAATAGTTTTAACACTTACTACTTCTTCACTTTCATAATCATCGTCATATTCACTTTTATTGCGGGCTTTTAATTCTATTTCTTCTTCAGATACATGTGCTAAATCATATCTGCCTAAATAAGTAACAGCTAACTCTCTAAAAATATAATCTATTACAGATGTAGCCATTTTAATTCTATCATTACCAACTACCATTCCACTTGGTTCAAATTTGGTAAATACAAAAGCATCAACAAACTCTTCTAATGGCACACCATGCTGTAAACCTAACGATATAGCAATTGCAAAATTATTTAATAAACTTCTAAATGCTGCACCTTCTTTGTGCATATCCAAAAATATTTCACCTAATTGACCATTTTCATATTCACCTGTTCTTATATAAACAGTTTGACCATTTATTTTGGCTTTTTGTGTATATCCAATTCTTCTATCTGGCAATCTTCTGCGTTTTGCTATATATCTGTGTATTATTTTTTCTGCAACTTTTACTAAGTCGTTACTTTCTTTTGCTTCTATAATTTCTTCAGCATCATCACCCGTTATAGCATTTAATGGTTGGGATAGTTTTGAACCATCTCGGTATAAAGCTGTTGCTTTTAAGCCAAGTTTCCAGCCTAACATATAGCATTCTTCTACATCATTAATTGTAGCTGTGTTTTGCAAATTAATTGTTTTAGAAATAGCTCCCGATAAAAACGGCTGCGCTGCTGCCATAACTAATAAATGCGCTTGATGTCTTATAACCCTTTTTCCTTTTTTACCATTTTTGTTTGCACAATCAAACACTGCGTAATGTTCGTTTTTAAGATATGGTGCACCCTCTACTGTCATAGTTCCACAAACATAATCGTTTGCCGCTGATATCTCTTCTTTTGTGAATCCTAATTCTTCTAAAACAGAAAATGAAAAATCGTTTAATTTGTCTTTATCTATTCCTAAGGTCTTTACACAAAAGTCTTCGCCTAATGTGTATTTATTAAAAACAGAGTTAAGGTCAAATGCACCCGATAATGCACTTTCTACTTTTTCTAATACTTCTTTTGTAAAACCTTTGATTTTTAATGTTTCTGGATTTATATATGGGCAACCTTGCAAAGTTCCCTTACCTACAGCATACTTTTCTATTTCCTCAATTTCCTGTTGGTTATAACCTAAAGTTTTTAATGCGGGTGGTATAGACTGGTTTATAATCTTAAAGTAACCTCCACCTGCTAATTTTTTATATTTTACTAAAGCATAATCTGGTTCAATACCTGTCGTATCGCAATCCATTACCAAACCAATAGTTCCAGTTGGTGCAAGCACTGTTACTTGTGCATTTCTGTATCCATGTTTTTCACCTAATTCAAGTGCTTTGTCTGCATCTTCCCTAGCTGCTTGCAATAAATAATTTGGGCAGTAGTTTTCATTAATTCCCATTGGAGTTAATGTTAAGCCTTCATATTCACTTTCTTTAGCATTATAAGCAGCTCTTCTATGGTTTCGCATTACTTTAAGCATTTGCTCTTTATTCTGTTCATATCTTGGGAATGCACCAAGCTCGCTTGCCATTTCTGCACTTGCTGCATATGCATTAAAGTGCATAATAGCAGTTATTGCACCTGTAATTGCTAAAGCTTCTTGGCTATCGTATGGAATTCCTGCGCGCATTAGCAAGGAACCTAAATTAGCATATCCTAAACCTAAGGTTCTATATAAATAACTTCTTAAAGCAACTTCTTTACTAGGGTATTGTGCCATTAAAACACTAATCTCAAGCGCAATAGTCCAAAGCTTTGTTGCATGTCTAAATTCTTGTACCTTAAATATATTTTTTTCTTCATCATAAAATCTAACTAAATTTAACGATGCTAAATTACATGCTGTGTCATCTAAAAACATGTATTCACTGCATGGGTTGCTTGCTTTTATTTCACCATCTGGCAAACATGTATGCCATTCATTTATAGTATCATGATATTGTAAACCCGGATCTGCACAGTTCCATGCCGCAACTGCTATATCGTCCCAAATCTTTTTAGCCTTTAATACTTTAAAAGGATTTGGTTCTCTGTTTTCCTTTTGTGCTTTTTTAAGTTCGGTTCTCCAATATAAAGCCCAATTTTTATCCTCTAATACCGCATTCATAAATTTATGCGTTACTCTAACAGAGTTATTAGAGTTTTGACCAGATACTGTTGCATATGCTTCACCATTCCAATCCGTATCATAAACTGGAAATTCTATAGAACGATATCCTAATTTAGCATATTGTATAACCTTTTCTATAAGTTGCTCTGGAACAAACTGTTTACGTGCTTCGTGAATTGCTTGTTTTAACTTTTTGTTTGTAGTTCTGTTAAACCTATCATTTTCCGGATGTTCTGAGTAACAAGCACTCATTATATTATTGCAATGATAATTACACAACTTGCTACCAGCAACAATTGCAGCAACTTTTTGTTCTTCTATTACTTTCCAATTTATATATTCTTCAATATCAGGATGATCTATATCTAAAGTAACCATCTTTGCAGCTCTTCTTGTAGTGCCGCCAGATTTTATCGCACCAGCAGATCTATCACCAATACGCAAAAAGCTCATTAATCCAGATGACTTACCACCACCACTTAGTGGTTCATTAATTCCTCTTATGTCAGAAAAATTTGTTCCTGTTCCACTACCATATTTAAATAATCTCGCTTCCCTAACCCAAAGCTCCATTATTCCGCCTTCGTTTACCAAATCATCTTTTATTGATTGTATAAAACATGCGTGTGGTTGTGGATGTGTATATGCGTCATTCGATTGAACCATTTCTTTGGTTTCAAAATCAACATAATAGTGTCCTTGTGATGGACCGTTAATTCCATATGCCCAATTTAACCCCGTATTAAACCATTGTGGACTATTTGGTGCACACATTTGGTTTGCTAACATATAGAACATTTCATCATAGTAAGCTTTTGCATCTTCTTCACTGCTAAAATACTTAGCCTTCCAGCCCCAATATGTCCATGTTCCAGCTAATCTATGAAAAACTTGTCTTGCATCTGTTTCAGAACCAAATCTTTTATTTGCTGGAATTGATTCTAACTTTTCATAATCAGGTTCGCTTCTTTGTAACCACTCTGGCACACCCTCTTCTGCCACTTTTTTGGTGTATACTGGCACCCCTGCTTTTCGCATATACTTGCTTACAAGTATATCTGTTGCTACCTGAGACCAAAAGCTCGGAACACTCACCTTGTCCATCTTAAAAACAACGCTCTGATCCGTGTTTTTTATCTCAGATACTCTTTCCTCGTACTTTATCCCAAAATCGGCTTCTTTTACCGCTTTAGTAAAAAGTCTTGTTATCTTCATAAATATTCCCTTGTTAAAAATTTTTATTTTAATATTATTATTTATTTATCTAATCATTTAAAATAATATGCCTCAACACTTTAAAAAGTATCTTATGCTTTTGCATTTTGTTAAAAAAATTTGTAAGAATTAGAATTTTAGGTGTTTAAATAAACGTTTTTAATCTTTAAAAACAAATTAAATTTTAAAAAAATAAATCAAAAAATTTATTTTTAATTTTTTTTTAATTCATTTGTTTTATTCAAAAAAATTTTTAATTAAAGTAAAAATTTTTGTAATTTACTATACAATTTAATTAATTTTAAGAGGATTTTATGCATTTTAACAGAAGTGCTGGAATATTATTGCACCCAACTTCTTTCCCTGGCAAATTTGGTATTGGTGACTTAGGAAAAGAAGCTTATAAATTTATTGACTTTTTGGTTGAAGCTGAACAATACTTATGGCAGACTTTCCCATTAGGTCCAACTGGCTATGGTGACTCACCCTATCAATGTTTTTCTGCTTTTGCAGGTAATCCACTTTTAATTAGCCCAGAGTTGCTTTATGAAGATGGATTGCTTAATAAAGAAGATTTAGATAATTACCCAGATTTAAGTGGTTCGCATGTAGATTTTGGTAAGGTTATTCAATTAAAAACCGAACTATTAAAAAAATCATTTAACAACTTTTTATATACTAAAGATAAATTTTTAGCTGATTACAATAAGTTTTTAGAAAAAAATAATTATTGGCTTAAAGATTTTTCACTTTTTATGGCTTCTAAAGAGTATCATAATGGCGTTTCTTGGCAAAATTGGACTCCTGAAATTGCTTTTAGATACGAAGGAGCTGTGGAAAAGTGGACAGACCTACTTAAAGATAGAATAGAATATTTTAATTTTACGCAATTTATTTTTGATAAACAGTGGACAGATGTTAAAGATTATGCTACCAAAAATAAAATAAAGATTATTGGAGATTTACCAATATTTATCGCTTACGATAGTGCTGACCTTTGGGCAAACAGAAATCTTTTTACTGTTGATGAACATGGCAATCTTATTACTTGTGCCGGCGTTCCACCAGATTATTTTAGCCCTACTGGTCAATTATGGGGGAACCCGCTTTATAAATGGGACGAAATGGAAAAGGATGACTTTTTATGGTGGCAAAAAAGATTTTCTAAACTTTTTGAAATGGTAGATTACGTTAGAATTGACCACTTTAGAGGGTTTGATGCTTTTTATGAAATACCTGGTGATGCAAAAACAGCTGAACATGGTAAATGGGTTAAAGCACCCGGTGAAAAACTATTTAACACAATTAGACAAAAATTAGGTGACGTTCCAATTATTGCAGAAGATTTAGGAGTGATTACCGAAACTGTTGAGGAATTAAGAAATAAATTTAATTTTCCTGGAATGAAAATTTTGCAATTTGCTTTTGGTAAAGATGGGGAAAAGAAATTTTTACCACATAATTTTATCCCAAATTGCATTGTTTATACTGGTTCTCATGATAATGATACTACACGCGGATTTTTTGAAAAAGCTAAAATTGAAGACCCTAATCTTTATAAATGGACTTGCGACTACTTAGGTTACTATGGAGATAATATTTGTTTTGAAATAATTAGAGAAGCGTATAAATCAGTTGCTAACCTTGTTATTATTCCCTTGCAAGATGTTTTAAACTTAGGTAGCGAAGCAAGAATGAACTTCCCCGGTAAACTTGGTGGTAATTGGACTTGGCGTTTTACTGAAGGTCAAATATCTGAAGATACTGCTAAATCCTTAAAAGATTTAGTAAATCTTTACGAAAGAAATCCTTTTACTAAAAAGAAAGCTGAATATCAAAAAATTGATTATTAATTGAGGTTTTGATGTTAAACTCGTTAAAAAAACTTTTTTCAAATAGCAAAAATCATGATGAAGTAGTTAATATTATTAAAGATTCAAAAAATTTGCAGATTGCCACTTGCGCTATATTTTTAGAAATTGCTTATTCTGATGATAATTTTTCTGAAGTAGAAAAAAATCAAGTGTTTAATATCTTAGAACATCAATTTAATTTATCCCCAAGCGAGGTGGAACAACTAATTGCTTATACTGAAGAAGTTAGAAAAAAAAGTGTAAGCTTATACGAGTTTACAGAAATTATTAACCAATATTTGACCCAAGAAGAAAAGTATAAAATTGTGGAAAACTTATGGCGTATTATTTTAGCCGATAATGTTATTAATGCATATGAAGAGTATTTTATAAGAAAAATAAGCGGCAACTTAAATATTTCCCATACAGATTTAATTGCCGCTAAATTTGCAGTTAAAGAAGAACTTAAGAATGCTACTTCTTAAGTTCTTTTTCTATATCCTCTGTCAATTCTTTCGATAATGGTTCAACACCACTTCTATACCTTTTTACAACATTACCATTTTTATCAATTAAAAACTTTTCAAAATTCCACTTAATATCATCTTTACCAGTAACTTCGTTATTTGTTAATAAAGCATAAAGTGGCGCTTTATTATCCCCTAAAACTTTAACTTTATCGAACATTGGGAAAGTTACACCAAAATTAGTTGTGCAAAAATCTTTTATTTCTTCATTTGTTCCGGGTTCTTGATTGCCAAAATCATTGCATGGAAATCCTAATATTTCAAACCCTTTGTTATTATATTTTTGATATAACTCTTGTAATCCCTTATACTGCCTTGTATAACCGCATTTGCTTGCAACATTTACTATTAAAAGAACTTTACCTTTATATTTATTTAGTTCAATTTCTTTACCGTTAATATCTTTAACCTTAAAGTTTAGAACATTGTGCATTTTACCCTCTTTATTTTGTGCGTTAATTAATATAAAACTTAAAAGCAAAAAAAACGTTATATACTTAAACATAGAAACTCCTATTATTTTATCTTAAAAACAGACACGATATCTTTTTAGTTCCTAACAGTGTTTTTTTGATATTAAATTAATTCATTTACAGTTTTAAAGTTATAACCTTTATTTTTTAATTCCTTTAATATAGTGTCTAATTTGTTATATAGCTTATCTATTCTAACTGGATGAGTACCAAAATGAATTAAAATTATAGCACCATTTAATCCATTCTTATCATTTTTTTCAAAATCGTAAAGTAATTTAATTAATTCATCGCTAGAGTAATATTTCCCGCTGGTTGGTATTGTCCAATCTTGGTTTATCATTGTTTTTGGAGTTATGTTTATAACTTTAACCCCAATTTCTTCTGTATATTTGCAAACTGCTTCGTTATGCCATTCATAAGGAGGCAAATAAAATGGACTACTTTTTTTACTAATGCCAAATGCTTCCATAGCTTTGTAATTATTTTGAATATCGTTTATAAGTTCAGCTTTAGTAACTATCAAAGAGTCTCTTTTATTCCAATCTGCATAAAGTATATGTTTATCTGAGTGCCCACCTAAATAATGTCCATCTTTATTTAGCTTATTAATTATATCTTTAAACTTTTCATTTCTATAAAAATCACCTGTAAAAAAGAATGAAGCCTTTACATTATTTCTTTTTAATGTATTTAAAATAATATTTCCCCCATCATCATACTCGTGAGAAGAAAAAATTAAAAATATATTTTTCTTATTTACATCTCCTCTAATTATAGCACCATTATTTATTTTAAGTTTGCCATTTTGTGATTTAAGTTCTTCCCCTTTTTTTTGCAAATAAGAAAAATAATAAGATAAACTCGCTGTGCCATCCAAAGTCGGTTCGTTGCTACTATAATCGCCATAATCATCATGATAAACTACATAATTTGGTTGTAAACCTTCAAATTCATCACCATGATAAAGCTTTATTCCTTTTAACTTACCAAAAATTGAAGTATAAACAGGTCCATCTACTAATCCACCCGTTAATTTGTAATTATAATTCGTAGCTAATGCAGAATGTGGATCTAATGGGTAATCGCCATCTTCTGGCAAACCAATAATCATGCTTTTTCCCCAAGGATTACACCCCAATAACCAATCTCGCAGGGCTGTTTCTACTTCTAAATATTCTTTTTTATTTAATAAATTTAATTGTGTTATTGCTGCACTAACTAAATTGTTACTACACCAAATAAAAGGAACACCTATTAAAAATGGATTATTTGCCCCTCGTTTAATTAACTTACTTAATCCTTCATTAATATAACCTTCAACCTCACTTTTTTGGCTTAAATTTTTTGTGTTGTTAGCTATTAAATAATTTGCAATGTTAACAAAAGGATACCACTGATAGTGCCTTGCTGTATCTGCCCCCATCCATGGTGGAAATTTTTCTTTCCTACTATAATCCAATGCCTCATTAAAATATTTATTTTCACCTGTAAGCAGGTATAATGTAATAGCAGCATGTTGCATATCATCAACCCAATTCTCCTCTTCATAAAAATAAGGAGACTTTGCTGGTGCAGTTTGAAAATAACCTTCATGTTTAATAGCGTAATCGTATGCTTTTATTGCTTTAATTTTTAATAACTCTGCATAATCTGGTAAAAATTCCTTAAAAACTATTGCCCCTAATCCAAATGAACTTGCAAATTTGGCAACAGAACTTGCACTACCTGTTGTTCTATTTTTATTATTAAAGCAACCTTGTACTTTTCCATTTATAAAATAAACGGGTCGTTCTAATCCCTTTCCATAACTTATAGAGTCTTGTGTAGGCAGTCTATAACCGGCGTGGTCTCTATCATCCGCAATTTGGTTATAATATTCCCCATCATTCGGATTCATCTTTAACATCCAATCTAAACCCCATTTTGCTTCATCTAAAACATCCGGGTAGTTGTTTTTCCCTCTGTTTCCATTACTATCATAGAAATCCTTAAAAACATTTGGATTTTTATAATAAGCAAATAATAAATGATAAACAGATGTTGCGCTTGTTGGCAGATATTGTAAATAGTCGCTTGCATCGTGCCAACCACCAGTAACGTCTATATGCGTGCTATCTTTTTCTCCATTATAAATTATAAATCCATCATGCACATGACAACTATCCTTTAAAAATGGATTATATCCACACCTTTGCTGCCTCATATAATATAATAAACTATCTGCAAATCCGTTATAAATATCATAGCCAATCTTAAAATCTCTGGAAATATTTTCCCCAACTTTTATATAATATTTTCCTAATTGTTTAAAGTTTGTAAAATATAATCTATACCCTTTTTTATAGCCCCAAAAATCTTTATACTCTTTTACGTTATTGGATTTGTAAATAATTTTGTTAGTATAATAATCAATAATTTCAAATTCTTTAATTACAAAATCAGTTTTAGAAAATGCAACAGCAGCTTTAATATCTGTTGGAAAGTACCCTGCATGATTAACCCTAATATACACCTCTGCAGCAAAAACATTAAATGACATAAATACTAAAAATAAAACAAAAAAACATTTCTTTATCATAAGTACCTCTTTTATAAATTATATATGCTTAATCACTCCATAAACCTTTTTTATTTTCTCTTGCTTTAATATAGGATTCTCTAAAAAGCTCTACATATTTTACGTTTGGTGGATATGTTAAAGGTGCGGCATAACCTTCTTCTATAATTACATTATTTAACATTTTACCATTTGGCAAATATAAATATGCAAGCAATCTTCCATACTGGTCTCGTTCTCTTACGTCAAATTCTATCTTTAATACATCACCCTCTTTAATTAAACTTTTAACAAATTCTTTTGCTTTTAAGCCTTCTTTAACTATAGTTTTTACGTCTTCTTTGCTTCTTTTACTATCTTTATATGCTTTTTTATTCGCCTTAGATTCTGGTGTATCTATTCCAATTAATCTAACTTTTTCTTTCTTTCCATTCAAATTAACTTCGTATGTATCTCCATCAATAATTTTTACAATAGTAACTGTATTATTGCTATTTTCAATTTGCTTATCTTTTTTGCCAAAACCGCCTTTTAAAAACATTACCCCTATAGCTACTAATCCTATAATTAATAAACTGATTAACCTTCTCATTTTAATACCCATATTATTTTCTTTTGTTTATTTAAAATACAAAATTAATTTAATTTTTCCCTTTTTACTTGCTAAAATATTTATTATTATTTATCTTAAATTTCAAATTAACAATTTAAGTGAAAAGCTCCTTTTGCAAAGGAGGATTAAGAAAATACAAAACATAAAATAAAGGAGTTTAAAATGAGTGAAAGTATTGAAAAATTTGAAGATTTATTAACTGAAAAAGATATTGAACTAGACAACTGGAAAGATGAAGAGGACGAAACCAAGTATTTTGCTTTTGAAGATGGTATAAAGAATGGACCACGTGTAAGAGTTGTTGCTGCACTTCAAAACAAACCTGAATATGTTGGAACAGTATATCTTTTTAACTATATCAATATTGCAGATGAAGTAAATAAAGACTCTTTTTATGAACTTTTAAACGAATTAAATAACGACTACACATACGTTAAATTTCTTTTGGATGATGAATCGAATATTTTTTTAAGATTGAATTACCCTGTTGTAGAAAATTACTATGACCCTGAAACTACAATAGATTTTATGTTAATGATACTTGAAGCTGCTAAAGATGAATATCCAAAATTTATGAAGTTAATATTATAAAAAATCACTATCCCCCTTTTAGGGGGATTTTTTAAATTTTTGAGCTTGGGATGGAATTAGGCATTAACAATTTATCTAAAGAACAATTAGATATTGTAACTTTAAATAGTGGCAAGCATTTAGTATTAGCCCCTCCTGGCACTGGAAAGACCGAATTAATTGCACAAAAAGTACTTAAAGC
Source organism: uncultured Melioribacteraceae bacterium (assembly GCA_964652025.1). Classification (GTDB taxonomy): domain Bacteria; phylum Bacteroidota; class Ignavibacteria; order Ignavibacteriales; family Melioribacteraceae; genus JAEXOD01. Next base: position 305,628 of record CAZYZX010000002.1, read on the forward strand.
ATTAACAATAGATAACATCTCTGAAGAAGAAATAGCTTGCCTTACTTTTACTAACCGTGCTGCTAGAAACATGATTAATAGAGTGCAACAACGTATACCTAATTCTAAAGTTTTTATTGGCAATATCCATAGTTTTGGTATCCAATTTCTTAAAAAAAATCATCTTATTCCTCAGGCTTCTGCATTTATAGATGAAGAAGATGCTTTAGATATTTTAGAAGAAGCTTGCTTTTCGGTATTAGGTGCAAGCTTGAATAGATTATCAGATTTATTAAATAAATTTAAGTATTATAAATTACATGTTCATAATGTGAAACTAAATTTTAACCGATTTAATTTTAATTTAGATAATTTAGATAAAAAAATTTTTATAGCTTACGAAAAAATTAAAAATAAATCTTTATTATTTGATTACGATGATATACTATTTTTAACATTAAAATATCTTTTAGATACTAACACAAAACTTATTTACGGTAAATTTAGCTTTTTACAAGTTGATGAAGTTCAAGACCTTAACGAAATTCAATGGTTAATATTAAATAATATTCAAAAATCAAATGCTAATGTAATTTTATATGGCGACCTTCAGCAATCAATATTTGGTTTTTTAGGCGCAAAAAAGGAAATGTTAGAGCATTTTTCTAAAGATTACCAAAAACATACTTTAACTAAAAACTTTAGAAGCAACGAAGAAATAGTTAAAATGTTAAATACTTATTTAAATTATTTCTTTTACAATAAAAATAAAGAAAAAATATTTAATGTAAATGAACTTAATCTAAGTTCCAAGTCTAAAAACTTGTTTTTATTGTATGATAAAGAAAAAGATTTAAACCTAACACCCATAGATAAACTAATTGAAAAACAAAAAATTGAGAAAATTAATACTGCAATTCTATTTTATAAAAATCATGATGTTGAGAAATTTTATGATAGGCATGGTTCAAAATTTAGGAATGTATTTAAAGTATCAAAATTTGAGCTGCTTAAAAGAAAATTTGTTAAAGATATTTTTGCTTTCCTCACTATTATCGATAATCCAAACGAAAGATTAAGTTGGGCTAGGTTATTTCACCTTTTTTCTTTATTCAAAACTTTAAAGACTAGTAGAGATTTTATTAATAAAATGTTCTCTGTTGGGTTATCTCCACTAGATTTTCTAACCAATGAATTAAATTTTAACTTAATCTTAAAAGATTTTATTAATTATGTTGAACATGCTAGAATTGTTTTTTTTGATACAGAAACCACTGGGTTAGATACACAAAACGATGATATTGTACAAATTTCTGCAATAGAGCTTATTAAAGGTAAAGTTGGCAAAACTTTTAATGTTTATATTAAAACTAATAAAGATGTAACAGAAAGCTCAAAAATTCATAAAATAACTAAAGAATTTTTAGATAAAAATGGCATAGACCCTACTGATGCATTACTACAGTTTTCTAACTTTATAAATGGTGCTCCATTAGTAGCACACAATTTAAAGTTTGATAAAAGCATTTTGTTAAGCAATATTAATAAGTATAACTTAACAGGTAAGTTTGTTGTTCCAAATCAAATGTTTGACTCAATAGATATTCTTAAAAGAATTTTTCCAGAGTTAAAAAGCTATAAATTGGAAAGAATAATTGAGCTATTTAATTTAAAAGTACATAATTCCCATAATGCTTTAGATGATGTAAATGCATTAAAGTCCGTTATATTAAGTGTTAAGGATGACATTATAGATACAATAAAAAAATCCGAAAATTTTATTAACCATAATAAAAGAAAATTAGAAAAATTCCATTCAAAATTTGCTCAATATTATAATTCTATTATTAGTAATACAAATCCTGTTAGTTTTAACGAAATTATAACTGATTTTGTTAACTTTGCAGAAATTATAGATCCCAAATTTGATGAAATTGAAAAATTATTAAACCACATGGATTTAACCACTAAACCAGATAAAATAAACACATTACTTTCAAAACACCTTATGTTTTATAAAAAATGCAAAACAGCTGATTTGATTACGGATAGTGACGAAATATTTATTTCAACAATTCATAAAGCAAAGGGATTGGAGTTTGATACTGTGATAATTCCAGAATGTGATGATTACAACTTTCCATATTTTTCTGATTTAGAAAAAGTAAAACTGCTATATGTTGCTATGTCTCGAGCTAAAAATAGATTAATAATTACTGCACAAAATAAAGCTGTAACTTATGTAAATGATCAAAAAATTATAATTCCATATAGTTTATTGCTACTTCCGATAAATAAAATGTTTAATAGAAAATTAGATTGGTAACAAAATATAAAAAGTTGTTCCCTTTTTTATTTCACTTTCAACCCAAATCTTTCCTCCATTCCTTTCAACCATCTCTTTACAAATCATTAAACCCAAACCTGTACCAGTTTCGTTTTGGGTACCCAAAGTGCTTTTACTTTCTTCTACCAAAAATAATTTATCTACCTTTTCTTTACTCATTCCAACTCCAAAATCTTTTACATAAATAATTACATCTTTTTCATGTTTTTCTAAGCCTATTATTATTTTACTACCCGTGTAGCTAAATTTTATAGCATTAGAAGTCAAATTCCTAATCACTGTTTCTAATGAATGTTTATCTGCTATTATTTCTATATTATGCTCTATTAATAAATCTATATTAATTTCTTTTTTCTTTAATATTTCTTTATAAAGCTGAACAATGTTGCTAATTATTTCAAATATATTAATTTTATCCTTTTTAATATAAACTTGATTTGTTTGCAACCTTGACCAATCTAATAAATTTTCTAATAAGCCATAAATTACCTTAGCACTATTATAAATATTTTCAGTTAAAATTTGTATATCACTATTAGTGCAATTTTCAAAATTTTGCTTAAGAAAAGAAGCTGACCCAAATAAAGAATTAAATGGATTTTTTAAATCATGCGCAATAATAGAAAACATTTTATCTTTATTTAAATTTGCTTCCACTAACTTTTTACTTGCATTTTCTAAATCTTCTTTTGTTCTTATAAGTTGTTTTCGCTGTTCTTCTAATATTACATTCTTTTCGTTAATTTGTTCATTAGTTTTTCTTAAAGTATCTTCTAAAATTTTTTGTGAAGTAATATCTGTAAGTTGCAATAGAATTTGAATAGGTTTTTTATTCACATCTCTTTTAAATACTGTTCCTCTGCATAAAACCCAGCTAATATTTTCCATATTTAATACTATTCTTATCGTGCACTCGTGAATAATATCTACATCAGATTGTAATATAAAGTTTATATGCTTTTCAAAATTTTCAATATCCTCTACATAAATAAATTTTTTAAGATCTTTTATAGACAAATTTAGAAAACTAAAATTAGATTGATTATAAAAATTAGCATGGTTATGAAAAGTTACAACTTGATTTTTCAAATCTAATATTAAAATAGTATCTGGTGTGGTTAAAGAAATTTTATTTATTAACTCTGTTTTTTCTTTTTCTGCATTAGCTAATTTTAATTTATCTGTAATATCTATTATTATCCCAATAACAATTTCATTTCCTAAAAAGTCTTTTACATATGTTGTGGTTAAATTTGCTGTAATTATTTCTCCATTTTTTTTAATGTATCTTTTAATAAATTCTAATTTATTATTAGATTGTTGCAATCTATTAAGTAAATTTAACTCTTTAGTAAAATCTTCTTCATAGGTTATATCTTTAACTGTTTTAGTTTGCAATTCCTCTAATTCATAACCTATTAGTTTACAAAACTCTGGATTAGCATTTATAATTTTACCGCTTTTTGCGTCTACGCTTGCTATACCTACCGGTGATTTTTCAAATACAGCTTTAAATTTGGTTTCACAATCGTCGTTTAACTTATTAATTTTATTATTAATAACAATTAAATAGTATTTTATATTATTAATTTCTATAAAATTTAATACTATTCTAGCATATTCTTCTTTATCATTAATAAATACGCTTGTAATAAAATCTATTACTTCTTTAGGTCGATTATCAATAAAATTTTGTAATATTTTTAAGCTTTCATTATCATTAAATTTTATAACATTTTTAATTTCGTTTATATTTAAGACATTTAAATTTGAATTATTAAATACTATCTCTCCTTTTGCGTTAAATATCATTACTATTTCGTAAAAATAATTTCCAAAAATATTAGCAAATAGGTTTGTTGTATCAACCTTTTCTTTTACTAATATCGGCTCCATTTTAACCTCGTTTTTGGAAAATATTATATTCTAACTTATTATCGAATTAATTTTTATAAAATTTAATTTTTAACTTTGATAGAAAACACTTTCAAATAAAATATTTTCTTTATATTAATAAATTGCATTGTAGTTAATTTTTATTTTATATAATTTTAAAATTAAATTTTTAGGGTGCTTTATGAAAAAAATACTTTACATAGTTTACTTTTTTTGCATTAACATTACGTTAATAGCCCAAAGCTCAAACTATTTTCCAGCTAATAATGGTTATGTTTGGAATTACAAAGTTACCCCTTTAGATTCTCTTGGAAACCCTAATTATAATCTTTCTACTGCTAGAATTGATAGTTTTGTTACTACTGCAATTGCTTATAATAAAAACTCTAAAATAATACTTTCAAAAAACGGTCCTATTGCTACTATTAACACACAACCTTATTTGGATACTTCTTTTGTTAATTTTGAAGGAAATATAGCTAATGTTTATTTTTCTATTATAAATTTAGATAGTCTTGCTATTGGAGATAGTTTAATTGGTGAAATTCCTCCAGGAATGATGCAGCTATTTAACTTTATAAAATCTTTAACTGGTTGGTATCCAGTTTATAATTTTAGTGCTGCCGTTAATCAAACTACCACATTATTTCAAAAGGATACAACTATTACAATAGATTCTGTTTCTATTCCATTAAGATTTTCGGTAAAATCTAAAAGATTAAACGATGAATCTTTACAAACTTATTTAGGTACTTTTACTTGTAAAAAATTTGAAATTTCTCTTACTATTAGTATTGTAGTTCAAGTATTGCCTCCACCATTTCCACCAGTTGTGTACGATTTGATAAAATTCCCAAGAACTGATTATATTGCATTAAATCATTGGGTATTGAAAGAATATATGCCAAATGTTTCTTCTACTAATGTACCCGGTTTTGACCTTCCTAAAGTAACTATACCAGGATATATAATGGAAATTAATGAACCATTTACGAATGTTGAAGAAATAAAAGATTTAACCATTAATGGCTTTCAATTATTACAAAACTATCCAAATCCATTTAATCCAGAAACTAATATAACTTTTACTATGTCTCAAACGTCTAAAGTTAAGCTTATTATTAGCAATCTTTTAGGAGAACAATTTTTATTATTAAATAACGAATTACAGCCAGGTATGTATAATATTAAATTTAATGCAACTAATTACAATTTAGGTAGTGGGGTTTATTTTTATTCCTTAATTACAAATAATGGCGTTATAACAAAAAAAATGATTTTAATTAAATAAATTTAAAACTTTAAGAGGATAACAAATGAAAAACAAATTATTTTATTCACTAACTACAAAGGTATTGTTTATTATGATTGGTATTACAATGTTATTAAGCACATCTACAAAAGCACAACAAAGCTTAGAGTTGCCAAAGCGCTCTGATATTGACCCAAAATACACCTGGAACTTAACAGATATTTATAAAACTGAAGCAGATTGGCAAAAAGACTTTAACTTTGTTAAAGAAAATATGAATAAATATAATGAATTTAAGGGTAAAGTTGGTAAAGATGCAAATACCCTTTATAAATTATTAAAATTTGATGAAGAATTAAGTATTATTATTGGTAAACTTTATTTATATGCTTCACTTTCTAAAGATTTAGACCTTTCTGACCCCAAATATATGGCACTTTTTGAAAATATTAGTAATTTAGCTGCTCAAGTTGGCGCTGTTAGCTCTTTTGTTCGTCCGGAATTAGTTGCTATTCCAGAAAAAACTTTAGGCAAGTTTATGAAAGAAAATAAAGAGCTTGCTCTTTACAAAAAAATGTTTGATAATTTATATAGAACTAAACTTCATACATTATCACCAGAATCTGAAGAAATTATGGCTTTAGCCTCTCCTTTAACAGAAGTACCCTATAATTCTTTTAGCATGTTTACAGGTGCAGATATTCAATATCCTTCTGTTAAAGCAGAAGATGGCGTTAATGATATTAAAATAAGCGATGGCAGATATTATGCAGCTCTTTATTCTACAGATCGTTCTTACAGGGAGAGAGTTTACAAGGGTTTTTATCAACCATATAAGGATTATAAAAACACTTTATTAACAACCTTTACAGGTAATATTAAAGCTTTAATTTTTAATGCAAAAGCAAGAAAATATAAAAACACATTAGAGGCTTCACTTGATGCTAATAATATTCCAGTTGAAGTTTATGATAATTTAATTAAATCTGTAAACGAAAACTTAAATGCTTTGCATAGATGGGCAGAATTAAAAAAACGTGTATTAAATTTACCAGATTTCCATCCATACGATACTTATGTTACTTTGTTCCCCTCAGTTAAAAAAGAGTATTCCTACGAAGCTGGTAAAGAACTTTGCATTAAAGCACTACAACCATTAGGTGAAGATTATATTAAAAACCTTACTTTTGCATTTGATAACCGTTGGATTGACGTTTACGAAACACAAAATAAACGTAGTGGCGCTTACTCTTCGGGTACAACCTTTGGCGTTCATCCATATGTTTTATTAAACTGGAACAACGAGCTTAATGACGTATTTACGTTAGCTCACGAAATGGGTCACAATATGCATTCTTATTACACTGGCAAATATCAACCTTATCCTTATGCAGGATACTCGATATTTGTTGCAGAAGTTGCATCTACTACTAACGAAGCTTTGCTTTTAGATTATTTAATTAAAAATGCTACAACCAAAGAAGAAAAATTAGCCTTAATTGAAAAACAATTAAATAACATTACAACTACTTTTTATCGCCAAACTGGTTTTGCTGAATTTGAAAAATTTGTGAACCAAAAAATGGAAGAAGGAGTTGCATTAACACCCGATTTCTTAACCCAATCTTATAGAGACTTATATCAAAAATATTGGGGTCCTGCTATGATTACAGATGAAGAGGAAGGTTATACATGGGCAAGAATTCCTCACTTCTACTATAACTTTTATGTTTATCAGTATGCAACATCATATGCTGCAAGTCAAGCATTAGTTGCAAAAATTAAAGCAGAAGGACAACCTGCAATTGATAAATATTTAGGTTTCTTAAAAGCTGGTAATTCTAAATATCCTATTGAAGTATTAAAAGATGCTGGCGTTGATATGACAACTGACGCTCCTATTAAAGCAGTTGTTAACAAAATGAATGAACTAATGGACGAAATGGAGAAATTACTTAACGAGAAATAACAATTTACGGGCAGGGTTACCTGCCCTATTTTTTTAACAAAGAGGAGTTTATGAAAATATACACCAAAGCCCAATTAAACGATTATTTCCTTTCTTTAACCTACGATGACATTAGCTTAATTCCACAAGAAGTTTCTGATTTAAGAAGTAGAACCGAAGCAGATACTACAACCAATTTTTTAGATCTTAAACTTAATGTACCTATAATTTCTAGCCCAATGGATACTGTTACAGGCGTAGATATGGCTTTAGAGCTTAAGCAATTAGGTTGTTTAGGTGTTCTTAATAGATTTGATTCATCTTTGAAAGAGATTTTGGCAGATGAGGAAACTTTTAACAAAATTGAAGCTGTATCTGTTTCTTTAACGGCAAACGATGAATTATTAGAAAAATTAGCAGAAAAACAAGTTATTGTTTGTGTAGATACTGCAAATGCTAATAATATTCACGTACTTAATATGTGCGAAAAAATTAAAACAAAATATAATCTTAAAGTTATAGTTGGTAATATAGCCGGTGGTGCTACTTTAAAGGATATTGTTAATGCAGGAGCTGATGCTATTAGGGTAGGAATTGGTGGCGGTAGCATGTGTACTACATCTGTTCAAACTGGTATTGGTATTGGTCAAGTCTCTTCTATTTTAGACGTTTATTTTAATCGTCAAATAAATAATCTTAAAATAGAAATTATTGCCGATGGTGGAATTAAAAGCCCAGGTGATGTTGCTAAAGCTATTGCTCTTGGTGCAGATACCGTTATGTTGGGTAGAATGCTTGCAGGTACTAAAGAAACACCAGGTGAAATTATTAAATACAATGGTCAACTTTGGAAAAAGTACCGCGGTTCTGCCTCTTTTGGTGTTAAAATGAAAGGAGAGTTTATTGAAGGCGAAGAGACTATGGTTCCTTATAAAGGTGCTGTTAAAAATGTAATTCATGCTATTTCGGATGGGCTTAAAAGCTCGATGAGCTATATGAATTGCCTTAATTTAGATAAATTACGTAAAACAGAATCCTTTGCAATTTTAAGTAATAGCTCGTATATCGAAAGACTTCCTAAACATTAATTAATTTTGGATTTATTATGAATAGAAAAAAAAGATTTTTTAATTTTATTTATTGTACTATGATATCATTTTTATTATTACCTTTTTCAAATGTTAGCTTTGCACAAGAAATATCTGGCACACTACCAAAACATAGTGAAATAGAAGAACAATATACTTGGAACCTTAAAGATATTTACCAAAGCGAAGACCTTTGGGAAAAAGATTTTGCAGATGTTGAAAACTCTTTATCAGAATATCAAAAATTTGTTGGTAAAGTTGGTAAAAGTGCAAAAAATTTATATGACCTGCTGAAATTTGATGAAAAAATTCAAATTAAATTAGATAAGTTATCTTTATATGCTAGTTTGGCAAAAGATTTAGATTTATCAGATTCTAAATATTTGGCATTGGCAGATAGAGTTAGCACGCTTTCGGGTAAAGTGGCTGCCGCAAGTTCTTTTGTTAGACCAGAGTTAGTCGCAATTCCAAAAGATAAACTCGAAAAGTTTTTTAAGGAAATTAAAGAGTTAACCGTTTACAAACAGATGTTCGATAACCTTTATAGAACAAAAGAACACACTTTAACACCAGAATTAGAAAACATATTAGCGTTATCTTATCCTTTAATGGAAGTTCCTTCTAACACATTTAGTTTATTTACCGGTGCAGATATTCAATACCCAACTGTTGAAGGTGAATTTAATAAAGGAACCGTAAAGCTTTCTGCCGGTAGATATACTGCTGGGCTTTACTCTACTGATAGAGCCTATAGAGAACGTGTTTATAGAGGGTTTTATAAACCTTATATGGAGTATAAAAACACTTTATTAAGTGCTTTTTATGGTAATATAAAAGCATTGGTTTTTAATGCAAAAGCTCGTAAATATAAAAGCACTCGTGAAGCTGCTTTAAAGCCAAATAATATTCCCCTTTCTGTTTATGATAATTTAGTTAAAACCGTTAACGAAAATCTTTCTGTTCTTCATCGTTGGTGTAACTTAAAGAAAAAAATACTTAAATTAGATGATTTTCACCCTTACGATACTTATGTTACATTATTCCCTTCTGTTAAAAAAACTTATCCTTATCCCGTAGGCAAGCAATTAGTTATTGATGCTTTAAAGCCATTAGGTGAAGAATATCAAAAAAATCTTTTAATGGCTTTTAATAACAGATGGATTGATGTTTACGAAACACAAAACAAAAGAAGCGGCGCTTACTCATCTGATGATGCTTACGGTGTTCACCCATATGTCTTACTAAACTATAACGACGAATTAAGCGATGTTTTTACTTTAGCCCACGAAATGGGGCATAACATGCATTCTTATTTTACTGTTACAACTCAACCTTTCCCTTATGCTAATTATTCTATTTTTGTTGCAGAAGTAGCATCTACAGCTAACGAAGCGTTTTTATTGGATTATTTAATTCAAAATGCTAAAACTAAAGAAGAAAAATTAGCTTTAATTGAAAAAGAACTTAATAAAATTACCACAACATTTTTCCGTCAAACAAGGTTTGCAGAGTTTGAACAATTTGTTAATGAACAGGTAGAAGCAGGCGTTCCTTTAACCCCAGAATTTTTAACAAAATCTTATAAAGATATGTATCAAAAATATTGGGGTCCTTCTATGATTACAGACGAAGAGGAAGGATACACTTGGGCAAGAATTCCTCACTTTTATTACAATTTTTACGTTTACCAATATGCTACTTCCTATGCTGCAAGCCAAGCTATTTTTGAAAAAATTAAAACCGAAGGACAACCAGCTATTGATAAATTCTTAACTTTCCTTAAATCTGGTAGCTCAAAATATCCAATTGATGTTCTTAAAGATGCTGGCGTTGATATGAACTCTCCTGAACCAATTATTGCGGTTGTTAAAAGAATGAACCATTTAATGGATGAAATGGAAAAATTATTAAACGAATAATATATTTATTTTTATGCTCTTAAAAAATCCCCTCAATTTATAAGGGGATTTTTATTTATATCAAAAGTAATCTTTCTTTCCTCTCTATTGAATTTAATAAAAAAAATTCTTAAATATGTAATCTAAATTTTTATAACTAATTATAACAAGGGAAATATGCCAACAATTTGGGAAAAAATTTATCAATTTTTTACTCGTAAAGAAAAAGTTATACCTAAAGAGGGAAACAAAGCAGTAGAAAAGCAAAAAGCTATGGGCAAAATGTATGCTAGAGATAGAATTGAATACTTATTAGATGATGGATCTTTTCAAGAAATTGATTTATTTGTAGAACATAACACAAAAGATTTTGGATTAGACAAAAAAGACTTACCCGCTGATGGTGTTATAACCGGTACGGGAACAATTTATGGTCACCCTGTAGCAATTTTTGCACAAGATTTTACTGTTGCAGGTGGCTCATTAGGCTTAATGCACGCTCGTAAAATTACTAAAATTATGGATTTAGCTATGAAAAATGGCATCCCATTAATTGGAATTAAAGATAGTGGTGGTGCAAGAATTCAAGAAGGCGTTAATGCATTAGCTGGTTATGGAGAAATTTTTTATCGTAATACTTTGGCTAGCGGTGTTATTCCACAAATTTCTGTTATTTTAGGTACTTGTGCTGGTGGTGCGGTTTACTCTCCTGCTTTAACAGATTTTGTTTTTGTAGTAGATAAAATTTCTAAAATGTTTATTACTGGACCCGAAGTTATTAAAACAGTTTTGGGTGAAGAAATTAGCATGGAAGATTTAGGCGGTGCTAAAGTTCAAACAGAAATTACCGGTAATGCTCACTTTTTTGCAAAATCCGAAATTGAATGCTTTGACCAAATTAGAAAACTTGTAACTTACATTCCTTGGAATAATAGAAAAAAAGCAGACCCGACGCAACCAAAAGAGCCCAAAATTCCTTTTGAAATTGATAAAATCTTTTCTAACGATTCTACAAAACCTTACGATATACGTAATATTATTAAAGCAGTTGCAGATGATAGCGACTTTTTCGAAATTCAAGAAAGTTGGGCTGCTAATATAGTTATTGGTTTTGCTAGAATAAAAGGAAATACAGTTGGTATAGTTGGTAACCAACCTATGGTTTTAGCTGGTGTATTAGATGTGGATAGTAGCGATAAAGCTGCTCGCTTTATTCGTTATTGCGATGCTTTTAATATTCCTTTAATTACCTTTGTAGATTTACCCGGCTACTTACCTGGTATAGACCAAGAACATAATGGTGTTATTAGGCACGGAGCTAAATTACTTTATGCTTATAGCGAAGCTACCGTTCCAAAAATTACCGTTATTTTACGTAAGGCTTATGGTGGTGGTTATATTGCTATGTGTTCACGTCACTTAGCAGCAGATTTTGTTTATGCTTGGCCTACCGCAGAAATTGCTGTAATGGGTCCAGAAGGTGCTGCTAATATTATATTTAAAAACGAAATTCAAAACTCACCAGACCCTGAAGCTACTCGTAAAGAAAAAGTTAAAGAATATACTGAAAAGTTTGCTAACCCTTATGTTGCTGCTCGAAACGGTCATATTGATGCTGTTATTGCTCCTGAAGATACTAGAAGATATTTAATCCATTCTCTCAATCTTTTAGAAAATAAAAAAGATGAACGTCCATTTAAAAAACATGGCGTACCACCATTTTAGGAGAAAGTTATGGAAAAATTAAATATCGATATGACTAATTACGAAACTAAACTTACTAATAAGTTTAAAAATCGTAAAGTTTATAAACCAGTAGACCCAAAAGAAGTTACAACAAATATACCCGGTATTATTAACGAAATTTTTGTAAAACCTGGTCAAAAAGTAAAAAAAGGCGAAAGTCTTTTAATTCTTGAAGCTATGAAAATGAAAAACCATATTGTTTCCACCCAAGATGGAGTTATTAAATCTGTTTTAGTTTCAACTGGTGATATGGTTCCAAAAGACGCTGTTTTAATAAAATATGAATAGTTTTAACATTAATTTAGAATAAAAAAAAAGACGCCAAATGGCGTCTTTTTTTGTTAATATTAACTAAATATTTTCGGTTAATTTCTTTAACTCAGTAGATTTTGTGTAGAATTCTTCTAAAGTCAATTCTTTAATATAAATCATACCATGTGCTGCTCTAATTCTTGGATGATTATTTTTAAGGAAGAAATCTTTACCCAATACTTTTTTAATTGTTTGATATTGATCTACTTGAATTTTTTGAGCTAAGCGGCAAAATGGGCCATCATACTCCCAACTTGGAAAGCTAGCAGCTTTTTGCGAGCCATAACTATACATAAAAGTATCATCCAAAATAGAAAATGAATTGATACTAACAGGCACATATATATTAGCTTCTGCAGGATGGAAACGATACCAAACATTTCTGTAACCCCATACTTTTATATCATGCGCACCATCTTTTTCTTGGTACATTTTTAGTGCAGTTGATATCGCTTGCAATACTTTATAATGTGTATCTGGGCCACTTCCTTCAGGGTCTAATGCTACAGTTACAATTGTTGGTTTTAACTCTTTAAGTAAATTATAAATTGGTATAACATCTCTATCTACTTCAGGATTTTCTGTAAAAATATCACCCTGGTAAAATCCTAATCTCATATGACGTACCGAGTCACTATAAAAGCCAAAATGACCCCATAAAATTTCCTCTTCAAACTCGCGTAACATTCCTTTTAATTTTTGAACGTGAGGAATATCTTTTTTACCTGGATATTGAGTTTTAAAATAGTTAATTAATTCATCTACCCTATCCTTTAAGTATACAATATTATCTTCATCATATATTTCAATAATGTTTCTTAAAAGTCTTCTTGCTGTAGCTTCTTTACGCATTGTACGGCTATGTGCAGCAACTCCATCTAAAAACAAATTAATATCCCTATTTCTACCTTCTATAAATTTTGGGTCAAAATATTGTGTAGAGTACCTATTCTTAAACTCTGTACTATCCATTATTTCTCTAAGCTCTGTGCATAGTTCTAACATATATGCATTTGTAACGGCAGTAAAACCGCTTGTCATAGTTACAAAATAATGCGTATTGTTTGGATTACGAACAAGATGATTAATATAAGGTAAATAACCTAACATAATATCATCGTGGTGCGGTGCAGTGTGTAAAATTACTTCACCATCAACCACTTGTAAACCCCTTTTAAATCTTTCTAAAACAGAATTATATATTTCTTGATTAATTTCTTTTGGTTTTTTACCAGTTTTCTCTAAAACAAGTTTTCCAAACTTATTACTATTATAGTCTTCTTCGTTAAGCTCTAATAATTCTTTATTTCTTTCTAACATTAAATTAATAATTGCACGCTCTACAGATGCTTGAGAAATTTCTTCTTCATTTTTTACATCAACATAGCGCCTTTCCATTAATCTTAATGCTGCACCATTTGTTAAATAGAACCTAGAATTTTTTAATTTTTGTAAAACAGTCGCAGGATATTTATTAGTTTGCTCATTTTCTATAGAGTCTCTTACAATATTTGCTTTTGCTTCACCTGCAGCTATTATTATTGCTGTTGCTTCTGGATTATGTGTAATTGTATCTAAGCCTATTGTAATTACTAATCTTTTACGTGCAATCTCAATTCCACCTAAGTCACCCGCTGCTGCTGCTTGTGTTTCGTAATTTGTTGCAATTAATCTTGTTGTAGAAAAATGGTCACTCCCTTGTACGTTAAATCCTATATGTCCATCAGGTCCTATTCCACCTAAAAAGAACCCTATTCCGCCCATCTCTCTAATTTTTCTTTCATAATCGGTACAAAATTGGTCTACTAAATCAATTGTTTGCTTTTGTAACCTTTCTTGCCTATTGCTTGCCCAACGTGTTCGTAGTGTTAAATCTACTTCTTTATCTGGGAATATTTCGTTTAATGGTAAGTTTTCTGCAGTAGGAATTGCATTAATATTAATAAATAATGCTTTTTTAGGATCCAATCCCCAATTATTAAAATAATATTTTTGAATATAATAATAAAAACTGTTATGCTGGAATGAGTCTATTGGATAAAATTCATCAATTTGTACAAAATGCAAACTAAATAAATCTGGTTTTAAACTTGTATCTATTCCCACTTCTTGCAAATCTTTTTGAACGTTTTCTTTATCCCAATTCTTAATATAATATGCTACCCATTTTATAAAATGCTCTGGCGTTTTACCTGTGGGTAATGATACCACACCACCAGGATTAGCTTGAACCCATTCAATAAATCTTTGTGCTGTTAATTTGCCTAATTCTGGAAAACTTGCTACTTGAATTACAGACAATTTTTCTACAGGGGCATACATCAACTCTTTCTTAGACTTCTCTAAGTAATACTGCTCTACTTTCGATAACATAATTTTACCTTCCAAATAATTTATATTTACAATGTAAAAATAACAAAAAATAATATTGTTTAGTTTATTATTAATAATTATTTTACATTTTTTAATAATAAATTTATATAATTATGAAACCGAAATTGCAATTTATAGCTATTTTAATTTTATTTTCCTTTCAAATTGTGGCTTGCCAAAAAGATAATAATTCACCCCTAACAAACAACCCTACCAAAAATATTGATACTGTAGTTTGTGCGGTTGATAATTCCCTAATTTTCAACGAATATAAAATAATAAATAATTGTTGGGGAAAAGGAAACATTACAAATTTTAGCCAATGTATTTACTTAAAAGAAAATGATGGTAATTATAATATTGGTTTTAATTGGTTTTGGCAAAGCAATATTAACAACAACGTTAAAGCTTATCCAGAAATTTTATTTGGCTTTAAACCATTTGAATCTAAATCCACAACTAATAAATTACCCATAAAGTTATCCCAAAATAAAAAAATTATTGCATCTTTTAGCTCAATTGCAGTAAATTTTAATGGTAAGGGAAATACAGCTTTTGACATTTGGATTACTTCATCAGCATCACCAAACCAGTCCAACATTACACGAGAAATTATGATTTGGACGCAAAACTATGGACAGGAGCCAGGTGGTAGCAAAATAGCTACTGTAAACATAGATAATATTAATTTTGATTTTTATAAAGCTGATTGGAATTGGACTTATTTAGCTTTTATAATTAAAGACAACATAAACTACCAAACTATTAATATTCATAAATTTTTAGAGTATTTAATTACTAACGGTTATATTAGTAGCAACGAATATTTAGCTTCGGTTGAGTTTGGTAACGAAATAATAGAAGGTTATGGGAACACTACCATAACTAATTTTAAAGTTACAATAGAATAGATGCACCCCCGATTGGAATCGAACCAATGCACATGGCTCCGGAGGCCATTGCTCTATCCACTGAGCTACGGGGGCGTTTGCTTATTCAAATTCTTTTGGTACTAAGCAAATTATTACTAAATCTTCTTCTTGGCTTTCGTTAAAAAAACCATGCATCTCGTTTGGATATATTATTGCAAATTCTCCTTCTTTTATTGGATGTTTCTCTTTTTCTTTATCCAATAAATACCCATGCCCTTTTATTACATAATTAATGTGCTCGTAATTATGATTGTGGTATGGTGTGTTTCCATTTGGCTTAATTGTAAATACTCTTAATGAATAATTTGGTGTACTATCCGCAGAGCCTATTACTATTTGCTTAAATGCATTTACTGCACCTGGTATATTAACCGCTTCTTTTTTAACTTCTGTTATGTTTTTTATTAACATAATTACATCACCTTTATTATTTTTGCTTTACAAAAAAATAAAATTATATAATAATTTACAACATCTAAATATTGTATTTATTTAATAATCTATGTATAGTTCGCCTATCTATTCCGCATGCTTCTGCTGTTTTGCTAATATTGTTATTGTGCAATGCCAAATTATATTTCAAATATTTTTTCTCAAAATCCTCTATAACTTTTTCTTTAGCCTCTTGAAATGGCAAGCCATAAAGACTTTCATATATATCTTTTTCTGTATTTGCACCTGGAATTGGTAACTCGCTTTTTTGAATTACTGACCCTATAGATAAATAAAATGCACGACTTATAATATTCTGCAACTCTCTAACATTACCAGGATAATCGTAAGTAATTATTAAATTCTCAGCTTCAGATGAAAATCTTTTAATTGATGTATCATTTTTCTTACACAAGTCTGCTAAAATACTATTTGCTATTGGTATTATATCTTCTCTTCTTTCTCGTAATGGTGGAATTTCGAAACTAATAGTATTTAGCCTATAAAATAAATCTTCTCTAAATAATTTTTCTTTGACCATTAATTCCAAGTTTCTATTAGTTGCTGCTATAATTCTTATATCAACATTTATTTCTTCTTTACCTCCAATACGTCTAATTTTTTTCTCCTCAAGAATTCTTAATAATTTTGCTTGAAGATTAAGACTCATATCCCCAATCTCATCAAAAAAGAAAGTACCATTATTGGCAAATTCTAATAAACCCGGTTTTGTTTTTATAGCACCCGTAAAAGCACCTTTTTCATAACCAAACAGTTCACTTTCAAATAAATGTTCTGGTAAAGCAGCGCAGTTTAATGGAATAAAAGGTTCGGCATTTCTTCTGCTTAATTTATGTATTGCTCTTGCAAATAGCTCTTTACCGGTTCCACTTTCCCCTGTAATTAATATATTCATATTACCAGGTGCTATTTTTCTTATATTATTTATCAAATTATTTATTTTTTCACTTGCGTAAATTATTCCTAATTCTTCAATTTTAATTTTTTCTTCATCATTATCCAAAAATTTAACATTTGTTTTTATTGCTTTTTCTAACACATCAAACAAGCTTTTAGCCGAAAAAGGTTTTTCTATAAAATCAAATGCTCCCTCCTTTACTGCTTCTACACTATTTTCTATTGTACCAAAACCAGATATTATAATTACTGGTACTTCTGGATTTTTATTTAAGGAAGCTCGTAAAATATCCATACCACTATCATTATTTAACACTAAATCTGTTAATACAACATCAAATTTTGTATTATTTATCAATTCTATTGCACTATTTTTATCTTTTTCTGTTATAACATTGTATTTTCCAGAGTGCTCTAAAATTTTTTCAAAACTTTCTAACATCTCTGGGTCGTCATCAACAACTAAAATTTTAATCATTTTATTCCTCTAATCTAAACATTATTGTAAATTCTGTACCTTCTTTTATTTTACTTTTAACACTAATTTTTGCATTGTGTGTATTACATATATTTTTTACAATATATAACCCTAGTCCCGTTCCTTTTTCCTCTGATTTGGTTGTATAAAATGGATTAAAAATATTTGTTAATTCTAATTCACTTATTCCAATACCAAAATCCTTTACATTTAAACATAATTTATTGTTTTCTTCATATAACGAGATAATTATATCTTTCCCATCGTAAGAAGCATCTAATGCATTTTTAATAAGATTTGTTAATGCTTGCTCTATTTGAACTGCATCTCCTTTGATAATTATTTTTTCTGTATTTATATAAGATTTTAGTTTAATATTTCTTTTTTTGGCTAAAGATTCAAATAGTAATATAGTATCGTTTATAATTTTAACTAAATTAATTTCTAAAAATTCTTTTTTATTTCTTTTAGCATGCTTTAAAATATTTCCTGTAATTTTAGAAATACTTTTTATTCTGTTTAAAATTACTTCCGTATCATTTTTATATGGTGCAAAAACAGGTTTATTTTCAAAATTCATTAATAAATATTCCATTCTGCTAGATATTATTGCAGCATGATTATTTATTTCATGCGCCATTTCACTAGCTAATTCACCTAAGGTAATAAATTTATCTACTCTAAACAATTCGGCAAAATGTAATTCCTCAATTTTTTCTTTAGATTTTTTTAACTCCTTAATCATATTGTTAAAACTTTTTGTTAAATAACCTATTTCATCATCTTTATAATAATTAACTTCTACATCTAAATTGCCTGCGGCTACTTCTGTAATAACATTATTAAGCTTTACTAATGGATTATGTATTAGTGTAGTAAATAACATATATAAAGAAAAGGTTAATAATATTAAAATTGCCAAACCCAAAAATATCATATGACTTATGCCAGTATAAAACTTTACCTCTGCCCTTGTTAAATCAGTATCTATATCTAAATAAGCAATATTCACCTTTTCATTATGGCAATCTTTGCATTCCCGTTTATTTTCAACAGGTATAATAACAGAGTAAACACCTTCATTATTTAACTTAATTATTTTTGTTTCTTTTTTATTAAACTTTGTTATATGCTGTTTGGCAATATTTTGCATATTTTTGCCAATTTCTGTGCTATCACTGGAGTGAGATATTTTCCCATCTTCTTTAAAAATCCTAATTTTAACAATATTTGGATTGAGCGCTATTTTTTCTAAGATATGCCTTACATTTTTTTGAAAACCTTGCATCATTGCATAGTTTAATCCACTGTTTAGCATATCTACCGTACCCATTATCATAAATTCATTACGTTGCTCAAAATTTTCTTGTAATTGGGTAATTAAAAAAAATACCGGTATACCTGTAGTTACTATTATTATCAGAATAGAAAAAACTATGAACTTTGTTTTAATTTTTTTTATCATAATGCATCTTTCTTTGTTAATTGAGACATTTATGTCACACTGTGACTTAAATAAGACACCTAATTCCGATATAATCACTAATTATATTTCTAATATACAAAAAAATCCTTAAAATTTACAAAATTTTAATACTTTATTTTGACCATTAAATGGGCATAGATTTTGTAAAATTTTAATCATGAAAACATTATTATTTAGTAAAGATAAAGAATTAATAGATTATTTTGTTTATAATCCACTATTTAGGGATGATTTAATTGTATTTCAAACAATTGAAAATCCCTTAGATGCTTTTACCTTTACTATAAACGAAAAACCTTATGTTTTAATATTAGATGACGATATGCTAAAGCCAAATACAGTATCATTTGTTAAAAACATAAAAAAACTGATAAATACAAATAATATTATTGTAATAACATCAAACGAAAGCATGGAATTTGGAAAAGAATTATACACATTAGGATTATTACATTATTCAATAAAGCCTTGCAATTATTTAATTCTAAATGATTTTATAAGTTCACTATTTAATAAAAATAAAT
Organism: uncultured Melioribacteraceae bacterium; assembly: GCA_964652025.1. Taxonomy (GTDB): domain Bacteria; phylum Bacteroidota; class Ignavibacteria; order Ignavibacteriales; family Melioribacteraceae; genus JAEXOD01. The sequence goes on from CAZYZX010000002.1 coordinate 325,237, forward strand.
TAAAAATCAAATAACAGGTATTTTCGGAGGAAAATATGACACAAAAATCAACTTTAACTTTTATTTTGGCATTATTATTAAGTACTGTTATTTACAGCCAAAACTACTATTTAGGTGTAGATAATGGTCAGCAGCAAGGCTGTATCACATGCCATCCTAATCAAGTAAACAAATGGAAGATGACTAAACATGCTCAAGCACAAGATTCTTTAGTTTCTAATCCTGGTTACAAAGGGTACTGTTTACCTTGCCATAATACTGGTTGGGACGTAAATGTAGTTAATTATGGCGCTGATGAATATGTTACAATTAATCCCAATCAAACTTGGATAATTAACGACGCTACAAATTTTAATCGCGTTAAAAACGTACAATGTGAAGCATGCCACGGTCCTAAAGGAACTGCAAACAGAACAATTAATTTTGGACACATGAGCCAACCTAACGACTATTCTTCGCAAAATTGCGGTGTTTGTCACGAAGGTACACATCATCCTTACTATAGTGAATGGCAACAATCTATGCATGCCAGTGGTGCACCAGCTATGCTAAGCAACCGTGCCACAAGAGGTGCTTGCTTTAAATGCCACTATGCCCAAGATTTTGTTGCTTATTTAGCTAATCCTAATTACGATTATACTAATTTTGTTCCTGATGGGGATTTACAACCTATTACTTGCGTTGCTTGCCACGACCCACATGGAAACGGCAACCCTGGCGGTTTAAGAGTTATGCAACAAGGACAAAATGTTTGCGACGTTTGTCATAATGCTGGTATTAGTGGTCCTGTTAATGTAAATAGCGTTCCACACCATGCTACTAGCGATGCTTATAGCGGCTCGCCTTATTTTGGCTATCAATATCCAGGTCAAACTTATCAAAATAGTGTTCACACATATTTACAAGAAAGATGCGTTGCTTGCCACGTGCATACTTCTCCTTATGTTTCAAACTCTCAACCTGCTGTTACTGGACACAAGTTTGAACCTCGTGTTGAAGCTTGCGAAGAGTGTCACACAGATTATATCGCAACCGTTGATACATCAAACCACGAAAAGAGATTTGACTATCGCGGCACTCAAACCTTAATTCATGGACTACTTGACCAATTACAAGCTAAACTTTCTGCCGCTACTTCCGCAGATTCGGCAACTTTTGAATTTAAAGCTGCACGTTACAACCTTAACGCTGTTTTAGCAGAAGGTAGCTTTGGTATTCACAATACTAAACTTGTTAAAAAATTACTTCAAGATGCTATTGCTAATTTCAATCCTTCTTCTGTTGAAGTTGAAAACGGTTTACCTAAAGATTTTAACTTAAGTCAAAATTATCCTAATCCGTTCAATCCTTCTACTACTATTAAATTCGAAATACCAAAAGAATCTGAAGTTACTTTAACTATTTATGATGCTTTGGGTAAACAAGTTGCTGTTTTAGTTAATCAAACTTTAGCTCCCGGTATTTATAAATATACTTGGAATTCAGCTAATTTCTCTTCTGGCATTTACTTCTACAAATTAACAGCTGGTAATTTCACCTCTACCAGAAAAATGATGTTAATTAAGTAGTTTAATTCCATTTTACTCCTATTAAATCCCTTGCCTTTTTGGTAAGGGATTTTTTTTGACTAGTAATCTAATTAAAATATATTTTATAAATGCATAATTTTAATTATATTTATTATTTATTATAAAATAATTATACAATGATTTTTAAATATCATTTTACTGAAATTAGCAACGAATATAAAGCACTAGCTGATGTTTACGCTAATATTCACTCCGATAATTTAAAGACTGTTATCCTTTTCCTATCTTCCAATTATAATTTAGAAATGACAGCTATTGGCATTAAAAAATTATTTTCTAACATTAATGTTTTAGTTTTTACTTCTTCAAATTTAATCTTTAATAAAAAGTTATCGCATAATGGTATTATTGCTATAGGTTTAGGTTATCCTAATTTTGAATCTGAGCTAATTTATATTAATAATCTGTCTAATTTCCCATTAAATTATGCAGATTTACTTAGTATTAATATTAAAAATAAATATTCCGATTTTTATAAAAACCCAGATAAATATATCGGTTTGTTTATACAAGATAATAAAAACTACACAATTAATAACTTTTATTATTGGTTGCAAGAATATTTAAAGCCAATTAAAATTTTTAGCTTTTTACCTTATTTAGAAAATAATAATTATTACTTTTTTAATGGAAATACTTTTGTTAATAGCGGTTCTATACTTTTTCTTATAAAATCAGAAAAACCAATTATTCCATTTAACTTTAATAATTTCCTTTGTTCAGATAGTTATTATATAGTTACAAGAAGTGACACTAAAAAGAATGAAGTTTTAGAGCTTAATTTTCAACAAGCTGCATCAGTTTATTCAGCTGCATTATCTTTAGAAGTTTCAAAATTGAGTAATAATATTTTTTTTAATAACCCATTTATAATTAAAAAAGGCAATGTATACCGTCCTATAGTGATACAAGATTATAACCCTAGTAATTTAACACTAAAGTTGTACGAACCAATTAAGGAAGGCACTGTATTTAGAATCGGAATTAAATCTGATATTATTAATAATTTGAAAGATAACTTAACACAGTTAAAAGAAAAACATGGGTCTATGTCCTTTATTTTAACATTTGATAGTATATTTCGAGCTTTCTCTTTTAGTAATTCTAATGCTTTAAGTAATTATTTATCAATATTAGATGAATTTAATTGTTTTGGAATAAACACTATTGCAGAAACTCAGTTTGGTATAAATTTTTACAATACATTTTTAGGTTTTGGTTTTTTAGAATAAAAAAAATATAACATGGAACAAGATAATTATAAAGAATTAGTTGATAAAATTAACTCTTTAGAAAATGAACTTATAAAAGAAAAGAATTTAAATAAAATTCTTGTGGAAAAATTAGAAAGCGAGGATTTTGACTTTAATTTAAGTCAAGAAATTATTTCTTATTATAATTATCTTAAAAAATCTTTAATTGTTCAAAATCAAAACTTAGAAGCCAAAGAAAAAGAAATAAATTTAATATTAAAGGAAATTGATACATATAAAAATAATTTAAAATTATCAGAAACAATCTTCAAAGCATTTTTTGAAATGCAAATTATAGGTTTTGCTATATTAGACGTTTCAGGTAATTTTATAAATATAAACAATAAATTTGCCTCTATTTTTAAGTATTATAAAGATGAATTAAAAAATAAAAACATTAAAATTTTATATAATGACATTAATTATGAAACCGATAAAGTTTTATTTGACCATGTACATAAAGGTTTGCTTAACTCTTTAGATGTTGAACGAAAGCTATTTAGAAAAGATGGAACGATTATTTACGTAAAAATTTCATTAAGAATGTTCCTTAACGAACAAGAAAATAAGCATTATTTTGGTTTAATTGTAGAGGACTTATCTGAAACTAAAAATGAAATTAAAAAAAGACAAAAATTAGAAGAGAGATTTTTAGAGTTTTTAGAAAACTCACCTGCTTTTATATGTGCATTCGATAAAAATTACGAAATCTATTATGCTAATCCAGCCTTATGTAAATTTATGAAATCTAAAAGAGAGGAAATTGTTGGAAAAAAGTTTTACGACTTTATAAAATTAAAAAGTAATAAAGATTATGCTTTATTTAGAATTAGAAATCTCACACCAGAAAATCCATCTGAAACACACGACCAAATATATACTGATAAAGATGGCGAAACCAAATGGCAACAATGGACAAATATTGCTTATTTTGACGAAAACGGGAATATAATTGATTATCATTCTGTAGGTATTGATATTACTGATAGAAAACTTTACGAAACTTCTATTCTAATGGCAAAAGAAAATGCAGAGCGCTCTGAAAAATTAAAAACTGTTTTTCTAAATCAAATTTCTAGTGTAATTAAAGAACCCTTTAATACTATAATAACCACTCTTTCCTCTCTAAAACAAGAGTTAAATGATAAATTTCCCAACGAATTTAATTTTATTGATACTAAATTTGATAATATTACCAAAAACTCTAGCAAACTTTTACGCACCATAGATTTAATAATTAGATTATCTGAATTACAAACTAATTCTTATTTATCTCAATTTTCCTATATAAACTGCAAAGATATACTTAACGAAATATATCTAAAATATAAAGATAAAGCAGCTGAAAATGCCTTAAACTTTATATTTAATTTTAAAAGCAATCAAGCAGAATTATTTACAGACAAAATAGCTTTTTATCATATTTTTTACAATTTAATTGATAATGCTATTAAATTTACAAAAAAAGGTTCTGTAATAATAGAAGTAAGGGATATAGACGAAACCAAATTATTAATTACAATAATTGATACTGGAATAGGAATGAGTGAGGATTATCAAAAAATTATTTATTCCCCCTTTTCTCAAGAAAAAAATGAAGATTTTGATAATGATGGAATTGGGCTTGGTTTAGCATTAACAAAACTATACATTGATGTTATTAATGCAGATATAAGCTTTAAAAGTACTAAAAACAAAGGCACAGAATTTAATGTGATTTTTTACAGATAATAAATAATATTAGAACCCTTTAAGCATTTTTTTTCATCAAATAATATTAAATTAAAATAGAATTTGTACTAAAATATTTTTTTGATAAATAAAGAATTGTTATTATTTTGAATATGCTAATCAAAATCAATAACCTTAAAATTAATTAATTATAATTGAACCAAATTAAAAATAACTAAATAAATTTTCTTTAACTAAGGGAGAAAAAACTTTGAAAATAGGAGTTCCAAAAGAGATTAAAAGTGGAGAAAATAGGGTTGCAATAACACCCGATGTTGCCGCTAAGCTTATTAAAAAAGGTTTTGAAGTTTTTATTGAAAAAGATGCCGGTTTAAAAGCTGGCTTTACTAATGAAAAATACACTGAAGTTGGCACAACAATAGTAGAAGATACTTTTACTTTGTTTAACAACTCTGATATTGTACTAAAAGTACAAAGACCATTATACAATGAAAATTTAGGTAAAGAAGAATTAGACCTGATGAAACCAGGCAGCTTGTTAATCAGCTTAGCTTATGCTTTACATTACCCACAAGTTGTTAAGTATGCAGCTGATAAAGGCATTAACTTTTTTGCAATGGATATGATCCCTAGAACAACTTTAGCACAAAAGATGGATGCCTTAAGCAGCCAAGCCAATATTGCTGGTTACAAAAGTGTTATTATGACAGCTAACTACTTGGGGAAAATTTTCCCCATGCTTATGACTGCCGCTGGTACTATACAACCTGCCAAAGTTGTAATTATGGGTGCCGGTGTTGCTGGTTTGCAAGCATTAGGAACTGCTAAACGTTTAGGCGCTATTGTAGAAGTTTCTGACGTTAGACCAGCTGTTAAAGAAGAAGTGGAAAGCTTAGGTGGAAAATTTATTGAAGTTAAAGCTGATGAAAATTTACAAGATGCGGGTGGTTATGCTAAAGAAGCTAGCCAAGAATTTTTAGAAAAACAAAAGGCGCTTATATTTAAACATATTACAGAAGCAGATATTGTTATTACTACTGCTTTAGTTCCGGGTAAAAAAGCTCCTATTCTTGTTACTGAAGAAATGGTTAAAAATATGAGACCCGGTTCTGTTGTTTTAGATATGGCTGTTGAATTTGGTGGTAATTGCGAAATTAGCGAATTAGGTAAAACTGTTGTTAAATATGGGGTAACTATTATTGGAGAGTCTAACCTTCCTTCTCTTGTACCAACTCACTCTAGCGAAGTATACTCTAAAAACTTATTAAGTTTATTAGACCATATTGTTAAAGAGGGTAAATTATTCCCTAAACCAGATGATGAAATTGTTAAAGGCGCTTTACTTGCCTTAGATGGTAAAATTATAAATGATAGAATTAATAATATTTTGAATAACAATTAGGTGTAAGTTTATGGAAAATCAACTTTTAATGGAAATATACGTTTTTGTGCTTGGAATTTTTGTCGGTTTCGAGCTTATTACCAAAGTACCTCCTACACTTCACACTCCTTTAATGAGTGGTTCTAATGCTATTAGTGGTATTACTATTGTTGGGGCTATTCTTAGCGCTGGATTACAACAATTTACAATTAGTACTATTTTAGGTCTTGTTGCAATTATTTTTGCTACCATTAACGTTGTTGGTGGTTTTGTTGTAACAGATAGAATGCTAAAAATGTTTAAGAAAAAGTGAGCTTAATATGGATATTAGAATTATTACAATAGAATTAACTTATCTTATTTCATCAATCCTTTTTATTTTTGGAATAAAAAAACTTAGCTCGCCAAAAACCGCTAGGCAAGGTAATCTATATGCTGCTATTGGTATGCTTTTAGCTATTGTTGCAACTTTATTGTACACTTCAATAATGACCTATGAATGGATTATAATAGGATTTGTTGTTGGTGGATTAATTGGTTATCTGTTGGCAGTAAAGGTCCAAATGACTGGTATGCCACAAATGGTTGGATTACTTAATGGTTTTGGTGGGGGTGCTTCCCTTTTAGTAGCTTTAGCAGAGTATTATAAAATTCTTTATAAATTAGGTAGTAAAACTGGAGAAACTTTACAATTCACATTGTCGTCTTTAATTTCTATAGAATTAAGTCTTGTAATTGGGGCTGTAACATTTACTGGCTCGTTAATAGCATTTGGTAAATTACAAGGTATTGTTACTGGCAAAGTTGTTAAATTTCCTTTACAGCAACCATTAAACATTTTATTATTTATTGTAGTTGTAGCATTGTCTGTATATTCATCAATGTATCCTTACAATGCTGCTTGGGCTATGTTAACAATAACAGGTATTTCATTAGTACTTGGCGTATTGTTAGTTCTTCCTATTGGTGGTGCAGATATGCCTGTTGCAATTTCCCTATTAAATAGCTATAGTGGTTTAGCTGCTGCTACAACAGGATTTGTTTTAAGAAATAACGAGCTAATTATAACTGGTGCTTTAGTTGGTGCTAGTGGTATTATTTTAACATTAATAATGTGCCGAGGCATGAATCGCTCGTTAATGAATGTTGTTTTAGGTGGCTGGAGTGCTGCGGGAACAACTGGTGCCACTGCTGGTTCGTCGCCCAAAGGTGAAATTAAATCTGTAGATAGTGAAGAAGCTGCAATGATTTTCGATTCCGCTTCTTCTGTTATAATTGTTCCTGGTTATGGTATGGCTGTTGCTCAAGCTCAACATGCTATAAGAGATTTAGTAAATGTTTTAGAGAAAAAAGGAATTAAAGTAAGATTTGCAATTCACCCTGTTGCCGGTAGAATGCCGGGACATATGAACGTCCTTCTTGCAGAAGCACAAATTCCTTACGACAAACTTTATGCTTTAGAAGATATTAACGATGATTTCCATAATACCGATGTTGTGCTTATTATTGGTGCTAACGACGTAGTTAACCCTGCTGCACGCCATGACCAAAATAGCCCAATTTACGGTATGCCTATTCTTAACGTAGATTATGCTAAAACTGTTATTATGAACAAACGTTCAATGAATCCTGGTTACGCTGGAATTGAAAACGAATTATTCTTCTACCCTAACACTTTAATGTATTTTGGTGATGCCAAAGACGCTATTACCAAATTAACAAATGAATTGAAAAACCTTTAAAATAAAAAAGCATCTTTGGGGCTTCCCAAAGATGCTTAATTTTTAATTATTTATCAACTTTAGTCCATCATAAGAACTTCTTCTATTCTTTCCATAGCCCAGTCAATTTCTTCTTTTTTAATAACTAATGGCGGTGCAAAACGTATTACATTATCGTGTGTTTCCTTACATAAAACGCCTCTTTGCATTAAAGCTTCACAAAAACGACGTGCACCCTTTGCTTCTGGCTTTAATTCCACACCAATAAATAAACCTTTACCTCTTACTTCCTTAATATGTTGAGATTTAATTGCACTTAATCTTTCTCTAAAATATTTCCCCATTTCGTAAGAGTTTTCTACCAATTTTTCTTCCACCAACACTTTTATTGCTTTTCTTGCAACTGCCGCACCAAGTGGGTTTCCACCAAACGTTGAACCGTGGTCTCCCGGATTAAAAACTCCAAGCACTTCTTTAATTGAAAGCACCGCAGATACAGGATAACAACCACCTGATAATGCTTTACCAATAATTACAACATCGGGTGTGATATTTTCGTACATAAATGCAAATAATTTACCGCTACGTCCTAAACCACTTTGTATTTCATCAGCAATAAATAGAACATTGTTCTTTTTGCAAATATCATAAGCTTCTTTTAAATAACCGTCTGGAGGAACAACAACACCACCTTCCCCCTGTATTGGTTCAACTAAAAATGCAGCAGTATTTGCTGTAATATTTGCCTCTAAATCTTTTACGTTTCCATATTCCACAACTCTAAAACCGGGTGTAAATGGTCCAAAACCATCTTTATATTGAGGTTCTGTTGAGAAACTAATTATAGAAATGGTTCTACCAGCAAAATTATTTTTGCATACAATAATTTCTGCTTTTCCTTCTTCAACACCTTTTACTTTATAAGCCCATTTTCTTGCAGCCTTTAAAGCTGTTTCTACTGCTTCTGCACCACTATTCATAGGTAATATCATCGGATATCCAGTAAGTTCCGATAACTCCTTATAAAAAAATGGCAATTGGCTATTTCTAAATGCCCTTGATGTTAAAGTAATTTTTTCTGCTTGTTCCTTTAATGTTTTAACTATTCTTGGATGACAGTGCCCTTGATTTACTGCAGAATAAGCAGCTAAGCAATCTAAATACTTATTCCCTTCAATGTCGTAAACCCAGCAACCTTCTCCTCTGTCGATAACTACATCCAATGGATGATAATTGTGTGCGCCGAACTTTTCTTCTAGTTCAATAAAGTCTTTTGTCTGCATATGTTATTCTCATTTTGTTAAAAAAATATGTCCTTTAAGTTAATAAATTATATTTTAATAATCGAGAAAAAAATTAAAAGATTTTTACCTTGCCACTTTATTAAATAAATTTTAATTTAAATTTTATTTATTTTTTTATTTGGATGCATATGAAAATTAAGACCACTAAAATTTCGATACAATCAAAAGGTTCTAACGACATTATAAACATTACTGATAAAATAAATTTCATAATAAAAGAAGAACGCTTTCATGAGGGTAATGTTTTAATATTTGTACCTGGCTCTACTGCTGGTATTTCTACTATTGAGTATGAACCTGGTTTATTAGAAGATTATCCAAATTTTTTGGAAAAAATAATACCTAAGGGAGATTATTATAAACATAACGAAACTTGGGGAGATGGAAATGGCTTTTCCCATATTCGCTCTACTTTACAGGGGACTTCTTTATCGGTACCATTTTTAAATTCTAATTTACTTTTAGGTACTTGGCAACAAATTATTTTTATAGAATTTGACAATAGACCTCGAAAAAGAGAAATAATTTTACAACTAATTGGAGTTTAATGTGAAAAAATTAACTTTAATAATAAAATCAACTTTACTTTTCGTTTTCCTTTATTCATCTATGTTTGCTTGGGGTAAAACTGGGCATATAAATATCACTGCACACGCATTTAAATTACTTAAACAAAAAATAGATATTAGCACTGTTTATGCAGATTCTGTAACTAATATGTCTGTAAATCCAGATATTAGAGTTAGAACGATGAAAGAGCAAGCTCCGTGGCATTATATTGATATCGATTTTTATCCTGAATTTAACAAACTTAACATGATTGAAAATTATGATAGCCTTATTGCAAAATATGGTGAAGACGAAGTAAAAAAACAAGGGACATTACCTTGGGTTATTCAAAATAATTATAACAAACTTGTAGAAGCGTTTATAAACAAAAATTATAAAGACATTTTATTTTATAGCTCAGAATTAGCCCATTTTGTAGCAGATGCACACATGCCTTTGCATACAACTACTAATTATGATGGTCAATTAACCAATCAAAAGGGAATTCATAGCAGATATGAATCAAAAATGGTTGAAAAATATCTACCTCAAATAAAGCAAGGTTTTTATACTCAACAAATTGACCCAATAAGTGACCCACTTGTTTCTGCTTTTGAAATTATCGATAATAGTTTTCAATTTATTAATATTATTTTAGATTCTGATAAAAAAGCCAAAGAGTTAGCCTACTCTGATAATACAGACATGTATTACTCTTATCTTTGGAAGCAGACAGATTACATAACATTAATTCAAATGAATAATTCCGCTAAACATATTGCGGATTATATTTATTCCGCATGGTATAAAGCAGGAATGCCCAAAATAGAAAATTTAATTAATTAAATTATAGGTACTTATGACAAGGGAAAACACTGTACAAAACCAATTAACGTGGAAATTTCCAAAGGAATTTTGGCTAGCAAATGCTATGGAGCTATTAGAAAGAGCCGCATATTACGGCTTTTTTATTGTATTAACCCTATATCTAACAGATGTAGTAAAATTTAATGACAAAGAAACTGGAATAATTGCAGGTGTATTTTATGCAATTTTATATTTCTTACCCCCTTTTGTTGGTGCGATATCAGATAAAATAGGTTTTAAGCGTGGTTTAATAATCGCATTTGGTTTATTAACAATCGGTTATTTTTTATTAGGTGTTTTTGTTACTAAGTTAGCCGTTATTTTTGAACTTTTAATAGTATTGGTTGGTGGTAGCTTTATAAAGCCTTTAATAACCGGTACCGTTGCCAAAACAACAACAGAAGCTAATCGCGCACGCGGATATTCTGTTTTTTATTGGATTGTTAATATAGGCTCCTTCAGTGGAAAAACTTTTGTTCCTTTTATTAGACAAGGTATTGGATTAGAATATGTTAACTTTTTTTCTGCCGCTATGGCATTTGTAGCTTTACTTTTTGCAATTCTATTTTTTGAAGAAACTACTGAACAAAATAAAAATACTAAAAGTTTAAAGGATGTTTTTAATTCTTTAATTAAAATATTTACAACTCCACGTTTAATTATTCTTACACTTATTGTTACTGGTTTTTGGATTATACAACACCAACTTTATGCAACCATGCCAAAATATGTAATTCGTTTACAAGGTGAAGCTGCTAAACCGGAATGGCTTGCTAATGTTAACCCCGCTGTTGTTGTTATTTTTGTAGTTTTAATTACACATTTAATGAAAAATAAACTTGCTGTTACTAGCATGTTAATTGGTATGATATTAATGCCATTTTCTGCTTTAGCTATGTCCTTAAGCCATGGAATGGAAAATATTTTTGGTAATTCTATAGATATATTTGGTATTGTTTCTGCACATCCTTTAACAGTAATGATGATTATTGGAATAGCAATACAAGGATTAGCAGAGTGCTTTATTTCCCCACGATTTTTAGAGTACTTTTCTTTACAAGCACCAAAAGGAGAAGAAGGTTTATTTTTAGGTTTTAGTCATTTGCATTCTTTCTTTTCTGCTTTAGCTGGTTTTATATTATCTGGATTTTTATTAGACGCTTATTGCCCAGATCCAGCAACTTTACCTGCTGGATTAAGCGAAACAGCCAAAGCAGCTTATTACGCTAATGCCCATTACATTTGGTATTACTTTTTTGCAATAGGATTAATTGCTGCTATTGCTTTATTTATATTTTGGATTGTTACTAACCGTATAGACGCTAAAAAAGCTATTTAATTTACTTTTATTTTTTTTACAAATGGTAAAGCGTGATTTCCGTTCTTATTTGCGGCAATCACCTTTACCTCATGTTCCCCTTTTTTAACTTTTTTTAATTCAATTTTAACTTCTCCACTTTTTGTATCATAATTATGTGATATCTCGGTGGAATCAAACATTATTTTAATACTCTTAGGATTTATCCCCTTTTTATCAGTTAATTTAAATACTAATCTTACTTCATCTAAGTTAATTATGCTTTTATTTTCTAAATATGTAATTTCTGGAATTCCTGCTAAAAGATATCGACCAATGCCTCTAAATATTCCCCATGCTTGGATATCGTTAAATTCTTCTATATTTAATCTTTGTTGCTCTTTTGTATTTGTAAAAAATGAACCTTCTATAAGCACGGCAGGAATAATGGTTCTGCGCAAGACCGAAAAACCTTCCTTAGGATAAATATTATAATCACTATAAGTACCATCAAACGAGCCTAAGCCATTAGGATTATCCATAACATATGATAAATCCCGCTGAATATATCTAGCTAAATCTCTGTTACAAGGGTTATATTCATAATCATCTTCTGTTGCGTGATAGTAAGTAGAAGTATAATTTGTCCAATAATCCCCATCGCTACCTGGTGCATTGTGATGAATACTAATAAAAAATTCCGCACCACTATTATTTGCCAATTCACTTCTTGTTTTAAGCTCTACTGTTGTATCAGTTTCCCTACTAATAAACACTGTTGCGCCTGCTCTGCGTAAATAATCCCTTAAATATAAAGCCACTCGCAAATTAACATCTGCTTCCACTATTAAACCATCTTTACTTTTTCCATTCCTATCTTTACCGCCATGTCCTGGGTCTAAAAAAAACTTCCTCCCTTTTATTACGTCGCTAAATTGCTTTATTTTCTCTTCTTTTTTTATTAGGTCACGCCAATCTGGTGGTAATTCATATTTAATACATTCACATGGTTTTTCAACTTCTTTTATAACTTCAACTTTTTCAGTTATTATTTCTTTTTGTGGTGCACAAGCTGCTAAAACAAGTCCTAAAAACAAAATTATCAAATATTTTCGCATATACTATCCTCACTTAACTATTGAACTTTTACAAGATTTATTGTACCAACAAAAATAACAATTTTTGGTATTTGCATAAAAGTTTTTGGCTCTTATATTGTTAATAGTTTCAAATAAATTCCTTTCAATTTTTTCTATTTCACTATTATCAATCTTTAAAGTAAAATCATACTCTGGCAAAGCTAAAAATATTAATTTTACATAAATTTCTTTTTCTTCTTTAAATAACGACCTAACCAAATATGCATAAAACTTAAGCTGAGGTAAATAATATTCTATTTTTTCCTCAACTTTATCAATTGTAACGCTATTTGTCTTATAATCTATAATTATAATTTTGTCATCTTCAATAATTAACTTATCAATTATTCCCATAAAATAATAATTTTCAATTATTACATTTATTTCATATTCGCTGTAACTATTTTTATAATTATTAATAGTTTTATATTGATTTGACTGTAAAAATGGTATTAATAGTTTTTTAGTAATTTGGTAAATTCTATCAGCAGTTTCTTTATCAAATAAAAACTTTTCCACATTAATCTTTAAAATTTCATCAAATTTATTAAAATCAAAATTTTTAGCTAAAATTTCATGACAAATAACCCCAATTTGCATATTATCATTATTACTAACAAACTCATCTTCTTTTGTGTAATCTATTTCATTAAATTCATTATTCATCAACTCAAATAATTTTTTATAATTATATTCATAGCTTAAATTATAGTTAATAGGGCAAAAATTATACGCTAAATATTTTGAAGCAGTAAAAGTTTCATATTTCGTAGTATCTATAATCGCATTTAATAAAAATTCTTTGTCTGCTAAATTAATCTCTTCATATGCTTTTATAATATTTTCTGTTTCATCTACTTTAAGATCTTTAATAATTAGAATATCAAAAGACAAATATTCCTTTTCGTATTTACTCCCATCAACTAAAAACTGAAGTACCCCACTAATATTTAATAAATCCTTACCAATATCAAACTTTAATACTTCTTTCAAGTAATTAAAGGAAGAATTAGAATTAATAGTATTATTTTTACTATCATATTTAGCAGAAATAATCAAATTATTTATTGCCCTTGTAACAGCAACATAAAAAACTCTTTTATGTTCCGCTTCTTCCTTCTTATTAATTTTAGCTTCACCCAGTAAATTCCAAACGCTTAAAGCATATTTATCTGAATAATTATTATTAATTGGAACCTTTGTTAAAAATCCAAATTCTTTATCAAACTTAACATCTTTGGCTTCTAAGGAAGTATATATTTGTTTCGTTTCTGTACCATATAAAAATACAGTATCAAATTCCAGACCTTTAGATTTATGTATTGTCATTATCTTAACAGATGGATAATTTGGATTAACCTGTGCTTGGTTCTCTTTATCATTAGCGTCAATATAGTTATTTAATTTATATAAAAAGTCGTAATAAGAATAGAATGACCTTTCGAACGCTTGTAATACAATTGTAATAAACTTTTCTAAATTTGCTTTTTGTTGAAGGCTATTATCTTGCCCAGCAATTATTGCCCAATATCCACTTTCTGTAAGAAAATATTGCAAAACATCGTAAACCTCTGTATAATCAATTAATTCAGTACATTTTATTAATAATTCGTATATTTTTTTAATTGACTTATCCTTATAAACATAATTAGCTAATCTATCAAAAAATGTTTCCCCACTCTCTAAAGATATTAACATTAATTGTCTATCGGATAGACCACAAAACGGTGACCTTAAAACTGCAATTAAAGAAAAATCATTTTTAGTATTATGGAAAAAATTTAGTAAATGATATAAATCATTACTCATTTGATTTTGATAAAAACCAATACCCCCAATTATGGTGTAATTTATTTTGTGTTTAGAAAAAGCTTTTTCGATGTCCTCAAAATCATTTTTCTGTCTACATAAAATAGCAATATCCGATAAATCTTTCACTTCTTGGTTTTTAACCATTTCTAAAATCTTAATCGCAATAGATTCTGCCTCTGAATTACTTTTTTCAGTTAATAAAATAAAAATATTCCCCTTATCAATGTCTTCCTTTTTACGTGCACATATTAAGTCAGAGTATTCCACTTCATTAAAAATAGGGTCGTTTTGCTTCATTATTTTGCCAAATAAATTATTGGTAAATAATGCAATTTTAGGCGATACCCTAAAGCTATGATTAAGCATTAGGTTCCCTTCGTCATTCTTTTCTTTTATTTTTTTCTTTGTAATATCAAATATTTCTAAATCGGCATCTCTAAAAAAATAAATACTCTGTTTTTCATCACCCACAACAAAAAGGTTATTGACCGTTAACTGTTTAAGTAAAGACATTACTATAAAATATTGAACATCATCAGTATCTTGATACTCATCCACCATTATATACTGATATCTTTGTGCTAATATTTCCACAACGTCTTTATTTTTTAATACTTGAACTGTTTTTAATAATAAATCTTCAAAATCTAAAAAGTCATTTTCTTCTTTTCGTTTATTATAATTGTTTACTACTTTTTTCAAAAACAAATACAAATTTTTACTAAACTTAATATATTCTTTTTCTGCGTCAATATTTATTGCATCCAACTTACCCCAAAGTTTAAAATTTACTATATCTTCAACATCACTTTTATATTCGTCGCTATTTTTTAAATAATTTTGTTTTCTAAATTCACCCTTGCTTGTTAAAACTTTCCCCTTTAATTCTTTCAATAATTCTATCTTCTTTTGTAAATCTATTGTAGTATTTAGATTATTTAAAATTGCTTCAATTTCAATTGCCAAAGTTTTATTTTTAGTTTCACTTTTTACAAAGTCATTAATTTTATTTATTTTATTTAAAGTATCTTTTAATTGTTCACCAAAAATTAAATTAAATCTTTCCTCACTTTTATTCTTAATGTTAATCAGTAATTCATCATCACTTTTATTCAGCCAATCTTTGTAAATTTCTTCTATTTTACTTCTTTTTTTAATCAATCCATTTACTATTTCATACAGTTTCTTTTTGGACCCCAAAACTCTTACTAAATATTTTACTATATCCGCAAATGAATTGTCTTGATAATTAATTTCCTTATAAACTTCTTCAAAACTTAAAGCAATTTGCTCTTTAGCAATATCTTCATCAATAGGCATAAAATTAGCATCTATTTCTGCCTCTGTAGAAAACTCCTTAAGCAATTGCAAACAAAATGAATGGATTGTTGAGATATTAGCAGAAATTAAGTCTTTTCTATAATTCTGTAATTTTTCTTTAATATTATCATCTGTAGTTTCATTTATTCTTCTGTCTATTTCTGTAGCAATATCTTTATATAATTTTGCAGCAGCTTTATCAGTAAATGTAATTGCTACAATATTATTTAAAGAAACATCATTTTCTAAAAGAATATTTACATATCTATTCTTTAAAACAAATGTTTTTCCACTTCCTGCATTTGCTGTTAAACTTATATCAATAGAATAATTTAATGCCTTCTCTTGTTCTAATGTTAGTTTATTTCCCATTTCTTTACCTTTTAATTTTTATCTCAAAAACTGTCTTCCCTCTTTTGCTTTCTAATAAAATTATTTCAGAATTCAAAGAGTGCAAAATATTTTTTACAATTGTTAATCCAATTCCACTACCATAAGATTTAGTAGTAAATTTATCAGAAAAGATTTTATCTTTGTAATTTTCTTCTATGCCTATACCATTATCCTCTAAACTTATTACAACAAACTCTGTTAAATCATTTATATCTATAATTATCTCTCTTGCTTCTGCTTCTATACTATTCTTAATTAAATTAATTAAAACTCTCTTAAATTGTTCTCCATCTAAATTAACTAAAATATTTTTTTTATTAAAATTAATTTTTAATTTTATTAAATCATCAGAATATAATTTTGCAATATCATTAACTAAATCATTGATATCGGTTAATTTAATATTAAGTGGTGGTAGCTTTGCAACTACAGAAAACTCATCCGCTATTTTTCTTAATGTTTCTATTTGATTACTTACAGTTTGGGTAACTTTAATAAATATATCATCAAATTTTTCGCTTTTATCTTTATATGCTTGTATTAATAGCTGCAAAGATAACTTCATAGGTGTAAGAGGATTTTTAATTTCATGTGCAACCTGTTTAGCCATTTCTCGCCAAGCTGCTTCTCTTTCCTTAATGCTTAATTCCTCTTTAATCCTCTTTAATTCTTTAACCATAAAATTAAAGCTATTTGTTAAATTACCTATTTCTCCCTTACTTTTTATCTTAATATAAACATCAAAATTTCCATTTGCTACTTCAACAGCTCCCTTAGTTAAGCTTAATATAGGCTTACTAATTCTTCTGCTTAAAATTATACTCATTAATATAATAACTATTATTGCAAAACTATATGTACCATATAAAAACAAATTTATTTCTGAAGTATCAAACACCATATAAAATTTATTTACAGCATCATTTACTTCTAAGATATATGGCTTTCCAAATATATTTACCTTTTTATAATAACTATAAACTTTATTATTCCCAATTTTTTTATTCCAAAATACTTCATTTATATTATTAAAAATAATATCTCTATATATATTATAATCTAGATAAAATGATAAATTACCTAAATAATAATAATCTAAATATGTACTATATTTTACTTCATTATTTTCATACAAACTAAAATTAATTCCCAAATCTGTATTAGCTTTAATAATTAAATCTCTTATTCCAATTGTTTTATTTTCGCCATATTTTTCTAAAAAATTAGCAGTTTGTAAAGATTTAGTCATTAAATTTAGTCTAATTGTATTTTCTAATTTATTATTTATAGTTTCATCAAAATAAAATGCAAGAGTTATTAACGGTATTACTGTAATTATTAAAAATCCACTAAGCAATTTAGCTTGATAATTAAAAACTGGAAACCCATTGCGGAATAATCTTATTATAAAAAATATCACCAAAAATAGAACAGTGAATATAATATGAATTATTAATATTTTTACAAAATCATATATATTCCAAGAAAAGTCTCTACTTTTATAACCAATTAATATATATCTGTTGCTTTGGTTCTCTTTAACGGCATAAAACAAAAACCTTTGAGAGCTTATTGTTTCATAAATAAAACCCTCATCCTTTTTTGCATTTTTTATAATATTAATTAAATCTTCTTTATAAATATCAATATCAGTTTTTTTATTTACAATTTTATCCCCATCAATCCAATAAACAACATAATCATCAAATAAAATTTTATTTATATTTGGTTTTATTATTTTAGGAATATCAGCAAAATTATACCCATATTTATTAAAATATACACTAATCACAAAATAATAATTATTATTGCTTATTGGTGTTATGCCAGATAAAATTATCCCCCCATCTTTTGTTGTATCTGTAATAATTTCTATTTTATCATATTGTTTTTTCTTATCCCATGTTTTACTATAAATATATGGAAAAGAAAAATTTACCCCACCTAAATATATTTTCTCCTTATCTAAAATGTAATATTCTGTAATTAAATTTTCACTTTTAATTTTCCCTTCATTCCAAATTCTATAAGCTTCTTTTTTATAATCAGTATTTTCATTAAACTCTATTTCATTAAAATTTGCATTAGCTTTTATTAAACTTTCTTTAATTAAAAATTTTACAATGTTTTCATCTAAACGCGTAAGTTCTAAATATACTAACTTTAAATTTTCACGTTCTGTTTTAGTATAAATTATCCCCATACTAAAATTAATAAATAATGCCCCCAAAATTAAGCCTATTAAATAGGTTTTTATATTAAATAAAAATGGGTCTTCGTTCTCTATTAAATATCCCCAGATTATAAAATAGATTGGGATTAGTACAAATCCAAATTCAAATTTATTTTCAATATAAAAACTGGTAATTAAATATATTATTGTAGAAATTAAAATATTAATTAACCATTTACTTAATTTATCCTTTTTAATATTATCATTTATTAATTTAAATGAAATAATTAAAACAAAAATAAAAAGTACTCCAATCAGCAAACCATTAAACAACATTAAGTATGTTACAGGTTTGTAATCAAAATTTACAACTTTAAAGTATTTAAGATTTCCATCATAAAAAAAGGATTTAATGATTCTAATACTTAAATAAGAAATGTATGCAATAAAAATAGGGATTAAACCAATTTTAATAGCACGATAAACAGATTTGTTACATTCCTTAAACTCATACTTTGTAATACTTAAAATTAAATTAGAAACAAAAAGTAAAGTAATTGTTAAATCTATGGGAGATTTTAATATACCATAAGCTATAGTTGAGGAATAATTAACTGGATTTGAAAAAGATTTGAATATAACTAAATCTGATAAATTAAAATAATAAATTAAATACCTAAAAAATGTACTTAATAAGATTAATAAAAATAATATAAATATGCTTCTATTCTTTTTATCTAAATAGTTATAAATACATAAATAAAGTAATATTATCCATATAAATAAAAAGCTCTTTAATAAATTGTTTATTGTAAAAAAACTATCATCATTTTTAAAGTATTTTTTAGAATTATCAACATGTATATTAATTTGGTTTTTAAAATATAAAGTATCCCCATTTCCAAAGTTAACTTTTGCTGTAATATTTTTATTAAATTTATTACTTAGGTAATTAGATAAATCTAATATTACACTATCTTTAGAAAGTTTATCAACAAAAGTATAAAAAATAAAAGAAGCATTATTTTTTTGTGGGGATTTTTTAATAACAAATCTATATAAATTATCATCAATAATTAAAAAAGTTTTACCGTTATTATATATATTAATTATTAACTTTGCATAACTTTCATTAATGTTATTCCAATAAATTAACTTCCCACCCTTATCTAAAACTTCAACAGAAAAATTTGAAGATAAGTTATTTAATAAAGATTTATTATTAATTGTTTCTAAGCCATCATTTACATTAAAACTATTTGTAAATCTTAAAAAATCTTCTAATTTATTATTAAAATATTGGTCAATTTCAAAATCTAAATTTTTTTTATTTAAAGTTACCTTAAAAAAATAATCATCAGTTAATTTAAAGACCAAAAAAATAATTAATAATAAGGAAGTAATTATTAATGAAATTAATAGATGATTATTAATCTTTAGTGATTTTAAGTTCATTTTAACTAATAAAAATTTGGGTAATCACAAATTTACCATAAATATTCTTTAAAGTTATTAAAACTTGACCATTAAAAGCTTTGCCTTCATAAAGATATTTAATATTGGCTTCTATAATTATTTGCTCGTTTCCTTTGTTATAATTATCAATATTAAAATCAATTACTTTATATTTATTAAAATACTTTTCGAATATATAGTAAATTTGATTAGAAGTATAGTAACCTGTTGTGCCATTATTTAAACTTAAATAACAATTATCAACAAAATAACCAGATAAATTATTAATATTATTTTGCTTAAAACCTTTCTCAATTAGTTTAACCACCAAAGGCAGATCATCTGCCTTTAATGGTGTAATAATTAAAAAACAAATTATTAAATAATACTTTTTCATCTTATAGCTAAAATAATTATAAAAATATATTTAAGATACACAATATTTTAATTTCTTTTAACTTTTAAATTATCAGAATTTAATCTAAAATCATCAACCATTCTCTTAAGTTCCCTGTTACCTTCTGCAGTTTGATAAGCCCAATCAAAAACTACTCGTTCACTAGTCATGCTTTTAATTCTCACTTTAGCAAAATGATTGTCCCAAGTCCAAATAACATAAGTGTGACCAATAATTGCTTCAGTATATTTTATGTTTTCACCCGGATTAAGCGGTACATAACCCGTTAATGGAGCATAAGAAACATCATAAATATCGTTAGTTGCTCCCATATCTTGAATGTCGCTATCCTTCCAAACATCTAAATAATATTTGTTGTTATATTTTTCAAAAAAGAAATCTGCATCATTAGAATTATATGGAACAACTAAATACTTTTTAAAACTATAACCAGATGTATTAGGGAATTGATTATATTCGAAAATTGCTTGATTAAACCCTTCAGGTCTTGGAGTATCATAAACTTCCTCTACGCTTAAGTCACTTTCGTTTCCATACCTATCATAAGCTGTTACAGCATAATAATATGTGGTTCCATTTTTTGCGTCATAATCTACAAAACTATTTCTTGTTGTTGTACCAATGTAATTATATGTACCATTATAAGAATAGCTATAATAAACCTTATATCCAGCTAAATCACCCTCTCTATTTGCATCCCAATATAAATAGACCTTATTATCTCCTGTAACAGAATATAAATTTCTTGGTGCGGCCGGGGCTATATTATCTGTATTGTTTTCACTAATATTTACATCACAGCCCGTAACTAATAATATTAATAATCCTGTTATAAAAAGCGTCTTTTTCATTTTAATGTCTCCTACAATTATACCCTCAAATAACAAATTTTATACCACATTAAAATTAGTATTTAGTTGCTAATTCTTTACTAAAATTTAAATTAGTGTTCACAATTTAATACAATTGTGAACACTTTACAAGAATTAAAATTCTAATGTACCGTCAATTAATGCCTTTCCATTATTAAATACGGCAATGGCTTTTCCGGTTAATAGTCTTTTATTGAAAGGTGAGTTTTTAGACTTGGACTTAAAATTTGATACTTCAACAGTCCAAATTAAATTTGGATCTATTAATGTTAAATTTGCTTTTTCTCCAACAGCAATAGTAGGAACTTTTATATTTAATATTTTCCTTGGATTAATAGCAAACTTTTCTATTAAATCGTTTATAGATAATACATTTTTATGGAATAATTCACTTATAGCCAATCCAACAGCCGTTTCTAAACCAAGTATACCATTTGGTGCATAAATAAATTCGGCTTCTTTTTCTTCAATAGCATGTGGTGCGTGGTCAGTCGCAATACAATCTATTGTACCATCTTTTAACCCTTCTAAAATAGCTTCAATATCCTCTTTGGTTCTTAAAGGTGGGTTCATTTTGTAATTAGTATCGTATGTTTTTAGCATATCATCGGTTAAAGTAAAATGATGAGGAGTAACTTCCGCAGTAACTTTTATTCCTCTTTTTTTAGCATTTCTAACTAAATCAACAGAGCCTTTAGTACTTATATGTGCAATATGTAACCTTCCTCCAGTATACTCTGCTACCATAATATCCCGCATTACTATTAAATCCTCTGCAATAGATGGAATGCCTGGCAAACCAAGTAATGTGGAATTAAGTCCTTCATTCATAACGCCATCTGCTAAAGATTCATCTTCGCAGTGTTCAATAATTGGTGCATTATATTCCTTTGTATATTCAAAAGCTTTTCTTAATATAGCAGCCGATTTAACAGCAACTCCATCATCAGAAAAACCAACAGCACCAGCTTCTAATAATTCTAAAATGGGAGCTAAACTTTCCCCTTTTCTATCTTTTGTAACTGCTCCAATTGGGTAAACATCAACAAGGTTACCTTTGCTTTTTGCGTTAATTAAGGAAACAACCTCCGCTTTATCTATTGTAGGTGTAGTATTTGGCATACACGCCACTCCTGTAAAACCACCGTGCATAGCTGCATTGGTTCCTGTTTCTATTGTTTCCTCATCTTCTCTGCCAGGCTCTCTTAAATGAACATGCATATCAAAAAAACCTGGAGCAAGTATTTTATTTTCCCCATTTATTATCTTTACCCCATCATTTCTAACTTCAATCTCACCAATTTCACTAATAATTCCATCTTTTATTAAAATATTAGTAACTTTATCTAAACCTATTGTGGGGTCAATTATTCTACAGTTCTTAATTAATATTTCCATTTTTCACCTTTAATTCATTGTACCTAATAAATACAAAACAGACATTCTAATTGCTACACCATTAGTCACTTGTTGTAAAATAACTTGATATGGACCATCAGCAACTTCGCTACTAATTTCAACTCCTCTATTTATCGGACCCGGATGTAGTATTAAAATATCCTTGTTAAATTTTTCTAATCTCTCTTTTGTAACACCATAATATTTATGATATTCACGTAATGTAGGTAAGCTTCCACCAGCTTTTCTTTCTAATTGTATTCGTAATATATTTAGTACATCGTTTTCCTTTATTGCATCATCTATGTTATTATAAATCTTTACACCCAATTTCTCAATATCACGTGGTATAAAAGTACTTGGTCCACAAATTGACACTTTAGCGCCCATAGTTTGTAAGCCAAAAATATTAGATAGTGCCACTCTGCTATGTGCTATATCTCCAACAATACACACTTTTAACCCTTCAAGTTTACCCAACTTTTCTCTAATAGAAAACATATCTAATAGTGCTTGTGTTGGATGTTCATGCAAACCATCCCCAGCATTAATAATATTGCAATTAGAAATTCTTGTTAGATATGCAGGAACGCCCGCAGATTCATGTCTAACAACTATCATATCAACTTTCATTGCTTCAATATTTCTTACTGTATCCCTAAATGTCTCACCTTTTTTAGTGCTACTTGTACTAGTAGAAAAATTTATAGCATCTGCCGATAATCTTTTTTCTGCTAATTCGAAAGAAATCCTTGTTCTAGTAGAGTTTTCATAAAATAAATTTACAATTGTTTTACCTTGAAGTGTCGGAACCCTTTTTATTGGTCTTTCTAATACTTCCCTAAACGTTAGTGCAGTATCTAAAATTAATTGTATATCTTCTTTTGGAGTGTTATATAACCCCAACAAATGTCTACTTGATAATCCCATTTTATTCCCTTTTATTTTGAAACATCAACTAAATAAACTGCGTCTTCTTCATCTATTTCAGTCATTTTAACCCTCACTTCTTCATCTATTGAAGTGGGTATATTTAATCCAACAAAGTCTGCTTTTATTGGCAACTCCCTGTGCCCTCTATCAACTAAAACACAAAGTTTTACTTTAGAAGGACGCCCCAAATCCATAATTGCATTTAATGCACTTCGCACTGTGCGTCCAGTATACAATACATCATCTACTAAAATAATTTCCTTTTCATTAACGTCAAAAGTAATATTGGATACTGAAACCTGTGGTTGTTTTAACCTCGTACGAAAATCATCTCTATACAAAGTTACGTCCAATACTCCATATTCTGGGGTATAGTTTTCAATTTCCTTAATTTTTTCCAATATTCTTTTTGCTAAAAATTCTCCTCTCGTTCTCATTCCCAATATAACAATATTCTTTGTTCCTTTGCTCTTTTCAATTATTTCGTGGGCAAGTCTTGTAATTGTTCTGTTTAAACCCGTTGCGTCAATTAATTTCGTTTTTATTTTCATAAATAAAAATACCCCATCGACCAAAGTCTTTGGGGTTCTCCTAAATTTGTTTGTAAATCACTTTTTACTTTCACCTTATTTACCTCACAGGATAAATTTAAAGGATAAAAAAAAGGGTCACAATTGTGACCCTTAATTAAAATTTTTAGTTTAATACCTTGAATTCAATTCTTCTATTCATTGCACGTCCTTCAGCAGTTTTATTATCTGCAATTGGATTCTTTTCACCGTAACCTACAGTCTTAATCCTATCTGCTTTAACTCCACGTGCTACTAAGTAATTCTTTACTGCTTCTGCTCTTCTTTCAGATAATTTTTGGTTTGAAGCATCACTACCAATATTATCAGTATGTCCTTGTACTTCAACTTTAATATCTGGATTTTGTAACATTACCAATGCTGCATGGAATAATATTGGGTAAGACTCAGCAGTAAATTTGGTACTATTATTGTCAAAATTAATACCTACTAATACCCAAGTATCTTCCTTGGCATTATAACCGTATGGAGCATTATTTACGCCACCATCAAGTTTTGCAGGAACTTCTTTAACTATTTCACGAGGGATATACTTTTTAACTATGTTTTCAATTCTTTCATAGTCAACTGGATCGTTAGCATTATCAACTTTTAAACCATCATATAATTGGCAAATCTTTGATGGCTCACCTTTATCGAAGTAATAATTTACACCTAAATCAAAGGTTGCATAGGAGTCAAATGAACCACCTAATAATCCACCACCAGGTGCTGCACCAAAAGCACCATCAAACTTTGTATTTGCTATAGTAGCAAAACTTAATTGTGTAACCAAGTTCCAATTTTCATCTAATTTATATTCAGCACCAATACCAAAATTAATTAAATGATCCCATTCACTTGTTTCATTAATTGTTTTGGAATCTGGTCCATTATTTGTTTTATACATGCCGCCACCTAAACCAACCATAACATATGGTGAAACAGTTTCACATGGAACAAAATAGTACATTAAATCTAATTGTCCTTGGAAAAATGTAGTATACTCTTTTTGTTTAGTTGCTTTAGGACCATAAAATCCTTCTAAATATAAATATCTTACTGTTCCTTTTAATGCAACATGTTCACTAAAATGTCTACTTATCGATAAATGTCCCCCATAATTAACATTTGAAGCCCACCCTAAATTATGGTTAATATATTTAGGATAAGTAAACCCAAACCCAAACGACCAAGCATCTTTCACTACCTGAGCTTCAATCGAGAAGGTAAAAACAGCTACAAAAAAAGCAATAATAGTAGTTATTTTTCGCATTTCTGCCTCTCTTTAGTTTATAAAAACTTTAATTATATTTTCATTATAATTTAAATTATTATTTAATTTTATGCAAGTAAAATTTAATAGTTTTTTTTAATTTATTTTTCTAACACTATATTTATTTATTTTAGTTCATTAAATATATACATATTTTTGTTTTTTTCAAAAAAAAAACATGTTAAATATTAATAATTTTTGAAATTTTTAATAAAAATTATTAAAAGTAATAATTTTAATAACTTTTTGTTCAACTAAAATTTTATATTTAGTCATTAAATTTAATTTATTATTAAAGTTTATTAATTAGGGAATATTATGAAAAAGCTTTTTACTATTATATTATTTATAATTTTAACTAAATTAAATTATGCTCAATATTGGCATAAAATAGACTCGGTTTTTTCCCCAAGTGGAATTGGTGTCTCTTCATTTAGCTCTCCTTTTGTAATTGATATAAATAACGATGGTTTCAAAGATATTTTTTTAGGTAGTTCCGATAATGAAGTTAAATTTTATAAGAATATATCTAAAGGTTTTTTACCACCTAAATTTAACTATGTACAAAATTTTTTATCGCAAATATATGCTTCAGGTTATCAATTCACTAATTCTTATTACCCTGTTTTGGCTGATATCGATAATGACTTTAATATCGAATTAATTATTGGTGGATACAATGGCTTATTACTTTATAAAAATATTGGCACATTTGATAATCCTAACTGGGTAAAAATAGATTCGGTTTTTGCAAATGTTAACCAATTAATTGGTACTGATGCAAAGCCTGCCTTTATAGATATAGATGCAGACGGAGATGTAGACCTTTTTGTTGGAATTGGTGAATCTTTATTTGGTGGACCTACTAGTGGTATTACTATGGCTTTTAGAAATATTGGCTCTGCAAATAAACCTATTTTTAATTTAGATAATACTCTCTCTTCCGGGTTACCCGATGCCGGGTATAACTCTTACCCTTCCTTTGCAGATTTAGATAATGATGGCGACTACGATTTATTAATTGGTAGGGATTTAGCTTCTTTATTGTACTATAAAAATACTGGAACAGCTTATTCCCCAATTTGGACTGCAGCTAATAGTGTTTTTGCTATTGTAGAAACTTCTACTTATTGGAAAAATCCTTGCCTTACAGACTTAGACAATGACGAAGACTATGATTTAATTTATGGAACTGCTGATGGTAATCTTTATTATTACCAAAATACTGGAACAGCTTCGTCACCTAGTTTTATTCTAAAATCAGATTTCTTTAAAATAATAAAAAATAATGGAAATGGAGCAACCGTTTCTATTGCAGATTTTGATAATGATGGGGACTATGATTTTATTAGTGGTTCTTGGACGGGGAAAATAAATTACTTTAAAAATACTGGGTCTAAATATTCCCCTATTTTTACCCCTTCAACTGCATCCTTCACTGGACTTTCCGTCTCCTCTTATTCTGCTCCTGTTTTTGTCGACCTTGATATTGATGGTGACTTAGACATTGTTTGTGGTGCACTAAATGGAAAACTTTCTTACTTTGTTAATAATAACAATTCTTTCACTACTAACACTAGTCTTTTTGCTAATATTTCTGTTAGTGGTTTTAGTTATCCAGCATTTGGGGATTTAGATTTTGACGGAGACTATGATTTATTATTAGGAGCAGAAACTAGCGGAGCTACTACCTTTTACATCAATAATAATGGTACATTTTCATCAAATTCTATTTTCGTTCAAGGTATTTCTTTTCCGGCAAATACCCGCCCAGTATTTTCTGATATAGATAACGATGGTGATTTAGATTGTATCTTTGGTAAATCTAACGGGGAAATTGTTATGTATGAAAATATTGGTGATAACAGAGAACCAGTTTGGGTGCTTAATCAACAAATTTTTAACGGTATTAAAGTTAAACAAAATGCTGCCCCTTGTTTTGCAGATTTTGATAACGATAACCGTAAGGATTTAATTGTTGCAGAGTATGATGGCAACTTTACCTTTTACAAAAATATTTTTGCACTTACTGATGTGGAAAATATAAAAACAGAAAACATCTCTTTTTCTTATGGTAATTATCCTAATCCATTCAATCCAGAAACCAATATTGTTTTTACTTTACAACAACCTGCTTTAGTTTCTATTGATATCTATAATGCTTTAGGACAGTTAGTAACAAACTTAGTTAATACTAATTTTATGATAGGAACTAACAAAGTTTTGTTTAATAGCAATAAATATAATTTATCTTCTGGTATATATTTTTATTCAATTAAAATAAATGAAAATAGCAAAACTAATATATACAATGGTAAAATGGTATTAACAAAATAAATATTTTTACAATAAAAATTTTTTAATCTGTTCTATTAGAGTGCTTTTATCAAATGGTTTAAAAACATAACTAGTACAACCTGCATCTAAAAATTCTTGTTTATCTTTATCACTTGTATACGCAGTTACCGCAATAATAGGTATGTTTTTATAATTTTCCATTTTTCTAATTTCTTTAGTTACATCAATACCACTTAAACCAACTCCTAAATTTATGTCCATTAATATAGCATCAAACTTTTCCTTTTTTACCATATCTAATGCAGATTCTCCATTAGAAACGGTATAAACATTAACTAACTTCTTTAAAAATATTTTAATTATGTTTCTATTTATAGGATCATCTTCTACATATAAAAGTTTTTTTAATTCCTTTGTCGTGTTATCTTTGCTTTCTACTATATCAATCTTATCTTTCTTTAATATAATTTTATTAGTTTCGTTAATTATTTCCTTTTCTATAAATGCAGGTAACTTTATAGTAAATTCTGAACCAACACCCTTTTCACTATTTAACTCAATTGTTCCACCCATAAGGTTTAACACCTTCTTTGTTATTGTTAAACCTATTCCCATCCCTTCATAATCTCTATTCAATCCTTCACTAACCTGTCTAAAGGCTTTCCATATTATTGGTATATTTTCTTTGTCTATTCCAATACCTGTGTCCTTAATTTTAATGTAAATATTCTTAATGTTATTTTCTGTTATTAAACCTAATTCAATTACAATTTTACCATTATTTGTATATTTAATAGCATTATCCACCAAATTTATAATCGCTCTACTAAATAAATTTTCATCCACATAGGCGTATATTTCGCTTTCATTTATAATAAATTCAAATTCAAGTCCTTTTTTCTTAGCTAAATCCTCAAATGCTTCTTTTATTTTTTTAATTAAATTTATTAAATCTGTTTTATCTTTTTTAAATGGTATATTATCATTTTCTACAATTGCCAAATCTAATATTAAATTTAATGTTTCACTTAATCTTTTACCAGAGTATAGTATTGTTAATGCCATATTTTTCTGAACTGGATTTGTTAATTCCATAGATAAAATTTCGGCAAAACCTAACATACCATTTAATGGTGTTCTTATTTCATGATTCATATTAGCTAAAAAATTAGACTTTAATTTATTCATCTCTTCGCTTTCTTTTAAAGCATCTTTCAAATCTCTTTCTAATTTTAGCTTGTGTGTAATATCTTCTTTTACCAATAAAAAGTTGCTTATTTCATTATCCTCATTTTTAATTACAGAAATCTTTACATTTTCAAAATATATTTCTCCATTCTTTTTTCTATTTTCAAATATAAATTCAAAATCTTTACCTAAAGTTATTATTTCTTTAATTTTATTATATTCATCCTTATCATTGTAAAATTCCTCTCTAAATTCATGAGGCAATAACCCAATCATGTCATTTAGTTCATAACCAGAAGTAGAAAAATAGTAAGGATTAACATATTCAATTTTACCAGCTTCATCTGTTATTATAATCGATATCCTACTATTTTCCACAGCCATCTGCATTTTATATAAATTTTTCTCAACCAGTTTTCTTTGTCTATTAGTTATTGCTATAGAAATTTGATCTGCAACTTGACATATAAAAGATATTTCTTCAAATCTCCAAATATGTTTTTTATTTACGTGCTCTAAACAAATAACACCATAAACTTTTTTAGATACTCTTATTACGGCATCTAACATAGATGTAATTTTGTTATTTATTAAATAATTTTTATATCCTTTAGTCCTGTTATCAATTAATGGCTCATTTGCATCAATATATTTAGAGTGTTTTAATGCCTCAAATTCATCCTTAAATTCATCATAAAATAATATCGCACCTTTTGAATGATAATTTTTGCTTAATTCATATAAATTCATACATTCTAATTTTGTATATTCATCATCAAAAAACCAAACAGAAGTTCTTTCTACTTTCAAAAATGTTCCTATTCGTTCTGTTATGTAATTGATAAATAATTTAATATTTCCGTTAATTAAAAATTCAGAAGTGGCACTTTCTAGCAAAAATTCTTGTAATTGGTTAACTTTTTCAATTCTTTCTTTTTCCTTTTCATCCCTTAATTTTTGTTCAGTTATATCACGTAAAGATTCTATTGCACCAATTATATTACCTTCGCTATCATATAAAGGGGATGCTTTAGAATAAAACCATCCGCCTTGACCATTATTAAAATTAGTACAAAATACCCTAGTTGTAAATGAATCTCCCTGTTGTGTTAAATCCTTATATTGTTCTTTTATATTATTATCATAATTAAAAATTAAATCGATTAACATTGGTCTTTCTATACCATAAAAAGGAATTGCATATTGATATCCATTGGCACCTATCATTTCTTCGGCCTTTAAACCTGTCAAATCCTCCATCGCTTTATTCCATATTATAATTTTATGATTTTTATCAATTGCAAATGTTGCATCTGGTAAAAAAGTAATTATATCATTAAGTTTCTTTTCATTATTAATTAAGGCAAATTCCGCTTTTTTTCTTTCTGTTATATCTAAAATAAGTGAAATTGAATTTAAAACTTCTCCTTTATTATCTTTTCTAATTGTATTATACCACTCGCAATATTTTACTTTTCCACTTTTTGTTACATTTCTATTTATATTAACAGAGTATCCCTTTTCACCAATATGCATATCATAAATAACTTTTTGCACTAATTCAATATCATCTTTGTATATCAAATTAATTTCAAATTCTGTTTTTCCTATTACTTCTTCTTCACTATATTCAAAAACTTTTTCAGCCTCTTTATTCCAATATGTAATCTTTCCGTTATTATCCCACTCAATAACAGCTAATGGAGAATATTCCAAAAAATACCTTAATTTATCTTCATTTTCTTCTAAATCCTTTGTAAGCTCTTCATTTTGTGATTGGTTTAATAAAATTTTCCCTAAAAATAATGTAATTAATGGATATATTGTAATAACTGTTAACCCAACAACTTTAAAAGTTACCCATGCAAAATTTTTTGGTAAAAAGAACATTAAAAACAACATTATGATATGAACTAATAAACCAAATAAATATAATATGGCATCATTTATTTCTAATTTTTTTTCAGTACCAAATAATAAAATAAATAACCACATAAAAATGAAGAAATGATTACAGAAACGCCTACAACTACACCATTACCACCAATAATTATTCTGGTAACAATAGCAAATAATGCTGTAATTATCCCTGTTATTGGCCCCATAAAAAGTGTTGATAAACTTATAATAATTGACCTTCCATCAAATATTATTCCCTTTGCTAATACAAATGGATTTAGCATGGCTAACACTGCTATTAACCCAAATGCAATACCCTGAAATATTTTCCCACTTAATAAACATTTATTAAATTTTTTATTGATAAAATCTGAAATAACACCCGCAACTAACAGTAACGATAAATTATAGACAATCTCAATTACAATCATTAATCACTCCTTTAATATCAAACATTATTTAGGAATTGTAAAATAAAAAGTAGTTCCATTTCCTACCTCACTTTCAACCCAAATCTTACCATTATGCTTTTCAATAAACTCTTTACACAGTAATAACCCTAAGCCAGAACTTTCTTCTCCCGCAGTCCCTTTTCTATTAATTTTAGAACCGATTTTAAATAACTTATCTTTTATTTCATCAGGAATTCCTATTCCATTATCCTGAACAGAAACTAATAAATATTTCTCATCAAAATCTTTACAATCAATAATAATTTGTCCTTTAATATTGCTAAATTTTATTGCATTTGAAATTAAATTACGTAAAATAGAATTAAACATTTTTTCATCTACTAAACCATAATATTCTTCCTTTACATTATCCCTAAAAATTATTTCTTTACTTTTTGCATTATCAGCTAGCACATTAAAACTATTTTTAACTAATTTACTTATATTTATTTTTATTGGCTCAAAGTCAATTATGCCCCTTTTAATCTTAGACCATTCTAATAAATTTATTAGTAAATTAT
This sequence comes from uncultured Melioribacteraceae bacterium, assembly GCA_964652025.1. Taxonomy (GTDB): domain Bacteria; phylum Bacteroidota; class Ignavibacteria; order Ignavibacteriales; family Melioribacteraceae; genus JAEXOD01. Next base: position 357,006 of record CAZYZX010000002.1, read on the forward strand.
AAAGATTTTTTACCTGTACATTTAATTGATTAAATAGCTCTTGTTTTTCAGCTTCATCAATTTTTAATTCATTATTTACTAAAATTTCAGTTAATCCTAAAAATTCTTGAAATGGACTGCGCAAATCATGCGAGATAATACTAAATAACTTATCCTTTTCTTCATTTATTTTTTTGGTCTCATTTAATTTATTTATTATATCCTCTTTTTCTTTCAATCCTTGTTTTATTATCTCTTGATATGCCAATAATTCTTCATTCAACTTAATTAACTGTTTTTCTTTATTTCTAATTTCGGTTATATCTATTACTGATGTAATTCTGAAAATCTTTCCATATACATTTATTATTCCAATAGAAACTAAAATTATTTTTTCTTTTTTACTTTTTGTGTATGCAACTATTTCTAAATCTTTAATAAACCCTGCCTCTGCTATTTTTTCTATAATCATTTCTCTCACATCTAAGCTTAATATTCCTAATTCTATTGCATTTTTTCCAATAACTTCACTTTCTTCAAATTCAAATAATTTACAAAATGCATAATTTACTTCAACAATATTTCCGTTTAATGATTCTGTAATTGCTACAGGCACAGAAAGTAACTTAAATAGTTTAGAAAATTTCTCCTCTGATAATACTATTTGCGTAATATCTTTTGCAATTAAATAGTGCACATGCTTACCATCCCAAAAACCATTAATAACTCTTACTTCAACTGGTATTTTTGTATTGTTGTCATTCAATATAAACTTAGGTAAATAACAAAAATTATTATTATGTAACTCATTAAAATTAACTGGTAAATTATCATCAATAAAAAATATTTCATCTTTAATCTTATTTATATTATCCAAATTAATTTGTAACTTATCCTTAACCACATTATTTATAAATAATATTTCTCCATCATTAGAAAATACAAATAAAAATTCATCAATCGAATTTAAAAACATCTCGTAATTTTGATTCATTGTTTTTATTAAATTCAATAAAGTTATTCTCTCTGTAATATCATGAATAATTGAAAATAACAACTTTTGATTATCTATATAAACTATTGATGAATGCACTTCTACAGTTTTTATCTCTCCATTAGCTATTTTATGTGGAAAAATAAAATAATTTCTTTTAAAATGTAAAGCTTTTAATCTTTCCTTTTCAACTTCATCTTCTCTTAACATATTTATCTCTTGTATATACATACTCCTTAGCTTTTCTAAAGAATATCCATAAAATTTACTAGCACTAATATTTGCATCAACTATTTTACCGCTTATTGGTTCAATTAAAAGCATAATAGAAGTATGGTAATCGAAAACCGAATGCCACAATGCTAAGCTTGCATTATATTTTTCTTGCAAAACTTTTACTTTTGTAATATCTAAATGCATCCCACTTATTATTAATGCCGCTCCTTTTTCATCTCTTTTAGTAACTTTTCCCTTACATAAAACCCAAATCCAAGCACCAGATTTATGAGCCATTCTAAATTCACATTCTATTGAGCCTTTTTTATTTTCAAAATTATCAACTATTTCTTTTTCAACATTAGGTAAGTCTTCCGGGTGAATTAAGATATTAAAATCATCCGAATTTGTAACGGAAAACTCATCTTTACTGTATCCAAGCATGTTACAATATCTTTCATTTACTTCCACTAAATCATTTTTTACATCCCAAATAAATGTTCCCGCATCTACGCCCCATAACACCGTCTTTAAATTAATATTTTCTTCTTCTAAAATTCTAATTTTTTCTTCTAATTCTTTTATTTTTGTTTCATATTCATTTATAATTTCTTGGGAATTGCGGTTATCAGACTCTTTTATCTGCTTACTTAAAATATGCTCATTCATATCTTTTCCATTATTTTGTATTAATATAATAAAATTTAAATCAAAATGGCAAAAAAAAACCTCCGATTAACGGAGGTTTTATAGAATTTTTTTTTGTATTTAAAACAACTTAAAAGCAACCGTTAAACCACTCATTACAATTGCAACCATGCTCATAAGTTTTATTAATATATTTAAGCTTGGACCACTTGTATCTTTAAATGGATCTCCAACGGTATCTCCAATAACTGTAGCTTTGTGAGCGTTAGAGCCTTTGCCTCCCAAATTTCCTTCTTCAACATACTTTTTGGCATTATCCCACGAGCCCCCACTATTAGCCATAAATACTGCTAAAACAAATCCTGACCCTAATGAACCTGCTAATAAACCCATTACACCTGGTACTCCAAAAACAATACCCGTTAATATTGGTGTTATAATAGCAAGAATTGAGGGTAATATCATTTCTTTTTGTGCACCTTTTGTAGATATTTCCACACACATCGCATAATCTGGTTCATTCTTACCTTCTAATATTCCAGGTATTTCTCTAAACTGTCTACGCACCTCATCTACCATTTTTTGTGCTGCTCTTCCTACAGCGTTCATTGTTAATCCGCAGAATAAGAATGCCATCATTGCACCAATAAATACCCCAATCAAAACATATGGGTTCATTAAATTTACATTAAAATAATTCATAAAATCAGTTAGATTGGCATCCTTAACATTAATTACTACATTTTCACCTATTTTTAACGTCTCTGTACCTAACCTAATAAGCCCAACCTTTAATTCTTCTACGTAAGACGCTAACAAAGCTAAGGCAGTTAAGGCGGCACTTCCTATTGCAAAACCTTTGCCTGTTGCAGCTGTTGTATTACCCAAAGCATCTAAAGCATCAGTTCGCTTTCTTACTTCTACTCCTAATCCACTCATTTCCGCATTTCCACCAGCATTATCTGCTATCGGTCCATATGCATCGGTAGCTAGCGTAATACCCAATGTAGATAACATTCCAACTGCTGCTATGCCTATACCATATAAACCTTTACTTAGATTACTTAAATCAAAATTGGCAGCAAATAAAAATGCAAAAAATATTCCCAATACTACTGCAATTACCGGAATTGCTGTGGAAATCATTCCAGACCCCAAGCCCGCAATTATTACCGTTGCGGGGCCTGTTTTTGCACTTTCTGCTATTTTTTTGGTTGGATTAAATGATGCAGATGTAAAATATTCTGTTCCTTTTCCTATAACTATCCCAGTTATTAATCCCACTACTATGCTTCCCCAAATACCAAACCAATTTTCTATATTTAAAGAACGCATAATTAAAAAAGAACCAATAATTATTAACACACTACTAGTATTTATACCCATTGAAAGTGAATTTAATAAATCTTTTTGTGTAGCACCTTCTTTGGTTTTAACCAAGAAAATTCCAATTATAGATAGCAATATTCCAATTGCTGCAATTAACATAGGTGCTAATACAGCATTAATTTGTTGATTAGGGTTGTTATAAAATGCAGCTGCACCTAAAGCAGAAGTAGCCAATATAGAACCACAATAAGATTCATACAAGTCTGCTCCCATTCCTGCAACGTCACCCACATTATCACCTACGTTATCTGCTATAGTTGCCGGGTTACGTGGGTCATCTTCTGGTATTCCTGCCTCAACTTTCCCCACTAAGTCACCACCAACATCGGCAGCTTTAGTATAAATTCCTCCTCCAACTCTTGCAAATAATGCTTGTGTAGAAGCTCCCATTCCAAAAGTTAACATTGTTGTGGTTATAACCACCAATTTATGCGTATTACTGGTATCCTGTATAAAATAATTTAATACTATAAACCATAGCGATATATCTAACAACCCTAAGCCAACTACAACTAAACCCATTACTGCACCACTTCTAAAAGCTATCTTTAACCCATCGTTAAGCGATTTTTGTGCAGCAAACGCAGTTCTACCAGATGCATATGTGGCTGTTTTCATTCCAAAATAACCTGCTAAACCACTAAAAAATCCCCCAGTAATAAATGCAAATGGTACCCACCCATTTTGTACATTAAAATATGCTAAAACAGAAAACAGCAAAGTCATTACTATAAAAAATATTATTACTACCTTATATTGTTGCTTTAAATATGCCATTGCGCCCTTTCTAACGTAAAGCGCAATTTTTTGCATTCTTTCATTCCCCTCAGATTCTTTCATCATTTGCTTAAAAAAGTATACTGCAAATGCTAAAGCTAAAATAGAGTTTATTGGGACTAACCAAAATATTATATTATCCATTGTCTTCCCCGCAAATTATTATCTAAAACCTAAAACTAAAGCACTTCTATACCAAGAGTAATATTTATCTAGTAATTCCTCTTTACTTGGGAACTGATAGTAAATTAAATTCTCTTGGTCTCCTACAAAAAAGCCATTTTTACAAGTCCTATATAAAATATCCCCTTGTAAATATCTAATTACAGTTTTAGTAAACTTATTTGGTTCTTTTTTTAATCCTTCTAAACAATCCCGCAAGTGGTCAATATTCAAATATGGTAAATTATCCGCACTAGCATTTTTAGGATCCAACGCTAAATCATCTAAAATAAGCTCTACAAAAACAAGTTTAGGAACCGATACTGGTTGATTTCGATTTGTAACAAATTTCATAAATTGTTCTGGATTATACTTGGATGCTATTTGCGGAGTAACCGGACACAGTTGCTGGTATAAATGTAATTCTTCTTTGTTATCACCTAAATATTCTGTTTTATCTAACCCTAACACCTTCCCATCATCGGTTACAAGATATAATTTTTTAAGACTTTGTAGCGGTACATTTTCTAAAACACGATAAATAGATAAATAAACAGAGCTTTTGGGCTTCCCATCTGGATGTGGCACACATCTTTGGTCAATATCAGCAAAATTGAAATAATCGGACTTAAAATTTGGTTCAACTTCAAAAAATATTGCTTGCCCTCTGGTTCGTTTTTTGGTTCCTACTGCTAAGTAATTACCAAAATCTTCTGGCGGTAGCATAGATGCTATTAAAGCTTCGGGCATTAATGACAAATATAAATATTTTTCCATACCCTTTCTCCTATTTATGTTGAAATAAATTATATCCTTTATTTCATATTTATTAAATTGCATAAAATAAAAATAAAAAGCAATATTATTCCTCTTACATTTTATTTTTATATTTTATTTTAGTATATTAAATTACTTTATATATTTTGCTTAAGATTTTGGTTTATGAAAGATTACTTTTCTATCTTGTACGTAGATGATGAAGAGCATAATTTAATATCATTTAAAGCTGCCTTTAGACGCGATTACAATGTATTTACTGCTTTATCTGCTAAAGAAGGTTTTGAAATATTAAAACATAATGATATTGGTTTAGTTATTACAGACCAAAGAATGCCTGAAATTACTGGTGTGCAATTTCTAGAAAAAATCGTAAGCGAGTATCCAAATACCATTAGAATGATTTTAACAGGGTATAGTGATATAGATGCCATTGTAGAAGCTATAAATAATGGTCATATTTATCGTTACATAACTAAACCTTGGGATTATAATGAACTTAAAATAGCTATTGAAAACGCTAAACAATTATATCTTTTACAATTAAAAAACAAAAAACTTATAGAAGAATTACAAAATAAAATTTTAGAACAAGAGAAAATTTTAAAGCTATTTGAAAAATATGTCCCTAATTCAGTTGTAGAAAAGGTATTAACTAAGGGTGAGGAATCTATTTTTGAAGGAGAATTGCGAGAAGTAACTATTCTGTTTTGTGATTTACGTGGGTTCACTGCTCTTTGCGAAACACTAAAACCTCAACAAACTGTTAATTTTCTTAATACATACTATTCTTTAATGACTAAATGCGTAAAAAAACATGATGGTTTTGTTGCCCAATTTGTTGGTGATGAAGTATTTGCTGTTTTTGGAGCTCCTATCACAAACAATAACAACGAAACTAACGCTGTTTATTGTGCATTAGATATGTTGGATGCCATAAATGAACTTAATTCTAAATTTAAAGAACTATTAAATAAAAATATTGCTGTAGGTATTGGAATTAACAGTGGATTGGTTGTTGCTGGTAATTTAGGTAGTGAAGATAGAATTGAATACTCTATTACTGGTGATACTGTAAATACAGGAAAAAGAATTGAAACATTAACAAAAGATACCCCAAATTCAATCTTAATAAGTCATTCTGTTTACACTAAAGTAAAAGATAAATTTATTACTGTAGAAAAACCACCTATTCAGGTAAAAGGAAAACAAGAAATGCTAACTTTATATCAAGTTATATCAAGAAAGTAAAAAACTAAAAAGCTAAAGTCCAAATTATATAGTCTAAAATTAAAATTAAAGCACTAGAAATAACAAAACTTCTAATTGTAGATAGTCCAACTCCTTCTGCACCTCCTTCTGTCCTAAAACCAATATGGCAACCTAAAAGGGATGTAACCCCTCCAAAAACTATCCCCTTTATTAATCCAAACATAAAATCACTTACCAAAAAATAGCGTTTAACAGAGTCAAAAAAAACATCAAAAGATACACCTAAAAAATACCTAGAAATTATGAATGCACCAATTACAGCAATTGTATTTGCAATAGAAATTAATATTGGCATCATAAATATAGTGGCAAAAAATCTTGGCATAGCAAGATATCTAATTGGGCTAATACCCATAGTTTCTAAAGCATCTATTTGCTCTGTTACTTTCATACTCCCCAACTCTGCAGCTATAGATGCTCCTACTCTACCTGCTATTACTATAGCTGTAAGCACAGGACCTAATTCTGTTATTATTGCCCTACTTGTTGCTGTGCCTAAAAATGATAGAGGTGCTAATCCTTTTAATTGATATGCCGCTTGCCATGCAGCTACTGCACCCGTAAATGAAGCAATTATTAATACTAATGGTAATGAATTTACACCAATATGTTCCATTTGCATCAATAGCAAATTTCTATTTTTTATCATATTTGGTGCAAATCTAATTATTCTAAATAATAATAAAGAAACTTGACCAAATTCGGTAAAAAAATCAATTACTTTTTTCCCAAGCTTTTCTAGTAATTTTTCAATATAATTTTTCACTTTAATTTTAATTAATTGTTTTACCGAAAAAACTAAATAATATACGCCCTATTTGATAATTATCTAATAACCCTGTAAACTTTTCTGCACCTGGTCCTTTTGCAAATACAGCAACAGGATTTGCTGCATGGTTTTTGGTAGTCCATCCAATATCAAATGTTTTTTTACTTAAATCACCATTAATAACCGATAGCCCACCCGTATCATGATCTGCTATTACTACAACTAAAGTATTTTTATCTTTTTCTGCAAAATCTAATGCATAGTTTACAGCTGAATTAAAATCGTTTAATTCTAATACTAAACCATCTTTATTATTACTATGGTTAACATTATCTATTTGCGAACCTTCAATCATTATAAAAAAGTTTTTACCAGTATTCTTCAAATGTTCTATCCCTGATTTAGCCAAGTCCCCTAATTTAAATTGTCTATTCCATGCCTCTGGCATTTCATCATATCCTATTAATCCTAAAACTGGCTTATTTTCCTTATACGCTAATAAATTCTCTATTTTATCAAAATATACAAAACCCTTATCTTCAAATTTTTGAACAACATTTATTCCATCTTGCCTTGTTCCACCTAAATTTTCTGGTAAAAAGTATTGCGTTCCACCACCAACTAAATAATTAATTTTAAGCTCAGAAAACTGATTAGCAATATCATAAAAACTATATCTTGTTAAAGAATGTGTTCCAAAACAAGCTGGTGTTGCATCTGTTAACGAACTTGTTGCGATTATACCTGTAGCATAACCTCTATCCGCTAAAAACTCCAATATAGTTTCTGCCTTAGTACTATCTGGTTTATAAGAAACCATTAACTTTTTGGTTCTATAACCTGTTGCATATGCTGTTGCACCCGCACCAGAATCGGTTATTAACTTATCTGCTGCAACTGTAATTACTAAACCAGTATGTGTAAATCTTCTATATGGTGAGTTTTCTAAAAACATGTCAGATATTCCAACACTATTTATACTCATCCCATCACCAATCAAAAATATTATATTTTTTGGTGCTTGCTGACAATAAAAAGCTGTAGTATAAAATACTACAGCTATTAAAACAAAAAACAATTTTTTCATTTTTATATCCTAATCCACGTAAGTTAACCAATTATATTTGTCTTCTATTCTGCCATATTGTATTCCTGTTAATTCCTCGTAAAGTTCATTACTCAATTCACCTGGTTTTTCATCGCTAAATAAAAGTACTTCGTCATTATATTTTAGTCTTCCAACTGCAGATATAACTGCTGCTGTACCACTACCAAATAATTCTATTAAATTACCATTTTTGTATCCATCTAAAACTTCTTGTAATGCTATTGCTCTTTCTTTAACATTATATCCTTTATCTTTTAGCAATTGAATAACAGACATTCTTGTTACACCCGGCAAAATTGAACCGGTTAAAGCAGGGGTTGCTATTTCATCTTTAAATCTAACAAAAATATTCATAGTTCCTACTTCTTCAATATATTTTTGTTCAATGCCATCTAACCATAATACTTGGGTATACCCTTCGGCTCTTGCTTCTCTTTGTGCAAGCAAACTTGCAGCATAATTTCCTGCTGTTTTACAATCACCAACTCCCTTTCTAACAGCACGCACATATTTGTCGGTTGCCATTATTGGTACAGGCTTAAAACCTTCTGGATAATATGGACCAACAGGGCTTAAAATAATCATAAATTTAAAGTTTTCTGAAGGTCTTACACCTAATACTGGCTCACTGGCAAATGCAAATGGCCTAATATACAAAGCATGACCCTGTTTTGTTGGGATCCATTCACTATCAAGCTTAATTAATTCTTTCATCGCTTCCATAAAAAGCTCTGTGTCAATTTCTGGAATGCACATCCTGCGACATGAATTATTAAACCTTTCAATATTTTTATCAGGTCTAAACATCGCAATACGACCATCTTCTTGCTTATACGCTTTTAAACCTTCAAATATTGCTTGTGCATAATGAAATACCATTGTGGCGGGGCTTAATTCAATTGGTCCATAATCTTTAATTCTTGCATTTACCCATTCACCTTTTTTGGGGTCATAGTCCATTTCGAACATGTGAGGAGTAAAAGTTCTACCAAACACTAAATTTTCTGGTAGTTCTACTTTTGCTTTAATTTCGCTAGCTTCAAATGTGATGTTTGATACCATAGTTATCCTTCCTTCTATTTTATGTTTTATAAATAGATCGAAGGTTTTTGACCGAATGCCCGGATTCTACCGGGCTTAGTAGTGCTAAAAATTTTCCTAAATAAATTAATAATTGGTTAGTTCTTAGTTTTATCACTTTTGTTCTCAAAAACCTTTAATCTAATATTGTTTAATATACAAAATTTAACTCATATTTCAATAAAAAAAAGGTTTTTTTTAGAAATTATTTATTTACAATTAGGGTAATTATTTTTGACTATGAAGCTTTTAGTTTTTCAATCAGTTTTTTAATATCTTCCGGTAACTCAGAGTCAAAAAACATTTTCTCTTTTGTTTTTGGATGAATAAATCCTATTGTTTTAGCGTGTAGTGCTTGGCGGGTTATAATTTGTAATAAGTTATCTACTCTACTTTTTATTTTTGGCAAGTCACTGCCATATATTATTTTCCTTCCATTATATGTAGGATCACCAAAAATAGGATGATTTATGCTATTTAAATGTACTCTTATCTGATGGGTTCTTCCTGTTTTTAATTTACAACTTATCAAACTGCAAAACTCGTATTCTTCAATAACTTTATAATTTGTTTGAGCATATTTACCAAGCTCTTTATGAACTGTAAATATTTTTCTATCTTTATTACTTCTTGTAATATTACCTATTATTTCCCCCTCCTTTTCTTTAAATATTCCCCAACATACTGCCCAATATTCCCTTTCTACTGTGTGCTGTGCAAATTGCTTTGCTAAAAAAGCATGTGTTTCTTCATCTTTTGCTATTAATAATAATCCGCTTGTATCTTTATCAATTCTATGCACTATGCCCGGCCGCCCTGGTTCACTACCTTCACTTAATTTATTTATGTGGTACAATAATGCATTTACTAATGTACCAGTATAATTCCCCAATGCAGGATGTACTACTATGCCTGCTGGTTTATTTACTACTAATAAATATTCATCTTCATAAATTATATCCAATGGTATATCTTCGGCTTCTGTATTTTCTGGTCGTGGGCTAATAGGAATTGTAACATCTATTATATCTCTTGGCATTACTAAATAATTTGCTTTAACAGGTTTCCCATTAACCTTTACTAATTCTGCCTTAATAAGTTTTTGAATTTTTGTTCGGGTGGAGTTTTCAATGGAATTTGTTAAATATACATCTATTCTTTCTTTTTTCTTCCCCTCAGTAATTTCTATTCTTATGTTTTTTTCAGTTATTATTTTTCCCATCGGGCTGTATTTCTATTGTTTCCTCTTGCTCTAAGTCTTTAACGTTTTCGCTTACATTATCTTCTACTTTCTTTTCTTCCTTTTCCTTTTTATTAAAAAACAATAATAATACTACACCAATTGAAACAGCACTATCGGCTATGTTAAAAATTGGAAATCTTTCGTATGTTTGTCCAAATAACTTAAAATCAAAAAATTCAACATTTATAAAATCTACTACATGACCATAAAATATTGGTGCATATCCATAAATCACACCATAAAAAACTCTATCTATAAGATTACCAAATGCTCCACCTAATATCAAAGCTAAAGCAAATCTAAATATAAACTTTTCATTTTTTGATAAATAAAGATAATACAATACCCCAATAATTGCTGCAATAGTAAATAAAGATAAAAATAACTTTACGCCACTATTCACTCCAATTCCAAATGCCATGCCAGGATTTTCTACAAATGTAATTTGTAGAAAATCTCCTACTACTTTTATACTTTGATGTTTATCTATTCCAGCAATATTAAAATTTAGAAAAGGGATGTAAATCCCTTTTACTAAAATTTTGGTTATTTGATCTATTATAACAACAACTAACGAATAATAAAGAACTTTCACTAATTTACCATCTATTTTTTTTGCATTTTTGTTTTAACTTGTAAACAATGCTGTGTATGTGGCACTGCTTTTAATCTTTCCTTTGGAATTAATGGACAAGTTGGACATAAATTTTGTGGCTCGTCGATACATTCTATACAAATTCCATAAGTTTTATTTTCAATTCTAACTAACGCATCTTCTAAATAACCTAAAAACTTATTTTCTCTTTGAGCCCATAAATATAATTTTTCTCTCTCTTGTGCATCTGTTCCTTGTTCTGCCATGTGCAAGGAGTATGGCGAGTTTTCGTTAACATACTGACCCGTTGCAGGATCCATCATCTGTTCTTTCAACATTTGTAACTGTTCAATAATTTCTTCGCGCTTTTGTAATATTAACTCTTTAAACTCGTCTAAGTCTTTTTGTGAATAACCTTTTATCTTTTTCATCTTTCTAGAAGGTGACATCACTTCAATTATATTTTCTCCTTCACTTACATTTTCAGCTACAGTAGCAACTTTTTCTTCTTCTTTAACGGGTTGCTCTTCCTTCACTTCTATCGGCTTTTCTTCTTTTTTGCTTACCTTTTTCTTAGCCTTTTCTTTTTTAACTTCTTCTTTCACTTCTTCAACTTTGGTTGCTTTTTTCGTTTTTTTTGGCTCAGCCTCTACTTTTAGCTCTTCCTTTTTAGCTTTAGTTGCTTTTGTTTTCTTTTCTGTCTTTGTTTCAACAGGTTTGCTTTCTTCTTTTACAGCAACTTTCTCTGCCTTCTTTTTTGTTGTCTTCTCTTTTGAAGTTTCAACTTTTTCTTCAGTACTTTTTTTTGCACAACGGGCCATTTTTTCCTCCGTTTATATTATTTTTCTAATTTTTCTATTGCTATAGTACACTTATAGTCTGCTATCTCAAATTCTGTTGCGCTTGCATCAATACCCTCTACATGCTGCAATACGTCTGCTAAAGTTTCATTACATATATAATCGGAAAATTTTTGAACATAGTCAACTAATTTCTTATCGGTTTTGTATAAAATTTTTATTCTATCTATTATATCTAATCCGCTATCCTTTCTTAAATTTTGTACTCTATTTACAAACTCTCTTGCATAACCTTCTGCAATTAAATCTTCGCTTAATTCTGTGTCAATTGCAACTGTTATTCCATTATCACTTTCTACTAACCAGCCTTCTATGTTGCTACTCATTATTTCAACTTCTTCTAAACCTATAGTTATATTTTGCTCTGAAACAACTATTTCTAATTTACCAGTCTTTTCTAATTCGGCAATTTCTTCTTTAGTTAACTCTTTTATTCTATTTCCTAAATCTTTAACAAGCTTTCCATATTTTGGTCCTATTACTTTAAAGTTGGCTTTTGCTGTTTTATTAACTATCGAAGAATCATCATCCAATACTTGCAATTCTTTAATGTTAACTTCATCCAATATTACACTTGCCATATTTTCTACTGCTTCTCTTTTTTCCTTTTCCAAAGCCACTATAATCTTCTTTAATGGAATTCTTACTTTTAAATTACTTTTTGCACGCATTGCTCTTGTTAAATAAACTATTCTCTGTGCAATATCCATCTTTTCTTCTAATTTTTCATCCAAATATGTTGGCTTTGGAAATTCTGATAAGTGTACAGACTCGTAATTTTCTAACTTTGTTACATCATTTAAGTTTTTATATATCTCGTCACTTATCATAGGTGCAAATGGAGACGCTAACTTGGTTATTGTTATTAAGCATTCATATAATGTTTGATATGCAGCTAATTTATTTTTATTAACTTCGCTTTTCCAAAATCTTCTTCTATTTCTTCTTACATACCAATTAGATAAATGGTCTATTGTAAAATTAGCTACTATTCTTGCTGCTTTTGTAACATCATATTTTTCCATTAAGGAATCATATTCTGTAATTAAACTACCTAATTTACTTATAATCCATCTATCTATTTCTGGTCTTTCTTCATATGGTATTAATTCCTCAGCGTGTGTAAATTTATCTACATTTGCATATAATGCAAAGAAAGAATAAGTATTCATTAATGTGCCAAAGAATTTTCTTTGTACTTCTAAAACACCATCTTTATCAAATAAAGTTGGTTTCCATGGTGGGGATGTTGTTACCAAATACCACCTTGTAACATCTGCACCAAATGTATTAAATAATTCGAACGGATCTACTGCATTTCCGCGGGATTTACTCATCTTGTGTCCGTTCTTATCTAATATAAGCTCGTTAACTAATATATTCTTATATGCTACTTTTCCAAAAAGCATTGTTGCTATTGCATGTAATGTATAAAACCAACCGCGTGTTTGGTCTATACCTTCACAAATAAAATCTGCTGGAAAGTTTTGTTCAAACCATTCCTTATTTTCAAAAGGATAATGGAATTGAGCAAATGGCATTGAACCTGAATCGTACCAAACATCTATTAGTTCTGGTGTTCGTTTATAAACTTTTCCATTTTTTTCAAAATAGATCTCATCTACATATGGCTTGTGCAAATCTATGTTTTCTAAATCTGCAACAGATACTTTTTCCCCATCTCTTAAAACATAACCTTGCTTTAATTCTTCAATACTTCCAACTGCAAACATATCACCATCATCACTTACCCAAATTGGTAAAGGTGTTGCCCAAAATCTATCTCTACTTAATGCCCAATCCTTATTTTCTTCAAGCCAATTTCCAAATCTACCAGAACCAACTTCTGGTGGGAACCAATTTATTGTTTTATTTAATTCAATCATTTTATCTGCAATTTGGGTGGTCTTTATAAACCAACTTTCCCTTGCATAATAAATTACTGGAACATCGTCAAATCTCCAACTAAATGGGTAACTGTGCGTAATTGTTTCTTTACGGTAAAGTTGCCCCATCTCTTTAAGTTTAATTATTATTCCTGTATCTGCATCTTTTACAAATTGACCAGCAAAATCGGTTATTTCATCTGTAAATGTACCATTCCTTTTTACAGGTTGTAAAAATGGTAAGTTGTATTTTTTAGATACTTCGTAGTCATCGGCACCAAATGCAGGAGCAATATGTACTATTCCACTACCATCTTCTGTACTAACAAAATCTCCCTCTATTACAAAAAAACCTGGTTTATCTACTGTTAAATACTTAAATAACTGGTCATATTTTTTTCCAACTAATTCAATTCCTTTAAATCTATCAACAATCTCATATTCTTCTTTTATTACAGATAGCCTTGCTTCTGCCAATATAAAATATTTATCTTCAACTTTTATTTTAACATAATCAATATCTTTACCCACAGCTAAGCCAACGTTACTAATTAGCGTCCAAGGTGTAGTTGTCCAAACTAAAAAGTAGGTTTCGCCATCTTTTTTAAGTTCTTCATCTAAAACCTTCATTAATACATAAACAGATGGATCTTTAGTTTCTTTATAACCAAGTGCTAATTCGTGGCTAGATAACACTGTTTCACTTCTTGGGCATTGTGGTACAATCTTATAATCTTTATAGATTAATCCTTTATCAAACAATTGCTTTAAAGACCACCAAACAGACTCAATATATTCGTTTGTACATGTAATATATGCATCATCTAAATTTACCCAATACCCCATTCTCTCTGTCATTTTTTCCCAATCTTTAAGATAGGTAAAAACAGAGTTACGGCAAGCATTATTATATTTTTCTATACCATATTCTGGAATTTCACTTTTATTTTTTATTCCAAGTTGTTTTTCTACTTCTATTTCAACAGGTAAACCATGTGTATCCCAACCAGCTTTACGGTTTACTCTATAACCTTTTAAAGTTTTATATCTACAAACTAAATCCTTTAAGGTCCTTGCCATTACATGGTGTATACCTGGTCTGCCATTAGCAGTTGGCGGTCCTTCGTAAAAAGTAAATGGCTTATTTTCCGGTCTGCTGCTAATACTTTTTTCAAAAATATTATTCTCTTTCCAAAACTTTAGTATACTTTCCTCTATAAAAGGATAATCGATTTTTTCGTTATATTGCTTAAACATAATCCCTTTTATTAATGTTAAACATTCTATTTATTATTCTTCGTTAGATTCGTACTTCTTTATTAATTCTCTTTCTGCTTTTATTAATTCTCTTAATTTATTTTCAAATTGTTCAGTTTTTGCAGTAATATCTTTTAGTTTAGCCTCTGCCTCTAATAAAATTTTATCTGCTTTTAACCTTGCCTCTTTTATTGTAAGCTCAACATCTTTATTACTACTAACATCGTTACTAATTACGTTAGTCTTCTGCTCACATAAAGATAATCTCTCTTGCAATCTAAAAACTTCGTTAATAGCAAGACCAAAATACCCCATACTTCCTAAACTTATTATCCTTAAAGAATATAAAATGGCATTCTCAGCTGTCATTTCTTCCATGCCAAAATATAATCTAAAAATAGTTACTAATAAAATAGCAATAAAAACATTGGCAACTATTACGGCAAAAATAATTTTCCCTCCAAATGAATATCCTAACGTTTTATTCATTAGATATCCACAAGCAAAAATAAATACCATCAATATAAACCAAACACCATACCCCGTTATTGGATGTTGAACTAAATCTGATTTAATAAAATTAGATAAGAACAACAAAAACGTAATTAAAGCTGGTGTTAAATAATATATTTTTTTTATCTCATTCACAGCTTGCTTACTACCTCTTTTATTATTTTTGTCATTTTTGGTTCAGCCTCTGCAGCTGCTGCTAATATTTCCTTTAAATCAACAGGTTTTAACGAATCTGGAAAACATTCATCTGTTACAATACATAATCCAAACACTTTAATCCCCATATGGTTTGCAACAATATTCTCTGGTACGGTAGACATTCCAACTACATCTGCACCTATTGCACGTAAAAATCTATACTCAGCTTTAGTTTCTAAATTAGGTCCGGCAACAGCAACGTAAACTCCTTTTTGAACTTTAATTTTATTTTCTAAAGCAATTTCCTCTGCCAAAGCAATTAAATTTTTATCATAAGCTTCGCTCATATCCGGAAATCTTGGACCAAGCTCATCTTCGTTTTTACCAATTAATGGATTATCCCCAAGCAAATTTATATGATCTGTAATAATCATTATATCCCCACGCTTAAACTGAGGATTCATTCCTCCACATGCATTAGAAAGTATTAATGTTTTAACCCCCATCTTTTTCATAACTCTTATTGGATACGTTATCTGTTGCATGGTGTAACCTTCGTAAAAATGAAATCTACCTTGCATTACAAATACATTTTTATTAGAAAGTGTACCCAATATCAACTTGCCAGAGTGAGATTCCACTGTACTTAGTGGAAAGTGTGGCAGCTCGGAATAATGTATCTCATGTTCAATTTTAATTTCATTAACCAGACCACCTAAACCTGTCCCTAATACTATACCCACTTCATAATCTTTATTCGTATATTTTCTAATAACTTTAACTGTTTCTTCAATCTTTGCTAATAAGCTACTCATAGTAATTTCTCCAAAATTTTATCAATATTTATATCAGAATTTTTGTAACTATCCAATTCTTCAACATTATCTTCTAATACTTTAATATCTTTACCATCTAAAATGCTTGCTTGGGTTTCTACTATTGCTTTTAATTTTGCAATTATTGTATTGCGCTCTTCACGTAAACGTATTAAAGATTCTCTTATAGCATTAGCATCTGCTTTAGCTTTCTCAACAATTTGACTTGCTCTTAATTCTGCTTCTCTTATTATTAATGCTTTTTGCTTATTTGCCGTTTCTAAAGCTTTACTAGAAGTTTCTTGCGCACTTAATAATGTGTTTTGTAAATGTTCCTCTATTTTTTTATATTTTTTATTATTCTCTTTTAAAACTTCATTTTCTTTTTTTAAAGCTTCATTTTCTTTTTGTAAAATTTCAAATTCTTCTGCTATTCTTTCTAAAAAAGCTGCAACCTCTTCCTTATTATATCCCTTAAACGAAGTGTTAAATTCTTGATTTTTTATATTTAATACACTTAATTTCATATTCACCTCGTTAGTAGTTCCTTGGTCCAAAAATAGCTGTACCAATTCTTAAAATTGTTGCACCTTCTTCTAGTGCAATCAAATAATCGTTGGTCATTCCCATACTTAATTCCGTTAACCTAAAACCATTATTATTTAGCTCTTCAAAGATATTTTTTAATCCCTTAAATGCTAATCTTATTATTCCTTCATCATCTGTAAAAGGAGCCATCGTCATTAATCCTTTTAGCTCTAAATTTTTTTTGCTCTTTACATATTCTGCAACTTTAAATATTTCTTCTTTTTCTCTTAAACCAAATTTACTTTTTTCATCAGTTATGTTACATTCAATTAATACTGGCTGAATTTTATTGTTGGCTAATGCCCTTTTATCTATTTCATCAGCTAAGTTAGCAGAGTCTACCGAATGTATTAAATTTACATATTTAATAATATATTTCACTTTATTTGTTTGTAAATGTCCTATAAAATGCCAATTAATATCATATTCCTTTAGCAACTCTGCTTTATCTTTTAATTCTTGTGCTTTATTTTCACCAAAATTTTTATAACCACAATTAAAAGCCTCTTCAATTGCATTTATAGGGTTATTTTTAGATACAGCTACTACTGTAATACTATCTCTTTTAATCCCTAATTCTAAACATTTATTTTGAATAGTCTCTTCTAAATGCTCTAAATTTTTGGCTATCATATTGCAAAGTAAATCTAATTTAAATAGCTAATTAAGTAAAAAGTTAACTTTTTACAAAATAATAATTTAAAAAGAACATAATTATAATAAAAAATTAATTTATTATCAAATAATTTTATTATATTGGTTTAAAATAAAAAAGCGAGTTTATTAGTAGTATTAATAAACTCGCTTATAAGATTTTAACAAAAAAACTATTCTATTCCTAAAGCTTCTAAATATCTTTGTGCATCCAAGGCCGCCATGCAACCAGTACCAGCAGCACTAATCGCTTGTCTATAAACAGAATCTGCAACGTCTCCTGCTGCAAATACTCCTTCCACACTTGTTTTAGTTGTGCCAGGGGTAACCTTTAAATAACCATTTTCGTAAGTCTCTAATTGACCTTCAAACAATTTTGTATTTGGTTGATGACCTATTGCGATAAAAATTCCATCTACTGCTTCTTCTCTTAATTCCCCTGTTTTGGTATCTTTAAGTACAGCAGTAGTTACCATTTTTCTGTTACCTTCAGTTTTTCCTTTTATTTCGTGAATTACAGAATTAAGAGCAAATTTAATTTTGGGATTCTTTTTTGCTCTATCAATCATTATTTTCGAAGCTCTAAACTCATCTCTACGATGAACAATAGTTACTTCACTAGCAAATCTAGTTAAGTAATTTGCTTCTTCCATTGCGGTATCACCACCGCCTACTACCATCACCTTTAAGTTTCTAAAAAAGAAGCCATCGCATGTGGCACACGCAGAAACACCATAACCCATATATTCTTTTTCAGATTCTATCCCCAATAATTTTGCAGAAGCACCCGTGGCTATTATTACCGCATCTGCTGTATGAACTTCACTTCCACTTTTTAATACAAAGGGTCTCTTGCTAAAGTCTACTTCTTCAATTTCTTTAAACTGGCAGTCTGCTCCAAATCTTTGGGCTTGTTTTCTCATAATATCCATTAATTCTGGACCTTGTATACCATTTTCAAAACCTGGAAAGTTTTCAACTTCGGTAGTTATTGTTAATTGTCCTCCTGGTTGTATTCCTTCAAATACAACAGGGTTTAAATTTGCTCTTGCAGTATAAATTGCCGCCGTTAAACCGGCTGGGCCACTTCCTATTATTGCCACTTTGTGATGAAAATTACTCATTCTTTCTCCAATTTTTTTATCAACAATTTGATTCACTTTGATTAAAAAGGTTTCAAAACTTCTTTAAAAATTCTACATTCCTCACCATTCCTTTAAGCTTTGCGCGTAATATTGCACTTTTATTAAATCTTTCCTTAAAACTTTTATTATTCAAATTTATAAAATCTTCCTCATTAAATTCAACATTTTCTCCTATAATAAAATTCATTTCTTTTGTTAGCTTAAAAAACTTTTTATTCCATGGGCAAACTTCTTGGCAAATATCACACCCAAATAACCAATTATTAAATTTTCCTTTAAACTCTTCTGGTATTTCCCCCTTATTTTCAATTGTTAAATATGATATGCATTTTGAAGCATTAATTTCATAATTTCCTAATAATGCTTCTGTAGGACAGTTATCTATACATTTAGTACATCTGCCACAATAATCTTTTATCTCTTCACTATATTTATCGAATTTAGCATTACTAAATATATTACCAATAAAAAACCAACTGCCAATATTTTTATTAATTATATTTGTATGTTTCCCCATCCAACCTAAACCAGATTTTACGCCCCACACTTTATCCATAACGGGTCCCGTATCTACATATCTAACTGCTTCAAAATCAGCATTTTCTGCTTTAATCATATCTATTAGTTTATCAATCTTTTCCCACATCACATAATGATAATCTGTTCCCCACGCATATCTACTTACCTTATAGTAATTATCTTTATTAGTATATCTTTCTCCATTATAATAATTTATGCCTAAAGAAATAACAGAATTTGCGCTTGATAATATCTCTCTAACGTCCTCTCTTTTTTCTAAATTTCGTTCTAAATATTTCATCTCTCCGTTATAACCTTTGCTTAACCATTCCTTTAAATACTCTACTTCTTTTGTCAATAAAGTATACTCGCTTACACCCACTAAATCAAATCCTATTTGATAAGCTAATTTAGCTATATATTCGTAATTTAATTTAACTTCTACCAATTTAACTTTTTGGGAATAACTTTAACATACAAATTATTTTCTAAAACTAATGTCTCATAAACTGTTAATCCCTTTCTGCCATCGGGTTGTTTGCCGGTCACTAAGTCAAATTCCCAACCATGGGCAGGGCATACAACTTTATTATCCTCAATAAATCCATCATGTATTATATTTGCATGTTGGTGTGGACAGATATTTGATGTAGCGTAATATTTACCATTTACAAAAAAAACAGAAATATATTCATCGTTTATAAAAAACTTTTGCCCTCTGTTTTCTTTTATTTGCTTAGTATTACATACGTAAAAAAAACCTTCTGATATATCTTTCATCTATGTCCTATTTTTTAAAGTAAACTGTAAATGTGCTTCCTTTTCCTTTTTTACTATTCACAGTAATTTTAGCGTTATTAAGTTCTACATATTTTTTAATTAATGCAAGTCCTAAACCATTTCCTTCAAATCGTCTTGAATAACCTTGCTCTTCTTGGCTAAATGGTTCAAATAAATTTGATAAATATTCGTCAGATATTCCAATCCCGGTATCCTTAACTTCCATAGCTATTTCTGCATCAGAGTAATCATTAACACTCACTTCTACATAACCACTAAAGGTATATTTTATTGCATTATCTACCAAATTCTTCAAAATCTCATCGAATGTATATGCATCTAGTTTTAATGTAGTAGTATTAGAATTATAGTTAACTCTAAGTTCAAGATTTTTGTCATTAGCTGCTTGTAAAAATTCTATTTCTATTATATCTTTAATTTTTTCTTTAATATTTATTTCTTCAAATGTTGGCTTAAAGTAACCAGTTTGTAAGTCTGCCATATTTAATATTAAATCTATGGTTCTAATTATTCTTTTACCTGCACGAGCCATTATATTAAAAGACATCTTCAAATCATCATCAATTTTGTCTTCCAATTCTTCTTTTAACAATCCAGAAAAACTTAAAATTGCATTAATTGGTGTTCTAATTTCATGGGACATTTGTGCTAAAAATTCATCCTTTAATCTATCTGCTTTCTCTGCTTTTTCTTTAGCTTCTAACAGCTCTTTTTGTACATTCTTTAAATTTGTTATATCTTCTTTAACAGCTACAAAATTAATTATCTCTCCTTTTTCATTTTTAATTGGTGAAATAGCTGCTATCTCCCAAAATAATTCCCCACTCTTCTTTTTATTACAAATTTCACCAACCCAGTTTTTCCCCTTAAGTATTGTTGCCCATAAATCTTCATAAAACTCTTTACTCATAACACCAGATTTTAATATTCTTGGATTTTGTCCCTTAACTTCATCAAATTCATAACCGGTATTCTTAGTAAAGTGTGGATTAATAAACTCAATATTTCCGTCAATATCTGTAATTATTATAGAAACCGGGCTTTGTTCTATTGCTTTAGAATATTTTATAATTTCGTTATGTTGTATTACTCTTTCTGTAACATTTTTTGCAATTCCATCTAAACGCTTTCCGCCATCTTCTGTTTCAGTTACTGTTATACTTTGCTCTATCCAATAAATTTTGCCATCTGGCCTTTTAATTCTAAAATTAAAGTTAACATTATTACTTTCACCTTTTAGTAACTTTATATAATTTTCTTTTAATGTTGGTTCGTCTTCTTCCAAAACTAAATTTTTCCATAAATCTGGATTTTCTTTAAACTCATTATATGTATGCCCATAAATCTGTTCAATTACTGGAGAAAAATAAGAGTTTTTTGTTAATAGGTTTTTATCTAAATCTATACTCCAAACACAATCTGTTAAAGATGATAATATTTTTTCTATATATTCCTTTGCCTTCTTAACTTCTTTTTCAGCCTTTTTTCTATAAATAATTATAATACTTAACGCTAAAATAACCAATATCAATATTGCAAAACCATAGCCAATTTTAGTTAATAATTCCTTATTTGTATCCCATACAGAAGCCGGTTTGTATAATATAGTACTGTTCTTTGGTAAAAGATTTTCATTTATATTAAACCTTAATACTTCTTTATAATTAAAAGTATAAGAAGCCGGTATATTTTTTATTATTTTAATCTTTGATGGAGTGTTACCATTTAAAAGTTTTATTGCTATATTACCTGCAAGCTTTCCAAATATTAATTGATTTGTTAACTTTCCTCCTAAAATTCCTTCTTTCATATAATCCTTAACAACTGCAAAAACAGGAACTTTAGAAATTGTTCTTATTTCATCTATCACTGTTCTCTGTTCAATTACTCTTCCATCATTATCCTGACTAAATTCTCCAAGCAATAAAACTTGACCTTTTTCTAAGTTGCCAACCTCTTTCTTTAAGGTTTCAAAAGATGGATTTATAATTTCTTTAAACTTTACTTTGTTAATAAATTGACTTTTTGCCTGATTATAATCCTCATATAAATATCTTCCTGCAATCGATGCATCAAAAAAGGTTACTATTTCTTTTGTATCTGGAAAAAGTTTTAAAATTAATTCAATATTTTCCTTATAATAATATTTATCTATTACACCAGTGTAAAAATCCTTATCAGGTATCATATCATCTTTAAACCCAACCAACCCGCTAAATACTACATAAGAATTTGGGAAAAGAGTGTTTTTATATTTTTTAATAAAATAAAAAGCAGGATTATCTGTAACAATTACTACCTTAAAGTTTATGTTACTATATTTAATTTTTAATAATTCTAAATATTTATTTTCTGTTTTTTCTAACAGAAAATTTTTAGTATCAAGATATTCAATATAAACATCAACGGGCGTTTTGTTTGCTGTAAACGAATTTTGAATACCAACGTTTTGTAAATATGTGCGCCTAAAATTAGAATGATAGGAATGTAATATTAATACATTGTTTCTATCTTCTCCAAAAATTAAAGTAGACAATGTAATTAATATAAAAAATGTCTTTAAAGCATTTCTCATGTTATAAACTAAAATTTTAATTTAAATATGGAATTTAATATAAAATTATATTAATAAAAATTCAAAAATAAATATCACAAAATCAATAAATTTTAAAAATTGCTTAAAAAATTTAAATTTCGTATAATTGTAATCCTAATAAAAATTAGCTGCCCCGGTAGCTCAGTAGGATAGAGCGTCAGTTTCCTAAACTGTAGGTCAGAGGTTCGAATCCTCTTCGGGGCACT